>CAVUJN010000017.1:0-209169 GCA_963741765.1 uncultured beta proteobacterium
GGACAGCACGCCGATCAACCCATGCACCGGATCGCCCAGGGAACCGCGGTAGCGGAAGTACCCGCGTAGCGACGCAATCACCGTGCCGGCGCTTGCCGGTTTGCTGTAAAGCTTGGCCTGTTGCGCGAAGAAGTCACGAACCTGGTCAGGCGCGATCGCGGCGATGTCGATGGCAGCGTCGCCGAAGAGGGAGGCCAGCAGCCGTCCCACAATCCGCAAAGCCGCTTCCCGGGTCTTGGGTGCCAAACCGCGCACATGGTCCATGTAAGTATCGTAGCGGCGGAGTTCCTCGCTCACCGGTGTCGAACTCAGCGTTGCTGGAGCAATGGCGCCCCGAGCGCGCAACACAGCCAAGAGATGACCCAGAGCGGCGCTCAGCGTACGACAATCTCGCTGAACCGGGCCGGAGCAGCGGCATCGCGGCAGATGCTTATCAAGAAATTTGGCTACCAGTGCTTCGTCGATGCTTTGCAAGCGTAGTCGGCGACTGTGTATCCATTGTGCAAAGTGGCTAACAACGCCGAGATAGTTGGAGAACGTGTTCGCTGCGTAGTCGCGGTTTGCCAGGTACAGCATGTACGCATCGATGTGCGAGGCGAACGGCTCTTTGGCGAGCCAATCGATGCTGGCGTGCTCGGATGAACGTGTGTTTCCCATGGTGGTCTCCTAAAGTAGGGCAACCACTGCACAGAATCGCAGAAACTATGTCCAGATTTACGCCGGCCTACCCGGCGCAAGGGTGCGTCAGAACTGAATCAGCCAACCTTTACTCTTCCAACCTGCGCATAGTTGGGATGTGCGCATAGGGGTCGGATCCGGCTGTAGCCCGAAGTAGTGAGCGGTCATTGGCCCACCTTGGCGGCTGAACGGCCGCTGACCGGCGCATTGCCGCCCGATACTGGTCGCAGCCCAACGGTCGGCTCTGGCCGAACTGCTGTCGCCCATTCCTGAATCACGTATGACAGCTTCCGCTTGCTGACCTTGCTGCGAAATTCCTGAATGTCTGTTCGGGGGAGTCTGCTGCCTGCAAACGCCGGCAGCAGACTCCCAAGCGAATCCCGTTTAAGCAAGTGAAGGCACTTGCCACCGGCAAAAACAAACTACGCATACTTGACCACCCAAGGCAGTAGTAATGACAATTACCTACTGACCCATTAGTCAGTAATTGCGGTATCATCGAAGTGTTTCAATTGTTCAATCGGTGAATACTGTGAAAATTCCTAGCGATCGGAAGCAAGTCAAAGTGGCGGAAGCGGCGCGTATGCTGGGCTGCGGGCCGGAAACGGTGCGTCGATTGATCAGGCGTGGCTACCTCACAGCGCACTTTATGCCCGGCGCCGGACTTACCGGAGCGAAGTTCGTTCCTGCTGAGCAGGTGCTTGCCATCGCCCACGGCCGGCGCAGCTTCCAGCGCATCGACGATGCTGCAGAGAAGGGGGCAGGCCTGACGTGGAAGTCCGCCGATTGGCATGACCGGGACAGGATGCTGCAGAAGAAGGCCGGCACGCTGGCATCAATCTACGGCCCAGAGCCGATCATCGAAATCCTGAAGCAACTTGGTGTGCGGAGCGTCGGGGAGTGCAACCCTGATCAACAGCGCACGCTGAATGGCCGTCTCTTGCGACTGGCCGGCTATGCACGCGATTCTCGAACAACTCAGTGGCGCAGACGGAGGGCGGCCAAATGACCATCGCCTCCAAGACTCACCTCCATGACCGGCTTCGGCTGGCCGGCGTAGCTGCCGGTGCGGCACTGGCTATCGCCCAAGATCAAACCAAGCCGACAGCCGCCGATATTCGGACTCAGGTCATGGCTGCCCGCTCAGCAGCAATTCTCAAGCACTACCTTGAGATGTCCGCCGGCCAAATGCCAGAGCATCCGATCAACCCGGAGAGCAACACCTTCGCCGATCTCAAGAAAATGTTCTACGAAATCCAGCCCGCTAGCAATGCGATCAATTACGCCGCCGAGGATGAGCAAATGCAGTTGCGCGACCTGCTTGATGCCGCGCGCGCTGCTGGTGTTGAACCCGACCCGGAATGGCAACGTCGGGCCGATCTGGTTACCGTCGCTCTGGCGGCTGCGCAGGGCCATTTGCAGGCGGCGCGTGATGCATTGGTGCCGTTACTTCAGATGGGGAAGGCCGGGGCGCTGTGACACCGCGAGCAATGCGCTGAAGCACCTCACGCGTCGCCGGCCCGGCTTCGTCGTGTCTGGCGATCAGGCGCTCTATAAGCTGCTCGATTCGGTCGGTGCAGAGGTGCCACACCACAAGGCCGGCAGCATCCAGTTCTCTCGGATCGGTTTCGGCGGTTGCCGCCAATGCTTCACGCAGCGCTTGGGTCAGGTCATTCATACCTTCCGCCGCGCCCATTCGACCACTTCGCCGGTGGTCGTTTTGAACATGCCGGCTTCAAGCAACTCGGCCTCAAGCGCCTTCATCTCAAATTCCGCACAGATACTTTCGCCGAAGTCATGTGGCGTACCGCTGGCTGCGTACAGATCGTATCGGGCATTCAGTTGCTGAAGCGCGGCGTACCGGTCCAGCATTTGAATGATGTTGTCTGGTTTGAGTGGCATAGGCGCTAAAGGATAGACCATCGTTCAGAATATTCAAGGTTGGCGCACTCGAACATGCAAATTGGCGCGGCGGAGCAAACGCCGAACATAGGACTGTGGGCTTGCTACCCTTTTAAGACCCTCGGGCAGATCGGCCGCGAGCAAGATGGCGAGCGCCGCTACAGCCAGCGTCAGCGCGACTTCGAACGGGAACAGGACTACCAACGTAGTCTCGACAGGATGGATCGGCAAACCGAAGAGTTCAACCGGCGCTTGGAGAGGGACCACGAGCGACGCATGGATGAAATGGATCGTAGCTACCAAGCCAACCCATTCACTCGCACACCTGATTACTTCAAGTGAGTCGATCCTCACCAAGATTTCGATAAGTGGCCGATCGAGGTGCGTCCGAGGTTGTTGAAAAGCTAAAGCTCATTCCAGATATGTTTGTTTGGTGGGGCCGGTGGGGCCAGTGGGACTATCGGCTTGAAACCAGCATGGTTACGCCATTTGCCCGGCCCCGCTTATGACAAATGGTGGCCCCACGCCGTGGGGTCAGTGGGGCCGGGCAAATGGGGCTGGGGCTGGGTGGTCCCACCGGCCCCACCGCAAAACCTCCTATGGGGCCACCCCATGAATCCTGCAAACGCCCTATTGGTGGGCGTCTTTGCAGGTTGGCCCCCACTGGCCCCACCGGCCCCACCAAAAAACAGTGAGTGGGCAGGAGCTTTGGATTTTGAGTGGGTCACGCCAGCGCCCTCGGGTCGATAGGGAAGAGTCGGGGGCGCTGACTGCCGACCCTGATCTTTGGGTCATGCCGCATCTTTCCGCCGTCCGTAATCGGGGGCGGCAACGCGCCGACTTCAACCAGAATCTTGAACGCCTGCTGGCGATCGAAACCCTTGGTTGCCTCATCGAACCCGGCGCCGTTGAAGTAGTAGATTCGGTGCGGCTCTGGTGCCGAATCCTTGACCCACTGTTCAACGTCGTCGCCGAACCCAGCCGTTGCGGTGTTTATGGTTTCGTACCAGCCGGCGCGGTTGTGGATTACCATTGCGTTCTCGCTGTCGCTGCGCTTAGAGAAACGGCTGTCACCGTGGCGCTCAATGAACTCAAGCAGCTGACGGCACAAGCGCTGCTTTTCGTCTGTTCCCTTGGTACGATCCGTTGCCCAGAGTTGATAGGCGATTTCAGCCGCTTTGGTCGCCTCACCTTCCGGCCAACCGGTCAGCCCGTAGGTGGTTGCCAACTCACCGGCGAATGCCAGCAGGGCGCAACGATCAGCAACGCGCATGTGCTGCCCTTCGCCACCGGACAGCGACTTGAAGTGGTCACGCACAGTCTTGAAATCGGCGCGCAAATCGCGCTTGGCGGCAATATCTGCGACCATTCTTTCAAGGAAGGCTTGGCCGGTAGCGCCATAGCATTCATCGGCCGCTAGCTTCAACTCGTTGGAAAACTCGGCGCCATCCTTGCGGCCGTGCAGATCGTCGAAGATGCCGAACTGGCGTTCACAAGGAATGTCGAGAAGGCGGACCACTTGGCCAGCCTTGATGCGCTCCCCGGCTTCCAGCATCATCGTCTCCACCGACTTCTCGCCGTTGCTCAGGACGAAGATGCACCACTCACGGGCAGCACGGGCGTCGCCAGTGCGGTGCGCGCGGGTCTTGCCGCGCCCATTGCCGAGCGCGTAGACCACAGACGGCACGTCGTCCGGGTTGGCCTCGGACAATTCATCCAAGGGCAGCAGGCAATCATTGTGTTGCTCAGCGATGCCCTCGAAGCCGTTGGCCGTCGTCTTCCATGAGCGGCGGAACTGGTCTGGCCCCCAGACAGAGCGCGCGGTTTCAAGTGTCGTGCTCTTGCCGACACTGGACGGGCCGCAAACGTGAATGCCGCCACCGTCCATGTTGAGCGGCTTGAGCAAGGGACCAGCGAAGGCTGCACAAATACTCAGCACCATGATCGGATTGCGCGTGGCAGGAATGCCGATGCGATCACACCACTGGTCGACCGTGCCCCTGATCGTGAAGGTGTTATGCACCGGGTTCTCGGTCTGCAGGATGGCGCCAGCGGAACCGATGCAACGGTCGGGAAGGATATAGCTGTCACCATGCCATCCGGTGCGGCTGACGCAGAGCATCACGCGCTTGGGAAAGCGGCTGTTGAGATAGCGCAGCAGATGACGCTGGCCGTCGAGATTGATTTCGAGGCCGCTATCGAACAGCGTGCTGGTCAGGCTGGCGCCGTCACCGGCCAGTAGACGACGGGGCAGTGCCATTTCGGCGATGCGCCCGCGGCGATTGCGGTACTTGAGCACCATACCGAAGCCGCGATTCTGTTCATCGTGCGCCTCGGCAACAATCGCCAGAGGGCCGCTGACATGGGTATCGACCAGCACCTGCTGGCGGTTGTTGCCTTGACCTTCCATCTTGACCCCGAAGTGCCACACGCCAGGGCGCAGCATCTTCGTACCAGCGGGCATAAACCCGTTGAACAGGCGATAGCACGGTCGTTGCTCTTCGGTCGGGTAACCGGAAAGCAAAAGGTCAGTTGCGCCCGCGTCTGCTTCGTACAGCGGCGCTGGTGCGAATTTCTTGTAGGCGCTTGCCACCGCCCGGCCGATGTCGTTGAAGCGATCATTCCAGCGCTCGGATTGCTGCACTTCTTCGCCGCACTGCTTCATCAATCCCTGAAGGATGGCGAAGGTGTCTTCGGCTGCTTGGTCGCTGGCGGCATAGCTGGCCGCCAGTCTGTTGATCGGTTCATGGAAATCTTCACCAGTGGTGATGCGGCGCTTCATTTCCTCACGATCAAGGCGATCATTCCCAACTTGCTCGCGCTCGACTTCAAGGTCGATGCTCAGAGCTTCACAAAATGCTTCCAGTGAATAGCGGCGCTCAGGATGCCATGCGGCAAGCTGCACTGCGAAGTTGTTGTTGTCTGCCTTGCCATTGATCCCGGCTGGCAGGCGGACATAGCGAATGGAGTTGTTGCCGCTGGTGTCTGCCGGAACCATCCCCTTGCGACCCAACGCCTTCATTACCAGATCGTAGGTGTTGCGATCGGTCACAGGTTCGGTCAGCAAGTAGCCGCACTGGAAGTTGCCGCTGCTCGTCTCGATCTTGTACGAAGGGGGCGGTGCATCTGGACCGGCGTCGTCAAGCACGATCAGCGGACTGGCCAAGAAGTTATCTTTCAGGCGGCGCGGTTCGTCCGCCTTCAGCAATGCCACGCTGAAGTAAGCGTTCTTGCCTTCGAGTTCTGGCAACGCATCGCCCGGGCGCCATGCCTGACCTGTCCAGTTTCCATCGGCCGGGCTGCCCGGGAAAGTGCAAAGGTGCAGGCGCTCTTCCGGGCTCGCTTTGCCGAAGATTGCAGCGAGGAACTCAGGCGTCAACGGGATGATCCCGTTCTTGGTCAGGGTTGGAAGTTTGCTCATTACGGTTTCCCCTTTCATGGGAGAAACCCGAACCGGATACTGTACGGAAAACCAGTGATACAATCTGCGCACTGCTGGTGCAACAGAAAGACCTCGGAACCCGAACAGTGGCGGCTGTTCGGGTTTTTATTTTTGTGCGTGTGATTGGTGGTGTTGAGTCTTGCGGCCCCGGCTTTCGCGGAGTGCCAGCGGCTCCCCTTGAACTGCTGGCATCTGATTCTTTGCGAACCAAGCTGCGATCTCTGCTTCAGACCAGAACAGCTTGCGCGGCAATGCCCTGACGGTGAAAGGTTGGGGGAAGTTTACGAGTTGCCGCAGGCGCCAGAAGCCAGTGCGGCTCAGCGAGTAGCGGCTGATGATGTTGATTGCGTCAAGGTGACTGGGCATTTCAAATTGCTCCATGCTGTTTCAGTGGAGCAATTTGAATAGGCGCTAGTCCGGTCTAATGGATTGTCGGGACTAGAGCTTTGCTATTCCATCAAGTAGTTGTAAGCAGTTGATGCGCTGACGTTCCGGGACTTCCCGGAATCGAAATCAAAGGTGATGGAGATACCGCCAAGATCAGCCTTGCATGTACTCGTCTGCAGGCGCCCTTGATCGCTGATCGCCCCTACCTTTACCCCGTTAACCAAATCCCCATCGTTATCGTAGCTATCCAGAATCCGCCGCACGGCAACTTGCCAGATGCTCAGGTGAGAGTGTCCGGCGCGAATCTCTTGCCCCAGCGTTACCATTGCCTCGCGTGCCGGATTGGAGCGAGGCATCTTCACCGCGGCGGCGTGGTTGATCCGATGAACCCGACCGGCGACAGCATCCTGAAGAACGGCATCCTGCCGGTCGGTAATTAGAGCCGCTTCCGGAAACATCCCGAACACAACCTGCGCCTCGATCAACTTGCGATCAGCACTCATGCGGCGACTCTCAAGGTAACAGCTGGCTTGTTGGCAATGATGCGTTGCAGGGTTTCAATTGCCGCCAGCTTCTCCGGCAAGTAGCTGTGCCGGTCGTAGTGCGCATCCTGAACACCGCTCAAGCCGTGGCTCTGCAACTGGCCGCGAATGTCTTTGCTAACACCCGCGCCGGCCAGCAAGGTTTCGATGGTTCGGCGAACATCCGAGAGATTGAACGGCGTGCCGGGAGCGGCAGGGTTGTCCGGGTTCTCAACCATTCCCATGCGCTTGGAGATGCGCCGAACAGCACCTGAGCACAGAAGCTGCAGCGCCTTGTTCTCCTTGAGGTTGGCAATCGGCGCATGGTGCTTGGCTAGGTCGACAGCTCGGCCAATAAGCGGCACGCAATGCAGACGGGGCTCCAGCCGCTTGCCTTTCCGATCCATGATATGAAGCTGTTCGCCGACAACCCGGCCGGCAATCAGTTGTGCGAGGCGTTGCCCACCGCTGAACACCTGAAGCAGCAGCAGGTTCCTGACCTGCTCGTTCTCCAACTTCTCGACGTGGGTGATATAGAGGCGGAATTCTTCGGCTGTCAGTGCTCGCTGTCCGCGCTTGGCAATGCCGCGCGGGTCCGCGAGCACATTGAGCAAAGGGTTGTTCAGGGCGGTGATACCGAACCCCTTCAGATTTTCCGATAGCCCGGGTTGTTGGTCGGCACGATTCGACAGGCAATAGGCAGCACGCAAATAGGCCCGCACCTTGGCCTGCGTCCGAGGAATCGCCCTGCTCTTCCTGTCAGTCATGCCGTTGATCAGGGCCACAAATTCCCGATAGTCGATGTCGACAGCAGGTCGGCGACGCATGGCATCGCCCAAGTGATTCTTAAACAGGTTCTCGGCATCATCCGCCGACGCCTTACCGGTCGACCGCAAATGTTCCACGTAGGCGACCACCAAGGCGCCAAGGGTTTTGTCTCTTGTCTCGCTGGCGGCAAGGCGGATATTGTTGCGCACCGTCTGCGGGTTGACATGAGCGTCCAACAGACGCCTCTGCTCGCTGGCCCATGCTCGTGCTGCGCCGGTCGCATGGTCGCAATAGTTCCCCAGCACCAGCTTCTGCTTCGTAGCGGCACCAACAGGGCGGTAGATGAATGTCCACACAGCCGAGACCCCGCCAGCTAAATTCTTGCGCAACCGGACGAACAGACCACCCCCGTCGCCAATCAATTTGTCCTTGGCCACTGGGTCACGGGTGAAGGCGTTGATTGCGTCAGAGATACGGGCATCGGTCAGGGTGTGGATGGCGGCCATGAAATCCTTTCTTGGGGAACCAGTTGGGGACCATTTATTTGGAACGTATTGAAACGATACGGACTAAATGATAGCCGCTAGGCCTCTCACAGTCAATGCATCAAGCTGTTTCACACCGTTTCAATATGTTCCCCAAATACCACATTAACCGGACTCTTAATCCGTAGGTTGACAGTTCGAATCTGTCGCGCCCCACCAGAATTCCAGCGCCACCGAAAGACGATGCGCGGCATGGATCGCCACACCGCAATCAACCGACTCACCACGGTTCGCGGCATCGCCTAGCCGGGCGCTATCGACAAGCACCTGTATAGAAATTCCGTTTTTTTATGCACGTCGACTGCGACATGCATAAATATGGCCAATAAATACTTGGTCACGCGATTTTTTCTTCCGCTCGCGGCGATTTTCGTGGCGGCACCGGCCTATGGTTATTTCGCCACAACAACCGGCCGGTCGTGCATGACGATGCGCGAAACGAACAGGATCGCAAGGATGTTGGCCGTCACGGCCACGTAACCCACCCCTCGGTAGCCGACGATCTGGCCGGTAGCGTTCTGTGTGATGAGGAAACCGGCCAGCGTCGTTGCCAGGCCCATGGTCAGCGATTGTACGGTGCCGTTGATCGACATGAAGGTGCCGCGCAGGCCGGGCTGTGCGGCCGATGTGATGATCGCCATCGCCGGAATCATGCGTCCCGAAACCAGAACGAAAAATGCTGTCGTACAGATGACCCAGGCCCACAGCGGAACGGCGCCGATATGGGTGACAACCAGGAGCGGTAACAGCGCGGCCAGCGCGATCATGCGATAAACCTCGACCTTGCCACGGCGGTCAGCCCAATGCCCGATCCGGCGCGCCGTAAAAAGTGTTGCCGCGCCACCGAACAGATAAACCATCGGAATATCCTGCGTGGCAATCCCGACCGTGCCTACCGCATACACGGTGATGAATGGAATGACGGTGAATCCGGAAAAGATGATCAGCGAGGAATAGACCAAGGCTTTCTGATGATTGGTATCGCGTAAAACCTCGAACATCGCCGAGAAGGGATGGGCGCGCTTTTCCTTGCTCAGGTGATGTTTCAGTTCCGGCAGGATCAGGAAGCCAACGACAATGAACACCAACGAGAGCAGCGCGATGAAGATGAACGGGGCGCTCCATTGAAAATGGCTGGCCAGCCATAACGACAACGGCACGCCGGCAACAGTCGAGACCGAAAAGGCCGTGGCGATGATGCCGCTGGCTTTTGCGCGGCGTGCAAAAGGAATGGCATCCCCGACGATCGTCTGCACCAATGCCCCCATGACACCGCCGAACGCGCCCGCCAGGCCGCGCGCCACCAGCAAAGTCGTATAGCCGGGTGAAAGGCCACAGGCCAGTGTAGCCAGGCCAAACAGCGCGAACACGATCAGCAGCAGGCGCTTGCGCTCGAATCGATCGATAAACGTGGCACCGAGCAACCCGGATACGGCAGCACTGAAACTGTACGATGCCACCAGCAAGCCGAACTCGGGGGTGCCGATGGCAAACGCCTCCAGCAGGATCGGACCGAGCGGCATCATGATCATGAAATCCAGGATGTGGACAAACTGGATGCCGGCCAGGGTGAGCAGCAGAAATTGTTCGCGCGACTTGGAAAGCGGAGGGTGCATAAGGGAAGTGGTCGCTGAATGAAAAACCGAGGCTTAAACGACTGCCGGCCGATTAGCCACAATCAACGCGCGATGCAGAGCGCGCGATTTGATTCGCTTACGCAACTTCGAAGTGCTCGCGCCGGGAGGCAGCTGATCCCGACTTCCGGAAAACCGGAACAGCCTTTCAATTCGCCTTGCGGCCGAATTTCTCGGTGAGCTGGTTGAGTTTTTCCAGGTGCCGCTGCTCAGCTTTTGCGGCTTCCTGCTCCGCCTTGCGCTGCTCGGCCTGCTTCTTGAAACGTTCGCGCAACAGTTCGGCAGAATGGGTGCGCGCATCGGCGGTCACTTCGCCGGCAGTCGTACCGTCGAGGTTCAGCCGAACTTCCGCCTTTTCCATTTCTTTCAGGTAACGCGTCAACATGGTATGACTGCGCAGCGCCATGCGTAGTGCCTTGCGATTCAAATCGGGCTGCTGCACCAGCAGTTGCTTGTCGATGCCGATCGCCAGCGGGCTGAAATTACGGAATACATCGTGGCGCGCCTGAATATCCTTGAGCAAGGCGCGCGCGTCGACGGGCGATTCGGGTTTCTGGTCGGTTACAGTCATTTTCTGGCGGAATCCTGAGGAGCGGCGAAGCGTAGCACGAAGCTACGCTTCGCTGAAACGGCCTTAGCCACCCATCTTCTTGAACCACTCCTGCATGCGCTTCCAGCCATCCTCGGCATCTTCCTTGCGATAGCTCGGGCGATAGTCTGCGTGGAAGGCATGCGGCGCATTGTCATAGATATGAATCTGCGACAGGCGGGCTGCCGCGCTGCCGGTTTTCAGGGCCTTTTCCATGGCCTCGATCGATTCGAGGGAAATTCCCGTGTCGACCCCGCCATAGAGGCCGAGAACCGGCGCCTTCAGCTCGCCCACGACGTTGATCGGATGGCGCGGGGTAAACTCGGTGACATCACCGACCAGGCGTCCGTACCAGGCAACACCCGCCTTGACCTGCGGGTTGTGTGCGCAGTAAAGCCAGGTGATGCGGCCGCCCCAGCAGAAGCCCGTGATCCCCAGACGGTTGGTATCAGCACCGGCCGCTGCAGCCCAGACAACCGTCGAATCGAGGTCGCTCATAACCTGGGCGTCCGGCGTCTTGTTGGTGATAGTGGTCAGGATTTCCTGGATATTGGCGATTTTCTGCGGGTCGCCCTGACGCGCGAACAGTTCCGGGGCGATGGCGCAATAGCCGAGCTTGGCCAGGCGGCGACAGGTGTCCTTGATATATTCATGAACCCCGAAAATCTCGGAGACCACGAGAATGACGGGCGGTTTGGTGGCGCCGGCCGGCATTGCGCGATAGGCCGCCATCTCGCCATCCTTGACCGGCACCTTAACTTCACCGGCCAGCAGCCCGGTCGCATCGGTCTTGATTGCGGTCTGTGCCATCACCGGCTGCACGGCCAGGGCGAAACCGGCGCCGAGACTGGTCACCAGAAAACTTCTGCGGTCGAAAGCGCGTGACGGAACGAGGCTATCGAATTCTGAATTGGGGTTCATGGTTTTTCTCCTTGGTTGGCTACATAAGAACGATGTCGTACTGCTCCGGCGAATAACTCGGTTCCGACTGCAGCGAGACGGGCTTTTCGATAAAGTCGGAGAGCATGGCCAGCGCCTGCGATTCCTCGTCCAGGAAAAGATCGACCACGGCAGGTCCGGCCAGCACGCGGTATTCGCGCGCCTTGAACTGGCGCGCTTCGCGCAGCAGTTCGCGGAGGATTTCATAGGCTACGGTGCGCGCGGTCTTGACCTCGCCACGCCCGCCGCAGGTCGGACACGCATGGCAGAGGATGTGCGCCAGCGACTCGCGGGTACGCTTGCGCGTCATCTCGACCAGCCCGAGCGCGGTGAAGCCGTTGACCGTCAGGCGCGTATGGTCGCGCGCCAGGGCCTTGTTGAATTCTTCAAGCACTGCGCTCCTGTGCTCCTCGTTTTCCATGTCGATGAAATCGACAATGATGATGCCACCAAGGTTCCGCAAACGCAGCTGGCGGGCGATGGTCACCGCGGCTTCGAGGTTGGTCTTGAAAATGGTGTCGTCAAAATTACGTACGCCGACGAAGCCGCCGGTGTTGACGTTGACCGTCGTCATCGCCTCGGTCTGGTCGATGATCAGGTAGCCGCCCGACTTGAGATCGACGCGGCGCGCCAGCGCTTTCTGGATTTCGTCCTCGACGCCGTGCAGGTCGAACAGCGGGCGTTCACCAATGTAATGATCGAGTAGCGGACGCACGGCAGGCGTGAACTCTTCGGCAAAAGCGCTCAGGCGCTGAAAGTTCTCGCGCGAGTCGATGATGATGCGACTGATTTCCGGATTCACGAAATCGCGCAACACGCGCTGGCCGAGGGAAAGCTCCTGATAGAGAACGGTCGGCGGTGCGCAGACGCGTGCCTTGTCACGGATGTCGGCGCAAATCTTGCGCAGATAGGCAATGTCGGTAGCGAACTCCTCGTCGCTGGCATTTTCGGCCATGGTGCGGACGATGAAGCCGCCCGGCTCGTCGTCCGGTACCAGGCGGGTGATCTTTTCACGCAGTGCCTCGCGTTCGGCCTCGGCCTCGATGCGCTGCGAAATGCCGATATGCTTTTCCTGCGGCAGGTAGACCAGCATGCGGCCGGCGATGGAAATCTGCGTCAACAAGCGTGCACCCTTGGTGCCAATCGGGTCCTTGACGACCTGGACGACGATGCTCTGCCCTTCCGCCAGCACCCGTTCGATCGGCCGGTCAATCGCGGTTTCGCGCGGCTGCCAAATGTCCGCGACGTGCAGGAAGGCAGTGCGCTCAAGCCCGACATCGATGAAGGCCGACTGCATGCCGGGCAGGATGCGGCAGACGCGCCCGAGATAAACGTTGCCGACCAGGCCGCGACTGGCCGTGCGTTCGATGTGCAACTCCTGGACGACGCCCTGTTGCATGACGGCAACGCGTGTCTCCTGCGGGGTGAAATTGATCAGTATTTCTTCGGTCATGGGGAATAGAATGCTCGGTTTGCTGCATTCTACTATGGTCAAAGCTCCAGAACTCCTTGCCCCTGCCGGCTCGCTGCACATGATGCGCACCGCGTTCGCCTTCGGTGCCGACGCGATCTACGCCGGCCAGCCGCGCTACAGCCTGCGCGTGCGCAACAACGAATTCGGTACGCTGGCCCGACTGCAGGAGGGCATCGACGAAGCGCACGCGCGCGGCAAGCAGTTCTTCGTGGTCAGCAACATCTTTCCCCACAACGCCAAGCTGACCACCTATCTCGCCGACATGGCGCCGGTGGTCGCGCTCAAGCCGGATGCACTGATCATGTCCGACCCCGGCCTCATCGACATGGTGCGCGAGGCCTGGCCCGATCAGGTAATCCACCTTTCGGTGCAGGCCAACACGGTGAATTGGGCGGCGGTGCGTTTTTGGCAGAAAATCGGCGTCAACCGCATCATTCTTTCCCGCGAGTTGTCGCTCGAAGAAGTAGCCGAAATCCGCCAGCAATGCCCTGACATCGAGCTCGAAGTTTTCGTGCATGGCGCGCTGTGCATCGCCTATTCCGGCCGCTGCCTGCTTTCCGGCTATTTCAACCATCGCGATCCGAACCAGGGCAGCTGCACCAATTCCTGCCGCTGGGATTACAAGGTCAGCACTTCGGACGGCGCCACACCAGCCGGTTGCGGTCAACCGCTGCAAGAACAGGAAATTTTGCTTGAGGAAAAACAGCGGCCAGGCGAACTGATGCCCATCGAGGAGGATGAGCACGGCACCTACATCATGAACTCCAAGGATCTGCGCGCCATCGAACATGTGCAGCGCCTGGTCAACATCGGCATCGATTCGCTGAAGATCGAGGGACGCACCAAAAGCCCCTACTACGTCGCCCGCACCTGCCAGTCCTACCGCCAGGCGATCGACGATGCCGTGGCCGGCCGACCGCTCGATCCCCAGTTGCTGCGCGAACTGGACGGCCTGGCCAACCGCGGCTATACCGATGGTTTTTACCAGCGCCACCATGACGCCGACTACCAGAACTACCTGAAAGGCCACTCGGAATCCGACCGCAGCCTCTACGTTGGCGATGCTGTCCGTTTCGATTCGACGCGCGGACTCATGGAAATCGAGGTCAAGAACAAGTTTGCCATCGGCGACCGCCTCGAATCCGTGCATCCGGCCGGCAACCATGCATGGACGATCGAGCGCATGGAAAACGCGGCCGGCCAGGCAGTTGCGGTCGCGCCAGGCAGCGGACACCGGGTCTGGGTCGATTTACCTGAAAGCCGTGTCAACGCTTTTGTGGCCCGCTTCGTTTAACAGACATTGCCTTAACAATGGAATGATCGTTTTTGTGCGCCGCAGCAATGCGGTGCCATATTGAAATACATGAGCCACCCCAACCACCGCATGCCGCTTGTCAACGCCTTCAAGGTGATCGCCTCGCAGCTGATCGTCCTCCATCATCTGGCGAGCTACGGGCCACTGTCGGTGGCCGTGCGGCCGGTTGCGCCGGGCACCGTCAACTGGCTGTTCGACTACGCGCGGATGGCTGTCCAGGTCTTTCTGGTCGTCGGCGGCTTTCTCGCAGCACGCGGCTTGTCGGCCAGCGGGCAGGGGCTCACCGGTTCGCCCCTGCCACTGATCTGGAAGCGCTATGTGCGCCTGGTCATCCCCTACCTTGCGGCGATCGCTTTCGCCATTGCCTGCTCGGCGACCGCCAATCACTGGATCGATGACGCGGCCATCCCGGCGCGCGCGACATTCAAACAGTGGCTGGCGCACGCCTTCATGCTGCAGAATCTGCTCGGCTTCGACTCGCTATCGGCCGGCCTCTGGTACGTCGCCATCGACTTCCAGCTCTTCGCGCTGATGACGCTACTGCTGTGGATCGGCCGTTTCCGCTACTTCGCCCCGGCGCTGGTGCTCGGTGTCGCCGTCGCGTCGCTGTTCTGGTTCAACCGCGACGCAGCATGGGATCATTGGGCACTGTATTTCTTCGGCTCCTACGGACTGGGGGCCGCCGCCTGGTGGGCTTCGGAACGCGGGCGGCTCGCCACCTGGCTGGGTGTCATCGCCACCATCGCCATCGCGGCACTGATACTCGATTTCCGTATGCGTATCGCCTTGGCCCTGTGCGTCGCACTGGCGCTCGGCTTCAGCCGGCGCAGTGGAATACTGGAAAGCTGGCCGAACGCCAGGCCAATTGCCTTCCTCGGCCGGATTTCCTTCTCGGTATTCCTGGTGCACTTCCCGATCTACCTGCTGGCCAACACCCTGTTCGTCAAGCTCGGGCTATCGACACCGGGCGCCGCACTTGTCGGCATTCTCGGCGCCTGGATCGCAAGCATCGCCGGGGGTACGCTGTTCTACCGCTGGGTCGAAAGTCCGGTCGCCAGCAAACGCATTGCCACCGCGCTGGGCTGGCCATTCGCAAAACTGCTGGAACAAGCGAACCGGCTACCCGGCCTGGTCACACGCCGCGCCTAGTCGGCCAGTTCCGCGCGCCCCCTGAAATATTCGAGGGCTTCCGGATTGGCCAGCGCCTCGACGTTCTTGACCGGCTGCTCATGCACCACGTTGCGCACCGCCAGTTCGACGATCTTGCCCGATTTGGTCCGCGGTATATCGGCCACCTGAACCACCTTGGCCGGCACGTGGCGTGGCGTGGTGTTGTCGCGAATCTGCCTTTTGATCCGCTCGACCAGAGCGGCATCGAGCGAGCAGCCCTCCTGCAGCTTGACGAAGAGCACGACACGCACGTCGTCGCTCTTGCCTGGCGGCCATTCCTGGCCGATGACCAGTGATTCGAGGATTTCCGGCAATTGTTCGACCTGGCGGTAGATCTCTGCCGTGCCGATACGGACGCCGCCGGGGTTCAGCGTGGCATCCGAGCGGCCATAAATGATGATGCCGTCGTGCGCAGTCAGCTCCGAAAAATCGCCGTGACACCAGATGTTCGGGAAACGCTCGAAATAGGCGGCCCGGTACTTCTTGCCCTCTGCATCGTTCCAGAAGCCGACCGGCATGGCCGGGAAGGGCTTGGTGCACACCAGTTCACCCTTTTCCGAACAGACCGGTTTCCCCTTCTCATTGAAGACATCGACCGCCATGCCCAGCCCGCGACACTGGATCTCGCCGCGATAGACCGGCAGGACCGGGTTGCCGAGCACGAAGCAGGACACGATGTCGGTGCCGCCGGAAATAGAGGCGAGCAGGATGTCCTGCTTGATCTCGCGATAGACCCAGTCGAAGCCTTCTGGCGACAGCGGGCTGCCGGTCGAGAACATTGCGCGCAGGGCCGCAAGATCGTGCGTCCTGCCCGGCGTCAGGCCGAGCTTGGCGGCGGCATCGATGTACTTGGCCGAGGTGCCGAAGTGGGTCATCTTCTCCGCCTCGGCGAGGTTGAACAGCACCTTGCCACGCGCCGCGAACGGCGAACCATCGTAGAGCAGCAGGGTGGCACCGCTGGCCAGGCCTGACACCAGCCAGTTCCACATCATCCAGCCACAGGTCGTGAAGTAGAACAGGCGATCGCCGGGACGCACGTCACTGTGCAGCTGGTGTTCCTTGAGGTGCTGCAGCAGCACGCCGCCATGGCAATGGACGATGCACTTGGGAACGCCGGTCGTTCCACTGGAAAACATGATGAACAGCGGGTGCTCGAAGGCCACTCGTCTGAAAATCGGGGCTTTTTCCGGGTCGACCGCAGCAATCTCGTTCCAGACAAGCGCATGGGCAATCTGGCCGATTTCCGGCGCGGCGCTCAGGTAAGGCACGACGACCGTCTTCACCAGCGACGGCATTTGGGCGACGACCTCGGCATTCTTGGCCAGGCAATCGACCGGCTTGCCGTTGTACCAGTAGCCATCGACGCAGATCAGTACTTTGGGCTCGATCTGCCCGAAGCGGTCGAGCACGCCCTGCACGCCGAAGTCCGGCGAGGCCGATGACCAGATGGCGCCGAGCGCCGTCGTCGCCAGCATGGCGGCCAGCGTTTCCGGCAAATTGGGCAGAAAGCCGGCGACCCGATCCCCTTCACCGACCCCGGCGGCGATGAGGAATTGCTGGAAGCGCGCCACCTCGGTGCAGAGTTCGGCGCGCGTCAGGCGCCGATTCACCTTGTCCTCACCCCAGAAAACCAGCGCCTCACTGTCGTCGCACTGCTTGAGCAGATTTTCGGCGTAGTTCAGGTGCGCACCGGGAAACCAGCGCGCACCAGGCATCTTGTTGCGGTCGACGAGGATTTTCTCGCCTTTTTCTCCGACCACCCCGCAGAAATCCCATAGCGTCGACCAGAACGCTTCGGGTTGATCGACCGACCACTGCCAAAGTTCGCCATAGCTGGCGTGACCGGTGGCCTGCATGAATCCGGCCATGCGCGTGGCGCCGACGGTGGCGGGGTCGGGTGTCCACAAGGGAACGGCTTCGATGGCGTAGGTCATGGCGTCTCCTGAGTCTTTTTGTTTGCCAATAGTGCCGCATTTTCGCTCAACATGCCCCTATCGGCACCAGCAATGGCGTGTTCAGAATGGCGGCGGCGAGTTGATAGCCAGCCGGGTCAAGGTCCACGGATGCGAGAAGGCAAGGAAGGACGCGTGCAGCAACAGGCGTGGCGCCTGTTCCACGATGGGCGGTGGCGCGTAGAGTTCATCGCCGAGAATCGGGTGGCCGATGGCCTGCATATGCACCCGCAACTGATGCGAGCGTCCGGTTTCCGGCATCAGATGAACCCGCGTCGTGTCGCTTGCCTGGTCATAGCCGAGCACTTTCAGACGGGTCAGCGACGGCTTGCCGCGAACATGGTCAACCATCTGCCGCGGCCGGTTCGGCCAGTCGGCAATCAACGGCAGGTCGATCAGGCACTCCTCCTGCGCGACATGCCCCGCGACCACGGCGACATAGCACTTTTCGACCTGGCGAAACTCGAACTGGCGACCGAGTTCGCGCTGGATATCCGCATCGAGCGCCAGCACCAGCAGGCCCGAGGTGCCCATGTCCAGGCGATGGACGCTGCGCGCACCGGGAAATTGCGCCTGAACCCGCGCTACCAGGCTGTCCTGCTTCTCGGCACCACGCCCCGGCACTGAAAGCAGTCCGGACGGCTTGTCAACCACGAGCAGCGCCGCGTCGATATAGTGAAAATCGAGGCGGCCGGCGGGCGGTGGAGAATAAGCCGGGGAAGTCGAGGTCATGGTTCCGTAAGGATTCACAGCGAAGAGCGGAGTGCGCATGTTAGCGATTCGTGACCCCCATGGACAGTCGACGCCGCTGCCGGCAGAAGCCGTTAAACTGATCGAAACATTCCAAGGAGAGCAAAGATGGCCCAAGTCGTCCTGACCGAAACCCACGGCAAGGTAGGTCTCATCCGCATCAACCGCCCGGAGGCGATGAACGCGCTGAACAACGACGTCGTCAACGGCATCGGCGCCGCCATCGACAGCTTCGAGGCTGACGAAAACATCGGCTGCATTGTCATTACCGGCAACGAAAAAGCCTTCGCCGCCGGTGCCGATATCGGCTTCATGAAGGATTTCGACCACATGCAGGCCTACCAGACCGACTTCATCACCCGCAACTGGGAACGCATCAAGACGGCAAGGAAGCCGGTGATCGCGGCGGTCGCCGGATTCGCGCTGGGCGGCGGCTGCGAGATCGCGATGATGTGCGACATGATCTACGCCGCCGACACGGCCAAGTTCGGTCAGCCGGAAATCAGGCTCGGCACCCTGCCCGGCGCCGGCGGCACACAGCGCCTGCCGCGCGCGGTCGGCAAGGCCAAGGCGATGGACATGTGCCTGACGGCGCGCATGATGGACGCCGCCGAAGCGGAAAAGAGCGGCCTGGTCGCCCGCATCATCCCGGCCGATCAACTGCTCGAAGAAACGCTGAAGGCCGCCGCAGTCATCGCCGGCTTTTCGCTGCCGGTCGTGATGATGGTCAAGGAGTCGGTCAATCGCGCCTTCGAGAGCTCACTAAACGAAGGCCTGCTCTTCGAGCGCCGCGCCTTCCACGCCAGCTTCGGGCTCGAAGACCAGAAAGAAGGCATGGCCGCCTTTGTCGAGAAGCGCAAGGCGACGTTCAGGAATCGCTGATCGGCGGGTAACTAAAAACCAGGGGGCCAGCAACGGGAACCGTGGCCTGCCCTTATTTCTTTATGATCTACTGCGGATGCGGCCGACCAGCCGTGAAATGGTGGCTCCGACGCCATAAAGCAGCGCCGGCGGAGCGACAGCGATACCCAGCATGAGGAGAATACCCAACACCGGAGGCAAACTCCCCTCGCTCAAATACATTACGATAGCGGCCAATGGCAGCAGCACCCAAATACCGGAAAACACAATCCATACGCGCTGCCAGCATCTCAAGTTTTCAAATACGCCTGCCGGTCTATTTATCAGACTATCCATAATGCTCTCCCGTCATGTAGCCAATTGAATCATGTCGTGGTTTTTCATCATCAATTCAATTCAATATTACCATATTCTTATATATAAAGTAAGGCGCAGTCGTTTCCTGGCGCGAGTTTGAGTTGCCCGGGACTCGTAATTTCGGGCTAATCTCCCGCGCCTCCCGACCGGTTCGGCCCAAGTTCATAGCGCAGCATGCATCTCTTCGCTGATATCTCCAGTCACGGCTTCGGACACCTTGCCATCGCGGCACCGGTGCTCAATGCCGTTACGGAAATCGCCCCGGATTTGCGCTTGACCGTGCGCAGCGGGCTGCCGTTGGGCAAGCTGCGCCTGCGCATCGCTCCGCCCTTTGAACACATCGCTTCGGCCAGTGATTTCGGCTACGTCATGAAAGGCGCGCTGGACATCGACCTCCCCGCCAGTGCCGACGCCTATCGCCACGCCCACGCCGACTGGCCGGCACGGGTCGCGCAGGAAGCCGCCTTGCTCGCCACGCTGAAACCGGATCTCGTACTCACCAACGTCAGCTACCTGCCGCTGGCCGGCGCGGCACAGGCCGGAATCCCGGCGCTCAGCCTCTGTTCGCTCAACTGGGCCGACCTGTTCGCCCATTTCTTCGGGCGCGAGGCTTGGGCTGCACCGATCCACGGCGAAATGCTCGCCGCCTACCGCAGCGCCCGCACGTTCCTGCGCCCCGCGCCGGCGATGCCGATGAACGATCTCGACCAGAGCCACGACATCGGCACGATCGCCGCCATCGGTCGCCGCCACCATCTCGGGCTGAACGGCGACAAGGCCGTGCTGATCGCCATGGGCGGCGTTGCCCATCGGTTGCCGGTCGAAACCTGGCCGCGGCTGCCCGGTGTCCGCTGGCTAGTCGCCGCCGACTGGCAGTGCACGCACCCGGACGCCATCGATTACGAATCTTTTGGCCTCAGCTTCACCGACCTGCTCTGCTCGGTTGACGCCATCATTACCAAACCCGGCTACGGCACCTTCACCGAAGCGGCCTGCAACGGCACCCCGGTGCTCTACCAGCGGCGCACCGACTGGCCGGAGCAGGATTGCCTGATCGAATGGCTGAACGGCAACGCCCGCGCTCTGGAAGTATCGGCGGCCCAACTGGCGAGCGGCGCGCTGGCCGAGAGCCTGTCCATACTCTGGCAGCAGGCGCTGCCCCCAGTTCCGCAACCCCTCGGCGCCGCCGCGGCCGCGGCCCATATTCGCTGGCAAATCAGTGCCCGTCAGCCGGCGGGCAAGTTGCAAGCGCATACTGGATAATTATTTGCCGGCGCTGTTGATCGCCCGCCAAACCGTCCACCCAGATTTGCCAGTCCATTCCGCATGCAGGAAGATCGCCCACCCAGCCTCGTAACAGGCGCACAGCGACCGGAACTGATCCGCGCCGAGGTGCTGGCCGACATTTTCGAGACAACAGCCAGCCGCATCCCGGGAAAACCGGCCCTTGCCTGCGGCACGCGATCGCTTTCCTACGGCGCGCTTGATGCGCTGGCCGACCGCGTGGCCGCACGGCTGATCGAGGGCGGCGTGCGGCCAGGGCAGATCGTCGGCCTCTGGCTGCCGCGTGGCATCGATCTGCTGGTGATGCAACTCGGCATCGCCAAGACCGGTGCCGCCTGGTTGCCTTTTGACTCGGAAACACCGGTCGACCGCATCAACGTCTGCCTGGACGACGCCGACGCCGCCGGCATCGTGACCTGTGCCGCCTACGCCCCGGCACTGAGCGACCGCGCCGGTGCGGTGTGGACCGCGGAAGCACTGGCCTTGCCTCTGGCAACGCCAAGCCCGCACCGCGCGGACGTCCTGCCGACGCACCCGGCTTATGTCATCTACACCTCGGGTTCGACCGGCAAACCCAAGGGCATCCGGATCGACCAGGGGGCCATCTGCCACTTTCTGCGCAGCGAGAACGCCATCCTCGGCATTCGCGAAGATGACCGCGTCTATCAGGGTTTCTCGGTCGCCTTCGACATGTCGTTCGAGGAAATCTGGATCAGCTATCTGGTTGGCGCCACCTTGTGGATCGCTCCGCGCGAGGTCGCCGCCGACCCCGAGGCCCTGCCGTTGGCATTGATCGAACAGCAGATCACGGTGCTGCACGCGGTGCCGACGCTGCTCGCGCTGTTTTCCCGCGACATCCCAAGCCTGCGCCTGATCAACCTCGGTGGCGAAGCCTGCCCGGAAGCCCTGGTCACGCGCTGGGCCGCTTCCGGCCGCCAGATTTTCAACACCTACGGGCCAACCGAAGCGACCGTCTCGGCCAGCCTGGCCGAATTGCAGGCCGGCCAGCCGGTAAGCATCGGCCGCCCGCTGCCCAACTACGGGCTGCTGGTCATCGACCCGGCGCTGGAAAATGGCCTGCGCCTGCTGCCGCGCGGCGCGACCGGCGAACTGTGCATCAGCGGCCCCGGAGTCGCCGCCGGCTACCTCGGTCGTCCTGAACTGACCGCCGAGAAATTCATCGGTAACCCATGGGCCAGCGGTACGCTGGATGCCCGACTTTACCGTACCGGCGATCTCGCCCGCATCGATGCCGACGGTCGCGTGCAATGCCTGGGACGCACTGACGACCAGGTCAAGATCCGCGGCTTCCGCGTCGAACTCGGCGAAATCGAGGCGGCGCTCTGCGCCCTGCCCGGCATCGGCACGGCAGCCGTACTGCTGCGCCACGACGACGGCGTCGAGCGGCTGGTCGCCTACCTGGTCGCCGACAGCAATCTGCCGCCGGACAGTGGCCAGTTGCGCAGCGCCCTGGCCGAGTCGCTGCCACCCTACATGGTGCCGGTCCACCTCGAAATACTGCCCGAAATGCCGCGCCTGACCTCGGGCAAGATCGACCGCAAGGCCCTGCGCGGGAGGCAACTGGAAATCTCTGCAGGCCTTTCCGATGCTTCCGAGCAGCCGGAAACCCCGGCCGAGGAAGTGCTGTTCGGCGAACTGGGCAAGCTCTTTCCCGGTCAGGCCATTCACCGGCGCGCCGATTTTTTCAGCGATCTCGGCGGCCATTCGCTGTTCGCCGCCCGTCTCGCATCGGCGATCCGCAGCCACCCGCGCTTCGCCAGCTTCACGGTACGCGACATCTACCAGCAGCGCAGCATCGGCCGCATTGCCGAAGTGCTGGCCGCGACCCCGGATCACGCGCCATCCGCCGTGCGCGACTGGACCCCGGCTTCACGCCTCAAGCGCTGGCTGTGCGGCACCGCGCAGGCGCTGACCCTGCCGCTGCTGGTGGCGCTGCGCATGGCGCAGTGGCTGGCACCCTTCTTCACCTACCACTATTTCACCGGCGATCCCGGCGACTCGATTGTCTTCGCGACCGCCATCTCGGTTGTCGTTTTCCTGCTCGCCACCACCTTTGAATTCGCCTTCGCCGCTGCCGGCAAGTGGCTGGTCGCCGGACGTCTGAAGCCCGGTCGCTACCCGCTGTGGGGGCTCATCTATTTCCGCTGGTGGCTGGCCGACCGCCTGATCGACGGGGCACCGGCCTACATGCTCAACGGCTCGCCGCTCTACCTGTGGTGGCTGCGCCTGCTCGGCGCGCGCATCGGCCGCGAAGTCATGATCGGCTCGCTGACCGTGCGTGCCCACGACTTGATCAGCATCGGCGACGGGGTCAGCATCGGCAATGCGGTCAACCTGGAAAACGCCCGGGTCGAACAGGGCCAGTTGGTGATCGGCAGCATCAATATCGGTGCCAACGCCTGCATCGGCTCCTATGCGGTCCTTGAAGGTGGCACGGCAATCGAAACGGGTGGGCACCTCGATGGCCAGTCGGCGCTCGGCGATGGCCGGCGCGTTCCGGTCGGGCGCCACTGGCACGGCTCGCCGGCACGCGATGCCGGCGCCTTCGACCCGGCGTCGCTGCCGCCACGCCCGCCGGTTTCGCGGATTCGCCTGACGCTCGAAAGTCTCTTTTTCGTACTCGGCGTCCTCGGCACCGCAATCATTTTCTTCCTGCCGGTGTTCCCGACATTCATCCTGATCGACTGGCTGGACGTCCAATACGCCTGGCTGCAGACCGACAGGATTCCATTCCAGCTGATCAAATATTTTCTGCTGTCGTTTCCCGCCACCGCGGTGCTGATCGTCAGCACCGTGCTGATTTCGGCCGGGCTGCGCTGGACCTTCCTGCCGCGCCTGCAGGAAGGGCGCTGGCCGATCCACAGCAACGTCTATCGCATCCGCTGGCTGGTCAACCAGGTTCAGGAGGCCAGCCTCAATATCCTGCACGGGGTCTACGCGACCATCTACGCGCCTTTCTGGTATCGCCTGCTCGGTGCCAAGGTCGGACGCGGCGCCGAAATTTCGACGGCGCAGGGCCTGATTCCCGACCTGCTGACGCTCGGTGACGATACCTTCATCGCCGATGCGGTGATGCTCGGCGACGAGGAAATCGACGGCGGCTGGATGAGCCTGCGCCCGACCGTGGTTTCACGGCGCAGCTTCGTCGGCAACGGCGCCTTTGTTCCCGACGGCACGGTGATTCCGGAAAACGTGCTGATCGGCGTCCATTCGCATGTACCACCCAACGCCCGGATGCTGCCCGGCGACACCTGGCTCGGCTCGCCCGCCATCAACCTGCCGGCCCGCGAACAGACCAGCGGCTTCCCGGAAGAACTCACCTTTTGCCCGTCGCCAATGCGCCGACTCGGACGCGGGCTGGTCGAAGCGCTGCGCATCGTCACCCCGCATGCGGTCGTAATCGCCGTCGGCTACACCGTCGTCCTCGACCTGATGCCGCTGGCGGGCGCGGGCAACTGGTGGGCGGTCGCCTGGTACCTGAATATCGCCGGCCTGCTCTACGGCATCGGCGCCTTCATCTTCGTCGCCCTCCTCAAGTGGCTGTTGATCGGCCGCTACGACACGACTGCCAGGCCGATGTGGACGCCCTTCGTCTGGCTCTCGGAAGGGGTCACCAACCTCTACGAGGGGATCACGGTACCGAATTTCATGCGCTATCTGCGCGGCACGCCATGGCTGCCACTGGCCTTCAATCTGCTCGGCAGCCGCATCGGCCGCGGCGTTTACCTCGACACCACCGATTTCACCGAATTCGACTGCGTCCATATCGGCGACCACAGCGAACTGAACGCGCTCACCTGCCCGCAAACGCATCTGTTCGAGGATCGGGTGATGAAGATTGGTCATGTCCGCATTGGCCGCCAAGTAACTTTGGGGCCGCGCAGCTCGGTCCTTTACGGCGCCGAAGTCGGTGATAACGTCAGCCTCGGGCCGCTGACGCTGGTCATGAAGGGCGAGCGGCTACCGGCGAATTCGCGCTGGCACGGCTGCCCCGCCGGACCGGCCGCCTGATGCCCGCCACAACTGCGATCGCCGAGCCGCTGTCAAGGGTACATCTTCTCTCGCTGCTGATACCCGAGACGACGCTGCGCGACGACGCCCGGATGCTGGTCCGTCAGGCTCTGCGCGAAGCCCTGGGCAAACTACTGGCAACCGGCGACCAGCCGCTTTCGCTGATCTCGCAGCCCGGCCAGCCGATCCGATTGGCGCCACCGTGGGCCGCAATCGGGGTTTCGGTCAGCCACGAGTCCGGTCGCTCGCTGGCGGCGATCAACCTGAACGGGCCGGTCGGCATCGACCTGATGCGCGTCGCCAACGCGCCCGCCGATTTCCACGCCGTCAGCCGCGACTATCTCGGCCCCGACGCCACCGCCAGGCTTTGCGCATTGCCGGACGAACAGCGCCCGTTCGCCTTCGCCCAGGCATGGACAGGTTTCGAGGCGAGGATGAAATGCCTTGCGCTGGAACTGAGTGAATGGACGCCCCAGTTCGACGCGCAATTGCGGACCTGCTCAGTAGTCGAACTGGACATGCCCGCTGGCTGGGCGGCCGCCCTGGCGATTACGGGCGCTGCGGTCAACCCGGTTTTTTGACCAAAAATCGGGGCGTCGCAAACTCCAAGGTGCTTCAGAACCGCCAGCCGAAATGCTTGAGCAGTTCACCGGTCTCGCAGACCGGCAGTCCCATGACGCCAGTGTAGCTGCCGGCCAGGTATTCGACGAACAGCCCGGCGCGCCCCTGGATGCCATAGGCGCCAGCCTTGTCCATCGGCTCGCCGCTGCGCACGTAATGCCGGATTTCCTCGTCGTCGATCTTGCGAAAACTCACTTCGCTGGTCGACAAGACGTATTCGATCCGTCCTTCGTGGGAGACCGCGACGCCAGTCAGGACCGCATGCGTCTGCCCCGACAGCCGCCGCAGGATGGCCGCCGCATCTGCCTCGTCGGCTGGCTTGCCGATGATTTCGCCGGCGAACTCAAGCGTCGTATCGGCGGCCAGCACCGGGCGCAACGGCAGGCGCCGTTCGAGCAGCAGGTTGATGCCGTATTCGGCCTTGGCACAGGTCACGCGTTCGACGTAGGTGACCGGATCCTCTCCGGCATGCGGCGTTTCGTCGGTTTCAGAATCCGAGCGCAGGCCGCCACGAAAAATCAGCGTGTCGAACGCAACCCCCATCTGGGTCAGCAATTCGCGGCGACGCGGGCTGCGCGAGGCGAGGTAGAGACGCATGATTTCTTAACCCTCCCGGTGATAGGGGTGATTCCTCAGCACGCTGGACGCCCGGTAGAGCTGTTCGCACAGCACCAGCCGGGCCAGGCCATGTGGCAGTGTCAGGCTCGACAGGCGCAGGCGGTCATCGGCCTGGCGCTTGAATTCTTCGTCCAGCCCGTCGGCACCGCCAATCAGCAGCGCCACATCGCGGCCATCCTGCATCCAGGCTTCGACCCGTTGCGCGAGTTTTAGCGTGGTCAGGTCGTCGCCCTTTTCATCGAGCACGACGATGCGGCAGGTGGCCGGGAGAGCATCGCGGATGCGCCCCTTTTCGGCGGCCAGCAACTGCTCGCGGGTCTTGGAGCCACGCGCTTCGGGCTTGATTTCGGTAACGCTGGCCGGCAGTTCGCGCGGCATGCGCTTGAGGTACTCGGCGCAGCCGGCGCTAACCCAGTCGGGCTGGCGGTGGCCAACAGCGAGCACGCTCAGCTTCATTCGCCGGCAGCCTGCTCCGCTGCCTTGCGGCGCTGGGCCGGAGTGGTCTTCCAGAGCTCTTCCAGATTGTAGTACTGACGCACGCTGGGCTGCATGACGTGGACGACGATATCGCCGAGATCGACCAGCACCCACTCGCCAGTATCTTCGCCTTCCATTGACAGGACCTCGCCCCCGGCTTCGCGCACCTTGTCGTGGACATTGCGCGCCAGCGCCTTGACCTGGCGGTTGGAGTCGCCGGTGGCGACCACGATGCAGTCGAACATCGAGGTGAGCTTGGCGGTGTTGATGACTTCGATATCCTTGCCTTTGATGTCTTCAAGGGCGGATACGACAATTTTCTGCAACTTGCGGAGTTCCATCAGGGCCTTTTATAGAGTTGGTGAAGGTTAATGTAGTCGAGAACGCTGTCCGGCAGCAAATAACGGGCCGATTTTCCGTCGGCGAACAGTTTGCGCAGCTGGGTCGCCGAAATATCGAGCTGGGTCATCGTGAACGTGACGATGCCGCCGGAAGGCGCCCGCCCGAGCCCGGCAGCATCGGGCAACCGGCGCGCGTTGAATTCGCTGGCCAGTTCGGGCGGCAGGCGGTCGACCGCAACGGGAAACCCGGGTCGATGCGATACGGCGACATGGGCCAGCGTGAAAATATCGCGCCAGCGGTGCCAGGTCGACAGGCCGGCAAAGGCATCGGCACCGACCAGCAGGACCAGCGCTTGTTCGCCACCCAGTTCGCGGCGCAGGCGTTCCAGCGTATGCACCGTATAGCTCGGTGCGGCGGCGTCGACTTCGCTGGCATCGACTGAAAATCGGGCATTTTCGGCGGTCGACCGCAACACCATATCAAGACGCTGGCCCGCGGTGACTTGCGGCTTCCCGCGGTGCGGCGGCTGCCCGGCCGGTATCCAGCGCACACCGCCAAGGCCGAGTAGGCCGATGGCCTCTTCGGCGAGTCGCAGGTGGCCAAAGTGGACCGGGTCGAAAGTGCCGCCAAAGAGGCCGAGCGGCTCAGGCAATGTCCGGATCGCCGAAAACGTCACGATAGCTGGCGTAGTAGCTGGCGTAGACGGTCGAAAAGACGATCAGGGCGACGACGGCCATGAACGGCATGATGATGAAAGACGCAACAAATCCACTGTCGGCGCCGGACAAAATGCCGATCAGCAGCCCGAAGATGACGCCCGGAATCAGGCCGGCGACGAGCATCAGGCCGGCGCCATAGGTCAGGAAGGCGCGCCAGTTGATCGAGCAGGCGACGAGGCTGAAAAACAGCGACTTGCCGACACCGAGGTCATGCCAGGCGGCGAGTACCGGCGCGAACCAGTAGGCCATCATCAGCGGCGCCATCAGGATCATGACGAACAACGAGGGCAGCAGCAGATCGGCGGATTCGAGCGACTCGCGGTCAGCTGGCTTGCTGGAAAGCATGAAATTGAACAACTCGCCGCCGTCGACCAGCGCCGACAGGCCGAGGATGGCCAACGTACAGGCCAGGTAGAGCGCCCCCAGCGCGAGCAGCGTCCGGGTGTTCTGCCGGAGGCCACCGAACAGCGTCGGCAAGCCAACCGCCTGGCCGCGGTCGAGATCGCGCGCCGCCTGCATCAGGCCGACGGAAAGTCCCGGAATGACCAGCGAGGCGGCCAGCGCGCCGATGACCGGCAGCACGTTGAGGAAGATCACGGTTACCCAGTAGCAGACGACCAGCAGCGCCAGCATCGGCGGATTGCGCCGGAAGATTGCGAAGCCGGTACCGATCCAGCCCCAGCCGGCGGCGGCCGGCAATGTTCGCGTTTGCATGCTCAGACGTCCAGAAAAATGTCGCGGTAGGAGGCGTATACCGCACCCGCGAATACAGGCACCAGCAGCAGGAATCCGAGCCCGGCCGGCAGGGTCGCAAAGAATAGAGCGACAGCGAGGATCAGGCCGAAGACAAGCATCGGCAGCCAGTTCTTGACGCCGGCGGCAAAACTTGCCTTCATCGCCGGTATCGGCTGCATGTCATGCAGGAAGACCAGGGCGGGCGCGAACCAGGTCGCCATGATGACCGGGATCGACAGCACGAAGACCAGCAAGGCGGCGAGCATCATGCCGCCCATGGCGATGCCGAAGCCGGCGACGCGCCCGGTGACTACCCCGCCGAGCACGCCCCCGCTGACCAGCATGACGGCGACAAGTGCGATACCGAAAATGCCTGCCGTGTAGAACACGCCGACCATGACCAGCGAACCGGCATTGTGCCGGAAGCCCGCGAAGAGGTCGGCGATTTCGGCTTGCTCGCCGATCGCCTGGCGCCGGCCCATCAGCACCATCCCGCCAGCAAAGACCGGCAACAGCAGGTTGACGGCAATTTGTCCGAATACGGGAACGATGGTGATCGCCAGCAGGATCACCATCAGCAGCACCGTACTGCCGATCCAGACGCCCGGATTGGCGATGAATCTCGTCCAGCCTTCGAGCAACCACTGGAAGCAGGCGGCTGGGTCGACCTCGCGGGATTCGCCGCGGAAAGCCGGCCGAACTACAGGAAATTGCGTACTTTCGTTCATGGCGAGATGCTAACGGGGCATTCCTTCCGGAGCAAGGCAAAGACGCTGTAACAGGTGGGCAAAGTGGTCGGGGTCCTTGATTGTTACCACAGCGCCGGGACGCGGGTGATGCCGCACTTCGAGCCGCAGCAGCCAGAAGCGCAGCGCGGCGGCGCGGCGCAGCGCCGGCCAGGCGGCTTCCTCGTCCGCCGTCAGCGGGCGCAGCGCGCGGTAACCGGCGATCAGGGCGCTGAGGCTGTCGCCATCGGCGCACCAGTCGTTGGCCGCCACGGCCAGATCGAACAGCAGGGAATCTTCGCCGGCGAAGTAGAAATCGAGCACGCCCGAAAGCCGGCCATCTTCCTCCCACAGCACATTGTCGCGAAAGAGATCGGCATGGATGATGCCACGTGGCAGCCTCGAATAATCCTGCGCTGCCTGAAATTCGAGTTCGCCAAGCAGCAGGCCGCGTTCTTCGGCGGATACCAGCGGCGCCAGCGCGCGACCGGTGGCCTCGCGCCAGTCGTGGCCGCAGGGATTGCGCATGGGCGCTGGAAAATCGACGCCAGCCAGATGCAGGCGTGCCAGCATTTCGCCAAGTGCGCGACAATGCTCCGGCGTCGCTGCTTCAATGCAGGCGCCGGGCAGGCAATTGAACAATGCCGCCGGTTTGCCGGCAAGAAGCCGCCAGAAGCGCCCATCGGCACTGGCCCGTGGTCGCGGGCAAGGCATGCCACGAGCGGCAAGGTGGTCCTGCAAGGCCAGGAAAAAATCGAGCTCAGCGGGTGTCAGATGCTCGAAGATCGTCAATACCCAGCGGCGACCATCAGCCACCACGAAGTAATTGGAGTTCTGCATGCCGGCGGCGATGCCGGCCAGGCTTTCGAGCTTGCCGACAGCGAGCGGGTCAAGCCAGACCGCCAGCTCGTCACGCTCGACGAGCGTATAGACCGACAAGATCTACCAGGAACGCAGAATCCACATCGGCGGCCGCACCATCGGCCCGACCGCATCGCTCTGGACGAAGTTTCCGTCGCCACGCTGGTCCACCAGGTAATAGGCGGGGCCGACGGTCGGCGTTACCTTGACCATGTAAAGCCGGCCGTTCTGGCGAAACTCCTCGCGCGTCTCGGTCTCGGTCTTGACGATGGTGACTTGCGGTTCGAGTGCCGCATCGAATGCCTCCATCCCCGGTGGCGGGGGCGGAACGGCGGGCAGGGGCTGGGCGTTTTCCTGCTGGGCCCAGACGGGCAAGGCGGCGAGCAGGATGACAGGCAATAGGTGGCGCATGGAATGGTCCTTGGAAATCTGCCGCTGATTCTATTACAGGTTGAGCATCAACTCACGCTCGCTCGGTAGCGGACCGAACGGCCGCGCCTCATAGTGTTTGAAAATGGCCTCGACGACCTGTCCAGGCTCGTCGATCATCCGGATCAGATCAATGTCTTCCGGGTCGACCATTTTCTCTTCGACTAATCGCGCCTTGAACCAGTCGATCAGGCCTCCCCAGAAATCCGAGCAGACCAGAATCAGCGGAATCTTTCGAGCCTTCCCGGTCTGGATGAGTGTGAGCGCTTCCATCAGCTCATCAAGCGTGCCGAAACCGCCGGGCAGCACGACGTAAGCACTTGCGAAACGGACGAACATGTATTTGCGCGCGAAGAAATGGCGGAAGGTCTGCGAAATGTCTTGGTAGGGATTGGTTTGCTGCTCATGCGGCAACTGGATATTAAGGCCGACCGACGGCGACTTGCCGAAGTAGGCGCCTTTGTTTGCTGCCGCCATGATTCCTGGGCCGCCGCCCGAGATCACCGAAAAGCCGGAATCGGAGAGCAGGCGCGCCGTCTTCTCGGCGAGATCATAGTATGGCGAGCCGGGTGCCACGCGGGCGCTGCCGAAGATGGTCACGGCCGGCCTGATCGCTGCCAAGCGCTCGGTCGCCTCGACGAACTCTGACATAATGCCGAAAATTCGCCATGATTCCCGGGCCGACGCGGTTTGCAGCAAGGCTTCGGATTCCACGCCCATCACCAGTTTTTCGCTTTCCGTCACTGCCTATGCCCCTCCTGTTGTTGGTGGACGGCTCGTCCTACCTCTACCGCGCCTTTCACGCCCTGCCCGACCTGCGCAACAAGGCCGGCGAGCCGACGGGCGCCCTCTATGGCGTGCTGAACATGCTACGCCGGCTGGAAAGCGACTACAAGGCGGACTACAAGGCGGTCGTCTTCGATGCCAAGGGCAAGACCTTCCGCGACGACTGGTACCCCGAATACAAGGCGCACCGGCCGCCAATGCCGGAGGATCTGGTACAACAGATCGAACCGCTGCACGCGGCGATCAAGGCCGCCGGCTGGCCCTTGCTGATGGTCGATGGCGTCGAAGCCGACGACGTGATCGGCACATTGGCCACGGCTGCTGCGGTCAACGGCATAAATACGCTGATTTCGACCGGCGACAAGGACCTGACCCAGCTGGTCGGGCCGCATGTGCGCTGGTACAACACGATGAGCAACGAATTGCTCGACGAGGCTGGCGTCGAAGCCAAGTTCGGCGTGCAGCCGGACAGGATCGTCGATTACCTGGCCTTGGTCGGCGACACCGTCGACGGTGTGCCCGGCGTCGCCAAGTGCGGCCCGAAAACGGCGCTGAAATGGCTGGAACAGTATGGCTCGCTCGACGGCGTCATTGCGCATGCCAATGAAATCGGCGGCGTCGTCGGCCAGAATCTGCGCGACCACCTCGACTTTCTTCCGCTTGGCCGGAAGCTGGTCACGGTGGCCTGCGATCTCCCCAATTTGCCCGCGCCGACGGCGTTGACCGCAACAGACCGCGATACTGAAACCCTGCGCGGACTCTATACCCGCTACCAGTTCCGCACCTGGCTCGGGGAAATCGACGGTCCGCAAGCGGCAGCATCCATGCCTGCGCGGGAGTCCACACCAGTAGAAGCAAAGCAATCTGCGGTCGCCCTCACCGTCAACTACGAAACAGTCTTTACCTGGGCGCAATTCGATACCTGGCTGTCCAGGATCGAAGCCGCCAAGCTGACCGCGCTCGATACCGAAACCACCAGCCTCGACTCCTTCGCAGCAAGAATCGTCGGCATTTCGCTTTCGGTGACGCCCGGCGAAGCCTGCTACATTCCGCTCGCCCACAGCGGCCCCGGGGTCGCCGACCAGCTGCCGCGCGACGAAGTTCTGGCAAAGCTGAAACCCTGGCTTGCTGCGGCCGACCGGAAAAAAGTGCTGCAAAACGCCAAGTATGACCAGCATGTTTTCGCCAACCACGGCATTGCGTTGGCCGGCATCGAACACGACACCATGCTGCAAAGCTACGTCATCGAGTCCGACAAGGGCCACGACCTCGGTCAGCTATGCACCCGCCACCTCGGACTGGACACCATCGCCTATGAAGACCTGTGCGGCAAGGGCGCCAAACAGATCGGCTTCGACCAGGTCGATATCGAGCGCGCCGCCATCTACGCCGCCGAGGACGCCGATGTCACGCTGCGCGTGCACAACGTCCTCCACCCGCAGTTCGCCGATGAACCCGGCCTCAGCCGCATCTATCACGAAATCGAAATGCCGGCCCGCCAGGTCATCTGGCAGATGGAACGCACCGGCATTCTGATCGACGGCGACGTGCTCGCCCGGCAAAGCCACGAAATCGGCCAGAAGATCATGGCGCTCGAAGCCCAGGCCCACGAACTGGCCGGCCAGCCCTTCAACCTGGCTTCGCCGAAGCAGCTCGGCGACATCCTGTTCACCAAGCTCGGCCTGCCGGTCAAGAAGAAAACCGCCTCCGGCGGCCCGTCGACCGACGAGGAAGTGCTGTCCGAACTGGCCCTCGATTACCCGCTGCCCAAGCTGCTGCTCGAACACCGCAGCCTGGCCAAGCTCAAGGGCACCTACACCGACAAGTTGCCGCGCATGATCAACCCGGAAACCGGGCGCGTGCATACGCACTTCTCGCAGGCCTCCGTGGTCACCGGCCGCCTCGCCTCCAGCGACCCCAACCTGCAGAACATCCCGGTGCGCACCGAGGAAGGCCGGCGCATCCGCACCGCGTTCGTGGCACCTGAAGGCAGCAGCATCGTCTCGGCCGACTATTCACAGATCGAACTGCGGATCATGGCGCATCTGTCGGGCGACGAGAGGCTGCTCGACGCCTTCGCCCACGGCGAGGACGTGCACCGGGCAACCGCCAGCGAAATATTCGGCGTTACGCCGCTCGAAGTCGGCCCCGACCAGCGTCGCGTCGCCAAAAGCATCAACTTCGGACTGATCTACGGCATGAGCGCCTTCGGCCTGGCCCGCCAACTCGGTCTGGAACGCAGCGCCGCGCAGACCTACATCGACCGCTACTTCGCCCGCTACCCGGGTGTCGCCCGCTACATGGAAGAGGCACGCGAGTCGGCCCGCCAGCACGGCTACGTCGAAACCGCCTTCGGCCGCCGCCTGTGGTTCCCGGAAATCCGCTCGAGCAACGGCAATCGTCGCCAAGGCGCCGAACGCGCCGCGATCAACGCGCCGATGCAAGGCACCGCCGCCGACCTGATCAAGCTGGCGATGATCGCCGTGCAGGACTGGCTGTTGCGGTCAACGCTGAAATCACGCCTCGTTTTGCAGGTTCACGACGAACTGGTGCTGGAAGTACCGGACAGCGAACTGATCGAAATCCGCACCCACCTGCCACGACTGATGGGTCATGTCGCGCAACTCAAGGTGCCGCTGGTGGTCGAGGTTGGCGTCGGTGCGAATTGGGAGGCGGCACACTGATTGCAATTGCAATAGCGCGAAGCATATAGAATGTTTAATTTATTCCGCACTCTATATATCGGCACCAGATGCGTTATCAAAGGACTGTGAAAATTTCCGACATGCTCCTCTCCTCGCCCAAATTTCCAACCTACTCACTTCTGCACACTGAATGGTCCAAGGGATGGGGCGGGCAAGAAATCCGCATTCTCGCCGAGAGCCGAGCCTTTCGTGAGCGCGGAGTAAACGTCATCATCGCTACTCAACCTGATGCCACCCTCTACAATAAAGCTCTTGAAGCCGGCTTTTCCGTCGCCCCGGTACGCATGCACAAAGGCTTAAATTTTGGCGCTGTAGCGAAACTGGTCAAAATCATTCGCGACAACCGAATTGACATTGTTCACAGCCACAGCTCAGTAGATCACCGCTTAGCCGGTATTGCGGCACGGCTTACCGGAAGGCCAATTGTCAGAAGCCGCCACCTGAGTACGCCGATCAAACGCAGTCCGCTATCAAAGGCCCTCTACACCAAGCTTGCCGACAAAGTGATTACCTCCGGCGAATTTATCCGCGATGCGATGATCGAACACAATGGAATGCCTCCGAATCACATCGTTTCTATCCCAGCCGGGACCGATATTGATCAATTCTCGCTCAAACGAGACCTGCCCAATGTCCGAGGAAATTTTGGGATCAAAGATAGTGACTTTGTCGTTGGTATCGTTGGAGTACTGCGGTCCTGGAAGGGACACGCGGACTTGATCCATGCAGCAATTCTGGCCAAGAAAAGCATTCCTCACCTTAAGCTCCTGATCGTCGGTGAAGGCCCGCAACGGCCAGCAATCGAAAAAATGATCGACGAAACACTATCCCGCGATTTTATTCACCTAGCCGGACACCAAGCAGACCCTGCAGCGTTTTTTAAAACCATGGATATCGTGACGCTGCCCTCCTATGCCAACGAAGCGACCTCTCAAGTCCTGCCACAGGCCATGGCCATGTTCCGGCCAGTGATTTCAAGCAATATTGGCGGCCTGCCGGAAGTAGTCATTCACGAAAAAACTGGCCTTTTGGTTCCGCCACACTCGCCCGACAAATTAGCAAACGCTATTGTCTATTTGTACCAACATCCCTCACTGCGGAACGAACTTGGCGCCCAAGGACATCTGCACATATTAGAAAGGTTCACATTCAAAGGGATGATTGACAACACACAACATGTTTACGACGAGCTACTCGTTGACCACCGGAGCCTTGACTAGCCTGACGCTGCAAGCCGAGTTCGGGTTTGGGCTAGCCAGATGCCAAACACGACCATCGCAATCAACGCATGTTCGTGATGCAGGGTCGTGTTGAAAACTCCCCCAATGGTGGTAATCACCCATGCACCCAAGGCTGCTCCCCAGAGCGCCTGCTGTAACGGCGTCGCCCCCCCCGGTGGACGATGGCGTAACAGGGCAAGTCCAAATGCAACAAGAAAGACGAGTAGCGGCAAGGTGCCGACGACCCCGCGCTCCGCGAGTGTGTTGAAATACAAACTATGGGCATGGGGGAAAGTAACCAGTTCTTCTGGGGAAAACAACTGGCCACTCTGCTCTTGCCAACGGGCAGCAATTTCCGGTTTGATCTTACCGAAATTGGTAATGCCAACCCCAAATGCCGGATATTCACGCAACGCCAGCAAGGCAACTTTTGCCAAAGCTGGCCGATAAGAACCCAGTTGCCTCGCTTCTATATTGCCCTTGGTTTTTTCCACCACCCCAGGAAACGATAGGATGGCACCACCAAACGCCAACAGCACAAGTAGGACCGGTTTCAATTGGGCTCTATGCTTCAATTTTGCCCATGCAAAAATCCACAGCAACACGAAAATTACAACGGGTATCAACGCGCCCCGCGCTTGAGAAACGAAAAGTGAGCCCCACAACATGGCGACGGCAACCCAAAGCAAGGCGCGTTGCCGCCACGAACCAATCGCCACACCGGCCCAGGCCAGAGCCATCGAGAAGATAATAGCCATGTAGATGGCGCCATGGTTTACGTGCCCGACTGAATTAAGCTCCAGAAACACCTTCTCTTTGGTCACCAGCAAACCCCAGTACCCATAGAGAAGTGTCAATAACGTCGCCATGATTGCCACCGCGAACAATCGCCAGAGAAATTTTTCCTCGAATCGGCTACGCCGCACGGCAAGGAAAACCAATCCATAGATCAGGACATCATTGGCGGCACCCAGCCCCTTGCCTGGCCAGAAGGCACCGAAGGCCGCCGAGGCGTACGCACCAACAATCAGGGCCAGCGCAGTGAAATCCCAGCCTGACCAGGGCCCACCCCATTTCTTTGATCGCCACCGATTGATTACCCAGAAAGCAAGGTACAGAACTACCGCAATTTTCTTCGGCACCTCGAGGGCGGGCAAGAAGGCAACCATGGCCAACAGCGCCCATTGCTCCACGGAATTCAGGTTGATCTGACGCATAGCCTACTCAATAAACGTACGATCGATCGTACTTGATAATGTTGACCTGTTGCAGTTCGGACTTGAAACCGCACCAAGCTTTCTCTGAAACTCTGCACTAGAAGTAAGGTTTTCAGGTTCACCGCTTGTCGATCTCGAACCAGGCGATGGTTGTCATCAGCGGCGCGAGATCGCGCTTGGCGAAGGCTTCCTTCCAGTTGGCGGCGCCCGCGCCGACCCTGGCGAAGCGCAGGCCCGAGCCATGCGAGGCGAGTGTCTGGTAGCGGCCGACCTCGCGCGCCGTATAGCCGGCACTGGCAACGAGTTCTTGGAAGGGGGGGGTGTCCTTGCTTTCTAGAAAGACTAGAGCTTTGACTGCATGCAATCTTCCCAACTCTATTGAATCGAAGCGACCATGACGATGTGTGCGCTGGCTGAGAATCGGCAGCAACGCCGGCTGCGGGCCGTCGAACATGGCGATGTCGCGGCTGCGCCCGAGTTCGCGGACGTCATCGGGAATGGCATTGACGCCGATGGCGGGGAATACGCCCCAGAGCAGCGCCATCCAGTAGAGCATCGGGGCGGCCAGCGTGTGTCCGAGGCGGCGTTCCGGCCACCAGGCCCAGGCGAAATAGGCGGCGGGCAGGATCGCCCAGTACCAGCCGCCGAGTCCGAACCAGAAGGTGAAGCCGGCGATGCCGAGGCCGAGCAACAGCGACAGCGCCAAGGCGAGGCGGAATGGCCAGCGAATTCGCATTTCCGGTAGCGCCAGCGCGACCAGGATGGACAGCGGCACCAGCGAGCCGATCAGGTAGCGGTCGAAACTCTTGATGAAGGCGAAAGGCAGGAAGGTGGCGAGGAACCAGATCAGCAGCAGGCGATCGAGCGGCGCGCGCTTCCATGCCCCCCAGGCGGCGACAGCGAAGACGAAGACCCACGGAGCCGCAACATTGAGCAAGCCGAGCACGATGCCGGGCGATAAATTGAAGAACTGGCGCGATTCGAGTTCGTCGGCCAGCATCAGGTTGGCCGCTTCCGGGTACAGGGCGCGGACGATGAAGAACCAGGGCAGCGCGAGCAGCGCGAAGAGCACAGCATGGCTGGCGATGGGCAGCCATTCCCGGCGTAGCCGGGCCAAGGGCAGGCGGCCGCCGGCAAGCAAGGCAAGGCAGCCGCCGCCGCAGACGAGGGCGACGATCGGCCCCTTGGTCAGAAAGCCGGCAGCGAGCAGCAGGCTCGTTGCGGTCAACCACCTTTTTCGGCCGGAATCCACCCACACCAGCAGGCTCCAGAACGCCGCCGCCGACAGCGCGGCGACCGGCACGTCGAGCATCAGGCGACGGGCTTCGCTGGCCATGCCGAGGGTTCCCAGCAGGATGCAACCGGCGAGCCAGCCGGTTTCGGCCTTGCCCGAAAGGCGGCGGGCGATGCCGGCGGTGGCCACGACCAGCAGGGCGGCAAAGAGCACGGCGACCAGCCTGGCGCTGGTCAGCGAGATTCCGAACAGTTCGTAGCTGGCGCGCCCCATCCAGTACACCAGCGGCGGCTTGCGGATGCGCGGTGCGCCATCGAGAAATGGAACGAGCCAGTGATCGCCCTCGATCATCTCCATCGGCGTGCGCAGGCCGAGGTAGAACTCGTCCTTGCCGGTCAATCCGGTCGCTTCCCAGATGCCCGGCAACAGCACCGCAAGGGCGAGCAGGAAAAGCAGCAGGGTCTGGCGGGCTGGTGAGAGTGGCCACATCAGTCAGCCTCTCTCCTACGGCCGTGCAACTCGAATTCTGCAGCTACACGATCGTACAAAAGACTATGACTCAATATTTGGCTATTTATATCAAAGCTATTACATGCATACTCCCTAGCGTTAAACGAAAATTTGGCCAATATGCTCTTGTCGATGTCCAGAAAATATTTCATCGCTGAGGCTAATTCGTTTATATCTCCAGGCTTCACAAGAATTCCATTCACGCCGTCATGAACGTTTTCCTTTAGTCCGGAGAACGAGCTGGAAATTAGCGGCTTTCCCATTGCTAACATCTCTCGTGCGGCGAAGGATATGGTTTCGACCGAGTCGCTGAGAATAAATCCGACGTCAAATAAGGAAACATAGCGTGTTACGTCTCTATGGAACCCACAATAAACAAACTCGGTTAGCCCCTTTTGTTTGGCTAGATTTTGTAGCGCTATCCCCTGGCTCGTATTACCCAAAACCATAATCTTGAATTTATGTTTTCCGTTTACGGTTTCTTTTATATGTAATGCAGCATCGATAATCGTATCTACTCGTTTGTACGGTCCGGTGCCTGCACAAGATCCAAAACATAATGTATCTTCATCAATACCGTATTTTTTTGCCAGCACCATATCCCTTGTGATCGGGCGGAAATGCATCAAATCAACGCCATTTTCTATTATGGTTGCACTTTGTGGTGAGAGGCTATTTTCTACGGACAACTCCATAGCTGTTTTACTCACGTAAATATTTGAACTTACATACTTATCGTATATCAACCTGTGATATACATCCCTTGGAATATTCCTGATTGCATGGTGGGTTCTTACCAATGCATATGGACGAGACAGTGGGTGACTCCAGAGTGCAATTAACATATCAGCGCCACCGTTAACATGAACGATGTCCGGTTTGAATTCAGAAACAATCTTCCTGAACTTCCGAATGTTAAACAGAATGCTCGGCAGTTCCCTCTGAACCTTCGATGGAAAGTCGCAGGCATAAAGGTATGGGTATGAAACTTCACCCAGATAGATATGAAGTCTCGATTTTTCAGGTGTAGCGATTCCAATAACATGTTCAGAAATACCAGGTATTTTAGTCAATGCCTGAATGTAGGGAACATGTCCTCCACCACCTATTTGATGAAAATTTGTTACAAGAATACGAGCCATATTAAAATTCTAACGTGTTGGTTAGCATTGGCCCCGTTTGTTTGGACGAAATTCTCTCATCGAAAAGTGGCGCCCTGCGATGTAGAGTTATCCACGGTTATGGTGGCCGAAGGCTCTTTTAGACCGTAGGGAGGGATTCTCATTTCGCGTCAGCCAGTGATTCCGCCTGTACCTGAAGGCTATGCAGGCGTGCGTAGGCGCCGTTCCTGGCGAGCAGTTCGGCATGTTTCCCGGTCTCGCTGATTCGCCCCTCATTCAGCACGACGATACGATCGGCATTCTCGATGGTAAACAGGCGGTGTGCGATGACCAGCGTAGTTCGTCCACGCATCAGTTCGTCGAGCGCCGCCTGAACGTGACGTTCGGATTCAGTGTCGAGAGCAGAGGTTGCTTCATCAAGAATCAAGACCGGCGCATCCTTGAGGATGGCACGTGCGATGGCCAGCCGTTGGCGCTGACCGCCGGAAAGCTTGACCCCGTGGCGATCATTTCGTTCAACGTTCGGTTTTCCTGACCACCCCAGCCGGTCGAGGATTCACTATGCAGCACCCGCATCAGGCCACCGCACCCTCTTCGGCTTTCTGCATCCGGTAGAGACGCGCATAAAGCCCATCTTGTGCCAGCAGTTCCGTATGCGACCCTTCTTCCTGTTTTTCGACCATGGGCGAGCGTAATAATGCGGTTGGCACGTTCGATGGTCGACAGGCGGTGGGCGATGACCAGCGTACTGCGACCACGCATAAGTTCGTCAAGCGCTGCCTGCACATGGCGCTCGGATTCGGTATCGAGCGCCGAGGTCGCTTCATCGAGAATCAGGATCGGTGCATCCTTCAACAATGCGCGTGCAATCGCCAGGCGTTGGCGCTGCCCTCCGGAAAGCTTGACACCATTTTCACCGATCATCGTATCCAAGCCCATCCGGGCAGCGCATCAATGAACTCCAGCGCATGGGCAGCTTTTGCAGCAATCCGGATTTCTTCGACGGTGGCGTCGTGCTTGCCGCCATAAGCAATATTGGCGCCTATGGTGTCATTGAACAGTACGACATCCTGACTGACCAGTGCAATGTTGTCGCGCAGACTGCCGAGCGCGATATCGTGCAAGTCATGACCATCGATACGGATGACGCCACCATCCACCTGATAGAAACGCGGCAGCAGGTTGGCTGCCGTCGTCTTGCCGCTCCCCGAAGGTCCGACCAAGGCCACGCATTCGCCAGGCCGCACGGTCAGCGAAACAGAATTTAGGGCGGGGCGCTCGGCACCGGGATAAGTGAATGTCACATGGTCGAATTCGACCAGCCCCTTGGCGTGGCCCAGCTCATCCTTGCCCTTATCGTCCTCGGTCTCCTCGTCGATTAACGAAAATACGCTTTCAGCGGCAGCCAGGCCGCGCTGGATCGGCGCATTGACGTCGGTGATCCGGCGCAAGGGCGGCAGGATCATCAGCATGGCGGTGATGAACGAGACAAAACTGCCTACAGTGGTCTGGTCATTGGACGCCTGCTTGAGGGCCATCCCCATGATGATCGCCACGCCTGAGGCGGCGAAGAATTGCACGATGGGACTCTGGGCAGCGACGGCCATGGTGGCGCGCATGGCAAACCGGCGCTGCTCGCGCACCGACTTCCGGAAACGCCCTTCCTCATAGCTCTGGCCACTGAATATCTTGACCACCTTGTGGCCCTCGATGGACTCCTGCAAAACCTGAGTGATCTTGCCCATTGACTCCTGCTGGCCCTTGGCAACACTGCGCAGGCGCTTGCTGAAGGTGCGGACGACAAACGCGATGAACGGAACGACGCTGATGGTGATCAGGGTCAGTTTCCAGTTCAGATAGAGCAGCCAGGCCATCAAACCAACAATCGTCAACGAATCACGAATCATCGACGTCAGCGCATTGGTTGCCGCCCCGGTAACGCCCTGCACGTCATAAGCAATGCGCGACATCAGACGTCCGGACAGGTTGTCAGCGTAGTAGCGCATCGGAAGTCTTATCATCCGCGCGAACATCGCCTGCCGAAGTTCGGTCACCACATTGTTCGAGACCCAACTCATCAGGTACTCGCCAATAAATCCGAAAATCGCCCGCGCAAGGAAGACCACCATGATGAAGACGGGATAGATCAGCCAGTCCCAAGGCCCAGCGGAGCTGGAAAACCCTTCATCAAGAATTTTTTTCATCATTGCCGGGAGCACCGGCTCGGTCAACGACGACAAGCCCATTGCCACCATGGCAACGACAAACGCCTTCCAGTACGGACGAACATAGGTCAGCAACCGGACATACAACTCGCGGCTGTTCATGTTCGTGTTACTGGCCATGCGACTTCCTGACGGGAAAATGAATGCGCCGAATTATACCTGCCTGCCGGGTGCCCTACCCAGCGTGCGGTACAGGGTCAGCAGGCGATCGGCCATGGCCGGCAGTGTCAGCGGCTCGGCGGCGGCGCGCGCAGCCTGCCGTACCGCGATACTCCCGGCCAGGGCGCAGAGATCGTCCAGCCGGCTCGCCAGCATCTCCAGATCCAGCGCATCGACCACCCAGCCATTGCCACCGGAATCGACCCAGGCCTGCGCGCCGCAAGTCGTGCTGGTGACGATCGGCAGTCCGCAGGCCAGCGCCTCAAGCGCCGCGTTCGGGCAGGGATCGTACAGCGTCGGCAGGACGAAGCCATCGGCGGCCCCGTACCATGGTCGGACATCCTTCAGCGGGCCGGTGAACTGCACACGCCGATTCAGCCTCAGACTGGCCGCCAGCGCCTGCATCGCCTTCAACTTGCGGTCAGCGCCGACGATGACCAGATGAGCCCCTGTCGTACGCGCAGCCGCAAAGGCGCGCAGTAATTGCGGCACGCCCTTGCGTTCGAAACCGCTGCCAACGAAAAGCAGCAGCGGGGCGTCCTGCGGAATGCCAGCCTGTGTCCTTGTCGTAGCGCGAAATTCGCCTGCAACCGACGGGTGAAAGACGGCGGTATCGACACCGTTGTAGATCACCGGCAACCTTTCCGCTGGCAGCCCGTAGTGCGCGCTCACTTCCTCCGCAACCATAGGTGAATTGCATATCACCGCGCGCAGCGCCGGATGTTGGAACATCGCCTTTTCTGCCGCCAGCACGTAACGGTGGTAACCGGAAATATTCTGGGACAGGCGCTTCAGCGGTCCTAGCGCGCGTGCCCGATGCGCCAGCCAGGCGGCATGCACGCCATCGCCGGCGCGAAAGATCATGCAGCCGGGGATGCGCTCGTGTGACTGGGTGATATCGAAACCACCAGCCGCCATTTCGTTCCGGGCACAGGCGGCGAAGCTCCGGTCGCGCGCCGTTCTCCCGCCGAACAAGCGTGAGTAGGGCGGGTCGCAGGTAATCTGGCGAAAGCCCTCACGCGGAGCGCCGTCCCAGTTGCGCGTAATCAGCGTGACCTCGGCGCCCTCGCCGGCCAGCGCGCCCAGTGCGCGTTCGACAAAACGCTCGGCGCCGCCGTAAGGGTTGTAGCGCTGGCGGATGATGGCAATTTTCATGTCTGCCATTCTAGTTGCAGCCATTTCCCTTGTCGCATTAGCCGGGGATTTCCACGGTCGTCAGCGATCCGTATGCGAAAGCGAGTTGTGGCCACTCGGCGGGCGGAATATCGCGCCAGCGGGCAAGCAGGGCGCGAATGACCCCCGCGTGGGTGACGACGATCGCTTCCGGTACGGTCAGTCCTGCGACAAAATCCAGTGCCCGTTGCTGGACTGCGCGAGGTGATTCGCCTCCCGGCGGCACGTAGCCCACGACATCGGCAGCCCAGGCATCCAGTTCGGTGCGTGGAATTTCGTCCCACTGCCGCCCTTCCCAATCGCCGAAATTCATTTCGGCCAGCCGGGCGTCGATGGTCGGTTGCGGGTGAAGCAGTTCGGCCAGTTCCCGGCAACGGCGCAACGGACTGCTCCATACCGGCAGCCCGGTCGGCAACCCGGCCTGCAATCTTGCCGCGGCCGCACCCGCATTTTCGGCCGGAATATCCAGTTGACCGTAACAGATACCCGGCGCGACCACCGGCGGCGGGTGACGGATCAGATGAAGGATCATCCGCCGATGGCAGTACCCAGCAGTGCGACGACGACCGTCGCCGCACCGAGCAGCAGATTGGTCGCCACCAGAATACGAATGCGGTTCATCGCAGCCCCGGCCGCCGGCCAGTCCTTGATTGCCACACCCGCGACGAGACGCGGGTAATACATGAAATAAATGACGGCGAAGATGGCAGCCATCCACAGACCGATACTCGCCATGACATGCCAGTGAATCGGGGCCTGCGCGAAACCAACCGTTGCCATGGCCGCGAACCCAGACACCAGAATGGCAACGATGCTGACTGCGACTGCCGTGAAAAAGCGGCCAAGCACCCCCGCCAGCAAAGGCAGACGTTGCGCGGGTTGCAGTTGCGACGCGGCGACTGGGCGCAGGCAGACATGCGCGAAAAACATGCCACCAACCCAGACAATCACCCCGGAGAGATGCAGTAGAAGCAAGAATGAACGCATTTGGACAGCCTGTAGGAAAACGGTGGTGTGCGAATCATACGACCAGACCGCTACGGGATGGGCGCCAACCCGGAGTTCAGGACCGCAGCCAGGTCACACAGCGATTGTTGGAGGGCATCGCACGATCCTCGACCAGTTCCAGCCCGGCCAGTGCGGCCAGTTCGTTGACTTGCTCGAAATCGCGAATCCCCTGGTGCGGTGATTTCTCCTTGAGCCAGCGGTCGAAGGCCGCATTGCTCTCGCTGGTGAATTGACCGCCATAGTTGAAGGGGCCATAGACGCTGACCTTGGACTGTTCGGCAAGGACCCCGGGCAATCCGGCAAACAGGCGCTCGACGGCTGTCCACGGCATGATGTGCAGGGTATTGGCGCTGAACACGGCGTCGTAACGTTGCGCGGGCCACGCCTGGACGACGTCGAGTTCGAGTGGCGGCGGCGTATTGGGGAGCGCGGCCTCTTCCAGCCAGGCGCCGATTCCCGGCAGGTTTTCCGGACGATCCGAAGTCTGCCAGATCAGGTGCGGCAGGCGCGCGGCGAAGAAAACCGCGTGCTGGCCGGTGCCGCTGCCGATTTCCAGCACTGCGCGGCGGTCGTGAAAATGGGCTTCGAGGACGCCAAGAATCGGCTCGCGGTTCTTCTCGCAGGACGGAGCGAAAGGTTTTTCCATGATCGTCAGCATGTATTCGGGTAGCCAGTGTAGCGCGAGCAGTCATCAGCCTGCCCAATGGGCGAGCAGGCCGAGGTAAAAGGCAAGTTCGCTGACCTGCTGCGTGGCACCCAGGCAGTCACCGGTGTAACCCCCCAGCCAGCGCTTGAACTTGGCGGCCAACCACCAGGTAGCGCCGGCTGCCAGCAGGCAGCCGGCAATGGCTTTTTCCAGGGGCAACAAGGCCAGCGCAGGAAGCACAAATAACAGTGCGATCAGGATTTCCCCCGTCGAAAGCCGCGTCGCCAACGGCTTGGCCTTGGACAGCAGATCCTCACGCACGTACGTCATGGTCGCCAGCAAGAGCGTCGAGCAAAAGCGCGACAGGGCGTGACCGGCGAGCAGCGCATAGGGAACCAGTGCCGTATCGAGCGAACTCAACAGCGTGAATTTGCCCAGCAGCGCCAGCGCCATGGCGACCACGCCATAGCTGCCGACCCGCGAGTCCTTCATGATTTCCAGGATGCGTAGCTTGTCCCAGCCGCCGCCCAGGCCGTCGACGGTATCCGCCAGGCCGTCCTCGTGGAAGGCGCCGGTGGCATAGATGGTCGCCGCCATTGACAGCAGCACGGCGACCGGTTGCGGCCAGAACAGCGCCGCTGCGAAGTAAACCAGCGCGCCAATGCTGCCGACCAGCAGCCCGACGGCCGGAAAATAGCGCGCCGAGCGGTTCAGCGCCTCCGTCGAATGTCCGACCCAGCCCGGCACCGGCAGGCGGGTGAAGAAGCGGATGGCGCCGAAGAAATACTCCAGCTCGCGGCGCAGCATCAGATTGCCTCCGACACGCCCGCCGACTCGAAACTGGCCATGTCATTCAGAAAACCCAGTGCCGCCGCCACCAGCGGGTAAGCCAGCGCCGCCCCGGTGCCCTCGCCCAGGCGCAGGCCAAGATCGAGCAGCGGTTCGACAGCGAGCGCCTGCAATTGCGCGGCGTGGCCGGGCTCGGCCGAGCAGTGGCAGAAGATGCTGTAGTCGAGCAGCGCCGGGGCCAGACGGGCTGCGGTCAACGCCGCCGAGCCGACGATGAAGCCGTCGATCAGCAGCGTCATCTTCGCCTCCGCCGCGCCCAGCATGGCGCCGACCATCATGGCGATTTCGAAGCCACCAAACTCGGCCAGCACGTTCAGCGTTTCGTCGTTGCCACCGGCGTTGCGATAGCGGTTCAGCGCCTGTTCGAGCAAGGCCTGTTTGCGCGCCAGTCCGGCATCGTCCAGCCCGGTGCCACGCCCGACGCAGTCGGCGAGCGGCACGCCGGTCAGGCAATGGGTGAGCAGCGACGCCGACGCCGTATTGCCAATGCCCATTTCGCCAAAGCCGACCAGATTGCAGCCATTGACGGCGAGATTGCGGCTGAATTCCGCCCCGCGCTCGATGGCTTGGGCGCATTGCTCGGCGGTCATCGCCGGCGCTTCAATGTAGTTGGCCGTACCAGGCGCCACCTTGGCGTCGATCAGCCCGTTGCGCCGGCCGAAATCGTGCGCGACGCCGGCATCGATGATCGCGAGATGCAGCTCGTTCTGCCGCGCAAACACGTTGATCGCGGCACCGCCGGCCAGGAAGTTCTCGACCATCTGCCAGGTCACGTCCTGCGGATAAGCCGAAACGCCGGCCTTCGCCGCCCCGTGGTCGCCGGCAAAAACCAGCAAATGCGGCTGCTCGAACCCGGGGTCGAGGCGCTGCTGGATCAGACCTATTTTTTTGGCGACCTGTTCGAGCTGCCCAAGCGCGCCGAGCGGCTTGGTCTTCTGGTCGATCTTCTGCTGCAAGGCAGCGGCCAGCCCCTGATCGGGGGCGGTAATGTTGAACTTGGAATGCATCCGATTCTTCCCGTCAAAAAACGCAAAAGGGCCTCGCGGCGGCATTCATCGAACGCGGCCGCGAAGCCCTGTCCACAGGCTCCCTGAACCGATTCGATACGTCTTCTGGCTTTCGGATCGTCCGGTTTGTAGCGCCTTCCCGGCCCAGGTTTTGTCCCGTTACCAGTGGCATCCTGCGACAACCGTCCCCGATTACAGCGGCGGGCCCGCCCCGGAATGGAGAAAAACTCGCACCGGGTTCCGTTTCATCGAATCGGGGCGAATTATCCGGCTTGCCGGGAAGCCGCGCAATCACCTAAAGTGCCGGCCATGAAAGAACTCATCCTTGGCGGCGCCCGTTCGGGCAAGAGCCTGCTGGCCGAAAAGCGGGCGACGGAATCCGGCCTGCGCGTCGTCTATCTGGCCACCGCCGAAGCCTGCGACGGCGAAATGGCGCGCCGCATCGCCCACCACCGCGCACGCCGCCCGAGCGACTGGGGCTGCGCCGAAGAAAAGCTGCAACTGGCCGCCAAACTGCGCGAACTGGCGGCGCCGGACACCTGCGTGCTGGTCGACTGCCTGACGCTATGGCTCTCTAACCTGCTTTTCGCCGGCCAGGCGGCAACGCAGGCCGAGGCCGGCGCGGCCATCGACTGCCCGCTGCTGCAAGGCGAAACCGCCGCCCTGATCGAACTGCTCCCCACTCTGCCCGGCCACATCATTCTGGTATCCAACGAAGTCGGCTGGGGCATCGTGCCGATGCACCCGGTATCGCGGATATTCGCCGACGAACAGGGGCGACTCAACCAGCGCGTCGCCGCCGTTTGCGATCAGGTCACGCTGGTCGCAGCGGGCTTGCCGCTTAAGCTGAAAGGCTGAAGCCCACAATTTTCAGCCGGTGAATTTCGGCTGTTTTTGGGGGTTGACCGCAGCAAACAAGCTTCGATCCAGAACAAAGCGCGCTCTCGCGAGCGCTGGAAAAACGCCTGCCTCAGTTGAAATGGCGGAAAAATTGGGGTCTGAACCTAATTTGCTGCAGCGCGGCAACCAGCGTTGTTTCCGGCATCCGAGGTGGTGCCTTAAACCATCAGGGAGAGGCGGGACATGGGAAAAACCGAACAATGAAAGCAGCAGATTAACGCCCGAACCCGTCCGCCCTTTTCAGGCAGAATGCTCGGATTACCATCCCGATTTCATTAAACCACCCTCTCAATGAAACACGACCTGCCAGTTTTCGCCTTGCTGATCGACGCTGACAACGTCAATAAGGAAGCAATTTCCCCCATCATCGAAGAAGTCACACGCCACGGCAGGATCGCCGTGCGCCGCGTCTATGGCGATTTCACGACGCCCAATCTGACCGGCTGGCGCGAAACACTTGCCAATCACGGCATCCATCCTATCCAGCAATACCGCAACTCGGTCGGCAAGAACTCCAGCGACAGTGCCCTGATTATCGATGCGATGGATTTGCTCCACTCGCGCCGCTTCGAGGGATTTTGTCTGGTCAGTAGCGACGGGGATTTCACTCGGCTTGCGACCCGCATTCGGGAAGATGGGCTGAGCGTTTTTGGCTTTGGCCGAAAAGACGCCGCCAAGGCCTTTGTAAATGCTTGCGAACGCTATGTTTACATCGAAAACCTGCTCAACCCACCAGAACTCGCCAAGGAAACAGCTATAGCACCCGTGGCGAAAGTTGATCCGCCAACCAAGCAAACAACCGGCGCCGAAATACTGCCACACGCCGATATCATCAAACCCGCGACCAGCACAGAGGCCCAAAAAGCGCCCGTCGCAAAAGTCGCATCCCCTGCCGAAATCGAACGGCTGTTAACGCTGCTTTTGAAGGCATACGCTAATACCGCCGAGGAAGATGGATGGGCACTCGTTTCCCGGATTGACCAATACCTGCGGGCAAATCACAGTGATTTCGACCCACGTAACTATGGGGCCAGCACCTTTCCAAAACTCCTGGGAACCCTTGAGATTTTCGAGGTGGTTCTACGCAAGCAGGGCAATGGTAGCGCCCAATTCTGCCGCCGAAAAAAGCGTGCCACCACACCCGGCAAAGCCAGCCAAATCTCCCGGACCCCGAGCACCACGCCATCTGCTGCTTATATTGAAGCCCTGAAAGCAGCGGTTGCCGCCTGCCAGTCCCCGGACGGCTGGTCTGGAATTGCTGCTATCCGCGTCCATCTGCACAAAAACGGGCACCGTGCGGAAGACTCCGGCTACGACCGCCTTGACGAAGCTCTGAAAGCCAGCGGCTTTTTTGATATGCGCGACGCGGGCGGCGCGACGAAGGAATTCCGGCTCAATGCAACGCTCTGCTGAGATACACCCTGGGCTATCGCCATTCGAGGCAACAAGCTTGCCACCAGAAAAAGCAAAGCCACAGAGTCCAACAGCAATCACTTTTCCCGGAGGAAAATCCACGGAAAACCCGAACACGCCAAGTGCGCACAGATTTTCCGACGCCGACCGCGCTGCCGTATACCAAGCCATTTTCAGCCACCGCGACGTGCGCGGCCAGTTTTTGCCGACGCCGGTGCCGGACGATGTGCTCGGCCGTTTGCTGATGGCCACGCACCAAGCGCCGTCGGTCGGTTTCATGCAGCCGTGGAACTTCCTGCTGGTGCGCTCAGACGAGGTGAAGCAGCGCGTTCAGGGCATGTTCAAGGAAGCCAACGCCGAGGCGGCGCGCATGTTCCCGGACGAGTGCCGCGAGATATACAGCAAGCTGAAGCTGCAGGGCATTCTCGAAGCACCGATCAACCTGTGCTTCACCTGCGACCGCACGCGCAGCGGCCCGGTGGTGCTCGGCCGCACGCACATGCCGACGATGGATCTGTACAGCAGCGTGTGCGCCGTCCAGAACCTGTGGCTGGCGGCGCGAGCCGAGGGGGTCGGTGTCGGCTGGGTCAACATCTTTCACGAAAAGGCTTTGCAGGACACGCTCGGCATTCCGCACCATATCGTGCCGATTGCCTACCTGTGCATCGGCTGCGTCAGCCATTTCAACGAGAAGCCGGAGCTGGAAAAGCCCGGCTGGCTGCCGCGCCTGCCGGTCGAGGAGCTGGTGTATTTCGAGCAGTGGGGCGCCACGGATTCGGGCCAAAATTCGCCGTTGACCGCAACATTGCACGACATGCAGACGGAGATGCAGAACGACGGGCGGTTTCCGCTATGAAGACTGTTTCCGCCGCCCCGCCGCTACCCCAGCTTGATCTTTCCGCCACCGGCAACCCCGATGGCTGGCCGGTGCCGCCGCTGCCGGCCGCCGCCTGGCACGACCTGCCGGCGAGCGATGGCGGCCTCGAAGCCGCCGCCACCGAATACTACGGCAACGCGAACCTGCTGCCGGTCGCCGGGGCGCAGGCGGCTACCCGACTGTTGCCGGTGCTGCTACCGCGTGCCGTCGTCGCCTGCATCGGCCCGCTGGCCAACCCGCATGTTCAGGCGTGGACGCAGGCCGGGCATCGTCCGCGCCTGCTGCAAAACGCCACCCTGCAACGCGCTTTGGCCGCCGCGACGCCCTACGTCTTGTTCGCCCACCCGAACGACGTGACGGCTGACCGGCACCCGCACGTCGCTGCGGTCGACGCCGCAAATCAGCTCAAAAAGCGTGGCGGCTGGCTGATCGTCGATGAAAGCCATATCGACGCGACGCCGGAAGACAGCCTGACGCCGCTCGCCGGCAGCGCCGAGGCACCCAACCTGATCGTGCTGCGCTCACTCGACCACTTTTTCGGGCTGGCCGGAGTGCGGGTCGGCTTTGTCTTCGCCGCGCCCGACCTGCTTGACAGGATGGCTGTGGCGATGGGGCCGTGGGCTGTCGCCGGGCCGTCGCGCGCCGCAGCTCGACTGGCGCTGCTCGATACCGACTGGCAGGCGACGATGCGCGCCCGCTTGCTGGCTGCCGGCCAGCGTTTGCACCAATTGCTGGCGCCGTTCGGCGAGGTTAAATCGACGGCGCTGTTCGCTACGTTGAATACGCCGCAGGCGGCTGAGCTGCACACCCATCTCGCCGGCCGCGACATTCTCGTTCACCACCTTGAGCAGGGATCGCTGCTGCGCGTCGGCTTGCCGGGCAGCGAAGCCGACTGGCAACGCCTGAGCGCTGCGCTCGCCAGCTGGAAGCCCGCATGAAATTCGCCCGTTTTCTGATGTTGACCGCAACCGTCGCCCTGTTCGCCCCCGCGCACGCCGAACTCGTCTTCAAGGACGACACGGGCCGCGAAGTGCGCCTCAAGGCACCGGCCAGACGCATCGTCACCCTCGCCCCGCACGCCACCGAAATTCTCCATGCCGCCGGCGCCGGCGACCGGCTGGTCGGCACCGTCGACTACAGCGACTACCCGCCGTCCGCAAAAGCCTTGCCGCGCGTCGGCAGCTATGAGCGCCTCGACCTCGAAGCGATCGCCGCCCTCAAGCCCGATGTGGTCATCGCCTGGGAAACCGGCAATCCGGCCGGTCAGGTGGAAAAGCTGCGAACCCTGGGCTTGACCGTCTATGCCTCGCAGCCCAACCGCATGGAAGACATCGCAGCGCAGATCGAACGCTTTGGCCAGCTTGCGGGCAGCGAAGTGCTTGCCAGCACCGCTGCCGCGCAGTTCCGTCAGCGACTCGAAACGCTGCGCCGGGCCAATGCCCGAAAGCCAACAGTACGCGTTTTCTACCAGATCTGGAACAATCCGCTGATGACGGTCGGCGGCCCGCAAATCATCAGCGATGCCATCCAACTGTGCGGGGGAGAAAACGTCTTCGGCACGCTGCCCCAGATGGCGTCGACAGTCAGCGTCGAGGCGGTGCTCGCAGCCAATCCGGAAGCCATTGTCGCCACCGGCATGGGCGAAGCCCGCCCGGATTGGCTTAGCGACTGGAACAAATGGATGCGGATGACCGCAGTTGCACGCGGCAACCTGTTCCACATCGACCCGGACATCATGCAGCGCCACACGCCGCGCATTCTCGACGGCGCCGAACAGCTCTGCGCCGCCCTCGACGTCGCCCGCAGCCGGCGCCCCGCCGGCGCCGGACAACAGTAAGACGCCCCCCCAACACCCGCATATTTGATCCAGAAGAAAGCCACACCCTGCGCGCTCGCTATAATCAACGGCCTGAACAGAGGAGCCGATCCATGAAAATTTTGCTTTCCACCTTCGCCGCCGCATTGCTGAGCGTGACCGTTCTCCCGGCGCTGGCTGCCGATGCCGTGACGCCGGATGCCGGCAGTGCCGCGATCGAGGCCATGGGCAAGGTCAACGGCATGGCACTGGCGTGCAAGCAGCCGGTCATCGTCACCCGCGCCCGCAATGCGGTCATCGACATTGCCTCAAAGACCCGCACCAATGGTGAAATCTTCGAAAATGCCACCAACGCTGCCTTTCTCGAACAAGGCAAGGGCGCGGCTTGCCCCGATACGGCAAGCTTCGTGGCGGCACTCGACGAGGCGGAGAAGAAGTTGCAAGCAGCATTCCCGGCCGCCAAATGATTCGCCACCTTGCCGCCCTCCTGGCAGCACTCCTGGCCGCGCTGATCGTTTGCACGCCGGCCGCCGCCGAATCCGCCCACGACCTGCTGGTCGGCGAAACCCGCGACATCAATCCACGCTATCTGCTGCAGGACCCGAACGGACGCTCGATCACCAACGAGGATTTCTCCGGGCGTTTCCAGCTCATCGCCTTCGGCTACACCTACTGCCCCGACATCTGCCCGACGACGCTGGTCGAAATGGCCGCCATCCTGAAGGCGCTGGGCGCCGAAGCCGATCGCGTGCAGCCAATCTTCATCACCGTCAACCCCGAGCGCGACACGGCAAAGGTTCTGAAAACCTACACCGAATTCTTCGATCCGCGCATCATCGGGCTGACCGGGTCGCCGGCACTGGTTCGCCGTGCCGCCGACAACTTCAAGGTTCGCTATGCCAAGGTCAGCGAACCCGGTTCTGAAAATTACGCAATGGACCATTCTGCCGGCATGTTCCTGCTCGGCCCTGACGGCCGGTTCATCAAGAAATTCGCCTTTGCCACGCCGGTGGAGCGGATCACGACGCAACTCGTCGAAATCATGGGCGAATATCCGGTTTCCCCAGCACGGCGCTGACCCCGGATTGACTTTTCACAGCCCGCTCGGTATCGTCCGAACCACGCTGGTCAGCCAGCCGCGCCGATTTGAGCTCTGCTTGCGGGCGCTTCACAAATTCAGCTAAAACGGGAACCGCCCAGTTCGCGTTTGTTGGCCAACTGGGTTTTTTGTTTTCAGGAACAGCATGCCAGGACAATCCGTCGGCGTCGTCGCAGCACAGCGCGCCCATTTCGACCAGCCCCTGCAATTGCGCAGCGGCGGGGTATTGCCCGCCTACGACCTGGTCTATGAAACCTATGGCACGCTGAACGCGGCCAAATCGAACGCGATCCTCGTCTGCCATGCCCTCTCGGGCAACCATCATATCGCCGGACATTATGCCGACCAGCCCGACAATATCGGCTGGTGGGACAACATCGTCGGTCCCGGTCGACCGCTCGATACCGACAAATTCTTCATCGTCGGCCTCAATAATCTCGGGGGCTGCCACGGGTCAACCGGACCATCCTCGCCGAACCCGGCGACCGGCAAGCCGTGGGGCGCCGATTTCCCGATGGTCGCCGTCATCGACTGGGTGCACGCCCAGGCCCGCCTCGCCGACCTGCTCGGCATCGACAGTTGGGCAGCGATCATGGGTGGCAGCCTCGGCGGCATGCAGGCCCTGCGCTGGAGCATCACCTACCCGGAACGGGTGCGCAACGCCATCGTCATCGCTGCCGCCCCCAAACTGTCGGCGCAGAATATCGCCTTCAACGACGTCGCCCGCCAGGCGATCCTGACCGACCCGGATTTCCACGGCGGCCACTTCTACGAGCATGGCACGCGGCCGCTACGCGGGCTGCGCCTGGCACGCATGCTTGGCCACATCACCTATCTTTCCGACGACCAGATGGGCGAAAAATTCGGCCGCGAACTGCGTAACGAGGCGCTTTCCTACCACTTTGGCGTCGAATTCGAGGTGGAATCCTACCTGCGCTACCAAGGCGACAAGTTCGCCAGCCATTTCGATGCCAATACCTACCTGCTGATGACCAAGGCGCTCGATTATTTCGACCCGGCACGTGAGGACAATGGCAACCTGACGGCCACGATGGCGCGCAGTATGGCCAGCTTCCTGATCATCTCGTTTTCCACCGACTGGCGTTTCTCGCCGGCCCGTTCGAAGGAGATGGTGGCTGCCCTGCTCGCCAACGGGCGCAACGTGTCGTACGCAGACGTCAACCTGAACTTCGGCCACGACTCCTTCCTGATGCATGACGCGCACTATCACGACGTGATCGACGCCTACCTGCGGAAGATCAAGCTATGACGCATACCTTGGGCCGCCCCGACTTCGACCTCATCACCGCCTGGATCGAGCCGGGCGACCGCGTGCTCGACCTCGGCTGCGGCGACGGCACCCTGTTGCGCCACCTGATCGACACGCGCGGCGTGCACGGCTGGGGCGTCGAAATCGACGATGCCAACATCCTCGCCGCCATCAGGAACGGGATCAATGTGATCCAGGGCAACCTGGAGCGTCCGCTCGACGAGTTCGCCGACCAGGGCTTCGACCACGTCGTGTTGTCGCGCACCCTGCAAACCGTGCGCCACACCGAGGGCATCCTGCGCGAGATGCTGCGCGTCGGGCGCGAGGCGGTCGTCTCCTTCCCCAACTTTGCTTACTGGAAGAACCTGCGTTCGGTACTCGACGGGCGCATGCCGGTCTCCGAAGACCTCCCCTACCAGTGGTACGACTCGCCCAACGTGCGCTTCTTTACCCTGCTCGATTTCGAGGCGCTGTGCGACAAGATGGGGTTGGTCATCCGCGAGCGCCACGTCCTCGACGAGGAAGGTAACCTGGTCGAGGATGAAGTCAACTTTCTCGGCAGCCTGGCCGTCTATCGCCTGACCCTGAAGCGCTGATGCCGGCCTGGCTTGCAGCGCTGCTGACGCGGAAGATGCTGATCTGCGTCTTCACCGGATTTTCTTCGGGCCTGCCGCTGTACCTGCTGCTCAACCTGATGCCGGCGTGGCTGCGCAGCGAAGGCGTCGACCTGAAGACCATCGGCTTCTTTGCGCTGATCCAGTTTCCCTACACCTGGAAATTCCTCTGGTCGCCGCTGCTCGACCGCTACAACCTTCCCGGCTTCGGGCGCCGGCGCGGCTGGATGCTGCTGACCCAGATCGGCCTGCTGCTGACCATCGGCTTCATGGGCGGACTCGACCCGAAGGAGAACATCTGGCCGATCCTGTGGCTGGCCACGCTGCTCGCCTTTCTTTCGGGAACCCAGGACATCGCGGTCGACGCCTTCCGCCGCGAAATTTTGTGCGACAACGAACTCGGCCTCGGCAACGCGGTGCACGTCAACGCCTATCGCATCGCCGGCCTGATTCCCGGCTCGCTATCGCTGATCCTGGCGGATCGCCTGCCGTGGAACGAAGTATTCTGGATCACCGGCGCCTTCATGATCCCCGGCATGGTCATGGCCTGGCTGGTCAGCGAACCGTTGGTCACTGGGGCACCCAAGACGCTGCGCCAGGCGGTGACCGAGCCGTTCCGCGAGTTCGTCGACCGCCAGGGCTGGCGCGGGGCATTGCTGGTGCTCGGTTTCATCTTTCTCTACAAACTCGGCGACAGCCTGAGTACCGCGCTGGCGACGCCGTTCTACCTCGACATGGGCTTCACCAAGACCGACATCGGCCTGATCGCCAAACATGCAGGGCTGTGGCCGGCGGTGATCGGTGCCCTGCTCGGCGGCCTGTGGATGGTCAGGCTCGGGATCAACCGCGCGCTTTGGCTGTTCGGCGTCGTCCAACTGGTGTCGATATTCGGATTTGCGTGGCTGGCCGCCCAAGGCCATTTCGAAAGTATCGGCGCCAGCGAGCGTCTGGCGCTGGCCTTCGTCATCGGACTCGAAGCGCTCGGGGTCGGGCTCGGCACAGCAGCGTTCGTCGCCTTCATCGCCCGCTCGACGCATCCGGCCTATACGGCCACGCAGATGGCGTTGTTCACCAGCCTGGCGGCTGTGCCGCGCACCTTCGTCAATGCTTCGGCTGGCTGGCTGGTGGAGATGCTCGGCTGGACCAGTTTTTTCTGGTTGTGCGCCGCGCTGGCCGTTCCCGGAATGCTCCTGCTGTTCAAGGTTGCCCCATGGAATGTCAGGGGCGCGAGTCCGGCTTAAACGCGCAGACGAAGCAAGGCTAGGCCGTTCGTTGCACCCCAGGGGTACTTCCTGCGGGGCGCGGTCAACTGGCGGCAAGGAGCGAATTCCGCACCACGTGCCAGCCGCGCCAAGCCAGATAGGCGCGCTTGCTCCAGCGCCAGGCGCGCTTGGGACTGGCAGCGACAACCAGCGCGACAGTCACGCCAACCGTTGCCGGGTGTTCCTTCAGCCAGCCAACCCCGAGCACGGCCTTATCGACAGTGCCCAGTGCATTTTCAAGCGGACCGGCATGTCTGGCAAGTACTCTGCGCTGCTCCGCGATGCGCTCGCGCAAAGCGCCTTGGCGCAGGGCAAACTTCACTGCGCGATCGTTCACTGATTACGCTCTCGACGCTGCAACTGCGCCATGTCGGTTTCCAGTTCGGCCAGGCTGGCATGAAACATTTTGCTGGGCCGTGACAGCTGACGCCGCAAGGAGGCAAAAACGGCGAGCCCGACGACCAGAAATGACGCCGCTGCAACCCCGAAGACCAGCACCCGCTGCTCCCAGTAGAGCAAGGCGATGCAACAGATCGTCATGACGATCCCGAGCGCGAACAGCCAAGCCGCGCCGAACGCCTTGGCCCACAGCGACATCAGCCGGAGTTTCTCCTCCTCGACTTCGCTGACGAGAAGTTCGGCCCGCGTCTTGCCGATCGCCAGCAAGGTCCCGAGCAGGTTCTTCAAGGCGGAATAGAGGCCCTCGCGGCCCGGTTCGCCGCCCGATGCTGCAGACATGCGATTAACGACGGCCGATCAGCACGCCAAGTGTGAGCCCGATGGCGGCAGCGACACCGACCGCTTTCCACGGATCTTCATGTACGAAATCGTCGGTCGCCCGAGCGGCAGCCTTGGTCTTGTCGACGACGGCTGCCTCGATATCCGCCAGCCGCTCCTTGGCATCACGCAAACGGATGGCGATCCGCTCGCGCAGTTCGCCAGCCTTTTCGCCGGCGGCACCAGCGGTGGCACGCAGCAATTCTTCGGTATCGGAAATCACGACCTTGAGGTCGGAAACCAGTCTGTCCTTGTTGGCAGTGGTCAGTTCTTCAGCCATTTTCATTCTCCCGAGTAGTGGTTATTCATAATGAACAGGTTATCCCGTTCAGAGATGGAACGCAATTCACGCGGTCCATTCATAGTCAATCATCAGCGGCGCATGATCGGAGAAGCGCTCGCTTTTGTAGATCTCGGCCCGGCGGGCGCCAGCTGCCAGTTCGGGAGTGCTGATCTGATAGTCGATGCGCCAGCCGACATTCTTGGCCCAAGCCTGACCGCGGTTGCTCCACCAGGTGTAGGAGTCACCCGTCACGTCGGGATGCAGGCGCCGATAGACATCGACCCAACCCTGCCCATCGATGACACGGGTCAGCCAGGCACGCTCCTCAGGCAGGAATCCGGAGTTTTTCTGGTTGGATTTCCAGTTCTTGAGGTCGATTTCCTGATGCGCGATATTCCAGTCGCCGCACAACACGATTTCGCGCCCCTTGCCGCGCAAGTCTGCAAGGTGGGGCAGGAAAGCGTCGAGAAAGCGGAATTTGGCTTCCTGGCGCTCGGGTGATGAGGAACCCGAGGGCAGGTAGAGCGAAATGACCGACAACCGCCCGAAGTCGGCCCGGATGTAGCGCCCTTCGGCATCGAATTCGCCGCCATCGAAGCCCTCGACGACGCGATCCGGCTGGCTTCTGCTCCAGATTCCGACGCCGCTGTAGCCTTTTTTCTCGGCTGCATGGTAGTAGGCGTGCATGCCATCCGGCGCCCGCATTTCCGGCGTCAGGTCGGGCAATTGTGCTTTGAGTTCCTGCAGGCAGACGATATCGGGCGCCTGCAAAACCACCCAGGGCAGCACGTTTTTGCTCCAGGCGCTGCGGATGCCATTGAGGTTGAGGGAGATGATGCGTAACATTGCGGATTATCGTGCCGCATCGCTGCGGCAGCGTATTTGGAAGATTATGGACTTTCGACAGGAATTCATCGAATTCGCTTTAGGCTGCAAGGTGCTGCGCTTTGGCGAATTCACGACCAAGGCGGGGAGACTCTCCCCATATTTTTTTAACGCCGGGCTGTTCAACGATGGACAGTCGCTGGCGCGTCTGGCGGAATTTTACGCCAAAGCCGCCGAAGCCGGCGGGGTCGAATTCGACATGCTGTTCGGGCCTGCCTACAAGGGTATCCCGCTGGTTGCCGCGATCTCGATGGCGCTCGCACAGCGCGGCCGGAATTTTCCCTTCGCCTTCAACCGCAAGGAAGCCAAGGATCACGGCGAGGGCGGCAGCATCGTCGGTGCGCCGCTTGCCGGTCGCGTACTGATTGTCGATGACGTAATCTCGGCCGGCACCTCGGTGCGCGAATCCGTCGCGCTGATTCGCGCCGCAGGCGCGATGCCGGCCGGCGTACTGATCGCGCTCGATCGCCAGGAGCGCGGCCTCGGCGAGTTGTCCGCTGTCCAGGAAGTGCAGCGTGACTATGGCATCCCTGTGATCGCCGTCGCCGGCCTGCGCGACCTGATGGCCTACCTCGAACATCATCCAGAATTTTCATCACATCAAACCGCCGTCGCACGGTATCGGGAGCAATATGGTGTCAGTCAATAAACTCTCCGCGGGCCTGATCCTCCTGCTGGCGGGCTTCGCGGCGCAAGCAGCCCCGGCAGGACCCGGACGTTTCTATTGCTGCGAAGGCGGGCGGGTTTGTGGGGATTCGTTTCCGGTGCAGTGCCGCGGCAAGTCCTACACAATCCTCGACAGTAGTGGATTGCTGATCAAGGAAGTCGGACCACCCCTGACCGCCGAGCAGAAGGCCCAACTCGCCGCCGAAGCGCAACGCAAGAAAGAACTTGACGAACAAGCCAGGGAGCAACGGCGCCAGGACCAAGCCTTGCTCGACACCTATGCCACACCGCGCGACATCGACATGGCCCAGGAGAAGGCGGAAGCCGACGTCAATCTGGCGATCAAGGCCGCCGAGGAGCGCATCGCGGCGGCACGCAAGCAGCGCAAGAAATTCGAGCAAGAGGCCGAGTTCTACAAAAACAAGGCTCTCCCTGCCGTGGTGGCCAAGGGTCTGCGTGATGGCGATCACGAGATCAAGACGCAGCAGGAACTGCTGGACGTCAAGAAGGGCGACTACACGACGATCAAGGCCAAGTACGACGCCGATCGCAAGCGTTACAACGAGTTGACGGGGCGCACTTCAGCTGCCGCAGCGTCCAGCAAGACGGGCAAGCCAGCGACGCACTGATCAGCCCGCCAGTTTTTGCCGCAGCAGGTCGTTGACCTGCTGCGGATTGGCTTTGCCCTTGGCCGCCTTCATGACCTGCCCGACGAGCGCGTTGAATGCCTTTTCCTTGCCCGCGCGGAACTCGGCGACGCTGGCGGCGTTTGCGGCCAAAACTTCGTCGACCAGCGCCGCAATGGCGCCGCTGTCGGTGATCTGCCTGAGACCCTGGCGCTCGATCACTTCGTCAGCCGTAGCCCCATCGCCATTCCACAGGGCATCGAACACTTTCTTGGCGATGTTGTTGGAGACGGTGTTGTCGGCGATGCGCTGCACCAGCCCGGCGAGCTGCGCTGCGGAAACTGGCGATTCGGCAAGTTCCCGTCCTTCCTTGTTCAGGCGCGCGGCCAGATCGACCATGACCCAGTTGGCACAGGGTTTGGCATTGGCCTTGCCGGCAATCGTCACGGTCGACTCGAAATAGTCCGCCATTTCCTGGCTAGCGGTCAGCGTCGTCGCGTCATAGCCCGAAAGCCCAAGATCGCTGATGAAGCGCTCGCGCATCTGGCGCGGAAGTTCAGGCAGTTCGCCCTTGACCCGGTCGATCCAGTCGGCGGAAATCGCCAGTGGCAGCAGGTCGGGATCGGGGAAATAGCGGTAATCGTGCGCGTCTTCCTTGCTCCGCATCATCCGCGTTTCGCCGGTGTCCGGATCGAAGAGCACGGTAGCCTGCCGGATCTTGCGGCCTTCCTCGATTTCGTTGATCTGCCACTGCACCTCGAAATCGATGGCTTCCTTGAGAAAGCGGAAGGAGTTCAGGTTCTTGATCTCGCGGCGGGTGCCGAGCTCGGCCTGGCCCTTCGGACGCACCGAGACGTTGGCGTCGCAACGGAACGAGCCTTCCTGCATGTTGCCGTCACAGATGCCGATCCAGCGCACCAGCGCATGCAGGACCTTGGCGTAGGCAACCGCTTCGTCGGAGGATCGCATGTCCGGCTCGCTGACGATTTCCAGCAACGGCGTCCCGGCGCGATTGAGGTCGATCCCCGACTTGCCGTGAAAATCCTCATGCAAGGATTTTCCGGCATCTTCCTCAAGATGGGCGCGGGTCAGGCGCACGACCTTTTCGTAGGCCTTGTCGCCCTGGCCGACCTGCAGCGCAATCTTGCCGCCGACGACGACCGGCAGGTCCATCTGGCTGATCTGGTAGCCTTTCGGCAAATCCGGGTAGAAATAATTCTTGCGCGCGAAAACGGATTTTCCGGCGACTTCGGCGTCGATCGCCAGCCCGAATCGGATCGCGCACTCAACGGCCATTTTGTTCAACACCGGCAAGACCCCCGGCAAGGCGAGGTCGACCGCGCAAGCCTGCGTATTGGGCGCCGCACCGAAAGCCGTCGCTGCCCCCGAAAAAATCTTCGTTGCGGTGGCGAGCTGCGCGTGCGTCTCGATGCCGATGACCACTTCCCACTGATTCATAGTTTCATCCGTTCAGAAACAAGGCCGGGCGTTCTTAATCGATTCCTGCCGGCGAGCGCTGGTGCCAGTCGCTCGCCTGCTGGTAGCGATGCGCCACGTTGAGCAGCTGGGCTTCGGCAAAATAATTGCCGATCAACTGCAGGCCGACCGGCAAGCCACCGGCGAAACCGCAGGGAATCGACATACCGGGCAGACCGGCGAGATTGACGGCGATGGTGTAGATGTCCGACAGGTACATCTGGACCGGATCGGCGGCCTTTTCGCCGAGCTTGAACGCCGTCGTCGGCGAGGTCGGTCCCATGATGACGTCGCAGGACTTGAAGGCTTCGACGAAATCGTTGGCGATCAGGCGCCGGATGCGTTGCGCCTGCAGATAGTAGGCGTCGTAGTAGCCGTGCGACAGCACGTAGGTACCGATCAGGATGCGCCGCTTGACCTCGGCACCGAAACCCTGCGCGCGGCTCTTCATGTACATGTCGTCGAGGTTGCCATACTCGGGGGCGCGATAGCCATAGCGCACGCCGTCGAAGCGCGACAGGTTGGAGCTCGCCTCGGCTGGCGCGATCACATAGTAGGCGGGCACCGACAGGTGCGAGTTGGGCAGCGAAACCTCGACGGTCGTCGCCCCCAGCTTCCGGTATTCATCAATTGCCGCCTGCACTGCAGCCATCACGCCAGCGTCGCATCCGGCGCCAAAAAACTCCTTCGGCAGGCCGATGCGCAGCCCGGTCAGCGGCTTTTCCAGTTCGCGCGCATAGTCTTCGAGCGGTCTATCGAGCGAGGTCGAATCACGCTCGTCGAAGCCCGCCATGCTGTTCAGCAACAGCGCGCAATCCTCGGCGCTCCTCGCCATCGGGCCACCCTGATCGAGCGACGAGGCGAAGGCGATCATGCCGTAGCGCGAAACGACGCCGTAAGTCGGCTTGAGGCCGGTCAAATTGCACAGTGCCGCCGGCTGGCGGATCGAACCGCCGGTGTCGGTGCCGGTCGCCGCCGGTGCCAGTCGGGCCGCCACGGCTGCCGCCGAGCCGCCTGACGAGCCGCCCGGAACACGCTGCTGATCCCACGGATTCCTTACCGGGCCGAAAAACGAGGTTTCGTTGGACGAGCCCATCGCGAATTCGTCCATGTTGGTCTTGCCAAGAGAAACCAGCCCGGCTTCGGCGTGCATTTTCTGGATAACCGTGGCGTCGTAGGGCGAAATGAAGTTGGCCAGCATCCTGGAACCACAGGTGGTCCGCCAGCCTTCGGCACAGAAAATATCCTTCTGGGCGATCGGGATGCCCGTCAATGGACCGGCAGGCTTGGCGCCACTCGCGGCGGCAATCCGGGCATCGGCCGCGCGGGCCATTTTCAGGCTTTTTTCGGGGTTGACCGTGACGAAGGCGTTCAGCGCCGGATTAAGGCGTGCGATGCGGTCAAGGTAGAGTTGCGTCAGCTCGATACTGGATATTCGCTTCGCAGCCAGCGCCTGTGACAATTGCTTGAGACTGGCGTTGATCATTCGATCACCTTGGGCACGAGGTAGAGGCCTGCTTCTATTTCCGGCGCCACCGCCTGATAGGCGGCACGTCGGTCGCCTTCGCTGACAATATCTTCGCGCAGGCGCTGGCTGACCTCTTGAGCGTGAGCCATCGGCTCGACGCCAAGGGTATCGACAGCCTGCATCTGCTCGATCAGCTGGAAAATCCCGTTGAGATGCCCCTGCGTGGTAATGGCTTCGGATTCGCTGGTCTCGATGCGGGCGAGATGAGCGATGCGCTGAACCTGTTCTAGAGTGAGCGACATGGCGAGCAAGGGCTTTTTGCGGTGCACAAAGCCTTAAATTAGGAAGCGTTATAAGGTATCATAAAAGTTTTCCCTACTGCACCTCCGCAGCGGAGCTATAGATGTTCGGATTCCTCAGCAAATACTTCTCCAACGACCTCGCCATCGACCTCGGCACGGCCAACACGCTCATCTATGTGCGCGGCCGCGGCATCGTCCTCGATGAGCCGTCGGTCGTTGCGATCCGCCTCGAAGGCGGTCCCAACGCCAAAAAAACCATCCAGGCGGTCGGCAAGGAAGCCAAGGACATGCTTGGCAAGGCCCCCGGAAGCATTACCGTCATTCGTCCGATGAAGGATGGCGTGATCGCCGACTTTACCGTCACCGAGCAGATGCTCAAGCAGTTCATCAAGAAAGTTCACGACTCCAAGCTGTTCAGCCCGAGTCCCCGCATCATCATCTGCGTGCCCTCCGGCTCGACCCAGGTCGAGCGTCGCGCCATCCGCGAATCTGCGATCGGCGCTGGCGCTAGCCAGGTCTTCCTGATCGAGGAGCCGATGGCCGCTGCGATCGGCGCCGGCCTGCCGGTTTCCGACGCTACCGGCTCGATGGTTGTCAACATCGGCGGCGGCACCACCGAAGTCGGCGTCATTTCGCTAGGCGGCCTGGTCTATGCCGGCTCGGTCCGCGTTGGCGGCGACAAGCTGGACGAAGCGATCATGAGCTACATCAGCCGCAATTACGGCATGATGATCGGCGAAAATACCGCCGAAAAGATCAAGAAGAGTATCGGATCCGCCTTTCCGGGTGCAGAAGTCAAGGAAATGGAAGTTTCCGGCATCAACAAGGCCGAAGGCATCCCGCGCAAATTCACGATTTCATCGAACGAAATCCTTGAGGCGCTGACCGACCCACTCAACCAGATCGTTTCCGCCGTCAAGTCGGCGCTGGAAAAGACCCCGCCCGAACTCGGCGCCGACATCGCCGAACGCGGCATGGTGCTGACCGGTGGCGGCGCGCTGTTGCGCGACCTCGACCGCCTGCTGATGGAAGAAACCGGCCTGCCCGTCATCGTCGCCGACGAGCCGCTGATCTGCGTCGCCCACGGTTCCGGAATGGCACTGGAAAAGATGGACAAGCTGGCGTCGATCTTCGCTTCCGAGTAAAACAGGACGCCATCCGTGGCCGGCTTCGACCACGCTCCACCGCCTTTCTTCAAGAGGGGGCCAGCACCGCTGGCCCTTCTGACTTTTTACACCCTGCTTTCGCTGGCCGTGTTCGTCGTCGATCTGCGCTTCCGCAGCCTCGACCTGCTCCGGCAGAGCGTCGCACTGCTCGTCGATCCGGTGCAGCGCGTCGCGCAAACGCCGGGCAGCCTGGTCGATTACGCACGGAATTACCTCGAAGGCATACAGTCCCTGCAACGCGAAAATGAAGAATTGCGTCACGCCAAGCTGAATAGCGCGCCCGACCTGCTGCGGCTCGGACAACTGGAAGCCGAGAACGGGCGCTTGCGCGAGTTGCTGGTCGTCAAGGAGCGGGAAAACGCCAAGGGCCAGGTTGCCCAGATCCTGTACACCGCGCGCGACCCTTTCTCGCGTAAAGTCATCGTCGACAAGGGCCAGCATTCGGGAATCGTCGCCGGCCAGCCGGCGATCGATGAGTCCGGTGTCGTCGGCCAGGTCACGCGCATCTTCCCGTTTTCTTCCGAGATCACCCTGATTACCGACAAGGATCAGGCGGTTCCCGTCCAGATCGTACGTACGGGCCAGCGCTCGGTGGTCTTCGGACTCGACAACGGCCAGCTGGAGCTGCGCTACATGCCGGCCAACGCGGACGTTCAGGTCGGCGACCTGCTCGTTACTTCAGGCCTCGACAGCGTCTACCTGCAAGGCTACCCGGTGGCCAAGGTGATCAGTATCGAACGCGAGAGCGCCTACTCCTTCGCCCGCATTTCCTGCGCGCCGGTTGCCGGCGTCGAAAATTTCGGCGAAGTCATGATCCTCGACCCGCGCCAGCCCCTGCCGCCACCGCCGCCCGAAGCAAAGGCACGCGGTAGCGGAGGAGACACCGACAAGCCCGGCGCCGGGAAAAAGAAACTGCGCAAGGCGAAAGGAAACTGATGCAACCGACCTTCACTTCCTCGCGCATCCTGCTGCCGGTACGCCCCTGGTTCATCTACCTGACGCTGATAGTCGCCCTGCTGCTCAATTTTCTGCCCACCGCCCACTGGCCCGGCATGCCAGATTGGGTCGCACTTGTCCTCTGCTTCTGGAGCGTGCGCGAGTTCCGCCGCGTCGGCATGGGCTGGGCCTTCATTCTCGGTTTGCTGATGGATGTCGCCGACGGCTCGGTGCTGGGCCAGCATGGGTTTGCCTACGTGCTCCTGGCCTTCACCTCGGCCTCGCTGTCACGCCGCCTGCTGTGGTTCCCGCTGCTCCAGCAGGCGCTGCAGGTGCTGCCCTTGTTGCTCATGACGCAGGCAATCCAGATGCTGATGCGTCTTGCCGTCGGCGCGAGCTTTCCCGGCTGGGGCTATTTCCTTGGTCCGGCAATCGCCAGCCTGCTCTGGATTCCGCTCACTTTTGTCCTGCTGCTGCCACAGTACCGACCCGTCGAGCAGAATCCGGATCGCCCGATCTGACGAGTTCCCAGCCATGAGCGATTTTCATAGTGCCGACATCGAGCGCGAGCGCTTTCGCTTCCGCCTCGTCATCGCGGTGCTCGTCGTCCTCGTCTTCTTCGGCGTGCTGATCGGACGTTTCACCTGGCTGCAGTTCATCCAGCACGAGGTCTATCGGACGCGCGCCGACGACAACCGGATCACGCTGATCCCCATCGTTCCCAACCGCGGCGTCATCACCGACCGCAACGGCGTTGTCATGGCGCACAACTATTCGGCCTTCACGCTGGAAATCACGCCTTCCCAAACTAACGACCTGGAAGCGACCATCGACGGACTGGCCGAGGTAGTCAACATTCAGGCCAAGGATCGCAAGCGATTCAAGCGACTGCTCGACGAAGCGAAGAATTTCGAGTCGATTCCCATCCGCACTCGCCTCAGCGACGAGGATGTGGCCAAATTCACCGCCCAGCGCTATCGCTTTCCGGGTGTCGAGGTAAAGGCCCGACTGTTCCGCCAGTATCCGCTCAGCAAGGTCGCTTCGCACGTGACCGGCTACATCGGCCGCATCACCGATCGCGACCTAAAGTGGATCGAGGAGGAAGGACAGCAGGCTAACTACAAAGGCACCGACCATGTCGGCAAGACCGGACTGGAGCAACATTACGAGTTTGAACTGCACGGCGAAACCGGTTACGAGGAAGTCGAGATCGATGCCGGCGGGCGGGCGGTGCGCAGCCTGAAGCGAATCCCGCCGGTATCCGGCAACAATCTGCAGTTGACCCTGGATACCAAGTTGCAGGAAATTACCGAGCAGGCTTTCGGCGACCGCAAGGGCGCGGTGGTCGCCATCGAACCCACAACCGGCGGCATCCTCGCCATGGTCTCGAACCCAACCTACGACCCCAACATGTTCGTTGACGGCATCACCCCGGAAAACTGGAAGGAACTGAATGAACATCCTGACAAGCCGATGATCAACCGGACGATCAACGGTGCCTATCCGCCGGGTTCGACCTTCAAGCCGTTCATGGCGCTGGCCGCCCTGGAGATGGGCAAGCGCACGCCCAGCCAAGCGATCAACGACCCAGGTTTCTACAACTTCGGAAACCACCAGTTCCGCGACGACAAGAAGGGCGGTCACGGCAGCGTCGACATGTACAAATCCATCGTCCAGTCCTGCGACACTTATTACTACATGCTGGCCAACGACATGGGGATCGGCAACATCGCCAAGTTCATGGGTTCCCTCGGCCTCGGCCAGCGCACCGGGGTCGATCTCGGCAAGGACGATTCCGGCGAATCGAAGGGCGTCCTGCCGTCGGCTGAATGGAAAAAGCAGCGTTTCAAAAAGCCCGAACAGCAGAAATGGTACGCCGGTGAGACCATCTCGATCGGCATCGGCCAGGGCTACAACGCCTATACGCCGATCCAGCTGGCCCAGGCCACTGCCACCATCGCCAACAATGGCGTGATGTTCCGACCGCACCTCGTAAGAGAGATTGTCGATGCCAAGACCGGCGAGAAACGCCCGGTCGAACCATACCCGATCCGCGATCTCAAGCTCAAGCCGCAGAACATCGAAGTCATTCGCCGCGCCATGGTCGGTGTCAACAAGGAAGGCACCGGCGCCCGCGCGTTTGCCGGTGCCCCCTACGAAGCTGCCGGCAAGACCGGTACGGCACAGGTTTACTCGCTGAAGGGTGCCGAATACAAGGCACACAGCGTCAAGAAAGAACTGCGCGACCATGCCCTGTTCATCGCCTTCGCGCCAGCCGACAAGCCGAAGATCGCCCTTGCAGTGCTGGTCGAAAACGGCGGTTTCGGCGCCCAGTCGGCAGCCCCGATCGCCCGCATGGTGATTGACTACTATCTGCTGGGCAAATTGCCAGCCGGCGCCGCCAAGGAAGATGCCGCCGCCGTGGAGGCCGACAGCGAACAATGATCGATATCGTCGGCACCCTCAAGCGCGGCGGGCGCGAACTGATCGCCCATATCGACTTTCCCTTGCTGCTGATCACGCTGACCATCATGGCGGTGGGTCTGGCCACGGTCAATTCCGCGACGCTCGACAGCAGCCACCGCATGCTGTCGCAAGCCGGCAACATGGGCGTGGCCATGGTCGTCATGTGGTTCGTCGCACGCCAGCCGCCGCAACGCTTGATGCGCTATGCCATTCCGCTCTACATCATTGGCCTGCTGCTGCTGGTCGCCGTCTTCCTGTTCGGCGTCAAGATCAACGGCGCCCGGCGCTGGCTGCCGATCGGCTTCACCCGCATCCAGCCATCGGAAATCATGAAGATCGCCATGCCGCTGATGCTCGCCTGGTATTTCCACAAATATGAAGCCACCCTGCGCGCCCGCCATTTCATCTTCGCCGTCATCCTGCTGGCGGTGCCCTTCGGCCTCATTGCCAAACAGCCCGACCTCGGCACCGCCCTGCTCGTAGGCAGTGCCGGATTTTTCGTGATCTTCTTCGCCGGCCTGCCCTGGAAGGTCATCATCGGACTGATCGCCGCCGCTGGCGCCGCCGCGCCGTTGCTCTGGGGGATGATGCACGACTACCAGCGCAAGCGCATCCTGACCCTGATCGACCCGACCACCGACCCGCTCGGCGCCGGCTATCACATCATCCAATCGACCATCGCCATCGGTTCCGGCGGCAGCTTCGGCAAGGGTTACCTGAAAGGTACCCAGACCCATCTCGAATTCATTCCGGAAAAACATACCGATTTCATCTTCGCCGTCTTCTCCGAAGAATGGGGCCTGCTTGGCAACGTCGTTCTGGTCCTTCTCTACACGCTGTTGATCGGGCGTGGCATGGTGATCGCCGCCTCCGCCCAGACCATGTTCACACGCCTGCTGGCGGGCGCCATCACGCTCGGCTTCTTCACCTATGCCTTCATCAACATGGGCATGGTCAGCGGCATCCTGCCGGTGGTCGGCGTTCCGCTACCCTTCATGAGTTACGGTGGCACGGCGCTGGTCACGCTGTTCGTCGGCATCGGTATCCTGATGTCGATCCACACGCACGGCGGCCGGGTCAACAAATGAACGGCCGCCTCGTCGCCTGCGCGTTCGCCACGCTGTTCCTGGCGGCCTGTGGAAGCACGCCGACGCAGGATGTTGCGGTCGACGGACAAAAAGGGCAATTTTCCAAGAAGCCGACCAGGAAGCCGACCGCTGTCCTCAAGCGGGGCGGCGGTTTCTACAAGGATGACGGGCCGGCCGAAGATATTCCTGATGGCCTTGATGACATTCCCGACGCCGAACCGAAATGGGAGCCGCTGCACAAACCGGCAACAAAGCCCTACGTGGTGCTCGGCAAGGAATACGTCCCCAACACCTCGATCAAGTCCTACAAGGCGCGCGGCATCGCCTCCTGGTACGGCAAGAAATTCCATGGCAAGAAGACCTCGATCGGTGAACCCTACGACATGTTTGCCATGACTGCTGCCCATACGACGCTGGCGCTGCCCTCCTACGTTCGCGTGACCAGCGTCCAGAATGGTAATTCCGTCGTCGTCCGCGTCACCGACCGTGGCCCCTTCCATGCCGACCGCGTCATCGACCTCTCCTACACTGCCGCGTACAAGCTCGGCCTGATCAACGGCGGCAGCGGGCAGGTCGAGGTCGAGGCCATCATCCCCGGCGAAGCGACGAGTACCTCGTATGCCCAGGTCAGCCCGCCGCCACGGCAGGCGGTAGCCGAAAAGGACGAAATGGATGCCCTGATGAAGCGCCTGGCACTCGAAGAGCGACCGGTACAGCTTGCACCGGTCGGCGCCCAGAAAGGGATATTCCTGCAACTCGGCGCCTTCGCCAATGCCGACAACGCGGAGAGCCTGAAGAATCACCTGACCAACGAACTCGACTGGCTGGCCGAGCCGATGCTGGTTCTGCCGGGCGGCGGCATTCATCGCCTGCAACTCGGTCCCTACGCCAGCCGTGCCGACGCTGACCGGGTTGCCGAGAAAATCCGCAGCGCGCTGGGCGGCAAACCAACCGTCGTCGTTCGCTGATCACCCGCCGGGAATCTGCCCGCGCTTTGACCCGAATCAATGGCGGACCTGGCGCGCCGGCTATACTTGAACGCTCGACCTCCCGCATCCATCTTCATGAGCGCCCTGCCCGAACTCGTCTGTCCGGCCGGCAGTCTGCCGGCCCTCAAGGCTGCCGTCGATAACGGCGCCGACGCCGTCTATCTCGGCTTCAAAAACGACACCAACGCGCGCAATTTCGCCGGCCTCAACTTCGACCAGAAGACCATGAGCGAGGGCATCCGCTACGCCCATGCCAAGAGTCGCGAGGTCCTGCTCGCCATCAACACCTTCGCCCAGGCCGGCCGGGTCGCCGACTGGCAAAAAGCGGTCGATGCCGCGGTCGACCAGGGCGTCAACGCCATCATCCTGGCCGATGTCGGACTACTCGATTACGCCACCCGCCGCCATCCGCAGCAACGTCTGCACCTGTCCGTGCAGGGCTCGGCGACCAGCTACGAGGCGATCAATTTCTGCCAGCGCGAATTCGGAATTCGCCGCGCCGTCCTGCCGCGCGTATTGACGCTGGCCCAGGTCGAGCATGTGATCACAAACACCAGCGTCGAAATCGAGGTTTTCGGCTTCGGTAGCCTGTGCGTCATGAACGAGGGGCGCTGCTGGCTTTCCTCCTACGCCTGCGGCGAATCGCCGAACACCGTCGGCGCCTGCTCGCCGGCGAAGTACGTCAAGTGGGACAAGAAGCCGGGCGTCATGGAAACCCGGCTCAACGGCATCCTGATCGACCGCTTCGGCGATGCCGAGCCAGCCGGCTATCCAACCCTGTGCAAAGGCCGCTTCGAAGTCCAGGGCGAAACCTACTACGCGCTGGAAGAACCGGTCAGCCTCAATGTCGTCGCCATCCTCCCCGAAATCGTCAGGATCGGCGTAAGGGCGATCAAGGTCGAAGGGCGTCAGCGCAGCCCGACCTATGTTGCGCAGGTGACCCGCACGCTGCGCGCCGCGCTCGATTCGCTGGCCAACGGCAGCGAGCGGTTCCAAGTAAAACCGATCTGGCAGGCCGATCTGGCCAAGGTTTCCGAAGGCAGCCAGGCGACACTCGGCGCCTACAACCGGCCGTGGCGCTGAAGGATCACGCATGAAATTGTCGCTCGGACCGCTGCTCTATTTCTGGCCCAAGGCCGAAGTTCTGGAATTTTATGCCGAGATGGCGCAGAACCCGGCGCTCGACATCATCTACGTCGGCGAAGTCGTCTGTTCGCGACGCCAGCAGTTACGCACCTCCGACTGGATTGGTCTGGCGCGCGACCTCACCGATGCCGGCAAGCAGGTCGTCGTCTCTGCCCAGGCCCTGCTCGAATCGGAGAGCGATCTCAAGACACTGCGCCGGCTGATCGACGAACTGTCGGAAAACCCCGGCTGCATGATCGAAGCCAACGACCTTGGTGCGGTCAACCTGGTAAACGGCCGGAATTTTGTCGCCGGGCCGCATCTGAACATCTACAACGAAGCGGCCCTCGCCACCTACGCCCGCTACGGACTCAAACGCTGGGTGCCACCACTCGAGGGGACGCGCACGCTGATCGACACTTTGCACCGGAACAAGGCGCCGGAGATCGAAACCGAGGTCTTCGTCCATGGAAAAATCCCCCTCGCCTTCTCGGCGCGCTGCTTCACCGCCCGCCACTACGACCTGAACAAGGACGACTGCCAGTTCAAGTGCCTCGACCACGCCGAAGGCCTGCTCCTGAAAACGCGCGAAGGCCAGGATTTCCTGACCATCAACGGGATCCAGACCATGTCGGCACAGACCTACAACCTGCTGCACGAGATCCCCGACATGCTGGCAATGGGCATCGACATCGTCCGCATCAGCCCGCAGAAGCAGCACATTGGCGAGATCATCGCCGCCTACGACGCCGCCCGCCGCGGGCAAGTGATAGCGGCCGACCCGAGCGACTGGGCGATGAGCGGAATGGTCAACGGCTACTGGTTCGGCGACGCGGGTATCGTCCAGCATCACACCCAAGCAATGCCCAATCCGGAGGCTCGCGCATGAACATGACGATTCCGAAATTCCGCCTGCCCGCGCTGGTCGCCCGGATTGGCCGGAAACTGCCGCAGTGGCCGCACGCAATGGTCCTGGTGGGCGGCCTGAATGTCGCGCTGAAAATGAACCTGCTACCCGAAGACAGCCTCGCCCTGCTGGAAGACAAACTGTTCCTGGTTCGCGTCAAGGATACCGGTGGCGAAGCCGCATACACCTATAGAGATGGCAAGTTCCGGCCGGTCTTCCAACCCGACCGCGAGCCCGATCTTGCCTTTACCGCCAACCTCTCCGCCTACCTGCAGTTGCTGGCAAGGCAGGAAGACCCCGACACCCTGTTCTTCAACCGCGAACTGGAAATCACCGGCGACACCGAGCTCGGCCTCATCGTCAAGAACATGCTGGACGCCGTCGATTGGCCGACTTTGCCGAAGCTGCCGCTGCTCTCACGCTAAGTTGTGCCGACCGCCAGGCCAGAGCTCATTCCCCTATGGAAATATCCCCTTCCGGCAAGCTTGCTTCCCGCCTCTCTGCCATTGGGGCGTTGCCCCCTGAGCCCATCGGACAATTCGGTTTGCTGATGGCAACCAGGCTGAGCATTTCTTCCTGTTCAACAGGCCTTTCCAGACCGGACTGGTGATGGAGATCGAGGCCTCCAATATAGACACAGAGGCCTTCGGCCAACTCGCCGTCACGGCAAAACAATTGCTGGCCTAGCGCGGGATAGCTGTGCGCGACAGCTTCGAGAATATCCCCAACGGTTTCGCCGCTGGCCATGACTTCTTCGTGGCCATTGGCGTAGCTGCGCAGTTCCGGGGGAATGCGAACCGAGACGACGGGAAGTTCACTCATCAACATCACACACCTCCTTTATGGCGGTACACATTGGACAAGAGCCAAAAAAGAAGTTCGAAAAAAACGGGAGGCCATAGCCTCCCGCTCACTATTACACCGAGCAGAAGAATCAGGCCTTTTTCTGCGCATCCAGACGGAACTTGACGTAGCTGCCAGGCGCATCCTCGATCACCTTGAGCGGACCTGCTTCCGGATCACGCGCCTTGACCTTGGCGGAGCCGCCCGGCAGATTGGTCAGCCATGCATCCCAGTGCGTCCACCAGGAACCGGCATTTTGCGTGGCACCCGCCAGGAAATCCTCGGGGCTTTCCGGCAGATTGCCGTCGGTTGCGTCATTGGTCCAATAGCCATATTTGTTGGCGACCGGGGGGTTGACGATGCCTGCGATGTGGCCCGAGCCGCCAAGCACGAATTTGGTCGGTCCGGAAGGCAGACGGGCACCCATGTAGGTACTCTTCCACGGGGCGATGTGGTCTTCGATGGTCGAGATGAAGTAGCACGGCGTCTTGACCTTGCTGAGGTCGATCTTGACGCCGCCGAGCGTCAGACCACCCGGTTCCCTGAGCTGATTGCCGAGGTACATGTTACGCAGGTAGAAGCTGTGCATCGCCGCCGGCATGCGGGTCGAATCGGAGTTCCAGTAGAGCAGGTCGAACGGGAACGGATCCTTGCCCATCAGGTAATTATTGACCACGAACGACCAGATCAGGTCGTTGGCGCGCAACATGTTGAAGGTGCCCGCCATTTCCGAGCCTTCGAGGAAGCCGCGTTCCTGCATCTTCTTTTCCAGCCCGGCAACGGCGCCTTCGTCGAGGAAGACCCCGAGCTCGCCCGGATCGGAGAAATCGAGCATGGTCGTGAAGAAGGTGCCTGAATTGGCGCGCTTGTCCTTCTTGGCCGTCATGTAGGCCAGGGTGGTCATCGCCAGAGTGCCGCCCAGGCAGTAGCCGGCGATGTTGACGCTGCTCTCGCCGGTCTGCGCGCAAACCTGGTTGATCGCTTCGATCGAGCCATTGAGCAGGTAGTCTTCGAAGGTCTTGGCGGCCAGCTTCTCGTCCGGATTGATCCACGACATGATGAAAGTGGTGTGTCCCTGATCGGTTGCCCACTTGACCATCGAGTTCTTCTCGCGCAGGTCGAGGATGTAGTACTTGTTGATCCACGGCGGCACGATCAGGAAGGGCTTCTTGTTCTGTTCCGGCGTGCTCGGGCTGTACTGGATCAGCTGGAACAGTTCGTTCTGGAAAACCACCTTGCCCGGCGTCGTGGCAACATTCTTGCCCATCTCGAAGGCGGAAGTATCGGTCATCCGGATGCGTAGCTGGCCGTCGCCCGATTCGACGTCGTGCAGCAGGTTGTTGAGGCCCTTGATCAGGTTCTGACCGTGGCTATTGACGGTTTCGCGAAAGACCTGCGGGTTGGTCAGCGCGAAGTTGGACGGCGACAACGCATCGATGTACTGGCGGGTGAAGAAATTGACCTTCTGCTGCGTCACCTCGTCGAGGCCCTCGGTGCCGGACACTGTATCGTGCAGGTGGCGGGCGGTAATCAGGTAGGACTGCTTGACGAAATCGAACAGGAAGTGCTGTTCCCACTCTTCGTCCTTGAAGCGGTTGTCACCCTTCTTGGGCGCCGCAATCGGCGCCTGAACAGGCATTCCCATCATCTTCATGGAGGTGTTCTGCCACAGGGAGAAATAGTCCCACATCATGTTCATCTGGGTCTGCGCCATCTTGTAAGGATTGGCCATCAGTCGCGATGAAAGGTCCATGAAGGCCTTGGCGACACCCAGCTCGTCGGTCGGTGCGTTGTAGCCTTCCTTGGCCTTCTTTTCCATGAAATGCGTAATCAGCCGCGAGGCGCGCTGCGCGACTTCCGCATAGGTTTTGGCCATTTCAGCCGGATCGGGCTGGTTCTCGGATTTTTCTTCGGTTTTCTGCGACATGCTGAAACTCCCTCTGTCAGTGCGCGGCGTGGAGATGACGCCGCGTGTAGCGAATTACGCCGTCGGTATCGGTACTGCGCGACAGCCGGCCGGCTTGTTCAAGGTGGTTGAGATGGGCAATCGCTTCGCCCATGGCAAACATGGTTTGATGCGTATCGAGCGCTCGCTGAAACAAGGTTTCGAGCAACCCGGCTGCGCTCTGCGGCGCATTTTCACAAGTCTCCTCAAGTGCGCGCAACCGGTCTTCGTGGTGCGCGCGCAATGCCTCCACCCGCGCCTGTATTCCCGTGAAGGGCAGGCCATGCGAGGGTAAAACCAAGGTCTTTTCCGGCATTTCCCGGGCCAGTTCATCCAGCGACGTCAGAAACCAGCCCAATGAATCAGCCTCCGGCGTTGCCGCAAACACGCTGATATTCGTGGAAATTTTCGGCAAAAGCATATCGCCTGAAATTAACACGCCAAGTTCGCCACAGTAAAGCGCCATATGCTCCGGCGCGTGGCCGTGGCCGATCAAAATTCGCCATTTTCTGCCGTCGACCGCAACGTCGTCGCCCGCCTTCAGACGATGGTAATGCTCGGGCAGCGCGGGGACCGCCATGCGATAACCCGAACCGCGTTTCTCGAACTTGGCCAGGCGCTCGGCGTCCAGCCCATGCTGGCGGAATTGCTCGACCATGAAACGCGCCCCGTGACCGCCGACTTCGTTCCACACGACATGCGCGGTCAGGAACTCGCCGGTGGTCATCCACAATTCCGCATCCGTCTCCTCCTGCAGCCACGTCGCCAGCCCGAGGTGATCCGGGTGGAAGTGCGTGACGATCAGGCGCCGCACCGGACCGTCCAGCCCCTCGAGCACCTGGCGCCAGAGTTCGCGCACGCCATCGTTGGCGAAACCGGTATCGACGATCGTCCACCCGTCGCCATCACGCAACAGCCACAGGTTGATATGGTCGAGCTGGAAAGGAAGCGGCATGCGCAGCCAGAAGACACCGGGCGCAACTTCGATTCGCTCGCCGCCGGCGGGCGGATGGGCATGCGGATAATGCAGGGACATGAGTCGGGCTTGAAAGACCAAAGATGCAAATTACCATACGGTAGCGAATTGAAAAAATAACCGTCTTCTGATTTACTTGGCCACCGTCGACCAAGGCCACCCATTGTCCCCTACCACCAGCACTTAAGCCATGACCCGCATCTCCGACCCCCACTTTGCCGAACGCGTCCGTGCCAGCTTCGTGCTGCAGCACGCGATGGCCCTGATCCGCGCGACCCTGCCGGTCGTCGAACACGGGCGCGCCGAGATCCATCTGCCACACTGGTCCGGCGTCGAGCAGCAGCATGGCTTCGTACATGGCGGCGTGGTCGGCATGATCGCCGATTCGGCGGCAGGCTATGCGGCGATGAGCATGGTGCCCGCGTCGGCCTCGGTGCTGAGCGTCGAATACAAGATCAACATGATGGCGCCCGCCGATGGCGATTACCTGATCGCCCGCGGCAAGGTACTGCGGGCCGGGCGTACGCTGATCGTCACTCAGGGCGAGGTTTTTGCCATCAAGGGCGGCCACGAAACGCAATGCGCGCTGATGCAGCAGACCGTCATGGTCATGCACGGCAAATCCGAAAAGCCTCCAGGAATCAGATCATGAACATTCCCAGCCTCGACTTCGGCCTCGGCGAAGACATCAACCTGTTGCGCGACGCCGTGAAGGCCTTTGCCGATGCCGAAATCGCCCCGCGCGCCACGGAAATTGACCGCGCCAACGAATTCCCGGCTGATCTATGGAAGAAATTCGGTGACATGGGCCTGCTCGGCATGACCGCCGGCGAGGAGTATGGCGGCACCGGCATGGGCTACCTCGCCCACATCGTCGCGCTTGAGGAAGTCTCGCGCGCCTCGGCTTCGGTCGGCCTCTCCTACGGCGCCCACTCGAACCTGTGCGTCAACCAGATCCGCCGCAACGGCAGCGAAGCCCAGCGCCAGAAATACCTGCCCGGGCTGATTTCCGGAGAGCACGTCGGCGCACTGGCGATGTCCGAGCAGGGCGCCGGTTCCGATGTCGTCTCGATGACACTCAAGGCCGAGAAAAAGGGCGATCGCTACGTGCTCAACGGTTCCAAGATGTGGATCACCAATGGCGGCGATGCCGACACGCTCGTGGTCTATGCCAAGACCGACCTGGCGGCCGGTGCCAAAGGGATGACCGCCTTCATCGTCGAGAAGGGGTTCACGGGCTTCTCCTGTGGCACCCATCTCGACAAGCTCGGGATGCGCGGCTCCAACACCTTTCCGCTGTTTTTCGACGACTGCGAAGTGCCGAAAGAAAACGTCCTTGGCGGCGTCGGCAACGGCGCCCGGGTACTGATGTCCGGCCTCGACTACGAGCGCGCCGTCCTGTGCGGCGGCCCGCTCGGCATCATGGCCGCCTGTATGGATGTCGTCGTGCCCTTCATCCACGAGCGCAAGCAATTCGGCCAGGCAATCGGCGAATTCCAGCTGATGCAGGGCAAGGTCGCCGACATGTACTCAACCTGGCAGGCGACCCGCGCCTACGTTTATGCCGTCGGCCGCGCCTGTGACGCCGGCGACCATTCGCGCACGCTCAGGAAGGATGCCGCCGGCGCCATCCTCTATTCGGCCGAGAAGGCGACCTGGATGGCCGGCGAGGCAATCCAGACGCTGGGCGGCGTCGGCTACACCAACGAGTACCCGGCCGGCCGCCTGTGGCGCGACGCCAAGCTCTACGAGATCGGGGCAGGCACCTCGGAAATCCGTAGAATGCTGATTGGTCGCGAACTCTTCGCCGAAACCGCATAACACGCTCCCTCCGGCGCCCCGGACGGAGGCGCAACAACCAGGAGCATGACCGCATGACCGTTACCCTGCGCACCCTCACTGCCAACGATACCGCCGCCATCGAGAAGGTTCGCCAGTATTTCCGCAACTACGCGGCGTGGCTTGGCGTCAACCTGTCCTACCAGAACTTCGACCAGGAAATGGCCTCGCTGCCCGGCGCCTACACGGCGCCGCAAGGCCGCCTGTTCTTTGCCGAAGTTGATGGCCAGTCGGCGGGTTGCGTCGGGGTTCGCCCCCTGCCCGACAGCGAAGGCCTTTGCGAGATGAAGCGCCTCTATGTCGACCCCCAGTTCCGCGGTCGTTTGGTCGGGCGCGCCCTGGCGCTGGCAGCCATCTCGGCCGCCAAGGATATCGGCTACCGTCGCCTGCTGATCGATACCCTGCCCAGCATGCGGATGGCCGTCAAGCTCTACCGCGAACTCGGCTTCATGGAAGCGCCGGCCTACTACACAACCCCGGTCGAAGGAACAATGTTCCTGGCGCTCGATCTGGAGAACTGGTCCGAGGAAGAGATCCGCAACGAAAACCTCTCCCACCTGTTCGATTTCAACCGTGCCTGGGCGCGCCAGATGCAGGAAATCGACCCGAACTATTTCAACAAGCTCTCCAAGCTGCAATCCCCGGAATATCTGTGGATCGGCTGTTCCGACTCGCGCGTTCCGGCGAACCAGATCGTCGGCCTGCTGCCGGGTGAAGTCTTCGTCCATCGCAATGTCGCCAACGTCGTCGTGCATACCGACCTCAACTGCCTGTCGGTGATCCAGTTCGCCGTCGAGGCGCTGAAGGTCAAGCACATCATGGTCGTCGGACATTACGGTTGCGGCGGCGTCGGCGCCGCGCTGGAGAAGAAGCGGGTGGGCCTGGTCGACATCTGGCTGCGCCACGTCCAGGACGTCCACAGAAAGCACGCGAGCAGTGTCGACCAGTTGCCCGCCGCGCACCGCCATGACCGCCTGTGCGAACTGAACGTGCTGGAGCAGGTCACCAATGTCTGTCAGACCTACGTCGTGCAGGATGCCTGGCGGCGCGGCGAGCAACTGACGGTGCACGGCTGGATTTATGGCCTCAAGGATGGCCTCATGCACGATCTCGGCATTACCGTGCACCGCCCGGAAGACCTGCAAACCCGTTATGACGCCGCCTTGAAGGCGATCGAAGCGCGAATCCATGGCGAGGCGCAACCCGATGATTGACTCCGTCGTGATCGTGTCTGCGGCCCGCACCCCGATGGGAAGTTTTCAGGGCAGTTTTTCCGGGTTGACCGCAAGCAAACTTGGCGCCGTTGCCATCAGGGCTGCTGTCGAGCGCACCGGGCTTGACGTCAAACTCGTCGAGGAAGTGCTGATGGGTTGCGTGCTGCCCGCCGGCCAGGGACAGGCGCCGGCCCGCCAGGCGGCCTTGCAGGCCGGACTGCCGCTGTCCGCCGCGTGCGCCACGATCAACAAGGTTTGCGGTTCGGCGATGAAGGCGACCATGCTCGGTCACGACGGCATCGTCGCCGGCTCCTGCGCCGTCGCCGTGGTCGGCGGCATGGAGTCGATGACCAACGCCCCCTACCTGCTGCCCAAGGCGCGCGGCGGCTATCGCCTCGGCCACGGGCAGATTATCGACCACATGTTCATGGACGGCCTCGAAGACGCCTACACCAAGGAGAACCGCGGGCGCCTGATGGGCACCTTCGCCGAGGAGTGTGCGACCACTTACGGTTTCACCCGCGAGGCGCAGGATGAATTCGCGATCCGCTCGACCACGCGCGCCAAGCAGGCGAGCAACGACGGCAGCCTGGCCTGGGAAATCGCCCCGGTATCGGTGACTAGGCGGCAGGGCGATGTCGTCATCGACCGGGATGAAGGCCCGTTCGCGGTCAACATCGAAAAGATCCCGACCCTGAAACCGGCGTTCCGGAAGGACGGCACGGTAACACCGGCCAATTCCTCATCGATCTCCGACGGTGCCGCGGCCATGCTGCTGATGCGCGCCTCGCAGGCGGCCGCGCTCGGCCTGCAGCCGGTCGCCCGCATCGTCGGCCATGCCACCCATGCCAATGCCCCCGCGCTATTTCCGACGGCGCCGGTCGGCGCCATACGAAAATTGTTCGCAAAAACCGGGTGGACCGCAACGGACGTCGATCTTTACGAAATCAACGAGGCGTTTGCCGTCGTCACCATGGCGGCGCTGCGCGATCTCGAACTGTCGGCGGAAAAGGTCAATATCCACGGTGGCGCCTGCGCCCTCGGCCACCCGATCGGTGCTTCGGGCGCCCGTATCGTCGTCACCCTGCTTGGCGCGCTGAAAAAGCACGGCCTGAAGCGCGGCGTCGCGGCGCTGTGCATCGGCGGCGGCGAAGCCACGGCACTGGCAGTGGAAATGCTTTAAGTGCCCGGGCAGGCGAGTTCCACCACCTACCTCAAGCTGACCGGCGCCATGTTCATGTGGGGCGGAACCTGGATTGCCGGGCGCATCATCGCGCAGGAGTTGCCCGCGCCGCTGGCTGCGCCGGCCATTCGCTTCCTGCTCGCCGGACTGGTTCTGGCCGGCGTCGCACTGCTGGCTGAAGGACACATCCCGCGCCCGCAGAACGGCCGCGAATGGGGCGTGGTGACCGGGCTGGCGATGACCGGGATCTTCCTTTACGCCCTGTGTTTCTTTTACGGCCTCAAGCACATCAGCGCCGGACGCGGCGCCCTGGTCGTCGCACTCACCCCGGTGGTCGTCGCGCTGGCCGCCTGGTTTCTCGGGCAGGAGCGGATGACGCCGGTCAAGCTGACCGGCGTGGCGATCGCCATGGTCGGCTGCCTGACGGTCATCGGCAAGGGCAACCCGCTGGCATTGCTGCACGGCGCGGTCGGCATCGGCGAATGGCTGATCCTCGGCTGCGTACTGTGCTGGACGGCCTATACCTTCATCGGCCGCCGGGCGACGAAGACGCTCTCGCCGCTGGCGGCAACGCTGTGGGCCAGCCTGATCGGTGCGGCACTGATCGGAATCACCGCCCTGTTGCAAGGCGGCACCGACCTTTTGGCCTGGTCGTGGCAGGTCTGGGCCAGCGTCGTCTTTCTCGCCATCGGCGGCACCGCCCTCGCCTTCACCTGGTTCGCCGACGGCGTCAAACGGCTGGGCGCCGCGCGGGCTTCCGTATTCGTCAATCTGGTGCCGGTATTCGCCGTCCTGCAGGCTGCGGTTCTGCTCGACGAGCACCTCGCCCTGCCGGTGCTCGGCGGCGGCCTGCTGGTCATCGCCGGCGTCTGGCTGACCGCAAATTTTTCGGAAAGAAGCGCATGATTCTGACTCAGGAACAGGAAATGATCCGTGATTCGATGCGCGTCTTCGCACAGGAGCGCCTCGCCCCATTCGCCGGCGAATGGGATCGCAACCACACCTTCCCGGCTAGCGCCCTGAAGGAACTCGGCGCGCTTGGTGCGCTGGGCATGGTCGTTCCCGAAGAATGGGACGGCGCCGGCATGGACTACATGGCGCTGGTGCTGACGCTGGAAGAAATCGCCGCTGGTGACGGCGCCACGTCGACCATCGTCAGCGTCCAGAATTCGCTGGCCTGCGGCATCACGATGAAATATGGCAGCACCGAGCAAAAGGAAACCTGGCTGAAGCCGCTGGCCCGCGGCGACAATCTCGGCTGTTTCTGCCTGACCGAGCCGCACACCGGCTCCGACGCTGTGGCCATAACCACCCGCGCCGAGCGCGACGGTGATCATTTCGTCATCAACGGCGTCAAGCAGTTCATCACCACCGGCAAGCACGCCGATGTCGCGATCGTCTTTGCCGTCACCGACAAGGCAGCGGGAAAGAAGGGGATTTCCTGCTTTCTGGTGCCGACCGCGACGCCGGGCTACATCGTCGCCCGCATCGAGGAAAAGATGGGCCAGCACGCCTCCGACACCGCGCAGATCCTGTTCGAGAATTGCCGCGTGCCGGCCAGCGCCCTGCTCGGCGCGGAAGGCGAAGGATACCGGATCGCGCTGTCGAACCTCGAAGCAGGCCGCATCGGCATCGCCGCGCAAAGTGTCGGCATGGCCCGCGCCGCTTTCGAGGCGGCGGTGCGCTACGCCAGGGAACGGCTCACCTTCGGCGTGCCGATCATCGAACATCAGGCAGTCAATTTCCGGCTTGCCGACATGGCCACCCAACTCGATGCCGCCCGCCTGATGGTCTGGCGCGCCGCCATGCTCAAGGATGCCGGCCGGCCCTGCCTGACCGAAGCCTCGATGGCCAAGATGTTCGCTTCCGAAATGGCCGAGAAGGTCTGCTCCGACGCCATCCAGATCCACGGCGGCTACGGCTATGTCAGCGACTTCCCGGTCGAACGCATTTACCGTGACGTGCGCGTCTGCCAGATTTACGAAGGCGCCAACGACATCCAGCGCCTCGTCATCGGCCGCGCGGTGGCGGCATGAACCGTCGCCCAACAACCAAGCAGCAAGGAAAATCATGAAACGAATCTGTGTCTTCTGTGGCTCCAATATCGGCCGCGACCCGCGCTACCGCGCTGCGGCGGAAGGCCTCGGGCAACTGCTCGCGGCTCGTGGCATCGAGCTGGTCTATGGTGGCGGCAACATCGGGTTGATGGGCGCCGTCGCCGATGCCTGCCTGGCCGCCGGCGGTACGGTGATCGGCGTCATTCCCCAGGCTCTGGTCGGCAAGGAAGTGGCAGGATGCGTCGTCGATCACCGGGCGCTTACCCGAATGGAGGTCGTCGATTCGATGCACACCCGCAAGGCGCGCATGGCCGAACTGTCCGATGGTTTCATCGCCCTGCCCGGCGGCTTCGGCACCTTCGAGGAGTTCTGCGAAGTCCTGACCTGGGGCCAGCTCGGATTTCACGTGAAACCGATGGGCCTGCTCAATATCGCAGGATTCTATGATCCGCTGCTGGCGCTGTTCAACCATGCCGTCGCCCAGGGCTTCCTGCGCCAGGAAAACCGCGACATGGCGCTCGCCGAAACCGACATCGAGCGTCTGCTCGCAGCAATGATGGCCTATCGCGCCGAGCCGGTCAGCAAATGGCTGAAGGAATCGGAACAGCTTTAGCAGATTCAGGAGCCAAGGAAACATGACTGTCCTTAAATCCCAACTGAACCCGCGCTCGGCCGAATTCCAGGCCAATGCGGCAGCCATGGCGGCAGTCGTCGCCGACCTGCATGAAAAAGTCGACCGGATTGCCCAAGGAGGTCCCGAGGCCGCGCGCCAGAAACATCTCGCCCGCGGCAAGCTGCTGCCGCGCGAACGCGTCAATGCCCTTCTCGACCCTGGAACGCCCTTCCTCGAAATAGGACAATTCGCCGCCTACGGCATGTATGGTGGCGCTGACCCGTTCGAAGTCCCGGCCGCCTCGGTGATCGCCGGCATCGGCCGCGTCGAAGGTATCGAATGCATGATCGTCGCCAACGACGCGACGGTGAAGGGCGGCACCTACTACCCGCTGACTGTGAAAAAGCACCTGCGTGCGCAGGAAATCGCGCTGGAAAACCGCCTGCCCTGCGTCTATCTGGTCGACTCCGGTGGTGCCTTCTTGCCGATGCAGGATGAAGTCTTTCCGGACAAGGAGCACTTCGGCCGCATCTTCTTCAACCAGGCCAACCTGTCGGCGCAAGGCATTCCGCAGATCGCCGCCGTGATGGGTTCGTGCACCGCCGGTGGCGCCTACGTGCCGGCAATGTGCGACGAGTCGATCATCGTCAAGAATCAGGGCACCATTTTCCTCGGTGGGCCGCCGCTGGTGAAAGCGGCGACCGGCGAAGTCGTCTCGGCCGAAGACCTCGGCGGCGCCGACGTGCATACGCGCATTTCCGGCGTCGCCGACCACTTGGCCGAAAACGATGCCCACGCGCTGGCCATCGCCCGCCGCATCATCAAGAACCTGAACCGGAAAAAGGCGCCGTCGGTGACGTTGACCGCACCGACCGAACCGCGCAATCCGGCACAAGAGCTTTACGGCATCATCCCGACCGATAGCAAAAAGCCTTTCGACGTGCGCGAAATCATTGCCCGCATCGTCGATGACTCCGATTTCGACGAATTCAAGGCGCGTTACGGCATGACGCTGGTCTGCGGCTTTGCCCGCATCTGGGGCTATCCGGTCGGCATCGTCGCCAACAACGGCATCCTGTTCAGCGAATCGGCGCTGAAAGGCGCCCACTTCATCGAACTGTGCGCCCAGCGTGGCATTCCGCTCGTCTTTTTGCAGAACATCACCGGCTTCATGGTTGGCCGCAAGTACGAGAACGGCGGCATCGCCCGCGACGGCGCCAAGATGGTCACCGCCGTCGCCACCGCCAAGGTGCCGAAATTCACCGTCGTCATCGGCGGCTCGTTCGGCGCCGGCAACTACGGCATGTGCGGCCGCGCCTACTCGCCGCGCTTCCTGTGGATGTGGCCCAATGCCCGCATCTCGGTGATGGGCGGCGATCAGGCGGCCGGCGTCCTGGCTACCGTCAAGCGCGACGGCATCGAGGCCAAGGGCGGCAGCTGGAGCGCCGAGGAAGAAGCCGCCTTCAAGGCACCGATCCGCGAGCAGTACGAAACACAGGGACATCCGTATTACGCCTCGGCCCGCCTGTGGGACGACGGCATCATCGACCCGGCCGATACCCGGCGCGTGCTCGGGCTAGGCCTGTCGGCCTCGATGAACGCCCCGGCCGAAGAAACGAAATTCGGCATTTTCCGGATGTAAATCGTGCACCTGCCCAAGCATTTCGCCGAAACCGACCTGGCCGTGCTGCACGACCTGATGCGCGCCTTCCCGCTCGCCACCATCGTCAGCCACGGCCCGGACGGGCTGAACGCCAATCACATCCCACTACATCTGGACGCGACCGCCAGCCCGAACGGCACGCTGCGCGGCCACCTCGCCCGTGCCAACCCGTTGAGCCAGGCCGCTACGGTCAACGGCGAAATTCTGGTCATTTTTCAGGGACCGGAAAGCTACATCAGTCCCTCCAGCTATGCGACCAAGGCCGAGCACGGCAAGGTGGTGCCGACCTGGAACTACGCCACCGTGCATGCCTACGGCGAACTGAAGGTGATCGACGACCCCGCCTGGATTTTTGGGCAAATTTCCACGTTGACCGCAACGCATGAGGCGAAGCTTCCAGGGCCGTGGGCGGTCAGCGATGCGCCGGCCGATTACATCGAAAAAATGCTCGGCGCCATCGTCGGCATCGAAATCACCATCACCCGCCTGACCGGTAAATGGAAAGTCAGCCAGAACCAGCCCGCCGTCAATCAGGCCAGCCTGGTCGCCGCGCTGGAACGGGCCGGCGACCCGATGGCCGGACTGGTCCGGGCACGACGACAAAAAATGGAGTGAGACATGTTTGTGAGCCTGGAAATCGAACTGAACGGCCCGGTCGCCACGCTGTGGATGAACCGGCCCGAGCTGCACAACGCCTTCGACGAAATCCTGATCGCCGAACTGACCGCCGCCTGCATCGCGCTCGACCAGGACAAGGATGTCCGCGTCGTCGTGCTGGCCGGTCGCGGCAAGAGCTTCTCGGCTGGCGCCGACCTGAACTGGATGAAGCGTGCCGCCAACAACGGCCTTGACGACAACCTGAACGACGCCCGCGCCCTGGCCAGAATGCTGCGCACGCTGGCTGAGATGAAGAAGCCGACCATCGCCCGCGTACAGGGCGCGGCGCTCGGTGGCGGGATGGGACTGGCCGCCGCCTGCGACATCGCCGTCGCCTCGACCAGGGCGTTTTTCGCAACGACGGAAGTCAAGTTCGGCATCATCCCGTCCGCCATCAGCCCCTATGTCGTGCGCGCCATCGGCACCCGCCAGGCGCACCGCTATTTTTTGTCGGCAGAGCGCATCGACGCCGCCCGCGCCCGCGAAATCGGCCTCATCCACGAAGCGTCAGAACCCGAACAACTCGACGCCAAGGTTCAGGAAATCGTCGATGCGCTGCTGCAAGGCGGCCCGCTCGCGCAGGCGGCGGCCAAGAACCTGATCCGTGCGGTCAACAACCAGCCGATCAACGACAACATGGTCGAAGATACTGCCCATCGCATCGCCCACCTGCGCGCCACGCCGGAAGCCCGCGAAGGCATCGCGGCGTTTTTGGAGAAACGGCGACCGAACTGGATGGCGGGCTAAGCATGTTCAACAAAATCCTCATCGCCAACCGTGGCGAAATCGCCTGCCGCGTCATCAAGACCGCCCGCCACATGGGCATCCGCACCGTCGCCGTTTATTCCGAAGCCGACACCAATGCCCGCCATGTTCGGCTCGCCGACGAGGCCGTGCTGCTCGGCCCGGCTGCGGCGCGCGAGTCCTATCTGGTCGCCGACAAGATCATCGAAGCCTGCAAGCGCACCGGCGCCCAGGCGGTGCATCCCGGCTACGGCTTCCTCTCCGAAAACGCCGACTTCGCCGATGCCCTGGCTGCCAATGGCATCGCCTTTATCGGCCCGCCGGCCTCGGCGATTCGCGCCATGGGCTCCAAATCCGAAGCCAAGAAGCTGATGGGCGCAGCCAAGGTGCCGCTGACTCCGGGCTACCACGGCGACGACCAGGCCCCCGTGCTGCTGCACACGGAAGCGGATACCATCGGTTACCCGGTGTTGATCAAGGCGGCTGCCGGCGGCGGCGGCAAGGGCATGCGCCTCGTCGGTGCGCCGAGGATTTCCCCGATGAACTGGCTTCGTGCAAGCGCGAGGCGATTTCCAGCTTTGGCGATGACCATGTGCTGATCGAGAAATACATCACCCGGCCGCGCCACATCGAGATTCAGGTATTCGCCGACACGCTGGGCAACTGCGTTTATCTCTTCGAGCGCGATTGCTCGGTGCAGCGCCGCCACCAGAAGGTGCTGGAAGAAGCGCCCGCCCCCGGGATGAACGCGGAACGCCGCCGGCAGATGGGCGAGGCAGCCGTCGCGGCGGCCCGGGCTGTCGGCTACGTCGGGGCCGGCACGGTCGAGTTCATCGCCAACCAGGACGGCACTTTCTACTTCATGGAGATGAACACTCGCCTGCAAGTCGAGCATCCCGTCACCGAGATGATCACCGGGCAAGACCTCGTCGAATGGCAATTGCGCGTTGCCGGCGGCGAGCCGTTGCCCCTGCGCCAGGAGCAACTGCAGATCCGCGGCCACGCACTGGAAGCCCGCATCTACGCCGAAGACCCGAACAAGGGATTCCTGCCGGCCACCGGCCGCTTGATCCATCTTGCGCCGCCCGTTGAAACGCTGAATGTCCGGGTCGATACCGGGATCGAGGAAGGCGACGAAATTACCCCCTACTACGACCCGATGATCGCCAAGCTGATCGTCTGGGACGAGCACAGGGATGCGGCGCTGGCACGTATGCGCAAGGCGCTGGCCGACTATCGGGTGGTCGGTGTCACCACCAATATCGATTTCCTGTCGCGTCTGGTGGCCTGCCCGGCCTTTGCCGGCGCCGATCTCGACACCGGGCTGATCGAACGCCAGGAGGATTTCCTTTTTCCCGAGCCGCAACCCGTGCCGCGCGACGCACTGCTCGTCGCCACCGTGGGCGAACTGCTCCGCGAACAAGCAACCGCTGGCCAGGCCGCCATGAGCAGCGGCGACCCGTGGTCGCCTTGGCACGCCCGCGACGGTTGGCGAATGAACCTGACGGCGGCACGCACGATCAGTTTCAAGGATGGCGAAACCCTGGTCGATGCCCGCGTCCGCTATGGCAACGCGCAATGGGAACTGGCCATCGGCGGAACGACGACCGTAGCCCGTGGCAAGAAGCTGGACGACGACCGCTTTGCCGTCGAACTCGACGACCGTCGCCTGATCGCCAGCGTCGTTGCCCCCCAAGGGGATTTCCTGCGAGGCACGGTCGACGACAAGAGAACCGTATTTTTTCAGGGAAGCACGTACTTGCTTCTGCGCGATGATCCATTGCACCGCGTCTATGCCGGCGACAGCCACGGCAGCGGCCTGACCGCGCCAATGCCGGGCAAGGTTGTCGCGCTGCTCGCCCGGCCCGGCCAGAAGGTCGACAAAGGCACGCCGCTGCTGATTCTCGAAGCTATGAAGATGGAACACACCATCACCGCCCCTGCCACCGGCACCGTCAAGGCCTTTTGCTACGCCAACGGCGAGCAGGTGGGCAACGGCGCGACGCTGGTCGAGTTCGCGGAAAATGCATGATCGCGGGCGGTGAGGCTGGACGATCAGTTACCCTTGCAACTCGAAGTGAATCCGGGCGCGTCGCTCCAAGCCGCGACACGCCATCCCAAATGTTTTGTATCTCCTTTTCCAATACAGAATGTAGTGCATGAGAGCCCTTCTGCTTTTCGTCATCTTCACCGTCTTGCCCGTTTCGGTTGTGCAGGCAATGACCAACGATGAACTGACGATGACGCGCAATGTTGCCGAACGCGGCAACCCTTCGGCCCAGGTCTTGCTCGCCATTGCCTATTTACACGGCGACGGCGGCCTGACGGCGGATCCGGCAGAGGCTGCGCGCTGGTTTGAAAAAGCGGCATTGCAGGGCAACAGTTTTGCTGAAGGCCGGCTCGCGGATCTCTACGAGCAAGGTTCGGGAGTCAAACAGAACCTGAAAGTCGCCGCCGACTGGCGCGAACGTGCCGCCAAGCGCGGGAACAGCGAAGCCCAACGAAAGCTGGGACGCACGTATCTGCGCGGCGAAGGCGTTGCCCAAGATTACACGCTCGCGCGAAAATGGCTGCAGGAAGCCGCCGACGGCGGCGATCCCGAAGCGGCCTATCTGCTCTCGCACATGTACCGGCATGGACTCGGCAGTCAGCGCGACCCCGACCTGGCCAGCAACTGGCTGGCAAAATCGGCGGAACGCGGCTATCTGGAAGCGATCCGCCTGTTGCATTCAATCGAAGCGTTCGGCTTGCACTACGACAAGTCGCTCTCGAAGGATGCGCTGCATACCCTGGCGGCCGACAGCGATGCCGATGCCCAGTACCAGCTGGGCCTGCACTACGAATCCGGTTCCGGTGGCGAAACCAAAGATATCAACCAGGCCATCGAGTGGTTTTGGCGCTCTGCTGCTCAGGGCAACGAACCCGCCAAGCGTGCCTTGGCACACCTTGGTGCCGCAAAAGCCGGGGCGCCAGTTTCTGGCGTTCAACAAGCTGTCTCCGGCAAGAAATGACTAGCGAGGACTGAATCACCATGGAAATATTTGCACTACTCCGAGGACTGAGCCCGGACATCATCGCCGTCGCCATCAGCACGACCATGATCGCCGCGTACTACGCCTATCTTCGGTCGCGCTCGCGGCGCGATCCGACCTATTCGATCCACGGAATAAACGAGCTCGCCCGTAGCCTTTGGGTTGCCAACGTGATGAACAATCCGGGCAAGGACATCATGGCCGTACAAACCTTGCGCAACTTCATCATGGGCGCCAGCCTGATGGCTTCGACCGCTGCGCTGCTGATTATCGGCACTCTGACCCTATCGGGACAAGCCGAAAACATTTCGCGGAGCTGGCACGCGCTCAACCAGTTCGGCACGCATGCCGCCGAACTTTGGATCATCAAGGTTCTGACCTTGCTGCTCGATTTCATCGTCGCTTTCTTTGCGTTCGCCATGGCCGTGCGCCTGAGCAACCACGTGGTGTTCATGATCAATGTGCCGAATCATGATGTCCACCCGGAATTGACGCCTGCCCGGGTCGGCCGCCGCCTGATCCGCGCCGGAAATCTGTTTGCGATCGGCATGCGTGCATTCTTTTTCGCGGTACCGCTGGTATTCTGGCTGTTCGGGCCAGTTCTTCTGGTCTTGGCGACGATAGGCCTAGTCATCGTTCTCTACCACGTCGATCGCAGTCCGCGGGGAAGCAGACTGGCTGCATAGCGCCGGAACACTTCGAGGGAGGGACATGAATCCCGACACTGCAGCCGGGGAGTTGGCGCCTGTAGAGCATTCAAGAAACGCGACGTTCGTTGTCGTCGCGCTATTCCCGCTGGCATTCATCCTGGCGGGCCTGCTGATCGATACGCCGGCGGAAATATTCAGCGGCTTGGTCAGAATCCTGACCTCTCGCGACACGCTGATTACTGACTATATGGGTATCGGCGGCATCGGTGCTGCATTTACAAATGCCGGATTGCTTACATTAGCCGCGCTCGGTGTCTACTACCGGTCATCGGCAAAAATCGACGGCGTCGCCATTGCCTGCCTCTTGATCGTTCTCGGATGTGGCATGTTCGGGAAAAGCCTGCTCAACGTCTGGTTCATTGTTCTGGGTGTCTTTCTCTACTCGAAGTTCAAGCATGAGCGCTTCGCGACACATATTAATACGGCATTCTTCGGCACTGCATTGGCACCAATCTTCACCGAGATTCTCTTTTCGACGATGCTTCCACTGCATTTCAGCCTGCCCCTAGGCATCCTCACGACGCTGGCGCTCGGATTTGTACTGGTTCCCGCCAGCGCCCAGTTATTCAAGGCGCACATGGGCTTCACGCTTTACAACATCGGATTTACGGCTGGCATCCTTGGCACTCTGATCGTTGCCCTCTACAAATCCTACGGATTCATTCCCGACCCAGTATTCATCTGGACCACTGGAAACAACCTCCTGTTCGGCTGGATGCTTTCTGCGATGTTCATTTTCATGGCAGTGGTCGGACTTCTGCTCGACAGAGACGCCCTGAAAAAATTGGCGCACATGATGCGCCAGTCGGGACAGGCACCCACGGATTTCGTTTCCAGTACCGGTCTCGGGCCGACACTGGTGAATATGAGTCTGACCGGCGCCATCGGCACCGCCTATGTCCTGCTCGTCGGCAGCGATCTCAATGGACCAACGATCGGCGCCATTCTGACCGTTGTCGGGTTCTCGGCATACGGCAAACATCCCGGAAACATCCTGCCGATCATAATCGGTGTCTTCATCGCGTCGCTGGCGAAGCCGTGGAGCGCCGATGATCCTTCTATCGTGCTCGCCGCGCTGTTCGGAACCACATTGGCACCTATTGCCGGTCGTTTCGGCTGGCATTGGGGTATCGTGGCTGGCTTTCTCCATTCGTCGGTCGTGCAGAGCGTCGTGCATCTGCATGGCGGACTTGTTCTTTACAATAACGGCTTTGCTGCCGGGTTGATCGCAACAATTCTCGTGCCCGTCATCATTGCCCTGCAGCGCCCGGCAAAGTGAACCTGCTGCGTCGGGCGCGAACCACATGAGGAAAGGCAAAGATCCCAGCCAGATGACCAATGCCTCCCCTTCAATCATCGACGCTCCAGTCCATCCATGCACCCCAGCAAAGTAAACATCATCGAAGTCGGCCCGCGCGACGGCCTGCAGAATGAAAAGCAGGTGGTTCCCAGCGCAATCAAGATCGAACTGATCGAGCGCCTGGCCGAAGCCGGGCTGCGCGCCATCGAAGCAACTGCCTTCGTGTCGCCGAAATGGGTACCGCAGATGGGCGATAACGCCGCGGTCATGCAAGGCATCAAGCGGCGAACCGGTACGGTCTACCCGGTTTTGGTCCCGAATCTGCAAGGCTTCGATGCGGCGATTCAGGCCGGCGCGACGGAAGTGGCGATTTTCGCGGCCGCCTCCGAGTCCTTTTCGCGCAAGAACATCAACTGCTCGATCACCGAGAGCCTGAAGCGCTTCGAGCCCATTCTTTCGTCGGCCAGCGCACTGGAAATACCGGTCCGCGGTTACGTTTCCTGCGTCGTCGGCTGCCCCTACGAGGGCGCCATCGATCCCGGACAGAGCGCGGCGGTCGCCAGTACCCTGTTCGACATGGGCTGTTACGAAGTTTCGCTCGGCGACACGATCGGCGTCGGCAACCCCGCCTCGATTCAGCGCCTGATCGAGGCCTGCGCACAACAGATCCCGATAGCGAAACTGGCGGGTCACTACCACGACACCTACGGGATGGCGATTGCCAACATCTACGCCTCGCTGCAAATGGGCATGGCCACGTTCGATGCCTCGGTCGCCGGACTGGGCGGCTGCCCGTATGCCAGGGGCGCTTCCGGCAACGTGGCAACCGAGGATGTCGTTTATCTGATGCATGGACTGGGGATTGAAACTGGCATCGATCTCGCTAAACTGGCTGGCATCGGCGACTGGATATCCAGTGCCCTAAACCGTCCGAACGGCGCCAAGGCCGGCCGGGCAATCTGCGCGAATACTGTCCCTTGAGCCTGGTTTCTTCCCTCGCCGATTTCCTGAAGCCCGCGCCAAAACTGACGCCGCAAATACGCAAGGCGCTTGACCGGGTCGCCAGTGTCGTCGATCCGCTGCTCAAATCGGCAGCCGGTTTCGAGCGCCGTCTGGCGCTTCCCGTCGAACATGCGCTCGGCTATTGCGAGGGTCTGGTCGCCGCGCTGCCGGGGCCGATCGACATCAATCGCCAATCCTTCGCCAGCGATCCGCTAATCCATGCGCTGTTCGCCACGGCCGATGACATCGAGCAGATGCTCGGCCGCAGTCAGGCGGTTCGCGATTTTCTGGCCGGGCCGGAAAGCCTGGAAGAGGATTATTTCTACGCCCTATTTACCGCGCGCCGCCAGCAGAAGAAGCAGATCGGTAGTGCACAGCACGGCGACGTGATCCAGATCGACGTGCCACAAGTCGTCGTCTACTTTGGCGACCAGACGCTGATCGAACCCAGCTGCGACCTCGATACGACCCTGGCCAACCTCCGCTGCCAGGCACTGCAAAGCCTGCTTCTGACCTTTCACGAACATGTCGAGGCGCTGCGCAGCGAGCGTGAGGGTTTGCGCACCGATACCGCGATGGAGCGCGCGCACCTGACCGTCTTGCGCGGCAAGTCGTCGGGGCCGGAATTTCAGGCCCATACCCGGCATCTGGCCCATCTTGAAGCCGATCTGCGCGAAAAGGCCGCGACGCTGATGCCGGACCAGCTCATTCAGGCACTCGCCGATTACATGAGCGCACCGGACACCTCGTTGCGACTGACCCCGACCAATATCACCGTCGATCGCCTCGGCATCGTCTCCGACCAGGCCGAGAGCGATGACATCAACGTCAACACGCTGAGCTTTCCCGAATTTCGCGGCCGCGACAAGCGCATCCACATGGCGATGGTGGCCCGCGTTCGCCGCGACGAGGCACAGGCGGCGGTTGAACTGGTCAGCGACCAGCGCCGCCGCTTCATGATCATCTGATGATCACTTCGCCCTGCATCAATATCTGCAAGATGGACGCGCACAGTGGCCTGTGCGCCGGGTGCTTCCGGACAATCGACGAAATCGCCATCTGGTCGCAGGCCGACGACGCGCAGCGCGTGAGCATTCTCGCTGCCGTTGCCCGACGCCGGCTGGAACAAGACCCTTGGGAAAATGATTTGCGCTGTGACTGTGATCACCATGGCTGACGAGGACGAAGACCAATACATCTGCGTCGGCATCTGCATGGTCGATCCCGATTCGGGGTACTGCCTGGGTTGCGGACGGCCGCCGCTCGACTCACCGGAAGTAGTCTGTGAAGTCGTCACGCCGGTTGCCGCACCAGATACTTCCAGCAACGATCCGGACAACCCCGAATGACGGTGCAGCTTCCGGACTCGCTGCTCGTCCTCGAGCGCGGCTGGCTGTCGGCCAACAATATCGTCTTCCTCGAAGGCGAAAACGCCACGCTGGTCGATAGCGGCTATGTCACGCACGCGGCGCAGACGGTCGATCTGGTCAGCCATGCCGTGCACGGTTGACAGCTGAAACGTCTGATAAACACCCACTCGCATTCCGATCACATTGGCGGCAACGCTGCACTGAAAGCCCACTTCGGTTGCGAGATCATCGTTCCCGGCGGTCTGCACGCGACCATCGCCGAGTGGGACGAAAATGCCCTGCTGCTCTCGCCGCTCGGCCAGCGGGCTGCGCGCTTCCAGCACGACAGCCTGATCCACGCCGACGACGAGGTTGAGATGGGCGGACTCAATTGGCAGGCGCTGGCCGTGCCCGGTCACGACATGGAAGCACTGGCCTATTACAACCCTGAAAAGCGCATCCTGATTTCCGGCGACGCCCTCTGGGAGAATGGTTTCGGGGTAATCTTCCCCGAACTGCTCGGCGAAGCCGACGGCCTGGCCAGCACGCGGGCCACGCTGGAGATGCTGGCGCGTCTGCCGATCGACATCGTGATTCCCGGCCACGGCCGCCCGTTCACTGAGGTCGACGCGGCTTTCGAGCGCGCTTTTCGGCGCGTCAACAGTTTCGAGGCTGACATTGACAAGCTGGCCTGGCACGCCATCAAGGTCATCGTCTCCTTTGCCATGCTCGAACGCCGCCGCCTGCCGGCTGGCGAATTTCCAAACTTCCTGCTTAGCCTGCCTTTCGCTGTCAACCTCAATACGCGCTACCTCAATCTCCCCGAAAGCCAGCTGAGCGCACGCATCGAGCGCGAATTGCTGCTGGTCAATGCGCTGCGCCGCGAAGACGGGTTCCTGGTCGCCGGATAGCAAATCTTTTAATAACTCGCAGCCCCCCTGCTGGCCAAACGCCCGGCGCAAGGCGCAGAATGACTCACCACCCACCCCAAGGAGACAAACATGGCCGCAAAGAAGATTCTGATGCTGACTGGTGACTACACCGAAGACTACGAGACCATGGTGCCATTTCAGGCGCTGCTGATGGTCGGCCACACCGTGCACGCCGCCTGCCCCGGCAAGAAGGCGGGCGAGCAAGTACGCACTGCGATCCACGATTTCGAAGGGGACCAGACTTATTCCGAAAAGCCCGGTCATAATTTCACGCTGAACGCGAGCTTCGATGAACTCGCCGTCGAAAGCTACGACGCCCTCGTCATCCCCGGTGGGCGGGCACCTGAATACCTGCGCCTGAACCCCAAGGTGCTGGAGGCTGTCCAGCACTTCGCCAAGGCCAACAAGCCGATTGCCGCCATCTGTCATGGCGCCCAGTTGCTTGCTGCGGCAGGCGTTCTGAGCGGTCGCGGTTGTAGCGCTTACCCCGCCTGTGGTCCGGAAGTCACTGCTGCCGGTGGCAAATTTGCTGACATCCCGGTCGACCAGGCCAACGTCGATGGCAATCTGGTCACCGCGCCTGCCTGGCCAGCCCACCCAGACTGGCTGGCCAAGTTTCTGCAGGTCCTCGGGACGCGAATCGAAGCCTGACATTCAGCAGGGGCGGCAGGGCTGCCGCCTCGCTTCAGCCTTCGATGCGTGACAATGCCCGGTGTACCAGCCTCACCCAATAGGCGATACCTGGCGCCAGAATTTCGTCGTTGAAATCGTAATGCGGGTTGTGCAAAGTGCAGCCGCCAGTACCCGGGCCATTGCCCAGCCACACGTAGCAGCCCGGCTTTTCGCGCAGCATGTAGGCAAAATCCTCAGCACCCATAGACGGCAACACATCAGTAAGCACTCGCTCGCTGCCGAAGACTTCCATAGCGACGCCGCGACAGAATTCCGTCTCTGCCGCGCTGTTGACCGTCGGCGGATAGCGATGCCGGAAATCGACCCCGATCTGCGCCCCGTTGGCCGCCGCAACACCGCTGCACAAGCGCTCGATGGCCCGCTCGACGGCTTCCTGCACATCGGGCTTGAAGCTTCGGATGGTGCCGCGCAGGATGACTTCCTCGGGAATGATGTTCCACGCCTCACCGCCATGAAACTGCGTCACGCTGACCACAGCGGAATCGCACGGATGCAGCGTGCGACTGACCACCGTCTGCAAGGCCTGGACCAGTTGGGCCCCGGCGACGATCGAATCGATTCCCTGGTGCGGCATCGCTGCGTGGCAGCCGTGACCGCGCACGCTGATCTCGAAGGTACATGTCCCGGCCATGACCGGCCCCGGCATCACCACCATCTCGCCGACCGGAACCCCGGGCCAGTTATGAAGGCCAAAAACGGCGTCGACCGGGAAGCGCTCGAACAGGCCATCCTCGATCATCACCGCTGCTCCCGCCTCCGACTCCTCGGCCGGCTGGAAAATGAAAACGACCGTCCCGTCGAAATCCGGCTGTTCGGCCAGGTAGCGCGCCGCACCGAGAAGGATCGCCGTATGCCCGTCGTGGCCGCAGGCGTGCATCTTCCCTGCGTGTCGCGAGTGATGCGGAAATTCGTTCATTTCGGCCAGCGGCAGGGCATCCATGTCGGCGCGCAGACCGATCATGCGCGGTGATGTTCCGGCACGCAGGACACCGACCACCCCGGTTTTGGCGATCCCGCGATGCACTTCCAAACCGTAGCGCTCCAGTTCGCGGGCGACGATTTCAGCTGTCCGGTTCTCGTTGAAGGCCAGTTCGGGGTGGGCGTGGATATCCCTGCGCAACGCAGTCAATTCGGCGAGAAAAGGCAGTTCGGGATGGGGATGGGCTGGTGGCATGGGCGTCTCCTTTTCGCTATCTGTTTTACGGCAGTTGCTTGCCGACGCTGCCTTCATTATGCTCCCACCAATGGAACTTGTTCTCATCAGCGGTCTCTCCGGCTCAGGCAAATCGGTCGCCCTGCACCTCCTCGAGGATGCGGGCTACTACTGCGTAGACAATCTGCCGGTGATTATGCTCACGATTCTTGTGCGCATGCTCAAGGAAGAAGATATCCACAAGGTGGCAGTAGCGATTGACGCACGCTCGGGCCACGGCATTGATCTGCTTCCAGAGAAATTGCTCATGCTCGAGGCGGAAGGTACGCAACAGAACTTCCTGTTCCTGCACGCCAATGATGAAACACTGCTCAAGCGTTATTCCGAATCGCGCCGCCGCCACCCGCTGGCCAGCGAAGGTCAGTCGCTGGCCGAAGCGATCCGCAGCGAACGCGAAATGCTGACGCCGATTTCAACCCTCGGCCACCGCATCGATACCAGCGGACTCAAAGCCAACGCGTTGCGCGAATGGGTACGCCAGTTCATCGAAGCCGAACCGGGACACGGCCTGACGCTGATGTTCGAATCCTTCGGGTTCAAGCACGGCATTCCGCTCGACGCCGATCTGGTATTCGACGTGCGCTGCCTGCCCAATCCACATTACGACGCCGAGTTGCGCCCGCTGACCGGCAAGGACCAGCCGGTCGTCACCTTTCTCGAAGCGGAAGACGAGGTCATCCGCATGCGTGACGACATCGGCCGCTTTGTCGCCACCTGGCTGCCGGCCTATGTCCGCGACAACCGCAATTACCTGACGGTGGCCATCGGCTGTACCGGCGGCCAGCACCGTTCAGTTTACTTCGCCGAATGGCTGGGGCGCCAGTTCCACGACAAGGCCCGCGTCCTGATCCGCCATCGCACCCTGGCCGGCGGTTGATGCGCTGGCTGGCCTATATGCGGCCCGGCGACTGGCTGGTCATGGCCTGCGGTGCGGCGTTGGTCGGCGCCACGCTGCCCCTGCTCTGGCAGGGCGGCTTCGCCGAGCGCGCCATCATCCGCCAGGACGGGCAGGTCTTTGCCGAGGTCGATCTCGGCAGCCGTCGCGATTTTTCGGTTCCCGGACCGCTCGGCACGACGCTGGTGGCCATCGAACCGGGCCGCGCGCGCGTCGTCGCCGACCCCGGCCCGCGCCAGTATTGCGTGCGCCAGGGCTGGCTGGTCCGCCCCGGCGAAATCGCCATCTGCGCGCCCAACCATGTCAGCGTTCAAATCGCCGGACGCACCCGCGCCTATGACAGCCTCAGTTACTGAACTGACGGTCAGCGCGGAAGATCGCCGTGTCGCCTGGCTGGCCACCGCGGCAGTCGCGCTGTCGCTGGTCAACGCAGCGATCCCCAGCCCGCTGCCGGGAGTCAAGCCCGGCCTCGCCAACATCGTCACGTTGGTCGTCTTGGTCCGCTACGGCTGGGCGACGGCGGTCTGGGTCAGCGGCCTGCGGGTACTGGCCGGCAGCCTGCTGCTCGGCTACTTCCTCGCCCCCGGCTTCTTCCTGTCGCTGACCGGCACGACGCTCAGCCTGGCGACGCTCGGGCTCGCCCGCCATTTGCCGGCACGTTGGTTCGGGCCGGTCAGCCTCTCCATCCTCGCCGCCTTCGCCCACCTCGGGGGGCAGCTGCTGCTGGCGCGCCTGTGGCTGATTCCGCATAACGGCGTCTTCCTGCTGACCCCGGTTTTCGCCACTGCCGCGCTGGTATTCGGCACCATCAACGGCCTGATCGCGGCTAAACTGCTGGCAGACACTCCCGTCGCAGAAAGCGCTTAATGAACAAGACCATCTGCCTCGCCCTGACCGGCGCCTCGGGCATGCCCTACGGCCTGCGTCTACTGGAGTGCCTGCTGGCAGCCGGGTGCCACGTTCAGCTGCTCTACTCGCAGGCAGCGCAGGTCGTCGCCCGTCAGGAAATGGGCCTCGAATTGCCATCCCGCCCGGCCGATGCCAAGACCGCCCTGCTCGCCCGGCTGGTTGCTGCGGTCAACCCGGAAAAACTGTCGATTTTCGGTCGCGAGGAGTGGTTCGCGCCGGTCGCTTCGGGCTCAAATCCGCCCGACGCCATGGTCGTCTGCCCCTGCTCGATGGGCACCCTGGCCGCCATCGCCCAAGGACTGGCCGACAATCTGATCGAGCGTGCCGCCGACGTCGTGCTCAAGGAAGGCCGCAAACTGATCCTGGTTCCGCGTGAAACGCCACTGTCAGCGATCCATCTCGAGAACATGCTGCGCCTGGCCCGTGCCGGTGCAGTGCTCCTGCCGCCCAATCCCGGCTTCTACCAGCACCCGGAATCTGTCGCCGACATCGTCGATTTCGTCGTTGCGCGCATCCTCGATCAGCTTGCCATTTCGCACACGCTGATGCAGCGCTGGGGCGCCTGATGGGCTGGTTCGGCCGTTCCGGAACAGAAGAGAAGGCGGCGCCGGGCCGCATCGAAATTCCGCTGTTTCCGCTCAATACCGTGCTCTTTCCCGGCGGTATCCTGCCGTTGAAGATCTTCGAGCAACGCTATCTCGACATGGCCGCGCTGTGCATGAAGGAAGCACTGCCTTTCGGCATCTGCCTGATCGCCACCGGCGACGAGGCCGGCGGCGTCGCCGAACCGCACCCGGTCGGCACGCTGGCCCGCATCATCGACTGGGAAATGGAACAGCTCGGGATCCTGCAAGTCACGACGCGCGGCGAACAGCGTTTCCGTATCGTCAACCAGACGGTCGGCCCGGACAACCTGTTGCAGGCTAGCGTCGAAATGATCAACGACGACGGCCCGCTGCCATTTCCGCCCGAACGTCGGCGCCTGCTGCCCCTACTGCAACGGATCGCCGGCGACATGGGCCCCGCGCGCATCCCCGAACCTCATTATTACGATGATGCGGAATGGGTCGGTTTCCGCATCACGGAAGTTCTTCCAATACAGAACCTGGCCAAGCAAAAACTGCTGGAACTCGAGGACCCGATTTCACGGCTCGAGATCCTCGAAAAATTTCTCGATCAGCGCAAACTGCTCGACTGAGCGATAATTTTGATCCGGGCATCGTGCCAATCCAAGCAATCGAGGTGATTCATGTTCTATATCGTTGAAAGCAGCAAGTCATTTGACCAGGCTTCGGCCGACCTTGACGCGGCGGTCAAGAAGCACAATTTCGGGGTCCTCCATGTCCATGATCTGGGCAACACGCTGCGCAGCAAGGGCATCGCCTTCGCCGAGCAGTGCAAGGTTTTCGAGGTCTGCAATCCGGGGCAGGCGGCCAAGGTTCTGGCCACCGACATGCGCCTGAACATGGCCTTGCCGTGCCGAATCTCGGTGTATACCGAGAATGGCAAGACGCTGATCGGAATGATCACGCCGGAACAGATGCTTTCGGCACTGTCACAGGACCCGGTGCTGGTTCAGGTTGGCAAGGAAGTCGAGGCAAAGACCATCGAGATGATCGACGAGGCCAAATGAACGGAGCCGGCCGGATTCACGGTTTTTTGGCCTGAATCGCCGGTCGATCGCAACAGTTAGGGCGAAGGTTGTTTCGCGACCCGGCGTATCGATTGCCGGGCGTCGGCCGGCAGCACCAATTCCACGTAATTGAGCGGTACCAGCAGGCGCTGGTCGAAATGTATCAGCCCATCTTCGTCTTCGGTAAGCAATTCGGAATCGAGCAGATTGGCAACAAGATTTGTGAAGTCGGACTTGTCGGCAGTCTCAGCCTCGCCGAAACCATGCAGCAGCACGAGACGCTGCGCCAGCAACTGGCAGTCTTTTTCCAGAACGGCGCGCGTCAACTTGCCGGAGCCGCGTTGCTGCAACAGGGCGAGCGCCAAAAAATGGCGACCCAGCATGGGCCGCAGGGTTTCTCCGATCATGTGCAACTCGAGAAACTCCTGGCTGTTGGCCTCCGGCGCCAGCAGCCAGCCATCCCGATCCGTCCGGCGCAGCAAGCCGCGTTCGGCGAACGATCCGATCGTCAGCTGGATTTCCTGCAGCAAGGCTTCCTCCGAGCGGCGCAGAAACAGCGCTGAACGCATGACGCCATAAATGCCGGCCATCGCGTCACTCAGGCGTTGCATGTCGAGGCTGCGATTGTTGCCAAGCAGGCAGGCGATCAATGCCGGCACCGCGAACAGATGCAGCACGTTGTTGCGGACATAGGAAAGCTGTTGCGCCTGCGCGCCGACCACGCGAACAAGATTACCAAACGGATGTTGTATCTGTTCGACGATACCGAGGCGTTCGGCATGCCCGATAATCTGCTCCGGTTCGAGATCGCAGGCAATGCGCTGCGGCGAATAGGGCGCAGCGGCATCGAGTGCCTGAAAGTGCCCGATCAGTCGCTGCAGACAGAGGAGATCGGCGGTGGCACGCGGCGTCGCCAGCAAGGCCAGTGCGATCAGGCTCACCGGGTTGATCACGGCGGCATCGTTGATCCGCGTGGCGAGCGCGACTGCTGCCTCGCGGGTTGCCGCGCGCACCCAGTCGCCACCCACCTCGTCGCGTTCCGCACGCCAGTCGGGCCGGTAATTATCCAGGAACCCGTTGAGTGGCATCGGCTCGCCGAAATTGACATACGCCCGGCCATAAACGCGGTGGACCTTGCGTATGCTGTTTAACAGGCTCCACAGCGACTCACGCTGCTTGGGACGCCCGGCCAGTTCGCGCACATAGGTCGGCCCCTCGATCAGTCGCTCGTAACCGATATAAACCGGGACGAAGACCAGGGGCCGGCTGTGACTGCGCACGTAACTGGCGATGGTCATACCGAGAATGCCGGCCTTCGGCATCAGCATGCGTCCGGTCCTGCTGCGACCACCTTCGATGAAATATTCGATCGGAAAGCCGCGCGCGAGCATCAGATGCAGGTATTCATGGAAGACCGCGGCGTAGAGCGGCTCACCCTTGAAGCTGCGGCGCAGGAAGAAAGCCCCGGCACGGCGCAGCAGCGAGCCGACCAGCGGCAGGTTGAGATTGACGCCGGCGGCGATGTGCGGCGTCGTCAGCCCGTTGCGATGAATGAGGAAGGAGAGCAACAGGTAATCGACATGGCTGCGGTGGCAGGGTACATAGACGATGCCCTGGCCCGGTGCGATCTGCGTCACGGCTTCGAAATTGTGCGTCTCGACGCTGTCATAAAGATGTTCGAGCAACCAGTTGACAAACAGTTCCAGCGCCCGTGTCGTGCCGTAGGCATAATCGGAAGCGATCTCCAGCGCAAACTCGTTGGCCTTGGCATAGGCCGCGCCCTGGGAAATCCCCAGCTTGTTTGACTCGTCGGCAATGGCCTGGCGTACCCGGTCGCTGGCCAGCAGCATTCCGATCTGTGTATTGCGGTGCGACAGGTCCGGGCCGATGGCCATCTCCCGTTGGCGCCGGAAATGCACGCGCAGGATGCGCGATACCTTGCGCGCCGCCTGCATCTCGTTGAGCGGCGCCGACCTGCCATGCACCAGTTCGCGCAGCGAGAGCGGTGCGTTGAAGCGCACCAGCGTCTGCCGCCCATGCAGCAGAATGGCGAGCATCTGGCGAAACACGCCGGGATTGCGCCAGGTCTCGGCGAACAGCGCCTTGAGTATCGATTCCTGCTTGTCCGGACTGCGCCCCCAGAGAATCACGACCGGCACCAGCTGGATGTCGGTTTCCGGATCGGCAACGGTCGCCCGCGCAATGGCGGCCAGCAGGCGTGAAACTTCCGGGGTGCCGCCTTTGTGTTTCCGGTTCAGAAAGAAGACCGAACGCCGCGCCCTGATACCGTCGAAAACCAGCGGCGCATCGGCCGGTGGCAATCCGGCCAGCCGCGACTCCTCGAAGAGAACGAGCAGGTTCGACAGATGGCGGTCATTCAGCACATAGCAGACCGGGCGCGTCGGATCGATCGCCGCCGCAGCCTCGGAAAAGACATTCGTGCGTACCCAGAAATAGAGAACACGCCGCGCCAATGGAACGAACCAGCCGGAAATCCTGAACAAGACCTTACCCCCCACGCGCGAGCCCTAGCCCTATTTTCCTCCTCGCTGCCAGACCCGCATCATTTTTCCTGCCGACCTGGAACCGATGCATCGCCATTTCCCCAAGGATTTTAGCGGCTTTCAGCGAACCCTTGGCGGCCAGCCCGGTCAATTATAGGGTGTCATCCACGAACTTCCGCAGGAGAAGCTACCCATGCCTGGCATCAACCCCTATGTCTATATGCAGCAGGTTGCTGGCCGCCTGACGCAACTGAACGACCGCAGCGAGATCGAGACGCTTCTGGACGAGGTCGAATATCTTTACGAAGTCCTCGATCCCGAGTTGCAGGAACCTGCGGAACAGTTGCTGACACAATTGCGCGCGCGTCTTGAGGCTGCACCCTGAGCGGCATCCTGCGCTACTACGCCCGGCGGCGGGTCAATCCGTACCGCGGGGTCGAGCAGATCATCGAATCCGATACCGGGCGAGCCCTCAGCGTCGATGGCCGGAACTGGGAGCTGCAGTTGTTGGCGCGCCGGCCTGCCGGCTGGGGAAGCCTCAACCGGCAAGGCGCAATGGATTACGCCCGCTATGCCGTCTGGTCGGCCAGCGAAGGATTGGCACGGTTTCCCTACTCTCCCGCCACCGAGTTCGACGCACCGGCCGCCGCCGACACGCTGCGGGTAGCGATCGTCGGACTCGAGTCCGATCTGCCCTTTGTGCTGGCCGATGTCTACGAATGCTGGCGCTGCGCCGACACCCGCCCCGTCGCGCTGCTGGCGACGTCTACGACCCTGCCCGAACGGCGGAGCGTTTCCCACTGGCGGGCACTGCCGGAAGATCCGCAAGCAGCCGCGATCGAGGCATGCGTGCAGCGCGCGGGCAACTGTACCCGCTGGTTCAGACGCGCCGCCGACGGCAGCGGCGAATGCCTCGAAGCCTCTTCAACAGGGAGTCCGGAGGCGGGGCCCTTGCCAGCAGAGAGCTTCCCCGAGTGCCTGCTGGCCGTCGATTCTTTCGCGCTGGCCGAGGAACAAGCCCTGATCTCGGGCTTTCTCGCGCGCCAGGCGGCACGCTTGCTGATGCTGCCGCTGTCGACTCCGACCCGCGCGACACTCGAACAGTCCGCGATCGCCGATGCCTGTGCCGTCGCGCATTTTTCCCGCCTCTATCCGGCGCAGGCCGATCCGGCACTCGTCACGCGCCTGCAGGTCGAAGCCCGCCTGCGCGCTTCTGCGTGAGCCTGTCGATCCGGAACGCGTCCCCAAACACATTAGCCTTGGCTGGTATTGATCGCTTTACTGTTGTACCTTGTGCCCATCATTCAAACCCCACCGGAGCAATCGTGCCTTCTGACAACACATCGAAAGAACAACGCATCCTGCGCGTGACGCGCAAGGTACTGGCCAATATCGTCAAGGACACCGCGACCGCGCATGGCATGGAGCACCCGTTGCAGGACGGCACCATCCAGGACATTCGCGAACTGTTCGAGCTGATTTCCGTGCGCGAACGGGAGCTGGCCCTGGAAGCCGGAGTCAGCGACAACGAGAAGCCCTACTACACGGACGAACCCCCGATGAGCACGGTCGTCGCCATGCCCAAGCCGCCCAGGAAGCCAAACTAAACAGAGGGGTCCGAGCCGCGATGATTCGCCTTCCAAACGCACTGCGCGCCTGGAACTCACCAGAATTCGAGGCCGTCATCAAACTGGAAATCGGGCAGCTGGACGCGGCGCAGCTGCCCTTGCAGCAAGGCTTGAAGACAAGCAGCCAACCCATTGACGACACGTTCACGGCAATGCTCCTCAGCGCCACCGAAGCGTCAGGATACATTCGCGCCAAGGTGGGGGTCTTCTATTACGGCCTCATTACAGGCTGCAGTTGCGCCGACGATCCAACCCCGATCGAGCCGCAGAACGAGTACTGCGAAATGATTTTTGCCATCGACAAATCGACTGCAGAAACATCCATCACGCTTAATCCGGAGTAAAGTAGTCAGTTCTTATAAAGCATTCACCTTCTTATGCGTCCTGCACAATTGATCCCGATTCTCGAGCGAGAGTTCCACAGCGCCGCCGAAGGTCATCACACTCCAGTCATGATGTGGGGACCACCCGGCGTCGGAAAATCCCAGATGGTGAGCGAAGTGGCGGCGATACATCGGGTGCCGGTGATCGATATCCGCCTGTCACAGATGGAACCTTCGGATTTGCGCGGCATTCCCTTCCGGGTCGGCGACCATGTCGATTGGGCGATTCCGTCTATCCTTCCCGATGCTTTGCGGCATGGCGACAAGGGCATCCTGTTCCTCGACGAAATCACGTCGGCGCCACCTTCGGTCTCGGCGGCAGCCTATCAGCTGATCCTCGACCGCCGGCTGGGCGCTTACGAAGTGCCTCCGGGCTGGGCCATTTTTGCGGCGGGCAACCGGCAGGGCGACCGCGGCGTCACCTACGCGATGCCGGCGCCGCTGGCCAACCGGTTCTCGCATTTCGAGGTCGAAGCCAACCTCGACGACTGGGCCCAATGGGCCTACGAAAACAACATCGATGCCCGGCTGATCGGCTTTTTGCGCTTTCGCCCGGAATTGCTGTTCGATTTCGACCCGGCGCGCAATCCCACCGCCTTCCCGACACCGCGTTCGTGGGAATTTGCCCACCGTGCCTTGCTGAAATTCAGCGATCAGCCTGACCTGCTGGGCCCGACGCTGGTCGCCTGCGTCGGCCAGGCAGCGGGAATCGAATTTTCGGCTTACCTCGCCAACCTTTCGCGCATGCCCGATCTCGATGCCATCGTCGAAGGTCGTGCAGCCGATGTCCCAAGCGACACCGATCTGCAATATGCCGTCGCCGCTGCGCTGGTCGCCCGCGCTGTACGCAACAAGGGCAACAGCGATGCCAAGGAAATGCTCGGCCACATACTCGACTACGCCGCCCGCTTCCCGCTCAGGGAAATGGGCGTCATGCTGGTTTCCGACATCCACCGCAACATCGGACAACCCCTGTTTGCCGTGCCACAGTTCGCCAACTGGGCGAATCAGGTGGCGGATATCGTTTTGTACGAATAGATTTTCACCACCGGTAGCACATCGTGTCGCCGAGTTTCCAACAAACCATGCCAACGAGTCTCGCCGCGATCACTCCCGTCAACGACCCGGCCACCAAACTGGCGGCGGCGCGCACGCGGCTGATCCTCGACAAGCCCTTCCTCGGCGCACTGGTCCTGCGTCTGCCGATGCTGGCCGCCGGCGAGTGGTGCCGAACCACCGCCACGGACATGAAAAGCCTGTACTACAACCCGGCATATATCGACCGGCTGACGCTCTCGCAGATCGAGTTCGTACTGGCCCACGAAGCGCTGCACTGTGCGCTCACTCACTTTGTGCGGCGCGGGCACCGCATCCAGCGCAAGTGGGATCTCGCGTGCGATTTCGCCATCAATCCCATCCTTGTCGCCGACGGCCTCCAAGCGCCGCCGGGGGTCGTGGTGATGAGCATGTTCGACAACATGAGCGCCGAGGAAATCTATCCCTGCCTGGACGACAACCCGGACGGTGAAACCCTCGACCAGCATCTCTACGACAACAATGCCGACGGCAGCCAGGGCGGACGGAGCGATGAGCCGCCACAGGACGACGAACATCGGGGCCAGTCCGGAGGCGGGTCGCAGGCACAGGACCGTCAGCAAGATTCTGGCGGGAGCACCCAGGCCAATCCTGAACCGGCGCAATCCGGCGAGGGCAATGACAATGATGACAGCAACGATGGCCCCCCCGCGCCACTGAGCGCGCAGGAACGGGACGAACTGGGGCAGAAATGGCAGCAATATCTGGCCAGCGCCGCCCAGCAGGCGCAGCAGGCCGGCAAGCTCGGCGGGGCCATGGCGCGTCTGGTCGACGCCTGGCTGGAACCCAAATTGCCCTGGCGCAGCTTACTCGCCCAGCATCTGTTCGAACGGGCGCGCAACGACTACAACTACATGCGTCCCTCGCGGCGCGAGGGCGACATGATCCTGCCCTCGCTACGCAGCGCGCAATGCGATCTGGTCGTCGCCATCGACACCTCGGGTTCGATCGGCGAGGATGAACTTTCAGAATTTCTTTCGGAAATCAACGCGATCAAGGGCGCACTGCCGGTGCGTATCACCTTGCTGGCCTGCGACGCAACGCTCGCTGAAGACTGTCCCTGGGTGTTCGAACCCTGGGATGAATTCCGCCTGCCGCGCTCATTCGCCGGGGGCGGCGGTACTGATTTCGCACCCGTATTCGAGTGGGTCGAACAACAGAATCTGCTCCCTGATGCGCTGGTGTATTTCACCGACGCCGATGCGGAATTCCCCGTGGATGCACCGAGCTATCCCACCATCTGGCTGGTCAAGGGCAAGAAGCCGGTACCCTGGGGCAAACGGATCCAATTGAATTGACCGTGGCCAAAAATGAACTCTCTCCCGAAGACAGCCTGCGGCTCAACGTGCTGCTGCTGGCCGAGCCGGTCCAGGCCGTGCGCATCGACGAGGGTGCCATGATGCTACGCGCCTTGCGCGAGATCGGCGAAGTCAAGATCCAGTTGCATCCGAATTGCCGTGCGGAACAGTACATCACCCGCCTCAAGGAGTTTCTCGGCGGGCATGCGCTCGGTTCGCCACGCGGATATCCGGTTTATCTCCAGCAATGGACCCGGATGGGCCAGACTTCCGACAAGAATCTTGAAGCACTATTGCTGCTCGGCGAGCCGGAAGCGGTTGTGGCCGCCGCCCATGCGCCCGGCCTCACGGACGAACTCGCGCGACGCATCTGGTGGTGCCAGCCGACCATGGAAATTGCCCGCTCGATGCTGGAAAAGGACAGCGTCGCCCAAGGCAGGATGGGCAAGGTGCTTGCCGATTTCCTGATCGAGCACCTGCCGTTCGAGGAGAACCCGGACGCCCGCATGCATACGATTCGTCTGGTGCTCTACGCCAAGCTCGCGGATTCGCAAATGACGGCCAAACTATGGCGCCAGGCCAAGGGCGTGCCCTATTACTTCATCGGCTTTCTCGAGTTCATGCCCGGCGAACTGCCTGCCGATCAGCCCGCGCGCGCCGACCAGGCCGAGGCCTTGGCCTCGTTGAAACCACTGGCTGAAAGTGGCAACCTTTTTGCCGAACGTTTTCTGTCCCTGCTTTCGGCCAACGGGCAAACCTACCTGCGTGCCGTTTCGGAAGTACTGGCCCGGCCAGCTACAGCGCTGGTAGTCTACGCCGTTCTGGATGCCGTCAGTCGCTACTTTCACACCATGGGTTACCCGGTCCGGAGCGAGGCGCTGGACGCCGTTTTTGCCGAAGCAGAAGCTCTGACACACGGTGAACCCGAAACCCCGCCCGGACTTGTCGAGTTGCTGCAGACCACCCCCCGCTACCGGGAATCCATTACAGCGATGCTCGCCCTGTCCGGCCTTACCGGCAGAACCGCCGATCCCTGGCTGGCGCGCAACACGACCGTCGGGGCTCTGATGCGGCGCAGGATCGAAACGCTGGTCGCACCCATCAACCAGGCTCTGCAAACGCTCAGGACTCCGCTCCTGCTGGATGACCGGTGCGAGTAGCGCCGTCAAAATCAAGACCGCCCAACATGAAACTCTACCTCGATCCCGACCACTCCAAGGAAGCCCCTGCATTGGTCCGCAGCCCTGGAAAAACGCGCAAGCGCTTTCCGGAAGGCGTCGTAGAAACCGTAGCCAGCGAAGACGAAGCGGTTCGCAGGGCCGGGCAGAATCTGCATCCGGCGATCGTCATTGGCCCGTCGCGCTCATCTGAAGGCTTCAGGCTTTATTACCTGGTGCGCTGGCTGGATTGAAATACCCAACTGTGGAGCTTGCATGGAAAACAAAAGAAAACCGATAAACATCCCCGTCGTCCCGGCGCCAACGCAGGCTGATGACAGCCCTTTCGGCTCCTGTGCCGGCGCCGAGCCATTCGCGCTCATGGTGTTGGGCGACAGCATGGAACCGGAGTTCCTGAACGGCGAGATCATCGTCATCGAACCGGAAGGACTGGCAACAGATGGTTCGTATGTCGTCGCCTTCGACAACGACGAATACATTTTCCGCCAGTTGGTCAAATGCGAGGCAGGCTGGGCCCTGCACGCCCTTAACCCGAACTATCCCGATCAGCCGATTGCCAGCCTGTCGTGCATCCGGGGCGTGGTCATCATGAAGAAGCAGTCGGGCAAGCCCAGATCTGGCAAATACTATGTTTGATCGCTGTTGAACTGTGGCGCCTTAACAACACATGTGGCACACGGATGCGCTGCGCCATTCTGATGAGACAGGCAATTACAAGATGCTTAAAAAGCCCCGTGGATAGGTGCTTTCAAGGGTTTGCTGCAACAGCGTGAATAGCTCTGAAACGCTACTCAAGATTCTGAATTTGCTCGCGCATCTGCTCGATCAATAGTTTCAGGTCCATCGCGGCCTGCGACACCTCGGTGATCGCCGACTTGGAACCAAGCGTGTTGGCCTCGCGGTTGAGTTCCTGCATCAGGAAGTCAAGGCGTTTGCCACAGGCGCCACCATGCTTGAGCACGCGCTCGACTTCGTCAAGGTGGGCGGCGAGGCGGGTAAGTTCCTCGGCAACGTCGATGCGCGTCGCAAACACCGCCACTTCCTGTAGCACGCGCTCGTCGCTGGCGCCGCCCAGCGCCTCGGTCAGACGCTGGCGCAGCTTGTCGGTGTACAGCGCCTGGGCTTCGGGAATCCGCGGGGCAACCCGGGCGACGATATCGCGAATCGAATTGACGCGGTCGACGATCATTTCGGCCAGCTTTTCACCTTCGCGGCCACGGCTGGCGGCAAACTCGTCGAGCACCTCGCGCGCCAGGGCCAGTACCGGCGGACCGAAGGCCGCATAATCGACGGACTGGTCACCGAACATGCCGGGCCAACGTAGCACGTCGTTTACGGAGAGTGGCCGGGCTTGCGGCATCTGCTTGCAGACTTGATCGTTGAGCGTGTGCAGGGTCGCCAGCAACTCGCTGTTGAGTTGCAATTGATCGGCCCGTGCCGCGCCAGCATTGAAGGAGAGGCGACACTCGATCTTGCCGCGCGCAAGGCGGGAGCTCAGCAACTCGCGCAGCGGCATTTCGAGCGCACGCAGTTCTTCGCTTACCCGAAAGTGAAAATCGAGATAGCGTGAATTGACGCTCTTGAGTTCAAGTTGCAGTGTTCCACGCTCGATATCGCGCGTCTTCACTGCATAACCGGTCATGCTGTAAATCATTATTCGTGGTTCTCCAGCTTTACAGGCCGGACAACACGCCCGACAATGCCAAAGTCTGCATCATAACCGCGAGTCCAATGGCGCAACAAGCCAACCAACCCTTACCTGCCGGCCACCAACTGGAGGAATACACGATCCTCCGCCAGTTGTCGCTCGGTGGATTTTCGATCGTCTATCTGGCAACCGACGGCGACGGAAAACAGGTCGCAATCAAGGAGTACCTCCCCAACAGCCTTGCCCTGCGCGCCGAAGGCGAAATCCAGCCACTGATCACTGCGGAACACCTGAGTGCCTTTCGCTATGGCATGAAGTGTTTCTTCGAAGAAGGCCGCGCGCTGGCACGCCTCTCGCATCTGAATGTGATTCGCGTGCTGAATTTTTTCCGCGCCAACGAAACCGTTTACCTGGTCATGGAATACGAGCACGGGCGCACGTTGCAGGAGTTCATTCAGACGCATCGGGGCGAAGTCTCCGAACATTTCATCCGTGGCGTGTTCACCCGGATGCTCAACGGCCTGCGCGAAGTCCATTCAAACAAGCTGCTACACCTCGACCTCAAGCCCTCGAACGTCTACCTGCGCAGCGACAACACCCCAGTGCTGATCGATTTCGGTGCAGCGCGGCAGACACTATCGACCGACCAGCCGATGCTCAAGCCGATGTACACGCCGGGATTCGCCTCGCCCGAACACTATGGGTCGCGCAAGAATCTCGGTCCATGGAGCGACATCTACAGTGTCGGGGCATCGATGTATGCCTGCATCGCCGGTTGCGCGCCGCAAGCAGCCAATGAGCGCTACGCCAAGGACACGCTGGTGCCGGCGATGATGCGCTGGGAGGGCGAATACTCGGACCGCCTGCTGGAAATCATCGACTGGTGCCTCAACCTCAACCACTTCTACCGGCCGCAGAGCGTCTTCGCGCTGCAAAAGGCGCTGGTCGAGACCGTCACGCCGCCGGTTCCCAAGGAAACAGCAAACTGGCTCAACCGCGTTGTCGATAAATACAAGAAAGCCGGGCGATGAAATTCACGATTTATCAGGAGAGCCGCCAGGGAGGGCGTACCAACAACGAGGATCGGATCACCTATTGTTACTCGCGCGAAGCCTTGTTGATGGTCGTTGCCGACGGCATGGGCGGCCACCACTACGGCGAGATCGCCGCCCAGATCGCGGTGCAGACGCTGGCTGACAACTTCCAGCGGGAAGCCCGGCCAACCTTGGCCGACCCCTTCCGCTTCCTGCAAAAGGGCATGACCAATGCGCACCACGCCATCCTCGACTTTGCCGAGCGTCACAAGCTTTCCGACACGCCGCGCACGACCGGTGTCGCCTGCCTGGTCCAGGACGGCGTCGCCTACTGGGCGCACGCCGGGGACTCGCGCCTGTTCCTGATGCGTGGCGGAAAGGTCATCGCGCAGACCCGCGACCATTCGCGCATCCGCATCATGATCGAGGAAGGGCTGCTCTCGGAAGCGCGTGCAGCGACGCATCCGGATCGCAACAAGATATACAGTTGCCTGGGCAGCCCGACGCCCCCGGAAATCGAATTTTCGCGCAAGACGCCGCTTAACCACGGCGACATCCTACTAATGTGCACCGACGGGTTATGGGGCGAGATCCCGGGCAACGACATGGCCCTCGCGCTCATGGGCGCCAACATCGTCCACGCCGTCCCGCTGCTTCTCTCCAAGGCAGAAGCGAAGGGCGGCCCGCATGTTCAACAATCTCTCGGTGGTCGCCATGCGCTGGGAGCTCACCTATGTCAACGACGCGAGCAGCAGCATCTCGACGCAGACCATGGCCCTCGACGAAATTGCCACCCACATAGAGCAATTCGGCCGCGACCCGGCCCACAAGGTCAACCTCACCGAAGACGAAATCGAGAAGGCGATCGAGGAAATCCGTGCCACCATCGACAAGTTCAACCCCAAGCGACAAGGACAGTAACGCATGCGCCCCAGCCAACGCCAACCCGATCAGCTCCGCCAGCTCCGACTGACCCGTAATTTCACCCGCCACGCCGAGGGTTCGGTACTGATCGAAATGGGTGACACCCGCGTGCTGTGCACCGCCAGCGTCGAGGAAAACGTGCCGTCCTTCCTGCGCGGCAAGGGCCAGGGCTGGGTCACCGCCGAATACGGCATGCTGCCGCGCTCGACGCATACCCGTACCGCGCGCGAAGCGGCCAAAGGCAAGCAGAGCGGCCGCACCCAGGAAATCCAGCGCCTGATCGGCCGCAGCCTGCGCGCCGTGACCGACCTGAAAGTCCTCGGCGAACGCCAGATCACGCTCGACTGCGACGTGCTGCAGGCCGATGGCGGCACCCGCTGCGCCTCGATCACCGGCGCCTGGGTCGCGCTTTACGAGGCCTGCGAAAAGCTGGTGCAGGCCGGAAAATTGCCCGCCAACCCTGTGCGCGACCATGTCGCCGCCATTTCGGTCGGCATCTACAAGGGCGCACCGGTGCTCGATCTCGACTATCCGGAAGATTCCGACTGCGATACCGACATGAACGTCGTCATGACCGGCGCCGGCGGCATCGTCGAAATCCAGGGCACGGCCGAGGGCGAACCCTTCACGCGCGCCCAGATGAATACGCTCAGCGACCTCGCCGAAGCCGGCATCCGTCAGTTGATCGCCGCCCAGCAAGGCGCCCTCGCATCATGAAAAAAATCGTCCTCGCCTCCAACAATGCCAAGAAGATGAAGGAACTGAATGCCTTGCTGGCGCCGCTCGGCTTCGAGGTCATTCCGCAGGATCAACTCGGCATTCCCGAAGCCGAGGAGCCGCACTGCACCTTCGTCGAAAACGCGCTGGCCAAGGCGCGGCACGCCGCGAAGCTGTCCGGCCTGCCGTCGCTGGCCGATGATTCCGGCATCTGCGTCGCCGCGCTCGGCGGCGCGCCCGGCGTCTATTCCGCCCGTTACGCCGGCGAGCCGAAATCGGATCAGCGCAACAACGAAAAGCTGCTCGCCGAACTCGGCACCAACCCCAACCGCGCCGCCCATTTCGTCTCGGTCATCGTCCTGGTCCGCCACGCCGACGACCCGCAACCGCTGATCGCCGAGGGCGAGTGGCATGGCCAGATCCTGACCGAACTGCGCGGCGAACGGGGCTTCGGCTATGACCCCATGTTCTACCTGCCGGAATTCGGCATGACCGGAGCCGAACTCGACGCTGAAACCAAGAACCGGGTTTCGCATCGCGGCCAGGCCATGCAGAAGCTGATCGAACGCCTGCCGAGCCTGTAATCGAGGTGGCACGCAGCATCCCCATTTTTACCCAAAAAACGCCGTCAACCGTAACAAATCTGGAGTTCAAGGTTTCGCCGCCGCTGGCGCTCTACGTCCATGTCCCGTGGTGCGTGCGCAAGTGCCCCTACTGCGACTTCAACTCGCACGAGGCGAATGGCAAGATTCCTGAGGCCGAGTACGTCGCCGCGCTGATCGCCGACCTGCAATCCGCCCTGCCGCTGATCTGGGGCCGCCCGGTAGTCAGCGTCTTCTTCGGCGGCGGCACGCCAAGCCTGTTGTCGCCGGCGGCCATCGACGAACTGCTCGCCGCCTTCCGCGCGCTGGCCATGCTCTCGCCGGAAGCGGAAATCACGCTGGAAGCGAACCCGGGAGCAGTCGAGGCGGAAAAGTTTGCCGGCTTCCGTGCCGCCGGCGTCAATCGCCTGTCGCTCGGCATCCAGAGTTTCAACGATGGGCATCTCAAGGCACTGGGGCGCATCCACGGCGCCGCTGAAGCACGGCGCGCCGCGCAGCTGGCGGGCGAACATTTCGAATCCTTCAATCTCGACCTGATGTACGGCCTGCCCGGCCAGACACACGAGCAAGCACTCACCGACATCGAAACCGCACTGAGCTTCTCGCCAGCGCATCTGTCGTGCTACCAGCTGACGCTGGAACCGAACACGCGCTTCGCCGCCTTCCCGCCGGAACTCCCGGAGAACGACAGCTGCGCCGACATGCAGGAGGCGATCGAGGCACGACTGGCCGCCGCCGGTTATGCCAATTACGAAACCTCGGCCTTCGCCAGAGCCGGCAAGCAGTGCCGGCACAACCTGAACTACTGGCACTTCGGCGACTACCTCGGGATCGGCGCCGGCGCCCATTCAAAACTCACATGCACGATCGCGTGTTGCGCCAGATGCGCTGGAAGCAGCCGAACACCTATCTCGAAAAGATGCGCGCCGGATCAGCCGTGCACGAAGAAAACCATGTTCCCGCCAGCCAGTTGCCATTCGAATTCCTGATGAACGCGTTGCGCCTGGCCAAGGGTTTCCATCCGGCGCTGTTCGAGGCGCGTACCGCGCAGCCACTGGCCGCGATTCTGCCGCAAATCCATGCGGCCGCTGTCGAGGGCCTGCTCGATGTCAGTCCGCAACGCATCGCCCCGACGCTCAAGGGCATGCGCTTTCTGAACGTTCTTCTCGAACGCTTTCTGGACGATAGTGGCGCCGGCTGAAACGACCACCTGCTCCGTTTCAGCCGAACAGCCCACCCTTTTTCAGCAGATCCATCCCCTGTGCCAGCAGATCGCCGCTTTGCGGCATCTGGCCGTTCGGCGTCATCTGATCGATCAGTTGCGGCAGCATCTCGGCCAGACTGCCCGAAGCCTGCTCCGTGCTGACGCCAAGTTGTGCAGCCAGCCCATCCAGGGACGAGCCGCCCAGGGCGCTCTGAATCTGGTCGGGAGAGATGGGCAGGTTCTGGCCTGTCGATACCCAGGAATTGACGATTTCGCCAAGCCCACCCTGCTGGAACTGCTGGATTAAACCTTCCAGCCCACCATTCTGGGGGTTGGTAACGAGTTTCATCATGGTTTGCAACAGGGCGCTGTTATCACCGGATTGTCCACCGGCAAGGGAGCCGAGTACCTGATCGAGAAAGCTCATGTTTTGGTTCTCCAAATAATAGCTTCTGTCATGTCACAATGGTGAGCATGGCAGGAATTCCGAAAAGTTGCCAACCCGCCTGCACTGGCATCCAGCTCGCGCCGACGCAATTGGCGTTACACTGGACGAACGCTGTTTCAGCCCAAGGAGAAATGCAATGGCCAAATCCCAGGACGCAAAAAAAGCAGTAAAAAAGGAACCGCTGAAAACCATGAAGGAAAAGAAGGCGGCGAAGAAGGAAAAGAAGGAAGATAAGCTGCGCAAAGGCTAGCCGTAGCCTGATCCACCCGTCACGTCGCCATCAACGTAATACCAGCGCCCGTCTACACGGAGGAAGCGGCTGTGTTCGTGCAGCCGATGGCCGCGTCCGGCGATGCGATAGCGGACGACGAATTCGACGGTGGCGTGAGCTTCATCCTGTTGCTTATGGCGCCTGACTTCGAGCCCCAGCCATTTGGTCGCCGCCTCTTCGGCCAGATTCAGTTCTTGTGGCCGGGTCCCTATATGCCAGGTCGCCAGCAGGTATGGTTCGAGCCGCAGTACGTAGGCGCTGTAACGCGAACGCATCAGCGCCTCGGCGGTCAGCGCATTTTCGGCACCGGAATGGAGTCGACCGCAACAGTCGGCATACGACTTTCCGCTGCCACGCCCCGAAGGAAGCACCCTTGGTGTGCAAGGGCAGACACTCACTTTTCGCCGACGACCTCGCCGCCCAGCGCTTCGACAATTTGCGGCAGGAAGCGCGACAGCTCGCCGGTCATCAGCGCAAAGTCGGCGTCGAACTGTTCGTCGGCGTGTTCTGCATCCTTCTCGGCTTCTTCCTTGAGCAGGTCCAGGAAGGCAAGGCGCTTGATTTCGAGCTTCTCGCTGAGGATGAACGAGATCCGGTCATCCCAGGTCAGCGCCAGGCGGGTCGGCAGCTTGCCGCTCGCCAGGTGCGCCTTGATCTCGTCGCCCTCGAGCGGGTGGCGGACGTAGCGGACCGCTGCTTTCTCTTCGCCGGCGGCCTTCAGTTCGCAGTCGCGGTCGATGGTGAACCCGGTCGGCGCCTCGCCGCTGGCCAGCCAGTCGGCCATCGCCGACGTCGGCGAAACCTGTGTGTGAAGCAGCGTGAGCGGCAACTCATCGAGGCAGTGGCGCAGGTGCTCGATGGCTTCGTCGGCCTTGGCCGGGCTGCTGGCATCAACGCACAGCCAGCCGTTTTGCGGATCGATCCAGACGAATGTCGTGCGGCGGCGGGTAAAGGCGCGCGGCATCAGTTCCTCGGTCACGCGCTCGCGCAATTCCTTCATCTGCTTGCGCCCGGGCGCGTAGCCTTGCTGCGCTTCCATCGCCTCGGCCCGCTCCCTGGCTTCCTCATTGACTACCGCCGACGGCAGCAGGCGCTGTTCGACGGACAGGGCGAGCAGCCATTGGCGGCCGAGCGAAAAGACCAGCGCGCCATCCTTGCGCGGCGAAACCCAGCCACGGCTGGCCGGCTGGTTGCTCGGGCATTTGACGAACGGGCCGCGCGCCAGTTGCTCTTCGAGTTTGCCGAGGTCAACATTCCACGGCGATGGCAGACGATATAGCTGTAGATTCTTGAACCACATAATTGAATTTCCGATGTATTGGTATCCGGGTGCATGCTGCACCATGCAGATTAGCAAGAGCCAGAGTTTAGCAGCCCGACACGCTTGCAGCATTGTCTTTGAATGGCTAGACTCACTCGATGCGTCTTGGTCTTCGCCTCATTTTGCTGCTGATACTGTCGATTGCCCTGCGCGGGTTGTCGGGGGCAGCGTATGCACTGCCGGTACCGGCAACTCAGGAAAACCCGGCGTCTGTACTATCATCCTCGACGGTCGACTGTCCGGATCATGCTGCGAATGGCGCAGCATTGGCGCATACACATCACCAGCCTGGCGACAAGGCCTGCCAGATCAGTTGCGACCTCGCCGTGTCTCCCGCCTTGCCGGCCAGCATAGGGCTGGCCACCATCACCACTCCGGACGGAGTCACTCCGACGCGCAGCACGCTAGCGCTCGGCCCAACGTCGCCGCCTGACCACCCGCCCCCGATCTGCTGATTCTCCCACTGCCCGTTTCAGTCCGCCCGGCGCCTGCCGGAGCGGCTTTACATCTTGCAATGGAGAAACATCATGCCCATGACGCATTACATGGAGTTGCTGGCCACCAACCAGCCCTGGAACCTTATCCTGTTCATGGCGGTACCGGTAATTCTTGCCGAAACTGTCGTCATCACCGAATTGTTCATCCTCTTTTCGCGCCAGTTTCACGGTCCGGTACGCAGCATCAACCGGGCTGCAAGCATTGCCGGCGGCATCTATTTCGTCGGTGTTTTTGTTTATTTGATGTTCACCGCCGTCATCCCGCTGACGCAAGGCGGCCTGTGGCGCGGCCCGGCAGACCTGATTGCCGTTGGCGCCTATCTGCTCGGCGTCGTACCACTGCTCGGTCTGGCACTGCTCGATCTCGGGATTGCCGGACGCGGCCTGAATGATGAACAGAAGCTGAAACAGCACGCAATGTGGGCGGCTGTATTTCTGGTCGTCGCACACGTCGCGATGATATTCGGGATGCTCGATCCGAACGTGCTTCAGGCCGGCGCCACCATGACGGAACCGGGGGCCATACACGGCCACTAGCTTAGCGGCTCGGGGTGCAGGCTTAGCGCCGGCGGAAAATCACATCCCAAACCCCGTGCCCGAGACGCAGACCGCGGTTCTCGAACTTGGTCAGCGGCCGGTAATCGGGGCGCGGGGCGAAGCCTGCGCCAGGGTACACCGAAGGGCCGACGACGGTGTTGACCAGCGACTGCTCGTCGGAAAGCACGTCGAGCATTTGGTGGGCATACTCTTCCCAGTCGGTGGCGCAGTGGAGATAGCCGCCCGGCTTCAGGCGCGAAGCCAATAGCGCGACGAAGCGCGGCTGGATCAGCCGGCGCTTGTTATGGCGCGCCTTGTGCCACGGATCGGGGAAAAAGATGTGGACGCCGTCGAGCGAGCCTTCTGACAGCATGTCGCGCACCACTTCGACGGCATCGTGCTGGCAAATGCGCAGGTTGCTCAGTTCGCGTTCGGCGATCTGCTTGCACAGCGCGCCGACGCCAGGCACGTGGACTTCGACACCGAGGTAATCGTTTTCGCGGCAGGCATCGGCAATCTTCGCCGTGGTTTCGCCCATTCCGAAACCGATTTCGAGGATTTTTGGAGCATCCCGGCCGAACAGCGCAGCCAGGTCGACTGCCTGCCGCGTATAGGCGACGCCGACCGTCGGCATCAGCTCCGCATAGTAGCGCTCCTGCGCTCCCGACATGCGGCCGGCACGGCGGACATAAGACTTGATGTGAACGCGGCCCTCGCGGCCATCAATGTAGACGCTGTCGCTCACGAACCGATCAGCCCACTGGTCGGCGACGACGGATCGGCGGAATAGAGCTTGCGCGGCATGCGCCCGGCCAGATACGCTTCGCGGCCGGCCTCGATGCCTTTCTTCATGGCGCTCGCCATCAGCACCGGATTCTTGGCATGGGCGATGGCGGTATTCATCAGTACGCCGTCGCAACCGAGTTCCATTGCGATAGTGGCGTCGGACGCGGTGCCGACACCGGCATCGACGATCACTGGCACCTTGGCATTGTCGATGATCAAACGCAGGTTCCACGGGTTCAGGATGCCCATGCCCGAGCCGATCAGCGAGGCCAGCGGCATCACCGCGGCGCAGCCGATCTCTTCCAGCATCTTCGCCTGGATCGGGTCGTCGGAGCAGTAGACCATGACCTGAAAACCATCCTTGACCAGCGTGTCTGCGGCCTTCAGGGTTTCCGGCATGTTCGGGAACAGGCTGGTCGGATCGCCCAATACTTCCAGTTTGCACAGCGGATGCCCGTCGAGCAGTTCGCGCGCCAGACGCAGCGTGCGCACCGCGTCGTCGGCGGTGTAACAACCGGCGGTGTTGGGCAGAATGGTGAATTGCGAAGGCGGCAACGCGTCGAGCAGGTTGGGCTGGCTCGGATCCTGGCCAATGTTGGTGCGGCGGATCGCCACGGTAATGATTTCGGCGCCGGAGGCGTCAATGGCCGCCCGCGTTTCGGCAAAATCCTTGTATTTTCCGGTGCCGACGAGCAATCGGGAACGATACGCCTTGCCGGCGACAGTCAGTTGATGCATGGGTATTTCTCCTTAACCGCCGCCGACTGCGACGACAATTTCAAGTTGGTCGTCGGCAGCGAGCGAGGTCGTGCCGTGCTGACTCTTGGGGACGATCTCGCCATTGCGCTCGACGGCGATGCGCTTGCCCGCGTAGCCCAGTTGCTCGATCAAGCCGGCAACGGTCAGCGCTTCTGGAAACTGGCGGGGTTCGCCATTGATCTTGATGTTCAGCATGTGTTTATTTTAGCAAGTCGCGCGGCTTTCTCGGCGCCCGCAAGAAAAGCCGGTCGTACAGCCAATTGGGCAGCACGCGCAGGAGTTTCGCGACGACCCCCATCTGCCACGGAATGACCGCGTAGGTTGCGCCGCGTTCGATGGCCCGGGCAAAGCGTGCGGCAGCCATGTCCGGCGCCAGCAAAAACGGCATCCTGTACCCGTTGACCGCGGTCATCGGCGTCTCGATGTAGCCGGGAGCGATGGTCACCACCTTGATTCCGTAGGGCTCCATTTCGAGGCGCAGGCTTTCCAGATAGCTGATGGCCGCCGCTTTCGATGCCGAATAGGCCTCGGCGCCCGGCAGGCCGCGAATACCGGCAACCGAAGCGATGCCGACCAGGCGCCGCCTTGTCCCAGGCTCGCCGCTGGCCGCCCGCATGGCGGGAATGAAGGGCGCGAAAGTCGCCGCCATACCGAAAACATTGGTGTCCATGATCTGGCGGAAGGCATCGAGATCTTCCGCATGCTCGGTCAGCGTGCCAGCCGAAACGCCGGCACTGGCGATGACGATATCCGGTACTCCGCAACGCGGGATGAACGCCTCGGCTGCTGCGCGCAGGGCCGGCGCATCGCGAACATCGAGCGCAAAAGTCGCATGCGCTCCGCCGAGACGTCGGTTCAGGCCATCCAGAAAATCGGCCCGTCGTGCCGCCAAGCCGAGCGTCGCGCCCTGGCCCGCGTAGTAAACCGCAAGCGCCTCGCCGATACCCGACGAGGCGCCCGTGATGAAAACTTTCAGCGTCAATTAATTCTTGCCGGACTTCTCGCTCCGTGCCTTGGCGATCAGCTTGTCGGCAATCTCCAGCTGCTCGTTGAAATCCTTGCCGCCGACCAGGTACTTGCCATCGATGGCGAGTGCAGGCACACCCTGGATCTTGTACGCCTGGGCCAGCTGGTCACCCCGCTTGACCTGACTCATGACCCCGAACGAACTGAAAGCTTCGGCAAATTTCTTCTGATCGACACCCTTCTTGGCCACCCATTCGAACAGCGATTTTTCGTCGAAAAGGTTAACGCGATCATTGTGAATCGCCTTGAAAACTTCGCCGTCCAGACGCTCGAAATCACCGGTCACCTTGAGCGCGTAGTAGAGTCTGGCGATATTGGCCCAGGCCGCACGTCCGAAGGTGATCGGCACCTTCTTGACCACTACGTCGCCCGGCAACTTGGCCGCCCAGGCATGCAGCAGCGGATTAAAATCGGCACAGTGCGGGCAACCATAGCTGAAGAACTCGATCACCTCGATCTTCTTTGCGTCCTCGGTTGGCTGTGCCGGCGAGATCATCGTGTAATCCTTGCCGACGGTCTGGGCAATTGAGGGAATCGCCACGGTCAACGCAGCCACCAGGGCAAAAATGGAACTGAAAAAACTGCGACGTGCAAACTTCATGGGTGGCTCCTATTTGGCAAGCTGGGCATCAATACCGGCTTTGGCAAGCTGGGCACGGACTTTGTTCAATTCATCGATCTTGGTGTAGGGACCGACCCGCACGCGGTAGAGCGTCTTGTCCTGGATCATCACCTGCTGGATCACCGCCTCGACCCCCATGAACGCCAGCTTGGCCTTCTGGTTGTCGGCGTCGTCCGGCGAACTGAACGAACCGGCCTGGAGGAAGAGCGGCGTCTTGCTCTCCTTGGGCTCTTCCTTTTTCTCTTCTTTCTTTTCTTCCTTTTTCGGCTGATCCGGGGCAGCGGATTTGCCTGCCTTGTCCGGCACCGCGTCGGCCTTGCCCGGCAGGATGTCGTAGAACTGGAAACGTTTCTCGGGAATCGGATCGCCTGGCTTGCCTGGCAAGGCCATCGGCTGGCCATCGCCATTCTGCGGCGTTGCCTTGCCATTGGCCGATTTGCTGCCTTCCGGCGCGGCCGGCGGCGCCATCACATGCCTGTTGAACGGCAGTGGCGACTTGTTCATGTACCAGACCACGCCGGCGGCGATGCCGACACCGATCACGAGGCCGATGAACATGCCGATCAGGGTACCGCCGTGCGCCTTCTTCTTGGCGGTCCGGCTTCTCTTGGGTTTCATGTCACGTGTCATCTTGTATCCCTACATCGATTCAGGGCAACTCACGCCCAGAATGCCTAGGCCATTGCGGATCACCTGGCGGACGGCGACGGCCAGTGCGACACGCGCTTCGCACAATGCCACATCATCGACCAGCATGCGCTCGGCGTTATACCAGCCATGGAACTCGCCGGCCAGATCCTTCAGGTAGAAGGCGATCAGGTGCGGCGCCAGATCGCGGGCGGCGTTCTCGAGCACGTCGTGGAACTCCGCCAGCTTGTTGGCGATGGCCAGTTCGCGCGGATTGTCGAGGCGCTTCAGGTCGGCCTCGGCCAGTGCGCCAAGATCGCCTTCCCACTGGGCGACGACCGAACAGATACGGGCATGGGCGTACTGGATGTAATAGACCGGATTCTCGTTGGTCTGGCTCTTGGCCAGATCGAGGTCGAAATCGAGATGCTGGTCGGACTTGCGCAGCGCGTAGAAGAAACGACAGGCGTCATTGCCGACCTCGCCGCGCAGTTCGCGCAACGTGACGAACTCGCCGGAACGCGTGGACATCGAGGCTTTCTGGCCGTTGCGGTAGAGCACCGCGAACTGGACCAGCGCCACCTCCAGCTTTTCGGCATCGAGGCCAAGCGCCTTGACCGCACCGGCCACGCGCGGGATATAGCCGTGATGGTCGGCGCCCCAGATGTTGATGACCCTGGCGAAACCGCGCTCGAACTTGTTCAGGTGATAAGCGATGTCGGACGCAAAATAAGTGTAGAGCCCATTCTCGCGCTGCACGACGCGGTCTTTTTCGTCGCCGAAGGCGGTCGACCGGAACCACTTGGCGCCGTTCTGCTCGTATAGGTGGCCCTTCTTCTCCAGCAAGTTGACGCAGCGCGCCACCAGCCCGGTATCGTAAAGCGCCTTCTCGGAAAACCAGACGTCGAAATGGACGCCGAATTCCTCGAGGTCGTCGCGACAATCGGCCAGTTGTTCGGACAAGGCATGCTGATGCACGTAAGGCCAGTCGCTGCCAAGCAGTTCCTTGGCGCGGGCGATCAGGGCATCGAGGTGCAGCTCGCGCTGCTGTTTGGCCTCGTCGTCGGCACGGTCGGCCGGCGGCAGGCCGGGTGTGCCGGCGCTCACCGCGTCGCTTGGACGAACGTACTTGGCGCCATGCGCCACCGTCATCTGCGCTGCCATATCGCGCACATAGCTGCCCTGGTAGGCGTTGGGCGGGAACGGTACGCTGACACCGTGCTGTTCGAGGTAGCGCAACCAGGTTGACAAGCCGAGAATGTCCATCTGGCGGCCGGCGTCATTGACGTAATACTCGCGCGTCACGTCCCAGCCGGCGAAATTCAGCAGACTGGACAGCGACGCACCGTAGGCGGCGCCGCGGCCGTGGCCGACGTGCAGCGGGCCGGTCGGATTGGCCGAGACGAACTCGACCTGCACCGTCCTGTTGCCGCCGAGTTGCGAACGGCCGAAATTCTCGCCCTCGACCAGTACTGCGCCGACCACGTCGACCTTGGCCCGCACGTCGAGCGTGAAATTGATGAATCCGGCACCGGCAATCTCGGCCTTGCTGACCAGCACCGAAACCGGCAATTCGGCCAGCAACTGGCTGGCGATTTCACGCGGATTCCGCTTCAGCGCCTTGGCCAGCTGCATCGCCAGGTTGGTCGCGAAATCGCCGTGCGTTGGGTCGCGCGGACGCTCGAGATGAATCGGCATCGCGCTGGCAGTCGGCGCAACACTGGCCAGCGCCCTGTGCAGGAGTTCGGTCAGCTGGGATTTGACATCATGGGCCATTGATTCAGGGCGGAACAGGCAAAAAAGCTGATTATACGCTGTCGCCACAATCATGCCGCAAATGCGAAGGCGCTCGGCAATGCTTGAATCAAGGGGGTATCACGCCTCGGCAAAAGGCATGGACCAGCCGAACCATGTCGCAGGACATCCCACAGAGCGAATGTCGTTTTGGTGAGATTTTCGCGGTTGACCGCAACGGACCACACAAACGCGCCGCAGCATGAGGTCAACTGCCGGCCTGCGTGTTAACATGCTCGTTTGACTTTTCGCGCGGCCAACCCGCGCCCACGCCACCCATGCGCATCTTCCGCCTGCTCAAGATCGCCGCCGTCGCCAGCCGTTACGGCCTCGACGAAATGGTGCTCGAACACGAGCCGAGCGGGCGCCTGGTGCGTCTGGCCAACGCCTTGCAGTTCTGGCGCGACCTCTCCGCACCGCGCGCGGTGCGGCTGCGCATGGCACTGGAGGCTCTGGGGCCGATTTTCGTCAAGTTCGGCCAGGTGCTATCCACCCGGCGTGACCTGATGCCGGCCGATATCGCCGACGAACTGGCCAAACTGCAGGACCGCGTCCCGCCTTTCGATTCGCAGCTGGCGCTGGCCGAAATCGAAAAAGCCTATGGCCTGCCGGCAAACGAGGTTTTTGCCGAATTCGACCCGGTGCCGGTCGCGTCGGCGTCGATCGCCCAGGTGCACTTCGCCCGCCTCAAGGATGAGGACGGCAGCCATGAAGTCGCCGTCAAGATCCTGCGCCCGAACATGCTGTCGGTCATCGAACACGATCTGGCGCTGATGGACAATTTTGCATTGCTGCTCGAACGCCTGTGGGCCGATGGCAAGCGCCTGAAGCCGCGCGAGGTGGTCGCCGAATTCGCCAAATACCTGCGCGACGAACTGGACCTGATGCGCGAAGCGGCCAATGCCTCGCAGTTGCGCCGCAATTTCGCCAACTCAAGCTTGCTGATCGTGCCCGAAGTGCACTGGGACTGGTGCACTTCGACAGTCATGGTCATGGAGCGCATGCACGGCACGCCCATTTCGCAGATCGAAAAGCTGCGCGCCGCCGGCATCAATCTGCCGAAGCTCTCCGAAGCCGGGGTCGAAATATTTTTCACCCAGGTTTTCCGCGACGGATTTTTCCATGCCGACATGCACCCAGGGAATATCTTCGTTGCCCCCGACGGCCGCTATATCGCCCTCGATTTCGGCATCGTCGGCACACTGACCGACTCCGACAAGAATTACCTCGCGCAGAACTTCCTCGCCTTCTTCCGCCGCGACTACAAGCGCGTCGCCGAGGCGCACATCGAATCCGGCTGGGCGCCGAAGGACACGCGCGTCGACGAATTCGAGGCATCGATCCGTGCCGTCTGCGAACCGATCTTCGACCGTCCGCTGAAGGACATTTCCTTCGGCAAGGTCCTGCTCCGCCTGTTCCAGACTTCGCGCCGCTTCAATGTCGAAATCCAGCCGCAACTGGTCATGTTGCAGAAGACCCTGCTCAACATCGAGGGTCTCGGGCGCCAACTCGACCCCGAACTCGATCTGTGGAAAACCGCCAAGCCTTTCCTCGAACGCTGGATGAGCGAACAGGTCGGCCAGCGCGGCATGCTCCGCGCCCTGAAGCAGGAAGCGCCCTATCTGGCACGCACCGTGCCGCAACTGCCACGCCTGATTCACCAGATGCTGGCGCGCGAACCGGCGCCCAACCTGCAACCGCTGCTTGAGCGCCTGGTTGCCGCGCAGCGCCAGCAGAACCTTTGGCTGGCCATCATCGCGCTCTTGCTGGCCGCGCTGCTCGGCCTGATGCTGTACTGATTCCGGATGCTACCGATTTCCCTGGACTCCTTTACCGAAAAACATCTGCAGGACTGGCTCGGCCAGCGCGAGCTGGACAAGGCGTGCAACTATGTTAACGTCGTGCGGGATATGGAAATCGAATCCGACTTCATTCGTGCGGTGATCCCCGGTAGCGCGCGCAAGCCCTATTCGGCGATCGCCAAACTGGTCGCCGGCCGGCAGGGTACGCAGGTGCTGGTCAGCAGTTGCAGTTGTCCGGTCGGCAGCCATTGCAAACACGTCGCGGCGATGCTGCTGCGCGCCATCGAGGAGCGTGCCACCCCGGACCGCGTCAGCCCCGGCGTCCTGTCCTGGGTCGAGGACCTGCGCCGCGCGTCGATTGCCGTAGCCAAGAAAAAAGCGCGCCCGGCCGGGGCTCGCCAGCAGCTGTTCTACATCCTCAAATGGACGGCCGACCAGCGCCATTTCGGTATCGAAATCGCCAAGGGCAAGTTTCCCGACAGCGCCGACGAGTGGTGGAATGTCGAACGCGCCCTGATCAATCCGCCGCAGTTCGTCAGCGAAGAAGACCTGGCGATCTTGCGCCCGCTGTGGGCCGATCGCCTCCACGAAACCGGGTTGCGCGCTTTCGGGCTCGGCCCCAGGCACGGCGCTGAAGTGCTGGAGCGCCTGGTGACGAGCGGGCGCTTCTACCCGGACACTGGCGACGACCTGCCGCTGGGCGCCGGCGAACCTCGTCCTGCCTCGGTAGGCTGGCGGGTCGACTCGCGCGGCCTGCAACGGCCCCTGCTTGCGGCGCAGCCGCCAGCGGCGTTGATCATCCCGGTCCAACCGCCGTGGTATGTCGATCTTGCCGAGGGGGAAGCGGGCCCGCTGGAGGTTGCCGGCAATCCGGCCATCATCAGCCGCCTCTTCAGTCTGCCGCCGCTGTCGGTCAAGGAAGCCGCCGTCGTTGCCAGGACGCTGGCCGAACTCGCTCCCGAACTGCCCAAACCTTCGGAGGATGCCACGGTTCGCCTGCGCATCGTCGATGCGCCGCTGCAACCCGTCCTCATGCTGGACACTGTCCCAACGCACGGCAACCGCCCGTGGCGAGGCTATGGCAGCAATCTTGCCGGCGAATTTTTCGACTTCGCGCGACCGCTATTCCGTTATGCGGATGTCGATGTCCGGCCCGACGAGCATCACGAATTCGTCACCCTGCCGGAAGGCGAGACGGTCCACCTCAAGCGCCGCCCGGACGCAGAATTGCAGGCTTTGCGGGCGCTGACCGCAGCCGGCTTCGAGAAGATTCCTTCGCACACGCTCGACACCTTCGGGCGCCCGCCGGAAGGCGTTTTCGGCCTGGCCAGCGAACAGGCCTGGTCGGCCTTCATGGAACACGGCCGCGACGCCCTGCGCGCTGCCGGCTGGCATGTCGAGTTTCCGGAAGATTTCCGCCACCACCTGCTGACGGTCAACGGATGGGAAGCCGATCTCGTCGAATCCGACAACGGCTGGTTCGATCTCGACATGGGAATCATCGTCAACGGCGAGCGCCTGGCGCTGGCCCCGCTGCTCGCCACGCTGTTCCGCCGCGATGGGCGCTGGCTCGACAGCCTGCTGATCGACGGTATTGCCGACGACGAACCGGTCGAGTTGCAGACGCCGCTGCGCCAGCGCATCCGCGTCCCGGCCAGCCGCATCAAGCCGCTGGCGGCGACGCTGATCGATCTTTTTGATGGCTTCACCGGCGGCAACACGCTTCGTGTATCGCGTTTCGACGCCCCCCGCCTGGTCGAACTGAACGACAATAGCCGCTGGCAGTTCAAGGGCCAGAGTGACATTCTGGCGCTGGCCGACCAGTTGCGCGCCGCCCAGGGGATTACCAGCATTGCCGCACCGACCGGATTGCGCCTCGAATTGCGGGATTATCAGAAGGAAGGTTTGGCCTGGCTGCAGTTCCTGCGCGAGCAGAATCTTTCGGGCATCCTGGCCGACGACATGGGCCTCGGCAAAACCGCCCAGACGCTGGCCCACCTGCTGCTCGAAAAAGAGGCCGGGCGCCTCGACAAACCGGCGCTGATCGTCCTCCCGACCTCGCTGATCTTCAACTGGAAGCACGAAGCGGCGCGCTTCGCGCCCGGCCTGACGGTACTCTCGCTACATGGCCCGGAACGCAAGCAGCGCTTTGCCGAAATCGCCAACCACGACGTCGTGCTCACCACCTACCCGCTGCTGTGGCGCGACGCCGAAGAACTGATGCAGCACAGCTACCACCTGCTCATCCTCGACGAGGCGCAGACAGTCAAGAACGCGCAGAGCCGTGCCGCCGAAGCGGTGCGCAAGATCGACACCCGCCACCGCCTGTGTCTGACCGGCACGCCGCTGGAAAACCACCTCGGCGAACTTTGGAGCCAGTTCGATTTCCTGCTGCCCGGCTTTCTCGGCAGCGGCCGGCAATTCGCCAAGCACTGGCGAACGCCGATCGAGAAACTGAACGACAACCGGCGCCGCGATCTGCTGGCCCGCCGCATCCGCCCCTTCATCCTGCGCCGCAAGAAGGAAGACGTCGCCCAGGAATTGCCGCCCAAGACCATCATCGTGCGCAGCGTCGAACTCGAAGGCACGCAGCGCGACCTCTACGAGACGGTGCGCGCGGCGATGGATGTCAAGGTGCGCGACGAAATTGCCAGCAGGGGTTTCAGCCGCAGCCAGATCGTCATCCTGGACGCGCTGCTCAAACTGCGCCAGGTCTGCTGCGACCCGCGCCTGGTCAAGGCCAACACCGCGCGCAAGGTCAGGGAACGCGCCAAGCTCGACCTGCTGATGGCGATGCTGCCGGAACTGGTCGACGAAGGCCGGCGTATCCTTGTCTTCTCGCAATTCACCAGCATGCTGGCACTGATCGAGGATGAACTCGCTGCCATTGGCCTGGAATACACCCTGCTCACTGGCTCGACCATCGACCGCGAAGTGCCGATCCGCCGTTTCCAGAACGGTGAGGTGCCAATCTTCCTGATCAGCCTGAAGGCTGGCGGCGTCGGCCTCAACCTGACTGCCGCCGACACGGTCATCCACTACGATCCGTGGTGGAATCCGGCAGTCGAAAACCAGGCCACCGACCGCGCCCATCGCCTCGGACAGGACAAGCCGGTGTTCGTCTACAAACTGATCGTCAGCGGCAGTATCGAGGAAAAGATCCTCGCCCTGCAGGAAAAGAAGGCCGATCTGGCCGCCGGCATCCTTTCCGAGGATCGCGGCGTCGAACTCAAGTTCGGCAACGACGATCTGGCGGCACTGTTCGAGCCACTGCCTGGATAAAGGCAACGTCGCTCGCGGTTAATCGACAATCCGTTGCCGGCACTCGATTTAAGGCCTGGGGAAGTCCTTCAGGCAACAACGCCCCGAAGGGTTGCTGGTATCACACGAACACAATCCAGATTTGGTCTGGGCAATAACAAAGTCCTTCGTTGTCGGATTGGCGCGGAAATCACTCCTGGTAACACCAAAGCAGTAGCAAAGGAGACTGTCGTCCGATAACTCCTTCGCGCCAACGCACGTTCGCATCCGAGACCTGAGAATCATCGAACCATCATCGCCGAAATAGACAACCTCGCAAGCGGGGTCGTCGCAGAAAAAGTACCGGTGTCCAGTTGGTTGCCAAGTCCATGCGTCCATGATGTGGTGGACGATGGTGCGCACCGACACTTCCGAATACTCTTGTCCGTTGCCAGGGCAACGATGCTTTTTCGGATGGCTATTGTCGCAATCTGAGGAGGAGCAGCAATTACTCACGAATTGTCCCGCGAGAGTTATTCTCAGTGCGGATTATCCGTCGTTTCGCTGAAGCGATGAAGCTGCTCTTGGCCACCTTCCATCGCCCAGAGCACCATAGATCGCCAACCGTAAAACAACCGTTTTCGGCCGTTAACCGCAACAGTTCGCTCAGGCCATCAGCGTCGCCGCCATCGCCCGCTTGAGGGCGCCGCTAAGCGCCAGGCGCACCGCCTGTTCACGAATCTCGGCGCGGCTGCCGGTAAAGTGGCAGGTCAGCGCCTCGCAACCGCCATCGCGTTGCGCCCAGGCCAGGCAGACCATGCCCACCGGCTTTTCCGGCGTGCCGCCGCTCGGTCCGGCGATGCCGGTAATGGCGAGCGTCCAGTTAGCAGCGCTGTATTTGAGGGCGCCCTGCGCCATCGCCCGGGCCGTTGCCTCGGAAACCGCGCCGTGACGCTCCAGCGTAGTTTCCGGAACCCCCAGCATCTCGACCTTGGCGGCGTTCGAGTAGGTCACGAAGCCGCGCTCGAACCAAGCCGAACTACCGGCGATGGCCGTTACGCTCTGGGCCACCCAACCGCCGGTACAGGATTCGGCAGTCGCCAGACGCTCCCCGCGGTTCAACAGTTCGCGGCCGAGATGTGCGGCAAGTGATTCGAGTTCCGACATAATGGGCGATCTTAACACCCGACCAACCGACAATGCCCCACCAACGCGACAGCATCCGCGATTTTCCCGGCCGCCGCTGGCTGAATTTGTGCCTGCGCGCTGCGCATCTGGCCGGCATCGTCCTGCTCGGCGCGTCACTTCTGGGGGCCGGCGAGCCAGGTCCGGGTATCTTGCTGACCCTGGTTTCGGGGCTTGGCATGTTCGCTGGCGACCTTTGGGCCAACCCGGGACATGTACGGGAGATTGCCGGCTTCGGCGTCCTGCTCAAGCTGGCGCTGGTCGCCGTCATGGCCTTCCACCCGCCGCTGGCCCTGCCCCTGTTCTGGGCCATACTGGTAATTTCGACGCTGCTTTCGCACGCACCGGGCCGCTTGCGGCACCACCGGCTTTTCGGCAACGCCCGTTGAACCGAAGGCGCTGGAACGGATACACAGAAACCGATGAATCATTCAACCTGGTTACACAATCACCGGATAATATTGCCCAATATTTCTGCACTACGCTGTCTCATTGAGGAGAGGATTTGATCATGGGCATTCTGTGGACCATCATTCTTGGTTTCGTCATCGGCATCATGGCCAAGTTTCTGCACCCGGGCAAAGAAAACATGGGCTTCATCGCCACCGTGCTCCTTGGTATCGGCGGCTCGTTCTTCGCCGGGGTCATCGGTCAGTATTTCGGGTGGTATCAGGCGGGCGAAGGTGCCGGGTTCATCGCCTCGGTCGTCGTCGCCATCCTGTTGCTGGTCGTCTACGGCAAGCTGTGCCGCGGCAGGCCGTAAGCGGGAGCCGAGGCAACATGTCAGCCAGTACCGCCGATGCCACCTGGGCCGAAACACCCGGAAATGCTTCGATCGAGTGGTTGCGCAAGGATTGCCGGTCGATGGCAAGGCGTCGGGCCGCACTGGCGGCGGCGACCTCGCTGATTCCCATTCCGGGGATCGACCTGGCAACCGACCTGGCCTTGATGGCGCGGCTGATCGACCGCATCAACGCGCATTTCGGGCTTACGGAAGCGCAGATCGGCAGGCTTTCCAGGCAGCGCCAGGCGTTGGTTTACCGCCTGCTCGCCGGCGCTGGCGGCACGCTTGCCGCCCGGCTGACGACGCCGATGCTGATCGGACGCATCGTGCGCGTGGTCGGCCTGCGCCTGACGACGATGCAGGCGGCCCGTCTGGTGCCGATTACCGGGCAACTCGTCGCCGCCGGCATCGGCTATTGGTCGGTCAATACCGTGGCGATGCGCCACATCGAACATTGCGAGCGCCTTGTCGGCGAACTGCAAGGCCTCACCAGCGAGACCTGAATATCATGCGCAAATCATTACTGCTGACCGGCATCCTGCTGTGTACTGCTGCCGGCGCCGTCACCACCGTCAACCTGGCCGCCGAGGCGAGTCGCCCGGCAGCCAACGACATGGTGCGCGCCACGGTGTTTGCCGAAGCGAGCGGCAACAACCCGGCTGAACTGGCGCGTCGCGTCAATCAGGACATCGTCGAAGGATTGAAAGTCATCAAGGCCAAGCCGGGCATCTCGGTCAAGAGCGGCCGCCAGAGCACTTTCCCGGTGTATGGCCAGAATCAGAAAATCGACGGCTGGCGTATCCATTCCGAGCTGATGATCGAATCGCGCGACGTGGCAGCGGTTTCCGAACTGCTCGGCCAATTGCAGCAAATGCGGCTGGCGGTCAGCGGCATCAGCCAGTTGCCGACGCCCGAGACACGTCGCAAGGTAGAGGACGAAACGACGCGCGAAGCCATCGCCGCCTTTCGCCAGCGCGCCGCGGTGGTCGCCGAGGTGCTCGGCAAGCCGTATACGATTCGCCACCTGAACGTCCAGCAAAGCGGCCAGCTGCCACCGATGCCGATGTTGCGGGCCAGCCGTGCCATGGCCGCCGAGGCGCCCGCACCGATCCCGCTGGAGGCCGGCGAAAGCGTGGTAACAACGACGATCAGCGGCCAGGTCGAAGTGGCCGACTGAGCGCTACAAACCGTCGAACAACTGTACCTGCACACTTTCACCGGCCTGCACGCCGGCGCAGTCTTCCGCCAGGACCACGAAGCAGTTCGCCTCCGACATCGAGCGCAGCACCCCCGACCCCTGGTTGCCGATGGTTTTTACCTGCCACTGGCCGTCGACCGCAACGATCTGCCCGCGCAGGTATTCGCGGCGACCGGGCTGTTTCCTGATCGCATTTTCGGCGATAACGGTCAGCAGCGGGCGCACCGGCAACGGGTCAAGCCCCGACAGGCGGAGCAGTGCATCGAGCGCGAACTGCGTGTAGCTGACCATGACTGCCACTGGATTCCCGGGCAATCCGAACAGCCAGGCGTTGCCGACCTTGCCGAAGGCCATCGGGCGACCGGGCTTGATGTTCAATTTCCAGAATCTGACCTCGCCCAGCTTTTCGAGAATCTCGCGGACGAAATCGGCCTCGCCGACCGACACGCCGCCGGTGGTGATGATGGCATCGGCGACCTGCGCCGCTTCGGCCAGGGTCGCTTCGAGCACTTCCGGCTGGTCCGGTACGACGCCCATATCGATGATGTCGGCGCCAAGCTTGGTGAGCAGGCCATGCAGCGTGTAGCGGTTGCTGTCGTAAACTTCGCCCGGCGCCAGTGGCTTGCCGATCGAGGCCAGTTCGTCGCCGGTTGAAAAGAAGGCAACCCGCAGGCGACGCTTGACCTCGACTTCGGCCACACCGAGCGAGGCGATCAGCCCCAGCTCGGCCGGGCCGATACGCTTGCCGGCCGGCAATGCCACGGCACCATGGGCCAGATCCTCACCGGCACGGCGGGTGTTCTGCCCCTGCCGCTGGCCGGCGGGAACGAACACGGCATCGGCCTCGACCCGCGTCACTTCCTGCACCACGACGGTATCCGCCCCGGCGGGCAGCACGGCGCCGGTCATGATGCGCACCGCCTGTCCCTTGCCGACCAGACCGGAGAAAGCACCGCCGGCAAAAGCGGTGCCGACCACGGTCAATTTTGTCTCGCCTGCCGTGGCAAGGCTGTCGAAGCGGACCGCATAGCCGTCCATCGCCGAATTGTCATGGGCCGGCACATCGTGCGGCGCAACGATGTCGGCGGCGAGGATGCGCCCGAGCGCGCTACGCACCGGCAGGAATTCGCGGCCGCTGATCGGCACGACTTCCGCAACCATCCGGTCGCGCGCCTCGGCTGCGGACAAGGCAAGGCTTTCGGGTGCATTTGAAACGCAGGAGGAGGTGTCGGTCATGGTGTCACCAGCTTGCATTGGGTGAAGGAAAGCCGCTTGGCGGTCGGCACGGCAGGCCGCCCGCCGCAGACAGGAATCAGTGATCGAAGGCGATACGCCATGGCAGTTCTCCTTGCATGAATGCACGCGCCGCCGGCGATTGCGGGCGGGCGAAAAAACGTTGGGCCGCTTCGTGCTCCTGCACACGACCATCCGCCAGAAAAATGACATCGTCGGCGAGGCGGGTCGCCTGACCGATATTATGCGTCGTCATCAGCACCTTGGCGCCCTCGGTACGAATTTCGCGGATGATCCGCTCGACCGCATCGGTCGCGGATGGATCGAGACTGGCCGTCGGCTCGTCAAGCAGCAACAGGCGCGGACGCATCGCCCAAGCCCGGGCGAGCGCCAGACGCTGACGTTCGCCGCCGGATAGCAGGCGCGCGGAGTCTCTGGCGCGATGCGCCAGACCCACCCGTTCGAGGACCTCGGCAGTTCGCGCGTGCCGCTCGGCGCCGCTCATCGCCTGCGGGCGCAGGGCAAACTCGACATTGGTGAATACCGACATGCGCAGCAGCATCGGTTGCTGGAAGACCATCGCCAGCCGTCCCGTCGGCCTTGCACCCTCGCCCCAGGTGATCGAACCGCCATCGGACGGCAGCAGGCCGGCCAGCAACCTGAGCAATACCGTCTTGCCGGTTCCGTTGGGCCCGAGAATGACGCTGATTCCTTCACCATCCAGCACCAGATCGAGATCGTCGAGCACCACCCGACCGGCCGGCACGAAACGCAGCGCAACGATGCGCAGCGGAAACATCAGCCGTACCTCCGTTGCGCCCAGCCACGCACATAATGGACGGCGACGTTGAGGCCGAGAATCAGCGTCATCAAAACCAGGCCGAGAGCGATCGACAGCGCGAGATCGCCCTTGCTGGTTTCCAGCGCGATGGCGGTCGTCATCACCCGCGTGTAGCCGTCGATGTTGCCACCGACGATCATGACCGCGCCGACCTCGGACATCGCCCGTCCCAGCCCGGCGAGCAGCGCGACGCTGACGGAAAAGCGGCAGTCGGCGAGGAGTAGACCCGCCGCCTGCAGCCGGCCGACACCGATAACTGAGAGTTCAGGCGCATAGTCGCGCCAGGCATCCTCGACGATCTGCCGCGTCACCGCCGCAATCAGCGGCACCACCAGAACGCTTTGGGCGACGACCATGGCGGCCGGCGAGAAAAGCAGGCCGTAGCTGCCGAGCGGCCCGCTGCGCGACAACGCCAGATAGACCAGCACGCCGACGACCACCGAAGGCAGGCCCATCAGCGCATTCAGTGCGATGATCAGCGCGCTGCGTCCGCGAAAGTCGACAACCGCCAGCCAGGCGCCGAGCGGCAGGCCGAGCAGCGCACCGATGGCGAGCGCCGTCAGGCTCACGCGCAGCGAGAGGCCGACAATTTCGAGCAGACGATGGTCGAAGCCACCCAACAGGGTGAGCGCTTCCAGAAGCGTTTGGGTCATGGGTTTACCCGCGAAAAGGCCCGACAGTCACCTGCCGGGCGATTCGAGGATAACACCTCGGGTGGTCATTTGACTGCGATAGGATTCAATCCAGTCCGCGTTACGTAACAGGAGGCGAATATCACCATCTGCCCGGATGAAGCCCACTCATTGGGAAGACCAATATCAGCAGCATTACCGACCGCTATCCGGCTCAGGCCGCATTCACTCAGCCATTTTTTTGCAAGATAACCAACAGCGTGAACTCGATCGGCTCTGCGAATGACGACCCGTCTTAATCCGCCAGATTGTCTGCCACGAGTTCCAACAGGCTTTCGATTGGCTTGTCCCACTTCGTCTGCTTGGCGCCCATTTCCAAGGTTATGCGGCACTGGCCACAACTGGTGACGAGTTGCTTGGCCCCGGTAGCTTCAACTTGCTGCTGTTTCATCGCGAACACCTTGCTGCGTAAGGGCGCTGAACGCACGTTCGACACTACGCCGCCACCGCCACCACAGCAATAGCCCATCAGGCCGTGATTTTCGAGCTCGATCAAGTCAAACCCCAAAGCTGCCAGAACCCTGCGCGCGGCCGCTTCCAGACCACCACGCCGGACGATCTGGCAGGGATCGTGAAAAGTAGCCGTTTCGCCGATTTTGTTTACGCGGATTTGGCCGCTGGCGATCAATTCGTCCAGGAGTTCGGTCATGTGAATGATGCGCACCGGCAAGGCCTGGCCATACCACTTGGCCGCCTCCCATCGCGCAGCACCGTAGGCGTGGCCGCACTCGGGCAAGACGATGGTCTTGGCCCCGATCTTGACAGCGGTATCGATCAGCGAACGGGTTAGCCTTTCCTGCAATTCAAGGTCGCCATTGTTGAAGCCAATGTTTGAAGCATCAAAGCCTTCCTGATGCATCGTCCAGCTCACCCCAGTGCGATTAAGGATCTTTGCCGCATCGGCAAGCGCCTTGGTATGCTCCGTCAGTTCAGCTGGCGCAGCAGTAACGAGGATTTCGGCGCTTTCCAGATCACAGTTAATGGTTACACCACGCTCTGCGGACACTTCTGCCAGGATATCCGGCAAGTCTTCGCCCGGGGTTGCTGGGCTGCCCCATTGGCGGGCCGCACGGTCCATCAACGCCAGCCGTTCGGGAACCATGCCCGCCTTGAACATGCCATGGCGCGCCTCTTTCACCAGTTCGGCGATGTCGATACCCATGGGACAAGCAAGGGTGCAGCGTCCACACATGGTGCACGAGTCATACAGCAACTCCTGCCACTGCTGCAGATCGGCAATACCCGGCTTTCTGACTAGACCAAGCGCACGCACCAGCGGTGCGAACGCACTGGCTTGGCGAAGGTAGGCACGGCGAAACTGCTCCAGTTTGTAGATTGGCGTGTATTTGGCTTCGCCGGTCGTGACGAAAAAGTGGCAGGCATTGGCGCACTGTCCGCAGCGCACGCAGGAATCCATATGCAGCGTCGTGGTGCGCCCGAATTCCGATACAAAACTTTGCAGTGCGGCTGCGACGCGCTCTTCATCTGGCAAGTCGCCCTGCTGATCGAAGGTCGGTTTTTTCGCTACCTGAGTATTCACAATTTGACTCCCCGATGGCTGAATCGCACGCCAGTAGCCCCGCGCGAGAAGACAAACAAAAATGCGTGCATCAGCTTGCCGAACGGGAACCAGACCAGCAGCAGTTCCAGCGTCAGCAGATGTAATGCCAGCGGACCACGGTAGATTGGATTCTCACGTGCCAGAATCTGCGCGGAGGGATCAATCAATACGGCCATGCCGGTGGCAATTGGCAACATGACGATGACCCAGGTGATCCAGTCATCCGCATGCGAAATTTTCCGGCGCACGGGGTTGGTCAGCCGAAAAACCAGCGCCATCAGCATCGATATGATGGTCGCACCGGCAGCAAGGTACATCACAACATCTGGCAAGGCTGGCCATGACAGGCCCGTAATACGGTGTATGAATGCAATGTGCGGCGCATAGCCGAAAACCACCAGCGCGAGGCCAATATGCAGAACATAACCATTAAGCGTAGTGATTAGCGCCGACTGACTGAATTCCGGACGTGGCCACATGCCTCGCAGAATGTTGCCCCAGGCGCCCATGAGCCAAGAGGGGGCGCCCTCACGCGCCAGCGATCGATCCGCCATGCGCGGCCGCAACGCGATATTCGCCAGACGCCAAAGGGTTCCCAGAATAAAAACACCAAGACTGATTGTCAGCAATGGGCCACGAGCGATATCCAGCGCATCCATACCTTGTCTCCTACTTGTTGGCTGCAGCGGGTAACGGAGCGGTAGCGGCGGGAGGTGCCGGTGGGGCAATCGGCGTCGGGGTAACGGTGATGCCTTTGGCCTTCTGTTCACTAATAAACCATTCGGCGACACGATCCTGCGCCCTGGCCAACTGTTCGGCAGCAACCTTGGTACTTTCACCCGCCTTGACCTTCGCTTCCTCCGCCTTGACCTTCGCTTCTTCGGATGGTGGCGGCAGTTTGGCCCAGGCCCCGGCACTTGCCACGGTCAACGCCAAAATCAGGGCAAATTTGCTGTGCTTCATTTTTTACTCCTCTCTTAACCCTGCGGATGTCCGGACTTTCCAGCCTTGACGTCGTTGTACCACTGCTCGTGGTGTTCCTTTGCCCACGTTTCATCGACATAACCTGTCTTCATCGACTCAAAGGCACCATGCGCGCCGATCGTGCCCATATAGATATGACCGAAAGACAGAACCAGCATGAGGATAGCGGCGACCGCATGAACGATATTGGCGATCTGCATGTCGCTGCGGGTCTGGCCGAAGTTCGGGAAATTCATCACGAACCCGGAAATCACCACGGTCAGGCCGAGGATGGTGACACCGATCCAGAACCAGGTCTTCTCACCGAAGTTGAAGCGCCCGGACGGTACATGCTCGCCGCCAATCAGCCCTCCAGCCTTCCTGATCCAAAGGGCGTCGATATTCTGCCAGACGTTGTCGCGCGCCCAGATGATGATCATCGCCAGCATTGAAAACGCGAACAGCGGCCCGATGAAATTGTGCCCGTTCTTGCAGGCCACCAGCAGATAGGCGACCGCCGAATGGCCAGCCACCGGCATCAACACATGCTTTCCGAACAAAACGGCCAGTCCGGTTACAGCCAGAATCAGAAAACTGCTCGCAGTGATCCAATGAATGACCCGTTCATAGCGCGGGAAACGTTCGATCAGTCGGCCGGTCGGCTTGTCGTGCAGCGTCAGCGGCCCCTTGATCATGTAGAAGACCAGGATCGCAGCAGCCACCAGCACCAGTAGCCAGCCACCATAAAGCGTAACCGGACCATTGCGAATCTGGCGCCAGGTTTCGCCTTGGCTCTGGATCAAAACCCCGGCCTCGTTGGCCGGATTATTGGTAAAAAAGGCCTCGCCGGAGCGTGCCTCGCGCCAGACTGGCGCATTGTTGCCCGGCTGGCGCTTTTGCTGCTCGACCTGTTGCTGGGCCGGCGTGACATTTTCCGCGGCGTGCGCGGGCAGAACCCCGGCAAGCATCAGGCAGGCAACGAACAGCCAGCGCCGGAGGCCCGGACTTGATTTTGCATTCCTCATGCCAGGCTCCTTAGTTGACGCTCTTGTACTCGTTTTGCGACTGTGCCCGGTTGTTAACAGCATCCACCCAGGCCTGCTTGTTGCCGCCGAAACGCGCGTTGTCCCAAGGGGGCGTGTCTGGCTTGCCGGAATAAGTACCCTGCTTGTATTGGACAACCTGTGGGCGCTCGCCGCAGGCTGAGAGGCCGATAGCCAGTAGCGCTGCGACGACTGCAAACTTGATTCTCGCGTTCATTTCGCACCCTCCCGTTTTTGTTCCTTCGCCCCCTCATTGGCGTTCTCCGGCCTGCCATAAGCGGTCGCCCAACCCCAAGCTTCGCCACCTTTGCCACGATGCATCACGCGGTCGCGATAGATATCAGAGATGACTGGTGCATCGCCAGCAAGCAAGGCTTTGGTCGAGCACATCTCGGCACAGAGTGGCAACTTGCCCTCAGCCAGGCGGTTGCGTCCGTATTTCTCGAATTCGGCCTTGGAACCATTCTCTTCGGGCCCACCAGCGCAGAACGTGCATTTGTCCATCTTGCCGCGCGCGGCGAAGGCAGACGGTCCGTTGGGAAATTGTGGTGCGCCGAAGGGACAAGCGAAAAAGCAGTAGCCGCAACCGATGCACATGTCCTTATCATGCAGGACGACCCCCTCTTCAGTTTTGTAGAAGCAGTCGGTCGGGCAGACAGCCATGCAGGGCGCGTCGGAACAATGCATGCAGGCGACGGAAACCGAGCGTTCCCCTGGCACCCCGTCATTGATCGTGACGACGCGACGGCGATTTACGCCCCAAGGTGTCTCGTTTTCGTTCTTGCAGGCGGTGACACAGCCATTGCACTCAATGCAACGCTCGGCGTCACACAGGAATTTCATTCGTGCCATTCGATAGTCTCCTCGTTAGGCCTTGGTGACGCGACAGAGCGTGGTCTTGGATTCCTGCATCATGGTGACCGAGTCGTAACCGTATGTCGTGCCCTGGTTTACCGACTCGCCGCGGACGATGGGCGCTGCACCTTCCGGGTAGTACTCGAGCATGTCCTTGCCCTGCCACCAGCCGGCAAAATGGAAGGGTAGGAAAACGGTGCCCGGCGCCACCCGCTCAGTGACCTGGGCGCGCATCTTCATGCGGCCCTTGGTTGGCGTTTCGACCCACATGTATTCGCCGTTGCGGAAGCCGGCGTCGTTGGCGTCGCGCGGATTCACCTCGACGAACATATCCTGCTGCAATTCGGCCAGCCACGGGTTGGAGCGGGTTTCGTCGCCGCCGCCCTCGTACTCCACCAGCCGTCCGGAGGTCATGATCAGCGGATAGTCCTTGGAAATATTCTTGACCTTGTCCTGGAGCGACTTGTACATGGTCGGCAGGCGCCAGAAGACTTTCTTGTCAGCCGGTTGCGGATATTTTTCGACAAGATCCGGGCGCGGCGAATACATTGGCTCGCGATGCAGCGGCACCGGGTCGGGAAAATTCCAGACCAGCGCCCGTGCCTTGGCGTTGCCGAAGGGATGGCAGCCGTAAATTTTCAGGACGACGCGCTGGATACCGCCCGACAGGTCGGTTTTCCAGTTCTTGCCTTCGGCTGCCTGCTTTTCGGTCTCGGTCAGATCATCCCACCAGCCCAGCTTCTTGAGCAGGACGTGGTCGAATTCCGGATAGCCGATCTGCAGGGCTGCGCCCTTGGAAGCCGAACCGTCGGCCGCGAGCAGGGAAACCCCATCGCGTTCAACGCCAAAGTTGGCGCGGAAGTTGCCGCCACCGTCCATGACGTGCTTGGAGGTGTCGTAGAGATTGGGGGTGCCCGGATGCTTCAGTTCCGGCGTGCCGTAGCACGGCCAAGGCAGGCCAAAGTACTCGCCATCGCAGGGTCCGCCATTGGCACGCAGGGTTTTGATGTCGAAGGTCTGCATGTGCTTCATGTGCAGCTTCAGGCGTTCCGGCGACTGGCCGGTATAGCCGATGGTCCATGTGCCCCTGTTGATTTCGCGCAGGATGTCCTCGACGTTCGGTTCGTCCCAGCCCTGCTTGTCCTTGTCGATCTTGATGTTCTTGCATAACTCCTTTTCGAAACCGAACTTCTTGGCGAAGGCATACATCAGGGTATGGTCGGGCTTGGATTCGAAGAGCGGTTCGATGACCTTCTCGCGCCATTGAATCGAACGATTCGAGGCGGTCGCCGAGCCGACTGTTTCAAACTGCGTGCAGGCCGGCAGCAGATAGACGCCATCCTTGCGCATCATCGCCGACATCGAGGCAGTAGCGGACGGGTAAGGATCGACGACGACCAGCAGATCGAGTTTCTTCATCGCCTCGACCATTTCGAGGCCGCGCGTCTGGCTGTTCGGCGCCATGCCCCAATAGACCACGGCGCGCAGGTTGGAATCCTGGTCGATGTTCTCGTTGGCCTCCAGCACGCCGTCGATCCAGCGCGAGACGGTGATGCCGGATTTCTCCATCATCGCCTGCGAGGCGAACTGGCCCTTGACCCACTCGTAATCGACACCCCACACCGCGCACCAGTGTTTCCAGGAACCGGCGGCAAGGCCATAGTAGCCGGGCAGCGAATCCGGATTGGGGCCGACGTCGGTAGCGCCCTGCACGTTATCGTGGCCACGGAAGATGTTGGTGCCGCCACCGGAAACGCCGACGTTGCCGAGGACCAGTTGCAGGATGCACATGGCGCGAACGTTGGCATTGCCGATCGTGTGCTGGGTCTGGCCCATGCACCAGACGACGGTGGACGGCTTGTTCTTGGCCAGCATTTCGGCGATGCGCAGCACTTCCGCCTCGGGAATTCCGGTGACATCCTGAACACGGTCGGGCGTCCACGTCATGATCTCTTCCTTGACCTTGTCGAGACCGAAGACACGGGCAGCGATGTACTCCTTGTCTTCCCAGCCGTTGTTGAAGATGTGGTAGAGCATGCCCCAGATGAAGGGGATGTCGGTACCCGAACGGATGCGCGTGAAGACGTCAGCCTTGGCCGCGGTGCGCGTGAAGCGCGGGTCGACAACGATCATCTTGCAGCCATTTTCCTTGGCGTGCAGCATGTGCAGCATGGATACCGGATGCGCCTCGGCGGCATTCGAGCCGATATACAACGCTGCCTTGGAAAACTGCATGTCGTTGTAGGAGTTGGTCATCGCCCCGTAACCCCAGGTGTTGGCGACGCCGGCGACCGTGGTCGAGTGGCAGATCCGCGCCTGGTGGTCCATGTTGTTCGTGCCGAAGAACGAGACGAACTTGCGGAACAGGTACGCCTGCTCGTTGCTCTGCTTCGAGGAGCCGACCCAGTAGGTCGCATCCGGGCCGCTTTCCTTGCGGATCGCCAGCAATTTTTCGCTGACTTCGTTGAGCGCCTGCTCCCAGCTGATCTTCTGGTACTTGCCGTTGACCAGTTTCATCGGGTACTTCAAACGATGTTCGCCATGCCCGTGTTCGCGCACCGACGCACCCTTGGCACAGTGCGCGCCGAGATTGAGCGGCGAATCGAACACCGGTTCCTGGCGCGTCCAGACACCGTTTTCGACGACCGCATCGACGGCGCAGCCGACCGAGCAGTGGGTACACACGGTGCGCTTCGTCTCGACGCCGGTCTTGTCCTTGGCCACATCCGCAGCCTCGGCGCTGCCGATCATGTTGTACGGTAGTTGGGTGGCCAGCGCACCACCGCCGGCCACCAAGCCGGAACGCTTGAGGAAGGTGCGGCGATCCATGGTTTTTGCCAGGATATTGCCCGTTGCGGTCGACGCCGGATTTGTCGCCAAAATTACGCCCGCTTCCGGTAGCGTGCCTTGTTGGGCCGTAGCTTTTCTGGTCAGCATGATTGAGCTCCGTTCAAACCCGCGCCGTGCGGTAGTAGTTGCTGATGTGCTGTGATTCCCGGTAGCTGCCTGCCTTGTCGTCGGCCGAAACGACGGCCAGGGGCTTCGCGGCCTCCTTGCCGATGCCGCTGGCAACAACGGCGACCGCACCCGCGCTGCCAACTCCGGCGGCCAGCAGGAAGCCGCGCCGCTTGAGGTTTTCCGGTTTCTTATCGTTCATTCGTTCTCTCCTCGACAAAACTAAAGCATGTCGAACGCCAGGCGTTCGATCTCGAAATAGGCACGCACCAGTTGGGCGGCATGCGGGTAAAAACCGGCTTCCGGCGCCCCTTCCAGGGCGGCACACATGGCTTCGAACCAGGGCGCGATGTGCCGGTTGAAAAAAAATTGCTGACGCGCCAGACCGGTCGCATCGGGGCCGGTGACAATCAGGTGACGCATGACATCGCACAGGGCAGCGATGTGATCTTCGGATTCGGTCACGCCGAGACGACGGCCAAGCCCCAGCTCAGCCAGATCATGGCGCAGTTCCACCAGCGGCTTTTCCATCAGGAAACCGGCGAGGTAGAAGGAGCCGTAGAGCATCACCTCCGGGCGGCCGATGGTCAGGAACAGGCGCGTGTACTCTTCTTCGACCGCCTCGGGGTCGGCATTCCGGGCAAGCTCGCCGAGCGTCAGCCAGGCCTGCCCAAGCGCGCTCTCCGGATTGCCCCAGTGGGCGCCGAGAGCAGTCAGTCGGTGCAGGAATCCAGCGTCCGGCGCACTCGAAAAGAGGCGCGACAAGACGGCGTAATGCTCGGCGCGGGCACGGTCCTCGTCAGTCAGAGCCGGCGCAGACGCAACGGGTTCGAGTACAGCGTTCATTCCGTCATCTCCCAGGCCTTGGTGCTGTTCTCGTGCTGAATCAGGTCGATCACACGGCAATCCCCGCACATGCTCAGGCGTGCCCGGGCTTCGGGCGTCGCGAACATGCTGTGCCCGGCGAGCCGGGAAATCATGTTCAGAACGGTCGGCGCGGCGCCCATCGGCTTGCCGCAGGCAGTACAGCAGAAAATTTCGGCCTCCCTGAGCACACGCTCTTGGCGCCGATCTTTCAGGAGCAGGCGCGGCGTCAGGGTGATTGCCTGTTCCGGGCAGGTGTTGGCGCAGAGGCCGCACTGCAGGCAATTGCGTTCGAGGAACGAGAGGCGCGGCGCATCAGCCGCTGCCTTCAGGGCGCTGGCCGGACAGGCGCTGGTGCAAGACATGCACAGAGTACAGGCGGCGCTGACATCCACCGTGCCAAACGGCGCGCCAACCTTCAGTTCGATGAAATCAGGATGGGCTGGCGCATGCTTTTGCAGATGATCGATGACAAATTCAAGCGTCGTCCGCTTGTCGGCCAGCAAGCGGAATTCGCTGGCCGGCAATGCCGGCGCCGCCGGCCACGAAGAAAAATCGGCCAGCCAGTTGCCGGCCTCGCCATCGACAATCCGCAGATACTCGCCTGCATAGCCCATGCCTTCCAGAATGCTCTGGCCGAGATTTGCCTGCGCCCGCAACGGCGCCAGATCGTGCGACCCAGTAGCGAGCACGGCGACTTGGGTGGCGCCAAGAACTACCGCGCCAAGCATCAAATCCAGCCCGACCGCATCGACGCTCCAGGTTTCGACCGGGATCACGTTCGGCGGCAAACCCTGACCGGCGCGCTTCAGTTCAAGCAACTGCCTGCGACCCGCTGTAGCCGAATGAAAAAGCAGGCAGGGATTGACCCCGCCTGCAGCGGCATACGCCTTGAGTTGCGCCTTGATCGCCACGCCGACATCGGCAACGCGAGGATACTGGTACGCCAGCGCCCCGGACGGGCAGACCGTCGTGCAGGTGCCGCAACCCTGACAGAGATAGGGGTCGAGCCTGATCGAATCGCCGCCGCCGCTAATCGCGCCGGTGGAGCAGACATCGACACAGTTGCTGCAACCGTGCTTCTGCGAACGACTGTGGGCGCACAGTCGTTCCTTGAGCGCAACGTAACGCGGTTTTTCAAACTCGCCGGAAAAGCCGAGCAATTCGATCACGGCCAGTGCCTGATCGAGCGGATCGCGACCGGGCGCGGCATAGCCCTCCGGCAATTCGACACGGTTGAGCAGGGGTTGCGGCGAGAGATCGAGAACAACGTCGAAATCTGCCTGTTTGCTGCCATCAGCCGATTTCCAGTCGAAGCTGTAAGCACCAAGATGCCCGACCAGGGAAATGCCTGTCGCCGGCTCGACGGAAAACCCATTCAATTCCGCTGGATTGAAACCTGTCGGCAAGCTGCCCAGCGCCAGCACGGTAACGTCACGCTGAGTCGCGAGACGTTCGGCCCAGCCGAGTGCCACCTCGGTCTCACCGACGATGGCCAAGCGCCCCGCAGCAACCATGCTCAGCGCCGGCACCGGCTCCGGCGAAGGAATGTCCTGCAATACAGCCATCGCAGCAGCCGATGGCGTATTTTCGAAAACCAGGAGGGGTGCCGGAACAACTGGATTCAAGTGAACAACCTTTCAAGACAGCGCTTCAAGTAGAGGCCGATTCTAGCTTAAAGAGTTCCCGAAAAAGAATCATTTACTTACTATAATCAATGGCTTATTTACCCATCCAGGCGATCAAAAACAGGGGGGTTGACAGCAATTTTGCGCAACGTATTGGATCCTTGCGGACGGCTATCCGGCCCGGACAGTGGTGCTAACTCATTGATTATTTTCTGATGGCAGGTCGGCCGGCCTTGCGGCCACAATCTCTGGTTCGTCGCCCGGCGAAGCCTCGCGGAATTCGCTTGCTGTTTGCTCCGGCGCATCTTCGACATCGGGCGTCTCGAAAAGGATCTTGGCTTGATTCAGCGAAGCCAGCATTTCGGGGGGGATGGGTTCGCTGATCGAGTAATCGTCGATGTAGATGTCGAGGCCATCCATCACATTGAATTGCGGATCGGCGAACAGGGTTTTCAGCGCCTGGCGACGAATCTCTTCGCTGACTTCCTGACGCAGGAACTGCCCGAAGTCGCTGTCCGGCGTCAGGTTGGCAAGCAGGCTTTCGGCATCGGTGATTTCCACGGTCAACGCCTTTTCGGCGGCTTTTTTCAGTCGCGACCAACGTTCGAGAAAGCGGCCGCTACTCACGGCTGACACTTTCCGGCGAAGGGGTCGTTGCGCTTGACCTTGTGGCGCACTGCCGGCTTGTAATGCGTATTGACGAAATCGCCCAGCCAGTCCGCAATTTCCGGTGGCATCGCAACCCCGTCGCATTGCTCGCCCGAGTCGAGCCAGCGTGCCGCTTCGCCGTAACTCAGCGTGACGCTGACGGGGCGTGGAATATCTTCCTCCATCCGCCACATCACGAAGACACGCGGCTCCGGCGAAGTCAGGTTCAGATGGTAGTTATCGACTTCGTCGCGAAACAGCTCGAGCCTGAAATGACCGGTCAGGAACTGCTCGCGATCGACCTCGGCGACAATCCGGCGCGGCGCGCAGTCGGCCGGATCGGCGGCGAAAGCCGGAATGACCCCGATCGCCTCCCATCTTTCGCTGACCCAGCGATTGTCGAGCCTGGTTTTTTCGATGATCACGGCGACCGGAAAATGTTTCATGGCGGCATTTTGGAACTGGAATCGTTTCAGCATAGCCCAACTTCACCCAAGTGTAGAATCCCGCCGATGAATCGCCCACTGCTGACCGCGGCTTCGCGCCCCCTGACCTTCGCCATCGAGGCCATCAACGAGCTTGGCGAACTGGTTCCGACGGCCGTTGCTGGAGAACACCCGCTGACCCTCTACGTCGACAAACGCGAGATCGTCACGCTGATGACGCTTGGCGGCGCGCCCGAGGCGCTGGCCATCGGCTACCTGCGCAACCAGCGCCTGATCGGCAGCCTTGCCGAAATCGCCTCGGTACAGGTGGATTGGGATGTCAACGCGGTCGCCGTGACGACGCGGCACGGCCGCTCGATCGACGACAGCCGAATGGCCAAGCGCACCGTCACCACCGGCTGTGGCCAGGGGACGGTGTTCGGCGACCTGATGGACGATGTCGCCAGCATCCGCCTGCCGGTGGAGGCCAGCATTTCGCAGACAACGCTCTACGGACTGCTCGACGCGGTGCGCCACCATGAATCGATCTACAAGCAGGCCGGCGCGGTTCATGGCTGCGCCTTGGCGCAGGGCAGTGAAATCCTGATGTTCGTCGAGGATGTCGGACGCCACAATGCGGTGGACGCGATCGCCGGCAGGATGTGGCTGGACGAACTGGACGGCGGCGACAAGATTTTCTACACGACCGGCCGATTGACTTCGGAAATGGTCATCAAGACGGCGCAGATGGGCATTCCCTTTCTCGTCTCGCGTTCCGGCCTGACCCAGATGGGCTGGGAAATCGCCCGGAAACTCGGGATGACGATGATCGGCCGCGCCCAGGGCAAGCATTACCTGTTATTCACCGGCGAGGAGCGGTTCACGCGATGAGCGAAAAGATTACGGGCGTCATTCTGGCCGGCGGCCTCGGTCGCCGCATGGGTGGCATTGACAAGGGGCTGCAGGAACTGCGCGGCCAACCGATGGTGCATTGGGTGGTCGCGCGCCTGGCCCCGCAGGTTGACGAACTGCTGATCAACGCCAACCAGAACAGCGCGCGTTACGCTGCTTTCGGGCATCGCGTCGTACCTGACCAGATCCCCGGTTTCGCCGGCCCGCTGGCCGGTCTGCACGCTGCGCTGTCGGCGGCGAGTCACCCGCTGGTCGCCACCGCGCCCTGCGACTCCCCTTTCCTGCCGGACGATCTGGTTTTTCGCCTGTTTTCGGCGTTGACCGCAGCGCATGCCGATCTCGCCGTCGCCCGCACTTTCGACCAGGCACATCCGGTTTTCTGTTTGTGCAAGCGCGGGGTGCTGCCGCATCTGAGCGAGTTTCTCGAAAGCGGCGGGCGCAAGATCGACCGCTGGTACTCGACGCTGAACATCGTCGAAGTAGCCTTCGATGACGAGGCCGACGCCTTCGAGAATATCAACACCCGCGAGGAACTCGGTCGCTTCGAGGCGGCGCCGGAGAAACCTTCGAGCGACGCCGGCAAGCCTTAGTCTGCCGCCTCGGCCGGTGCTTCCGCGAGTTCGTTGCGCATTTGTGCCAACAGGCGTGCCGCCTTGGCCGCCTGGTCCATGATCCGGCGCAGCGTACTGAAGCTGCGCAACAGTTGTTCCATGGCGTCGATGGAAATTTCCCCGCATGCCCCGGCAGCGAGCAAAGCGGCCTTGACCTCCTGATAGTTGTCCTCGAAATCTTCGGCCTGGGCCGCGCCGAGCGGTGCGAACGGCTCGTTGTCCGGGTTGAGCTGGACCAGCAGCGTATCGGCGACGCGCGCCAATGACAGAATCGCGGCATGCAGTGGCGTCGCGCCGAGACCCGCGACGGTATCGCGCACGGCGACCACCTCGGCGGCCAGTTCGCCGCAATTTTCATAGTAGTGCTGAACGCGCAAAAGCTTGGCGAGTGCCTGCGCCGTCGCAGCCGCCATCGCGCCGCGGCTAACCTGGGTGACGAACGCGGCGATCGCCCGATTGAGCGACGGCAAGCCGGCCGACTCGTCGCTACGGCCGCCCTCGCCGATCAAGCTGCCGACCCGCGCCCAGACCCCGCCGATGGCCATGCCGCCGACCCGATCGATTTCGCGGCGCAGCGCATCGACCGCCAGCGACGGCACCGAGGCAACGTTGCGGTCGACATACAGCGGCTTGCCGATTTCCTCGTCGCGGGTATGGAAACGGCCCTCCAGAAAGCGTGCCAGGCGACCGGCAACCGGCCACATCAGCGCCACGCCGAGCACATTGAAGGCGGTATGAAACAAGGCCAGACTGACCGCCGGCGACGAAGCGAGGCCGATGCCGTCGCGCAACGCATCGACGATGGTGAGCAGCAAGGGCAGAACGAGCAGCGCGACCAGCGCCGTCAGCACATTGAACAGGACGTGGGCGGCCGCCGCCCGCTTGGCATTCGGCGTGGCGCCGATGACTGCCAGCAGGGCCGTCACGGTGGTCCCGACATTGGCGCCGATCACCGCCGCCGCAGCCGCCATCAGCGGAATGGCTCCAGCCTCGGCAAGGGTCAGTACGATCGCCAGCGATACACTCGAAGACTGCATGAGCACGGTCAACAGCAGCCCGGCAAGCACGAAGGCGACGACCGACAAGGCACCGTGGCCGGCGAGCAGCGTGAGGTCGAAGCCGCTGCCCGCTCCGGGGAAGGCCTGCTGCAGGAAACCGATACCGAGAAAAAGGACGCCGAATCCGGCCAGCGCGCTGCCGGCCGCGCCACGCCGCAGTTCCGGACCGGAAAGGCGCAGCGCCATGCCGACCCCGATCATCGGTAGCGCCGCAGCCTCGATCTTGACCGTGAAACCAAGCAGCGCGACCAGCCAGCCGGTCATGGTCGTCCCGACGTTGGCGCCGAAAAGCACCCACAGCGACTGGTTGAAGGTCAGCAGCCCGGCATTGACGAAACCAATGGCAGCGACGGTAACGGCGCTCGAAGACTGGACCAGCGCGGTAACCAGCAGCCCCGAAAACAAGCCGCGCATGCGCGTTTGCGTCGAACTCGTCAGCACCTTCCCGAGGGCAGGCCCGGCGGCCATCTTCAAGCCATCCGTCATCAGGAACATGCCGAGCAAAAACAGCCCGACGCCACCGACCAGCAGATTGAAGGCGACGCTGGTCATGGCGTCCTGTTCGCTGGCAGGTAGGCGGTCTGAATGCCGCTGATCTTCCGTTGCATGCCGTCAACATTTTTTCTGGAATCGAATCCCCAGTTTATACCTTGCCGGGCAAGGCGTAACATGCAGCTTCCGGTCCGTCCGAGGCATCGCCATGACCCGCCGCTTTCCGCTCCATGTTCACATTTCGACGCTGTTCATCGCCCTGATCCTGCTGGTCGGCGGCGTCATCGGCGGGCTTGGCTACAAGGTCAGCCGCGACATCCTCGAAAGCACGGCAAGCGAAATCAACACCCGCATCGGTCGCGAAACCGTCAGCGAGTTCTCGAACCTCATCGGCCCGGCCGAAATGGCGACACGGCTTCTGAGTTACGGCGGCATCACCGAAGCGAAGTCGCTGGAAGAACGGCTACGGAATATCGGCTTCATGCGCGAAGCGCTCGACAATTCGCAAGCCCTGACCTCGCTCTATGTCGGCTACGCCAACGGTGATTTTTTCATGGTGCGCCGGATCAGGAACGAAGACGACGGCAAGTCGTTCAACGCCCCGCCACAGGCCGCCTTCATGGTGCAGAGTATCGACCGCCAAGGTGGCGAATTGAGCGGCCGCCACATTTTTCTCGATGCCCAGCTCGCCACGCTGCGTAGCGACGACCTGCCCGACTATGCACGCTCCTTCGATCCGCGTACCCGTAGCTGGTACACGGCTGCGATGCAGGCGAACGGGCAGATCAAGACCGCGCCCTACCTCTTCTACAGTAGCCGCAAGGTCGGCACGACGATCGCCAACCGGGCACATCGGGCGGATGCCGTGGTCGGCGCCGACATCCTGCTCGAAACCCTGAGCCACTCGTTGGCCAGGCAGAAAGTCACGCCTGGCAGCGAAATCGCGCTGACGAACGAGCGCGGCCAGACGATCGCTTTCGAGGATTTTTCGCGTGCCGTGAAATTTCCTGACGGCCCCGATGGCAAGCCGGTCCTCGCCAACGTGGCCGACCTCGGGATTCCGGTGCTGGAACAACTGGCGAGCAGGCTGCAAGCGGCAGACCCGACAACTGTGCAAAATCTTTCGCTGAACGTCGCCGGCAATGACTGGCATGCGTCGATTCATCCGCTCAAGCTGGAAGGCTCGGCGCCGCTGTTCCTGATCACCGCGATACCCGATGACGAGTTGATGGCAGCCGCGCACCACCTGATGCGCCATTCGCTGATCGCGACGATCATCGTGATCCTGCTGGCCATACCGATCACCTGGGTTCTGGCGCGCAATATTTCCGGGCCGCTGCGCCAACTATCGGGCGAGGCCGACGCCATTCGCCGTTTCGAATTCTCGCAGCCGATCAAGGTTAACTCGCTTGTCCTTGAGGTCAATGACCTGTCGGTCACCATGGAAAGCATGAAGCGGACGATCCGCCGCTTTCTTGACATCAGCATGGCAGTCGCTGCGGAAAATGATTTCGACAAACTCTTGCCGCAACTGTTGACCGAAACGCTCTCAGCAGCCGATGCCGATGCCGGCATCCTCTATCTGGTTGACGGTGACAAACTGGTGCCGGCCGCCGCCCTGAACGCCGACGGAACATCTTTGCCGGCCGATGCGTTGGCGGTCTCAGCGCCAGCCGGCGGCCCGCTGCTCGCCGCAGCGCTGAGTGCCGGCACGGCACGTGCCGCTGAATTGACTGATGCCGACGTGCGTGCGCTCGGCCTGGCGAGAATCATCGAAAGCAGTGAAGCGAGCGACGCGATCGCCGTTCCGCTGCTCAACCGCCAGCACAACCTGGTCGGCGCCATGTTGCTGTTGCGCCATGACGAAACCGATCCGGCGCGCCTCAGCTTCATCGCGGCACTCTCGGGATCGGTCGCCGTCTCGCTCGAAAGCAAGGAACTGATCAAGGCCCAGAAAATGCTGTTCGAAGCCTTCATCCAGTTGATCGCCGGCGCCATCGACGCCAAAAGCCCGTACACCGGCGGCCACTGCGCCCGGGTTCCGGAACTGACCAAGATGCTGGCGCGCGCTGCCTGCGCCGAAACCAGCGGCGCGTTCAAGGATTTCCAGCTCGGCGATGACGAGTGGGAAGCGGTGCACGTCGCTGCCTGGCTGCATGATTGCGGCAAGGTGACGACACCGGAATACGTGGTCGACAAGGCAACCAAGCTCGAGACTCTGTATGACCGCATCCACGAAGTCCGCATGCGCTTCGAGGTACTCAAGCGCGATGCCGAAATTGCCTGCCTGAAAGCCGTCGCCGGGGGCGAATCCGAAGCGGCAGCACGCGCCCGCCTGGCGGAAACTTTAGCCCAACTGGATGAAGACTTCGCCTTTATTGCCGAATGCAACGAAGGCGGCGAGTTCATGGCCCCCGAAAAACTCGCCCGCTTGCAGGCCATCGCCGCCCGGACATGGACGCGCACCCTGGACGACCGGATCGGCATTTCCCACGAAGAGAAGGCGCGCAAGGCACGCACCCCGGCATCTGCGCTACCGGTGCGCGAAGCACTGCTGGCCGACCGTCCGGAGCACGTTTTCGAACGCGGCGCGCGCGACCGCATGCCGCCCGACAACAAGTGGGGCTTCCGCATGCCGGTGCCCGAGGCGCTCTACAACAAGGGCGAACTCTACAACCTGAGCGTCGCCCGCGGCACGCTGTCGGAAGAGGAACGCTACAAGATCAACGAGCACATCGTGCAGACCCTGATCATGCTCAGCGAGCTGCCTTTCCCCAAGCACCTGCGCAACGTCCCGGAAATTGCCGCCGGTCACCACGAGAAGATGGACGGCACCGGCTACCCGCGCCGCCTGACCCGCGACGAGATGAGTCCGGTCGCACGCATGATGGCGATCGCCGATATTTTTGAGGCGCTAACTGCCGTTGACCGCCCGTACAAGAAGGGCAAGACGCTCTCGGAAGCGATCCGGATCATGTCGTTCATGAGAAAGGACCAGCACATCGATCCCGACCTGTTCGACCTCTTTCTGCGCTCCGGCGTCTATCGCGCCTACGCCGAGCGTTTCATGAAATCCGAGCAGATCGACAGCGTCAACATCGGCGCCTATCTCGACAAGCCAGTTGGCTGATCGAGTGCGAGCGCTTGCAGCACGAACGCGGCGACCGCGGCCGGGTCGTTGATGTCGAACTGGGGCAGGGCAGTGGCCAACGGCACATTGCTGGCGACTGCAATTACGCAAGGGTCGTCGGGGTAGAGCGCAGGCTTGCCGATTTCCGGGCGATAGATTTCGATTTTTGGTATCGGCTCGTGCTTGAAGCCCTCTACCAGCACAACATCGCACGGCGCAAGCTGGCTTAACGCCTCACTCAGCGTCAGCTCGGAGCGTCCACGCAACTCATGCATCATTACCCAGCGCTTGGCCGAGGTGACCAATACCTCGCGGCAACCAGCGTGGCGATGGCGGTGCGAATCCTTGCCCGGATAGTCGATCTCGAATTCGTGATGGGCGTGCTTGATCAGTGAAACGACCAGTCCGCGCGCTTCGAGGACAGTGATTACCTGTTCGATGAGGGTTGTCTTGCCGCTACCCGACCAACCGGCAAAGCCGATGAATTTCATCAAGATGTACCACTTGTCCGTCGAAATTGAAGTGCCGCAATTATCCACACTTCGCAAATGCCGGTTCGAAGCCAAGCGTGAAATATTTCATGGTGCAGTGCACCACTACTGGCTATACTCAGCTTGCAGGATCAACCAGAAATCAAAAAACGAGAACAGCAATGAACGTCAAAATCCATTATCGAATCACCCAGGACCGCGCCGGCATCCCGATGAATTACACCGGTGCCAGGCACTTTGTGGCAGCGGAAGACCAGGACATCGAGAATACGGTAAGAACCCAGCTGGCAGCTGATTATCAGGTCCCGGCCACAGCCGTAGAAATCTGCCGGATCGAGAACTAGCCACCACCGCGCTGTGTTGCCCGGTCGATCCGGGTCAGCAGTTCGGAAGCAGCCTTTTCGCCGCCCTGGCGAACCGTGATTTCGACGCGCAGGACGGAAAGCTGCAGCGCACCAATACGTCGCGGTTGCTCGCTGCTCAAGGCAAAATAAAGAGTTACCCCGTCAGCGTCGACCCGCAATCCCGTAGCATCCTCGCTCACCGCGTCGCCGAACGCATAGCGCATGGTGCGCCGGAACTCTGCCGGCGAGCAGTTGCTCATCATCCGGACGCGATTTCCACTCCAGGGAAACGGCCCGTCAGCCACCGGCAATCGGTGGCCAGACAGCCAGCATGTCATCTTCCTTGAGCGGGGTTGTCGCGCGCGCTTCGGGCGGCACGAAGACGCCATTGACCAGCACCAGATGGGTCAGCCGCTCCGGTAGCGAGAACGGAGCCAGAACCGCACTCACCACAGCCGCTTCCGGCACTTCGACCACCGCCCGGTTGTTCTTGCTGCCGGTCGGCAGGTAGTCGCCGAGTGTGGCGTAAAGCTTGACCGTGACCTTCATCGAATCAGCTATTGGGGCGCTGACAGGCGATGAAGGCTTCGACGAAGCGCGTCGGCGTTTCCAGCAGTTTCTGTTTCCATGCACCAAGTCTTGTCTTCGCCTGGATCAGGCCACGCAGTGCGCCGACGTGTTCGGTGAGTCCGATCGCCGTCGCGCCGACCAGAATATCGCCGTCGAACTGCAGGCTGATGTAGCGGCCGCTCGCCTCGTCGGCCCGCTCCACCCCATCACCACCGGCGACCCCCTGCCATTCGCCGAAGGACGACGAAATCATGCCCATCGAATCGAGCACGTTGATCGCCAGAACGCCGTTCATGCGGGCCGCGCTGTTGCCAACCCCACCGGCCATGTTGAGCGCAGCGATGCGCGCCTGATCGGCGGCATTGGGCTGGATGGCGGCAACCAGATGGCGCCCGGAAAACAGGTCGGGCGCTTCCGCCACATCACCCGCAGCATAGATGCCCGGCACCGAGGTCTGCATCGTGTCGTCGACCAGGATGCCCTTGGCGACATACACCGGCGTTCCCTCAAGAAATGCAACATTTGGCGCGACGCCAGCGGCGACGATCAGCAGATCGCAGTCGAGTTTTTCGCCAGTGGACAATGTCACGGTCAACGGTGATTTTTCGCCGATTTCGATGCGCTCGACGCCGGCCTTCGTCACCACCCGCACCCCTTGATTCTCCACCCAGCGCTTGATCATGCTGCCGGCTTCCGGCGTCATCATGCGCGGCACCATGCGGTCGCCCATCTCGACGACAGTCAATTGCACGCCGCGCTTGACCAGCGATTCCATGATGATGCAACCGATAAAGCCCGCCCCCAGTTGCAGCACGCGCGCACCGGGCTTGGCGTGGGCGGCGATCGCCCGCGCATCGTCGAGCGTCCAGCAGGTTTGCACCTGCGGCAGGTCGATGCCGGGAATCGGCGGCCTTACCGGATGCGAGCCGGTGGCGACCAGCAGCCGGTCATAAGGCTCGAAATGGCCATCATCAAACAAAATCCTTCGTTTTTCGCTGTCCACCGCGACAGCCCGCCCGCGCCGCTGTTCGATGCGGAGTTTGGCGAAATGGTCATCTGCCTTGCGCAGATAAGTGCCGCGCTCATCGATATTGCCTTCCAGCAGGTAGGGAATCGCCATCCGCGAATAGGGTGGCGAAGCCTCGTTGCCGACGAGCAGGATATCGTCGTCGGGCGCCGCGTGGCGCAGGGTTTCGGCGGCGACGACACCCGCCGGGCCATTGCCGAGAATGATGTGTTTCATCGTTTTCCTCTCCGGGAGGGAAAGAAAAGCGGGGCGGCGCCACGCGCAACCCCGCCATTGCTTTCGCCGGGCCTACAAACCCAGACGTTCCAGCGTTGCCTTCTCCGGTACGCCTTCCGGTGTCCAGCCGCGCACCTTGTAGTACTCCGGCTTCATCTTGTCGATGCCATTGACCAGGCCCTTGGCCGGACCAGTCTTGGCAGGTTCGGTCTTCAGGCGCGGCGGCAGGTCGTCATCCTTGGCGGTCAGGCCAGCAGCGAGGTTGAACTGGCGCTCCATGTTCCAGATGCGCTCGCCGACCAGATTCAGCTTGTCCATCGACCAGTCGCCATCGCAGGCCGCCTGGATCTGGGGCTGCACATCCGCCAGTGTCCAGGCGAAGCTGGTGAAGACGCAGATGCCGGCCGAGTCGAAGACCCCGGTCGCATCCTGGAAGGCCTTGACCAGATCCGCCTTGCCGTCGGTGACCAGCGGATCGGTCTTGACTGGAATGCCGAGCACTTCCGAAGCCACCGTGTAACCGCGCAGGTGGCAGGCGCCGCGATTGGAAGTGGCGTAGGCCAGACCCATGCCCTGGATGCCGCGCGAGTCGTAGGCCGGGAACTCCTGATTCTTGACGCTCATCGACAGTTCGGGGCGTCCGTACTTGGCACACAGCCGGCCGCTGCCCATCCCCAACTCCTTGCCGAAACCTTCGCCGAGCGCCGTCATTTCGACCAGTTTGCATAGCGCCTCGGCCGAGCCGAATTGCGCGTCGACGCCGATCTGCTCCTTGGTCAGGATGCCCAGGTCGTAGAGTTCCATCGCCGCGCCAACCGTGGCGCCGAAGGAAATTGGATCCATCCCGTGCTCGTTGCACAGCAGGTTGGCGTATTGCAGCGCCTCCAGATCGCCGACACCATTGGCAGCACCGAGCGCCCAGGCGGCCTCGTATTCAAGGCCGCCGGAGGCGCCCCAGTATTTCGGGCTGTTCTTGACGGTGAAGTGCGTTTCGTCGATTCGTGAAATCCGGCCGCAGGCGATGGTGCAGCCGAAACAGGCTGCATTGGTGACCAGATGGGTCTTGCCGTCTGTGGCACGTTTCTCGTGCATGGCTTCGCCGGAAATTCTGCCCGCCTCCTCGAACTGCACGTCGCGGTGATTACGTGTCGGCAGGGCGCCCATTTCGTTGATCACGTTCATTAGCACCTGTGTGCCATACGTCGGCAAGCCCTGGCTGGTAACTGCGTTTTCGGCCAGCACCTTCTTGCCGGCGTTGGTTGCCGCCATGAACGCCGGGAAGTCCTTGATCCCGGAAACACCCTGAGTGCCGCGAATCGCCACCGCCTTCAGGTTCTTCGAGCCCATCACCGTGCCAACACCGGAACGCCCGGCCGCGCGGTGCAGGTCATTGACGATGGCTGCGTAAAGCACGCCATTCTCACCAGCGCCACCGATCGACGAAATTCGGATCAGCGGATCCTGGTGCGTGGCCTTGATGCCTTCCTCGGTTTCCCAGCAGGTCTTTCCCCACAGGTGCGCCGCGTCGCGCAATTCGGCGTTGTCGTTCTCGAGGTAGAGATAGACCGGTTTCGGCGACTTGCCTTCGAAGATGATCATGTCCCAGCCGGCGAATTTCATTTCGGCGCCGAAGTAGCCGCCCGAATTGGAGCAGGCGATGGCGCCGGTCAGCGGGCTCTTGGTAACCACGGTGTAACGGCCGCCGGTCGACGCCATGGTGCCGGTCAGCGGACCGGTAGACATGATCAGCTTGTTGTCCGGCGACAACGCATCGACCTTGGGATCAATTTCCTCGACCAGGTATTTCGATGCCAGGCCGCGCGAGCCGAGGTAATCGTTGGCCCAGGCCATGTTCAGCGGTTCCGGGGTGCAGGTGCCGGCGGTGAGGTTCACGCGCAGGACTTTTCTATTCCATCCCATGATCTCTCCTCCTCAAGCAGCGACAGCAACGGGGGCCGTATTGGCCTTGGCGGCCCAGGACCGCATGCGGTCCAGCCCGGTCCAGTCGGCATCGACATAAGTGATGGCGGCGGTCGGGCAGGCCGTGACGCACTTCGGATCGCCACCGCACAGATCGCACTTCTGGACCTTGCCGACATCGGCCATGTAATTGACCGTACCAAACGGGCAGGCGATGGTGCACACCTTGCAACCGACACAGGTCGCTTCGCGGACCACTTTGGCACCGGTTGCGGCATCGATGACGATGGCGTCGACCGGGCAGGCATTCATGCACCAGGCATCGGCGCACTGTGTGCAGGTGTAGGGCACCTTGCGGCCTTCGTGTTCGAAATTGAAGACCTTGATGCGTGACTTCGATGGATTGATGGTTCCGGTGTGCTCGTAAGAGCAGGCCATCTCGCACTGCAAGCATCCGGTACATTTCGCCGGATCGATGTGAAGCGACTTCTGCATGGTGTCTCCTCCATGGGTGTTCGGTTGTCGCAAGCGGGAAGTGCCAGATTTTCCGGCACGCCGAAGCATCATCGGCCTTTTGGCAGCGGCTGTCATTCCGCAGTGCAGCATGTGCGCTGCAACATCCGGTTACACAAAGCTACGCAAGCACGACAGACATTATTATCGAGCAAGCCTAGACTGTAGTTGTACCTCCAATCCCTCCTCTCGAAACTCCCCCTTTCGAGAACTTCCAGCCCCGCCCTTCGGCGGGGTTTTTTATGCCACCGGCCCCGCCTGTGGCGTTATCCCGTGCAGATGTCCGCAATTTTGGCTATGCCCCGCCTTCCGGATTAGGTCCAAGCCGTTTTATAATTGTGCACTTATATTTTTTGCGGATCGAGGTAATCAGCATGGCCGAGCAATACTCTTCCAAAGGCATCATGATTGTAACCATCATCGTGACCGTAGTACTGATTGCGGTTGTGGTTCCCTTCTCCCTGAAGGGTGACAAGTCTGCCGCCGATGCCAACAGCGGCGACCAGGCTGACAACCGCATCCAGCCGGTTGCCAAGTTCGAACTGGCCAAGGCGGCCCCGGCCGTTGCTGCCGGCCCGAAAGACGGCGCCACCGTTTTCAATACAGTTTGCGGCGCCTGCCACAACACCGGTGTCGCCGGCGCGCCCAAGTCTGGCGACAAGGCCGCCTGGGCGCCGCGCATCGCCACGGGCAACGACGCGCTTTACAAGAGCGTGATCGCCGGCAAGGGTGCGATGCCGCCCAAGGGTGGCGCAGCCGATCTGTCCGACGATGAAATCAAGGGCGCGGTTGACCATCTGGTCGGCCTCGCCAAGTAAATCGCGCCTGAACCGCGAAACCACAAAAAGGAGGCTGCGGCCTCCTTTTTTTGCGCACGCTGTCAGCGTTTGTTGCCTGCGAGCAGGGCCTTCATGGCGTCGAGCCGGGCGCTGCCGGTAGCCTTGTCGGGCGGCGCGGCCTCCTTGCCGCCAGCAAAGCGAATGTCTTCCTTGCCCATCTCGGCAATGAAGCGCGACGGTTCGCTGGGCATGAACTCACGGGCTTGCTTGCGCCGTTCGCAATATGACAGATGCAACGAATGCCTGGCGCGGGTAATGCCGACATACATCAGGCGACGCTCTTCCTCGACCTTCGCCGGGTCCAGGGATTCGCGGTGCGGCAGGATGCCCTCCTCAACGCCGACCAGGAACACGTGCTTGTACTCCAGGCCCTTGGCGGCGTGCAGCGTGGACAGCTGCACCATGTCCGCGTCGTCGTTGCTCTGCTTGTCGAGCATGTTGATCAGGGCAATGCTCTGGGTCAGGTCGATCAGCGTCTTGCCCTCCTCCTCGCCGCGACTGCTCAGCCAATTGTTGAATTCGCAGACATTGGCCCAGCGCGTCCGGGCGGTGCGCTCCTCTTCCTGATCGTAGAGGTAGGTTTCGTAATCGATGGCGCCGAGCAGGTCGGGCAGCACCTGCTGCGCCGGTTCGCGGCTGGCGCGGAACTGAAGACGATTGATGAAGTTGCAGAATTCGAGGAGCGGCTCCAGCTGGCGGGCCTGCACACGCTGCGCAAAACCTTCCTCGAAGGCGGCGTGGAATAGCGAGACATGCCGCTCGCCAGCGTATTGGCCAAGTACCTGCAGGGTCGCGGCACCGATACCACGCTTGGGTGTCGTCGCCGCACGAATGAACGCGGGATCGTCATCCTCGTTGCTAAGCACGCGCAGGTAGGCGGTGATGTCCTTGATTTCCGCCTTGTCGAAAAACGATTTGCCGCCGGACAGCAAGTAAGGGATCTTGTGGCTGCGCAAATGCTGCTCGAAACCACGCGCCTGATGGTTGGAGCGGTAGAGAATGGCGTAGTCGCGGAATTTCCCGCGCTGCTCGAAGCGGTGCGCCTGCAACTTCATGACCACGCTTTCCGCCTCGACCTCGTTGTCCTTGCAGGCGGTCACCGTGATCTGTTCGCCATGGCCGAGTTCGGACCACAGCTTCTTGTCGAACAGCTTTTCGTTATGTGAAATGACGTTATTGGCCGCCTTGAGGATTCTTACGGTCGACCGGTAATTTTGCTCCAGCTTGATGACCTTCAGCGCCGGGAATTCGCTCGGCAGCTTCTTCAAGTTGCCGATATCGGCGCCGCGCCAGCCGTAGATCGCCTGGTCGTCATCGCCCACTGCCGTGAACTGGGCGCGCACCCCGGTCAGCAGCTTGAGCAACTGGTACTGGCAGGCATTGGTATCCTGGTATTCGTCTACCAACAGGTAGCGCAGGCGATTCTGCCATTTCTCGGCAATCTCGGGATGTTGCTGAAAGAGCAACACCGGCAGCCCGATCAGGTCGTCGAAATCGACGGCCTGATAGGCCTTGAGGGTCGCCTCGTAGGACAAATAGGCATGGGCGGCCAGCGCCTCATGCTCGTTGCTTGCCTGGTGGCGCGCCGCCTCGGGAGTCACCAGCGCATTCTTCCAGTTGGAGATGATGGACTGAAGGTGGCGCAGGGTGCCCTTGTCGACGGACTTGGCGACATCGCCGATGATGCCGGCGCAATCGGCCGCATCGAAAATCGAGAAGCGCGGCTTGTAGCCGAGTGTCCTCGCCTCCTCGCGCAGGATGCGCACGCCGAGCGAGTGGAAGGTGGAAATTTGCAGTTCTTCGGCCGTCGACCGCGACAGGAGCCTGGCGACACGTTCCTGCATTTCCTTGGCCGCCTTGTTGGTGAAGGTGATGGCAGCCACGTTACGCGGCTGAAAGCCGCAATCCTGCACCAGATAGGCGATTTTTTGCGTGATGACCCGCGTCTTGCCCGAGCCGGCGCCGGCCAGCACCAGCAGGGGGCCGTCCAGATAATGAATTGCTTCGCGTTGTTGAGGATTGAGGCCGGACATGAATGGCAAACGCCCCGGAGGTCCGGGGCGCAGTGACGGGATGCGGCGATTTTAACCCAAGGCCACCGCAGCCGTGACTGCGGAGTCCGCCGGTCAAACGATATCCAGATGCCCGATGCCGGTAGTCAGGTCGCGATCCTTCGAATCCTTGCCGTGCAGTTTGATCTGCAGGCGCAGGTCGTTCAGCGAGTCGGCATTGCGCAGCGCATCCTCGTAGCTGATCTTGCCCGCATCGTAGAGATCGAAAAGCGCCTGGTCGAAGGTCTGCATCCCGAGCTCGCGGGATTTCTTCATCGCCTCCTTGATCTCTCCGACCTCGCCCTTGAAGATCAGGTCGGAGATATAGGGCGAATTGAGCATCACCTCGATCGCCGCCAGGCGACCCTTGCCGTCTTTCTTGGGTATCAGGCGCTGCGAGATCATGCCGCGCAGGTTGAGCGAAAGATCCATCAGCAACTGATGGCGACGCTCTTCCGGGAAGAAGTTGATGATGCGGTCGATCGCCTGGTTGGAACTGTTGGCGTGCAGCGTGGCAAGGCAGAGGTGGCCGGTTTCGGCAAAGGCGATGGCGTAATCCATCGTGTCGCGGTCGCGAATCTCGCCCATCATGATGACATCCGGCGCCTGGCGCAGCGTATTCTTCAAGGCCGGCTTCCAGTCGTCGGTATCGACCCCGACCTCGCGCTGCGTGACGATGCAGTTCTTGTGATCGTGCACGAACTCGATCGGATCCTCGATGGTAATGATGTGGCCGTAGGTGTTCTCGTTGCGGTAATCGACGAGCGCCGCCAGCGAGGTCGTCTTGCCGGTGCCGGTTCCGCCGACGAAGATCACCAGGCCGCGCTTGGTCATCGCAACGTCCTTGAGCACCGGCGGCAGGCCGAGTTCGTCGAGGGTCGGGATGGTGTGGTTGATGGTCCGGCAGACGACACCGATGCGCCCCTGCTGGACGAAGGCATTGGTCCGGAAGCGGCCGATGCCGGCAGGCGAAATGGCGAAGTTGCACTCCTTGGTCGCTTCAAACTCCGCGGCCTGGCGATCGTTCATGATCGAGCGCGCCAGTTCGGCCGTATGCTGCGGTGTCAGAATCTGGTTGGAGACCGGCATGATCTTGCCGTCCACCTTGATGGCGGGCGGGAAATTGGCCGTGATGAACAAGTCCGAACCCTTTTTCTGCACCATCAGGCGCAGGAGATCGTGCATGAATTTCATTGCCTGATCACGTTCCATAACTTCCCCTCTTTCCCTGATTTTCCCCGGCTCAGCCAGGGAAGTTGTCCTTGTTGGTTGCACGGGATCTGGCTTCGGCATTCGATACCACATTGCGCCGCACCAGTTCGAGCAGATTCTGGTCCAGCGTCTGCATGCCGAAATTCTGGCCGGTCTGGATCGCCGAATACATCTGCGCGATCTTGTTCTCGCGAATCAGGTTGCGGATCGCCGGGGTGCCGATCATGATTTCATGCGCCGCAACACGACCGTTGCCATCCTTGGTCTTGAGCAGCGTCTGCGAAATTACCGCGCGCAGCGACTCGGACAGCATCGAGCGGACCATTTCCTTTTCCGCAGCCGGGAAGACGTTGACGATCCGGTCGATGGTCTTGGCCGCCGATGAGGTGTGCAGCGTGGCGAACACGAGGTGGCCGGTTTCGGCTGCGGTCAGCGCCAGGCGAATGGTTTCGAGGTCGCGCATTTCGCCGACCAGGATGACGTCCGGATCCTCGCGCAATGCCGAGCGCAGCGCATTGGAGAAGGACAGCGTATGCGGCCCGACCTCGCGCTGGTTGATCAGGCATTTCTTCGCCTCATGGACAAACTCGATCGGGTCTTCGACGGTCAGAATGTGCGCGTACTCGTTTTCATTGACGTGATTGACCATCGCTGCCAGCGTCGTCGACTTGCCGGAACCAGTTGGGCCGGTCACCAGCACGATGCCGCGCGGATATTCGGCGATATCCTTGAAGATTTTCGGACAGTTCAGATCTTCCAGGGTCAGGATCTTCGACGGAATGGTCCGGAAAACCGCCCCCGCACCACGGTTCTGGTTGAAGGCATTGACCCGGAACCGTGCCAGATTCGGGATTTCGAAGGAGAAGTCACATTCCAGCGTCTCTTCGTAGATCTTGCGCTGGGTGTCGCTCATGATGTCGTACACCATGCCGTGCACATCCTTGTGCTCCATCGCCGGCAGGTTGATCCGGCGTACGTCGCCATGAACACGGATCATCGGGGGCAGGCCTGAAGAGAGATGAAGGTCGGAAGCCTTGTTCTTGACTCCAAAGGCCAACAGTTCTGTGATGTCCATACGGATCGTCCTTAGGGCGCGTGTATACTGAAAACAGAAAGAATTCCAAACAATTATGAGCGCAATCGCCTCCAACCTGCAAGCTGTCCGCGCACGTATCGCCAATGCGGCGCTTGACGCCAGACGTTCACCCGACGAGATCACACTTCTGGCAGTCAGCAAGACCTGGCCGGTCAACTGCGTGATCGCCGCAAGTCGGGCCGGACAACGGGCATTCGGAGAGAACTACGTCCAGGAGGCGATCGACAAGGCACTGGCGACGTTCGACCTCGATCTGGAGTGGCATTTTATCGGGCCGCTGCAGAGCAACAAAACCCGGCCTGTTGCCGAACATTTTGCCTGGGTGCATACGATCGACCGCCTCAGGATTGCCGAACGGCTCTCGGCACAACGGCCTGCCGATTTACCGCCGCTGCAGGTCTGCGTGCAGGTGAATGTCTCCGGCGAAACCAGCAAGAGCGGCTGCTCGCCGGAACAGGCGTTGGACCTCTGCGTTGCGGTCAACGGGTTGCCGCGCCTGAAGTTACGCGGCCTGATGACCATACCCGAGCCGGCCGACGATTTCGCTGCCCAGCGGGCGCCGTTGCGCCGCCTGCGCGAATTGTTCGCCAGCATTCGCAGCGCCGGCTTGCCGCTCGACACCCTTTCCATGGGCATGTCCCACGATCTTGAAGCCGCCGTCTCCGAAGGAGCGACCATCGTCCGCATTGGCACGGCCATTTTTGGTGAAAGAAACTACGCATGAAAATCACTTTCCTGGGCGGTGGCAACATGGCCAATGCGCTGATTGGCGGCATGTTGAAACAAGGCATGGCCGCCACCGACATTACGGTCGTCGAACCGGCTGCCGAGGCGTGCTCCAGACTGAGCCAGACTTACGCGGTCAACTGTCTGGAAGCGGCGAAAATGCTCGCCAGCGCCGGCGACCTGCTGGTCCTGGCAGTCAAGCCGCAACAGATGAAGGACGCAGTCGCGCCGCTCGCCGGCAAGCTGGGCAACGCCGTCGTCGTCAGCATCGCCGCCGGTCTCGATCTCGCGACGTTATCGCGCTTTCTTGGCGGCCATCGCCGGATCGTCCGCTGCATGCCCAACACCCCGGCCCTGATCGGCGCCGGCATCACCGGACTGTGCGCGCTGCCTGAAGTCAGCGCCGATGAGCGCGCCGCCGCCGAACGCGTGCTGGGCGCGGTCGGCAGCACGCTGTGGATCGATGACGAGCGCCAGATGGACGGCGTGACGGCGCTTTCCGGCAGCGGTCCAGCCTATGTCTTCCTGTTCATCGAAGCCATGCAACAAGCCGCCGCCGACCTCGGCTTCAAGCCCGAACAGGGGCGCCGGCTGGCCATCGAAACGGTTCAGGGCGCCGCGGCGTTGGCCGCTCAATCGAGCGATCCCGCCGCACTCCTGCGCGAACGGGTCACCTCAAAGGGCGGCACGACGGAAGCAGCCTTGCAGACGATGGCCGACAAGGGGGTCAAGCAAGGTATCATCGCCGGCATCAAGGCTGCCGAAGCACGTGGCCGGGAACTTGGCGAATTGCTGGGAGCAGCCTGATGCAAGCGATCCTCTTTCTCCTTAACGCCGTCTTCGGCTTTTTCTGCACGCTCTTCCTGCTGCGGTTCATGATGCAGTGGATGCGCGTTTCCTTCGCCGGCCAGTTCGGCGATTTCGTCGTCAAGCTGACCGACTGGGGTGTCAAACCGTTGCGCAAGATCGTTCCCGGCATGGGCGGCCTCGACTGGGCCAGCCTGATTGCCGCGCTGTGGCTGCAACTGATGCTCGCCGGCCTGATCCTGGCCACCTCCGACATCCCGCTTTCAGCCGATACGCCTGGAATGATCCTGCTGATCCTGATGCTCGCGATACGCGGCTTGCTGCGTCTGACGGCCTACATCCTGATCGGCGCGATGGTCCTGCAAGCCGTGCTGTCATGGATCAACCCGCATTCACCGCTGGCACGCCCGGCCGATCAGCTGACCCGGCCAATCCTCGATCCGATTCGCCGCTTCGTTCCGCTGATCGCCGGTATCGATCTCTCGCCGCTGATCGCCATCCTGCTGCTTCAGGTGGCGCTGATGTTCGTGTGAACGACTGGCTGCGCGCCGCAGGCAATGGCTGTTTCACACTGACATTGCATATCCAGCCGGGCGCCAGAAAGACCGAATGCGCCGGCCGACATGGTGATGCGCTGAAAATCCGCCTCGCCGCGCCGCCTGTCGATGGCAAAGCCAACGCGGCGCTGGTCAAGTTCATCGCCGAAATCCTGGGCCTGCCGAACGCTGCGGTCAACCTGAAAAGCGGCCAGAATTCACGGCGCAAGGTGCTTGAAGTGCGCGGAACGACAGCCGACGAAATCGTCCGTTTAGCTCAGCCCGAATAGACCACGCGCCCACCGACCAGCGTCTTTCTGACCTTGCCGTTCAGCAGATAGCCCGTCCATGGCGAATTCTTGCCACGACTCGTGAGCGAATCAGGGGTCAATTGCCAGACTGCCGCCGGATCGAAAACGCAGACGTCCGCCGTCGCGCCTGGCGCAAGTTGCCCCCTTTGCAAACCGAGCACCTCGGCCGGCGCAGCCGTGATCCGGGCCAGCGCCGCAGACAATGTCACGCCTGCCGCCTCGGCCCACCTCAGGGTCAGTGGAAGCAGGACCTCGAGGCCGGTCGCACCGGCCTTGGCCTCGCCAAAAGGCAGCAGCTTCTCGTCTGCACCGACCGGCGTATGGTCGGAACAGATTGCCGCAAGCCCCGCGACCGCAGCAGCCGACAGCGCCTGGCGATCCCTGTCGGTACGCAAGGGGGGTACGAAGCGGGCATGCGGGTTGAAATAGCCGATGTCTTTGTCGGTCAGCAACAGGTGATGAACGCCAATATCGAAGGTGACAGGCAATCCGTCAGCACGGGCAGCTTTGACCAGCGCCACGCCATCCGCCGACGACAGGCGGGTCAGATGAACGCGGCAACCCGTGTCGCGCACGAACTGGACGATGGTCGCGATGGCGATCGATTCGGCGGCCACCGGGATACCCGCCAGGCCAAGCCGGCTGGCCACCTCGCCCTCGTGTGCAATGCCGTTGCGCGACAGCCAGTAGTCCTGCGGCTGCAGCCAGACTGCAAAACCGAAAGTCGCCGCATATTCCATGGCACGCAGCAGCGCCTCGCTGTCGACCATCGGCACGCTGGCCTGCGAGAAGGCCACGCAGCCTGCCTTTTTCAGGCCGGCGAGTTCGGCCAGGCGTTCGCCCTTGAGGCCGAGCGTCAGCGCGCCGAGCGGCAGCACCCTGGCCCGGGCGATTTCCTTCGCGCGGTGCACCAGACGGTCGGCCAGTTCCGGTTCGTCGAGCGGCGGATCGGCATCGGGCGGCACGACGAGCGAGGTCACGCCGCCAGCGACGGCGGCAGCCAGTTCGGCCTCGATGCTGTTGAGGCGGGCGCCGAGGTCGATCAAACCCGGGCAGACGACACAGCCGGTCGCATCGATCATCTGCTCGGCGACGAAACCGGCTGGCGTCTCGCCGAGGCCTGCAACCTTGCCGTTGGCGATGTACAAGGAAGCGTTGCGGTCGACCGCGTTTTTCGGGTCGATTACACGGCCATTTTCAATAACGATGTTCATTTCATCAATTCCCTGCAACGATGCTCATGACCGCCATGCGCACGGCAATGCCGAAGGTGACCTGAGGCAAGATCACGGCCTGCGGCCCGTCAGCCACCGCCGAGTGGATCTCGACGCCGCGGTTCATCGGTCCCGGATGCATGACGATGGCGTCGTCCCTGGCTGCCGCCAGCTTTTGCGGCGTCAGGCCGTAGTGGCGGAAGTATTCACCGGCCGATGGCAGCAGCGCCCCGTTCATCCGCTCGTTCTGCAGGCGCAGCATGATGACCACGTCGCAGTCCTTGAGTCCTTCTTCCATGTCATGGAAAACATGCACGCCGAGCTTGTCGAGATGCTTGGGCAGCAGGGTTTCCGGCCCGATGGCACGGACTTCCGGCACGCCAAGAATAGTCAGGGCATGGATGTCGGAACGCGCCACCCGCGAATGCAGGATATCGCCGACGATGGCGACGCGCAGTTGCGTGAAATCCTTCTTGTAGTGGCGGATCGTGTACATGTCGAGCAGGCCCTGCGTCGGATGGGCATGGCGCCCGTCACCGGCATTGACCACGTGCACATCGTCGAGGCCAATCCGCTGCAGGTGCTCGGCGATCAGGAAGGGCGCGCCACTCGACGCGTGGCGGACGACGAACAGGTTGGCGTGCATGGCGCACAGGTTGTCGATGGTATCGAGCAGGGTTTCGCCCTTGCTGGCCGACGACTTGTTGATATCGAGATTGATAACGTCGGCCGACAGGCGCTTGGCGGCGATTTCGAAGGTCGTGCGGGTGCGCGTCGAGTTCTCGAAAAACAGGTTGAAGACGCTCTTGCCGCGTAGCAGGGGCACTTTTTTCACATCGCGCGCCGAAACCTCCATGAAGGACTCGGCAGTATCGAGAATCTGGGTCAGGATGCGTTGCGGCAAGCCCTCGATCGAAAGCAGATGCGTCAGTTCGCCTTCCTTGTTCAGCTGCGGATTATGCATTTTCGAGCCTCCAGGCGAGTTGACCGTCGTCCTGCCTGGCGAGGACGAGCTTGTCGCTATCGCCGAGGGCGAGATCCCACACGCAGTAGGTCGGGGCCACCGGCAGTTCGCGCTCGCCGCGGTCGGCCAGCACGGCCAGCTCGATCGACGCCGGGCGTCCATAGTCGAAGAGTTCATTGATCGCGGCGCGCGTCGTGCGGCCGGTATAGAGTACGTCATCGACCAGAATCAGGTGACGGCCCTCGACATCGAAGGGAATTGCGGTTGGCTTGACCTGCGGGCGCAGTCCTTTCTCGGCAAAGTCGTCGCGGTAGAACGAGACGTCAATCATCCCGATCTCTTCAGGCAGGTCGAGGAGTTCCTTCAAACGCTCGGCGATCCAGGCGCCACCGCTAAAAATACCGACCAGCGCCGGTCGGTGATGCAGGCAAGGACGAATCAGGTCGGCCAGCTGGCGACACTGGGCTTCGGCGTCAGGCAGGGGATTAGGCAGGGGTGACATGGCGTGCGCTTTCAAACCAGGTTTGGAGGATTAGTTGGGCGGCGACGGCATCGAGCAACGGTTTGGCGGTCTTGCTGTTGCGGCCGGTCTCGCGCAGCCTGGCTTGGGCGTCGAGCGAGGTCAGTCGTTCGTCGGCAAAACCGACCGGCAGCCTGAAGCGGCGCCGCAAGCGTTCGCCGAACTTTGTCGCCAGCCGCGTCATCTCGTGTGGCGTACCATCGGCGTGGGTCGGCAGGCCAACCACCAGCTGCACCGGCTGCCACTCAGCCACCAGCTTGCCGATCGCGGCAAAGCGATCGTCATTTGATTCGGCGTGGATCACGGTCAGCGGATGCGCATTGCCGAGGAGGGTTTCGCCAGTTGCCACCCCGATGCGTTTTTCGCCGAAATCGAACGCCAGCACGGTGCCGTCAGGCATGTCCGGCAACATCGGAGAGCTGCGAGAAGCTGATGCCGAGATTCTGCATCGCGGCGGGCAGACGCTCCTCCGGCGGCAGGTCGAACAGGATGGCCGCTTGAGCCGGGACAGTCAGCCAGGAATTCTGGCTCAGTTCACTCTCCAGTTGCCCTGCCTCCCAACCCGAATAACCCAGGGTGACGATGATCTCGGCAGGCAAACCCTCCTTGCCGACTGACGCCAGAACATCGCGCGAACTGGTCAAGCCGACCTCGCCATTCACCGTCAGGGTCGATTGCCATTCACCCAATGGACGATGCAGGACGAATCCGCGATCGAGTTGTACCGGGCCACCGAAATAGATCGGCAGATTGGCCAGGCTCTCGGCCTCGAGCTTGATGTCGATTTTTTCCAGCAGGCTGGCCAGGTTCATGTCTACCGGCCGGTTGACGATGATGCCGAGTGCGCCATTCTCGTTGTGCTCGCAAATATAGACGAGCGTATTGGAGAAATAGGGATCCTCGAGCGCCGGCATGGCGATCAGGAAGTTGTCGGTCAGGTTGACGTTGTTCATGGGTGGAATTTTAATCTCCGGCAGGGTACAAACCAACCATGCCTGAAGAAAAAGCCCTTGTCTGGTTTCGCCGCGATCTTCGCGACCATGACCACGCCGCGCTGAGTGCGGCGCTCGCTGCTGCTAAAGCGGTTTATTGTTGCTTCGTTTTTGACACCCGAATACTCGACGCGCTACCGACGAAACGTGATCGCCGGGTGCATTTCATCCATGACTCGCTGCTCGAACTGGACACGGCACTGCGGCTTCGGGGCGGCGGATTGATTGTGCGTCACGGCCTGGCAAGCGAGGAGATTCCCGCGCTGGCGAGGGAGCTTGAGGTATCGGCGGTATTCGCCAACCGCGATTACGAGCCGGACGCCAAGGAGCGCGATGGCGAAGTCGCCGCAAGGCTTGCCACGCACGGGGTCGCCTACCATGATTTCAAGGATCAGGTCGTATTCGACCGCGGCGAGATACTGACGCAGACCGCGCGCCCCTTTTCAGTATTCACGCCCTACAAAAACGCGTGGTTGAAGCGGTTGACCGCAACGGACTGGTCAGCCCATTCCTGCAACGGACGACTGGCCGGCAGCGCGCTGGCTGGCGTTCCCGAGCTTGACACCATAGGCTTCGTAGCGACTGACCTGCCCGATCTCGGCATCGTTCCGGGCATGTCCGGCGCCCGGGGTTTGTGGGAAGAATTCCGTGCCGGTCGCCTCAGCCGTTACGGCGCCCTGCGCGACTTCCCGGCCATCAAGGGTGTTTCGTATCTCTCCGTACACCTGCGTTTCGGGACCATTTCGATTCGCGAACTGGTCCGCACGGCAGTCGAGCAAGAGGCCGACGCCTGGCTCGGCGAACTGATCTGGCGGGATTTCTACTTCATGATCCTCGACCACCATCCGCATGTCGTTAATCACGCATTCAAACCCGAATACGATGCCATCGAGTGGGATGACTGGCCTGAAGGCTTGGCTGCCTGGCGCGCCGGACGCACGGGTTACCCGCTGGTCGATGCGGCAATGCGCCAACTGAAGCACAGCGGCTGGATGCACAACCGCCTGCGCATGGTGGTCGCCTCTTTCCTGTGCAAGGACATGGGGATCGACTGGCGCCTGGGCGAGCGGCATTTCGCCGAGCAACTCAACGACTTCGATATTTCAGCCAATAACGGCGGCTGGCAGTGGGCCGCCTCGAGCGGTTGCGATGCACAACCCTATTTCCGGATTTTCAACCCGGTAACGCAATCGGAAAAATTCGATCGCGAAGGGCACTTCATTCGCCGCTACGTGCCGGAACTGGCGAAGCTTCCGGACAAGTTTATCCACGCGCCGTGGGGAATGAGCCAGCATGAGCAGGAGGCACTGGCTGTGGTGATCGGTCGCGACTACCCGATGCCAATCGTCGACCACGCTCGGGCCAGAGAGCGAACCCTGGCCCGCTACGCAGTCGTCAGGAAGCGCGCTTTTCCTTGATGTAGCCGGCGATCAGCGCCAGCAGATCAACTTCGTCGTAGGGCTTGCCAAGATAATGGTTGGCACCGATCTCCAGCGCATAGTTACGGTGCTTCTCCGCCGTGCGCGAGGTGATCATGATCACCGGCAGGGTACCCAGACGCTTGTCGGCACGAATGTTGCGCACCAGATCGAAGCCGTCCATACGCGGCATCTCGATGTCGGAAATCACGACATCAGGCATCACTTCGAGCAGTTGCTCCAGCGCATCGACACCATCCTTGGCCAGCACCACCTGATAGCCCTCGCGCGTCAGCAGGCGGCTGGTGATCTTGCGCACGGTCAGCGAATCGTCGACCACCATCACGGTCGGCAGCGTTGCAACCGCAGTCCCGACTGGCACGCCAGAAACCGGCGCCGCACCCTGAACGCTGACCAGCGGGGCGCGGCTGGCGAGGGCAACCGGGTTGAGGATCAGCACCACCTGGCCATCGCCGAGCACCGTGGCACCGGCGATACCGACTACCCGCGAGAGCTGGGCGCCGATATTCTTGACGACGACTTCCTGATTTCCCTTGAGTTCGTCAACCTGGACTGCCACGCGTTGTGAGCCGGAACGCAGCAGCAGTATCCAGTAGCGCCGCTGCGCCTCGGGAGCTGCCTCGGTATCGCCCAGGAGATGCGGCAAGAACTGGAAGGGATAGCGATTGCCCTGCCACTCGATCTCCCCTCGGTGCCGGACTTCGGAAAGTGCTTCTTCCTTGAGTTCGAGAACCTGCTCGATCATCGTCAACGGCACGGCATAGATATTTGCACCGACACGCATCAACAGGGTCTGGGTCACCGCCAGGGTCAGCGGCAGGTAGACACGGAAGGTCGTTCCATGGCCGGGACGGGAGAGGATTTCGATCCGTCCGCCCAATTCGCCGACCTCGGTCTTGACCACGTCCATGCCGACCCCACGGCCGGCAAGCTGACTGACTTCGCCGGCGGTCGAAAATCCCGGGCGGAAGATGAAATCGAAAAGCTGGGCGTCGTCAACCATTACGCCAGGTTCGAGCAGACCCATTTCCTGGGCGCGGGCGAGTATTCGCTCGCGGTCCAGGCCGCGGCCATCGTCGGCCATCGACAGGATGATTTCGTTGCCCTCATGGGCCAGCTTAACGATAATTTCGCCGATTTCCGACTTGCCGGCTTCAACGCGCTCGGCGCGGGTTTCGACGCCGTGGGCGACGGCGTTGCGCAACATGTGCTCAAGCGGCGCCATCATCTTGTCGAGCACCGAGCGGTCAAGTTCAACCTGGCCGCCGACGATGTCGAAGTTGGCGCGCTTGCCCAATTCCTTGGAAGTCTGGCGCACGATGCGGAACAGACGCTCGGCCTGGCTGGCGAACGGCATCATGCGCACGCCCATCAGTTCCTGCTGCAAACCGCGATTGAGGCGAGCCTGCGCGACGATGGCGGCGTTGGCATCATCCAGGTTCTTGAGCAGATTCTGCTGCACCGTCGCCACGTCATTGACCGATTCGGCCATGAAGCGCGTCAGCTCCTGGAAGCGGGTGAAGCGGTCGAGTTCGAGCGGATCGAAATCGGCTTGCCCATCGTGTGCCTGAGCGACCCGCGCCTGGATCTGGCCCTCGGCCTGAATCTCAATTTCGCGCAACTGGCGGCGCAAACGGACGACGTTTTCCGTCAAGTCGAGCAGCGAGCCCTTGAGGCTGCGCATTTCACCCTCGATCCGCGCCCGCGCGATCGACAGTTCGCCGGCCTCGTTGACCAGGCGGTCGATCAGGTCAGCCCTGACACGCAGCGATGCACGCTGGGCACCCGCTTCGGTATCGTGATGATCGTCGGTATCAAGATGAACGGCAACCGCCGACAGCCGCGCCATGCCACCTTCAGCCGGCAAGGCGGTCGCCGGATCGATAACTGCGGCCTCGCCGTTGCGCAGACGCTCGGTTGCCAGGGCAAGTGTGTCGCAACCGCCCTCGATCTCGTCGATGAACGCCGGGGTGGCTGTTCCGGCACGCAGGATATCTTCTACGCGCGACTCGAGCAAGTGGGTAAACTCGCCAAGGTTCATCGCGCCGGCCATGCGGGCATTACCCTTAAAGGTATGCAGCAGCCGCGCGACGGCATGCGGTTGGGCGTCACTGTCCAGATCGCCGCGCCACAGGCGCAGTTGCACGGTAAGTTCGCTCAGTTGATCCTGCGCCTCTTCGAGGAAGATGGGTAGCAGTTGTTCGTCGAGATCGTCCTGCAGGCGCAAACCAGGCGTAGCGACAACAGCAGGCGCTGGCGTCTCGATGGTCGGCTCGGTCAGCGGCTCGGGGGAAGCATGAATTTCCTCCGTCGCAGCGTCTGATGACTCGACGGCAGCTTCCGCAACCGCCAGATCGACAAAGAAAATGTCTTCGAGCGCTGCGATCAGTTGAACCTGCTCTTCCGGGGCCAATTGGCGCGCTAGCCCGGCGAACATCTGCTCGAGGGTCATGATGGCCTGGCGGACGGTTTCCAGCCCGCCAATGCTCTCCGGGCGACCTGAACTGTCGCGCCGCAACAGCGCATGCTCCAGCGTGATCGCCAGATGATGAAGTGGCATCAGCCCGACTGTCGCCGCAATACCGCCCAGGGTATGCGCTGCGCGCGTCATCGCGAACGAGGTCGGCGCGCCCGGATTCGCTTCGAGTTCGGCGTAACCGGCAATCAGGGTCTCGAGGTGCCCGCGCGCCTCTTCACGGAAAATGTCATAAAGCGTCGGTGACGCCGGAACAACTGTCTCCACTTGCTCGAAAGAAGGCGTTTCGACGCCCTCGGATTCCGTCGCGACGGAAGCATCTTCCGAAGCAGCAAAATCGGCGAACGTTTCCGCTTCTTCGCACATCACTTCGGCAAGCTGTTCGACCTCCGGAGTCGGTTCGAAATTTGGCGCGATCTGCGGCTGTGCCTCAGGCTCTACGGTTTCAATCGCCACCGATTCGGGTTCGGTTTCGGACACAAAATCCGGCACAAACGGCAGGTCGACCGTGACGGACGGTGACTCACCAGGTTCCGCGACGGGCAATTCGACGTTGTGCGCAACAGTGACCGCGTCAAGCGCAACCGCCGGCGAAACCGGCTGTTCTCCGCGCAACGACTCGGCCAGCGCAACCATGGCCGCCGGATCGGGGAGTTCCGCACTACCATGTTCAAGCGCTGCGACCCAGCGCGAGAACAGTTCGTGTGCGTCCTTAATCAGCGTCTGTAGTGCCGGCGTGATCGCCATGTCTTGACGCAGCCACATGTTGAGCGTCTGCTCCAGGGCCCAGGCAGCCTCACCCATATCGACGAGGCCTACCATGCGCCCGCTGCCCTTCAGCGTATGCGCCGAGCGGCGCAACGTGGTCAGCGCTTCAGTATTGAACGGATCGGCAGCCAGCAGGGCCGACTGTTCGTCCATGCTGGCCAGAACTTCGTTTGCCTCTTCGAGGAAAATTTCGAGCAATTCTGCATCGATCGCCTCGTGGCTGGCCTGCGCCAACTCCATCGTTTCCGCAGAGGGGAGCGGTGCCTCTGCCACCGGCCGGGCAGGCGACGAACCTGCAACCTCAGCCTCGGGCAGGAAGATAGTTCCGAACCCAAGGTTCTCTGGCGCACCAAAATCAAGATTCCCCAGAGATCGAGCATCTGCGGGCTGCGCCGGGTGATCTTTCGCTACCTCTACGCGGTCCTGAGCGCCGTAAAGCCCCTCCTCTGCCCTGTCGAAAATTAGCTGGCTTGCCTGCTCACCTTGGAGTACCGGCATTTCGACATCGCGAACAACCGATGTTTCACAGCTGTCCGCTTCTTCAATCGCTTGCCGGTCGCCGCCATGCAGGCGACGAACGAAAGCGTCGAAATCGCTCTCGCCGTGCTGCAGGGAATCGATGAAAAACCCAAGCAAGGACAACTGCTGAGCCACGGCCTCGAAGTCTTCCGTGAGCGGCACATACGCCTGATCGGCAAACTGCTGGATGCGGGCACCACACTCCTGCAGCATCGAAACGGCGGAAAAGTGCCCGAGCATGGCCAGCGCCCCGGCGATCTGCTTCACCGGGCCGGCAAGCTGCGCGAGATCGTGACTCTTGCCCGGGTTCCGGAAAAATGCGTCAAGCGCCTGTTCGATCTGGGCCAGATTATTCTGGATTTCGCGGGCAACCTGACCAACCAGCAGCCGCTCTTGGGCGCGTCGCGTCATTTCGTCGAGCAGCGGCAGGTTTTCATTGCCGCCGGCCGGCTTGCCAGCGATGCATGCGTACAAGCGAGCGACCATCAGGTCAACCTGCTGCGCAAAGTCCGTTCCCAGGCGCCTGAAGTTTTCCTGGGCGTTCTGCAGCAGCAGAATCGCGGTCGCCACCTCCATCGCCACGGAATCATTGTGGCGCTTCGGATCTTCGGAAAGCCAACTGGCCAGCGCACCAAAACTCTGCCCCAGCCGCTTGAGATCCGTATGGCCGATTTCGCCAGTCAATTCGGCACAGGATTGGGCGTTCTGATCGAACACGGGCAGCGCCGACGCACTACCGGTGCAGAATTTATTCCACGCCTCTTCTGTCGCTGCCAGCGTATCACGCAGACGACGCAAGCCAACTTCCTGCGGTAGGTTGGCTTCCTGCTCGACATGACTTCCCGGCATCAATGCCGGCAGGTTGAATGTCGACTGAACCTCAGCCACCACCATGCGGTCGGCATTTGCCGGGGCTTGGGCCACAGCATAAAGAATGTCTCGCATCAGGCGTTCTGGAACGTTCCGCAATCCCTCATCCAGGCGACGCATCTGGGTGTCGATTCGGGCCAGCAACTGGCGCGAATCCGCATCCGGTTCGCCCTGACGGTCAAACAGCGACTCGACGAAGGCCAGCGCAACCCACCAGAGCGATCGGGCGGCCGGCGACTCCTGCGTCGCTTCGATATTTTCGAGGGCATGCCGCATGTCCTCGATCGCCACATGCGGTTTGCTCGTATGTCTGAGCCAGGAGAGCAAACCTCTCTGAAAGCGACCTCTTTCCGACTTGAGAAGCGTGTGCAATTGCTCGGCGGAAAGCGGCGCCACCGGGATGGAACGCCTTGGCGGACGAAGCGAAAGATCGGGGAAGAACAGATCTGCCTGACTGGTGGCCGTCAAGCCCCGTGCATGCGCCAGCACCGAATAGACCAGATACAGGCGCAACGGCTGGTTGGGTTCTCCGGCGATGAGATCATCGAGATATTTCCGGATCGCCGCCATGGCCTGGGTCAGCGTTATGGAGATCTCCGCCGTAAATTGCAGGCGTTGCTCCTCGAGCGCACTGAGCAAGGCCTCGAGGGATTCCGTGACTTGCGTCACCCCGTCCAGTCCAACGATGGAGAGCGCGCCATGGACCTGATGGACATGGGTGCGGCAGAACCGGAGCTGTGTCGCATCACCGGCCAGCTCGTACTGCACAAGCGCTTCCACAGCACGCGTAAGTGCCAGGTCGATCTCACCCTTGACCCAAGTCAACGGGCCCAGATCAAATTCGGTTGCCGCGTTCATAGTCTCTCGCGAATCTCGCTCAATCGACCTTGAAACCCGCAACCGAACCCTTAAGTTCGGAAGCCAGGGCGTTCAATTCGTCAACCGCCTCCGCGGTACGCTGCGTACCGGCGGTTGTCTGTTTGGTAACGCTCAGAATGTCCTGCATCAGGGTGGCCACCTGGGTCGCAGAGTTGGCTTGGCCTTGGGTCGATGTCGAGATGTTTTCAATCAGCTCCGAAAGATTGCGCGAAACCTGCCCGATCTCTGCGAGCGCCTGCCCTGCCGCGTCTGACAGCTTGGCCCCCGCGACCACACCCTGCGTCGATTGTTCCATGGCTGACACGGCATCCTGCGTATCGGTCTGAATCGTCTTCACAATGGCGGCAATCTGCTTCGTCGCCTCGCCGGAGCGTTCGGCCAGTCGCTGCACCTCCTCGGCCACCACCGTGAAGCCGCGGCCCGCGTCACCGGCAGACGCTGCCTGAATCGCCGCGTTGAGCGCCAGCACGTTGGTCTGTTCGGTAATATCCGAGATCAGCTCGACGATTTCACCGATCTCCTGCGAGCTTTCGCCAAGCCGCTTGATTCGTTTCGAGGTTTCCTGCATCTGGTTGCGAATTTCGTTCATGCCCTTGATCGAGTCTTCCACCGCCTGCGTACCCTTCTCGGCAGCAGCGAGCGACTGACGGGCAACCTGGGCGGACTGTGTCGCGTTGCCCGAAACCTCGTTCATCGAGCGCGCCATTTCAAGCGCCGACTGGCCGGCATCCTGAATTTCCTGCGACTGTCGCTCGGCGGCAGTCAGCAGTTCGGCCGAGTTCTGGCGGGCGATTTCGGTCGCTGCCGTTACCCGGTTCGCCGCGTCATTGATGCGGCCGACCAGCAGCCGGAGTTCCTCGATCGTATAATTGATCGAATCGGCAATCGCGCCGGTAATGTTTTCACTCACCGTTGCGGTCGAAGTCAGGTCGCCGTCGGCCAGATCACCCAGTTCGTTCATCAGCTGGAGAATGGCCTCCTGGTTGTCGCGATTGGTTACCTCAGAAGCCTGCCGCTGTATCTCGGCCTCCTCGGCACGACGCCTTGTATCGTCGAGATAGACCTTGGCCAACAGTGCAAGAACGGCAACTGCCAGCACCACGAGGCTGACCAGAAGAATCATGAAACGTCCGCTCTGGGCCAAGCCTTGTTTGTAGCCAAGGGCGAGATCGTCCGTCGCTTTCAGCAAAGTTTCACTGTCGCGGAAAATGCTGGCACCGGCCTGCTTGGAAAGCACCAGCGGCTGCATGTTTCCGAGAATGCTGCCGATCGCCGCCTGATAGGTTTTAAAAGCGGCATCGAGCTCGCCAAGCTTTTCGCGCGTGTCGGCATCATTCGCTCCCTTGCTCAGACCCAGCAGGATGTCCCGGAAACTGTTGGTGTCCTTGCCCAGCAGGAAGGCCACTTCGGGATTGATGTCACTGCCGACCAGCAGGGCCGAGGCATTCTTGGCAATCCGTTGGGTCAGCATCACCAACTGGTTCGCCGCAGCAATTTCCTTGGTACTGGCGCCCGATTGCAGCTTGAGCGCGGCAACCTGTTCAGACAATTCCAGCATCGTCGAGTTTTCGTTGTCGATCGTCGCAACGCTCTTGCCCAGGGCCAGCAGATTTTCCTCCTGCCCGACCACCACCTTGGCGTCATTGTCAGTTTCCGTCCACAACGCAGTCAGTGCCTCAAGCTGGGGCCGGACATCGGCCGGCGACGCAGGCACATTGGTACCCTCTAGATCACCCCCCGAGGTCAGCATTTCAAGCAAATGACTGAAGGTTTCGCGCGACTCCTTCAGTTGCGCGAAAGCGGCAGAATTGCCTTGCAGGGCGAGCGTCGAGGCCTTGCCCAGACGCTGCGAAAGCATCTCCATCTGGCCTGCAGCGGCAACATAGGCCGTTCCGTGAGTAGTATCACGAGTGTTCACGAAAACCAGCGTGGCAATCGCAAGCAAAAGGATAACGAAAATACTGCCCAAGGTCTTCATCTGCTGAATGACGGGCTGTTGCGAAAAGAACGCGGGCATCAAGGACGAGCTTCCGCCAGCCGATGGCGCCGACACGCCTCCCACAACACTCATTTGTGCCCCATTGATGCCCGCACCAAAAATCTTCAAACCAAACGCCATGCTTATCCTCCGCTCAGGGTCCGAATGAATCAGACTCCGATACTCATGAAATTATTATCGGCGAGCAAGTCGCGCACCGAGAGTTTTCGCCAGACGTCGCCCTGGCCATCAACATAACGTACCGCACCCCACGCCGGATCTGCCGGATCCGCCGCCACCGCAGTGAAATCATCCGGATTCTTCAAGCCAAGCATGCGCGTCACCAGCAATGCCGCATTAGCGCCATGCTTGCTACCGACCAGAAGCAGGCGCGAATTGTTGTTGCGCGGCGTCGGAGCCCCACCACAGAACACCGAATAATCGGCGACCGCATACAGGCTGCCACGAATATTGGCGATCCCGGCAAACCAAGGACGAGTCAGTGGCACCGCCGTCAGTTTCGGCGCCTGAACGATCTCGCCGCTATCCGACAGATCGATCAGCCAGTTGTCGTCACCCGCCCGGACGCCAAGCCATGACGAGGTGCCACGGCCTTGGGCGGCACCCAGAATGCGCCCCGCTAAGTACTCCTGAAAATCACGAAGACTGGTTTTCTTGGCCATTCTGATCAGGGCAACGCCGCAATTTTTTTCAGTAATTCCTCTGGATTTACCGGCTTGACAATGTAATCCGCGGCCCCTTGGCGAAGACCCCATATCTTGTCGGTTTCCTGACCCTTCGAAGTACAGACGATCACCGGAATATTCTTGGTTTCTTCATCACGCGTCAGCGTGCGCGTCGCCTGGTAACCATTGAGCCCGGGCATCACGACATCCATCAGGATCAGGTCCGGCTTGGTTGCCCTGGCCTTGGCGATACCTTCTTCGCCATTCTCGGCAGTACTTACCTGATAACCGGCCTTGGTCAGCAGCTCGACAGAAAAGAAACGCTCCGTTGGCGAATCATCGACAACAAGTATGTTCTTGATGGGCATTATTGCTCCATTAACCGCTAAGAATTTTCGGACCCCTGCGCGGTCGCAAACGTGGCGACGGTCTGTAGCAGGCTGTCCTTGGAAAAAGGTTTGGTAAGGTACTGATCGGAACCGACCATGCGGCCCCGCGCGCGGTCGAAAAGGCCATCCTTCGAGGACAGCATGATGACAGGCGTCGATTTGAAGCGCGGGTTCTTCTTGATCAGGGAGCAAGTCTGGTAACCGTCGAGACGCGGCATCATGATGTCGCAGAAGATCACCTTGGGCTGATGATCGGCGATTTTCGCCAGCGCGTCGAAGCCGTCTTCCGCAAGGACGACCTGACACCCCGCCTGCACGAGAAATATCTCCGCGCTTCGCCGGATCGTATTGCTGTCGTCAATAACCATTACCTTGACGTCGCGCAACTTGGATAAGTCAGCCAATTAAGTCCCCCCCCTCATCGACGGGCTAATCTAGCGCTGCATCATACTATGCAGACTTCAGAATTCCACCATTTCAAAATCTGTCTTGCGAGCACCGCATTCGGGGCATGCCCAATTCATGGGAACATCCTCCCAGCGCGTGCCCGGCGCAATACCCTCGTCCGGAAGACCCGCCTGCTCATCATAAATGAAGCCGCAGATCAGGCACATCCATGTTCTGTATATTACTTTGTCGTTCATGTCTTGAGCGTTGCCACAAGCTGTATTCGGATAAAATTCGGTCAATCTTACCCAATCGTTGGCACATATGCCACGCCTGTAGCATCTGATGAACATCAAAACTCCGACGCCGCCCCTGGTTCTTGTGTTTGCCGCCAGCGACCCCACCGCCGGCGCCGGCATGCAGGCCGACCTGCTGACACTGGCCAGTCTCGGTTGCCACCCCCTGTCGGCACTGACCGCAATTACTGTCCAGGACACGGTTGGCGTCGAGAGCGTACATCCGGTCGCCGCCGAAATCCTTGAGCGCCAAGCCCGTACCCTGCTCGAAGACATGCAGGTCGCCGCGTTCAAGTTCGGCGTTCTGGGCAGCGTCGAAAACGTCGTCGCCATCGCCGAAATCATTTCCGACTACCCGGACATTCCCATCGTCTTCGATCCGGTCCTGACTTCCGGACGCGGTGACGACTTCTCGGGCGAGGAAATCATTTCGGCGATGCGCGAACTGTTGTTGCCGCAGACCACGATACTGACGCCAAATGCCCCCGAGGCAAGACGTCTGGCGGAACACGAAGACGACGAGAACGAACCAGGGATCGACCTCAGTGCGCAGCGCCTGATCGAAATGGGCGCCCAATACGTCCTGATCACCGGAACCCATGAAGACACCCCGGACGTAATCAACGCTTTGTACGGTGTCGATGGCGTATTGCGCCGCGACCGCTGGGGGCGGCTGCCGGGCAGTTATCACGGCTCCGGTTGCACGTTGGCCTCTGCCATTGCCGGGTGCATCGCCGGTGGCGCCAGCATCGAGGATGCCGTACGCGACGCCCAAGACTACACCTGGCAAACATTGGCAAACGGCTTCCGCCCCGGCATGGGGCAGTTCATTCCGGACCGTTTCTTCTGGGCGCGGGGCGACGAGGACGAAGCCGCAGCAACCGCAGACAAGCCCGATGCCAAATAGGCTGCGCGGCCTCTACGCCATCACGCCTGAAAACCCGGACGGGGAGCGCCTGTTGGCCGATGTCGAGGCAGTGCTGGCTGGGGGATGCCGCATCGTGCAGTACCGCGACAAGCGCAGTACGCCCCCGGAGCGCGTTGCCCGGGCGCATGCGCTGCGCCGCCTCACCCGGAGCCACGATGCGCTGCTGATCGTCAATGATGACATGGCGCTGGCTTTTCTGGCCAAGGCCGACGGGCTGCACCTCGGCCACGAAGATGGCAACCTTGCCGCCGCCCGTGCCATTCTCGGCCCCGGACGCATCCTCGGCGCCTCCTGCTACGCCGATTATTCCGCCGCACAAAAGGCGAGCAGGACCGGCGCGGACTATGTGGCATTCGGGGCTGTCTATCCATCGCCAACCAAGCCAAATGCCCAGAGCGCTGCGGTCAACCTGTTTTTTCGCGCAAAATCCGGGTTGACCGCACCACAGGGACATTCCCATAGAGGCGCAACAACCTGCGCCATCGGCGGCATCACGCTCGCCAACGCACCGGCGCTGATCGCTGCCGGTGCCGACCTGCTCGCCGTCATCACCGACCTGTTCTCCGCACCGGACATTGCCGCACGCGCCGCTGCCTATCAACGCCTATTCGAGGAAGCACAACCATGACCTCTCGCAACCAGCAACTTTTCGAACGCGCCCAGCGCCATATCCCGGGTGGCGTCAATTCGCCGGTCCGCGCCTTCCGATCGGTCGGCGGTACGCCCTGTTTCTTCCAGAAAGGTGTTGGCCCGAAAGTACAGGATGCCGACGGCAAGTGGTACACCGATTACGTTGGCTCCTGGGGCCCGCTAATCCTCGGCCACGCCCATCCGGAAGTGATTGCCGCCGTCCAGGCCACGGTCGTTGACGGGTTGACCTTCGGCGCGCCGACCGAAAAGGAAGTCGAAATTGCCGACCTGCTGTGTGAACTGGTGCCGTCGATGGATATGGTGCGCCTGGTCTCATCGGGCACCGAGGCGACGATGAGCGCCATCCGCCTGGCTCGCGGCTACACTGGGCGCGACGTACTGATCAAGTTCGAAGGCTGCTATCACGGCCATTCCGACAGCCTGCTGGTCAAGGCCGGCTCGGGGGCGCTGACCTTCGGCAACCCGTCGTCGGGTGGCGTGCCGGCCGATCTGGCGCAGCATACGATGGTGCTCGCCTACAACGATCCGCAGCAGCTTGCCGACGCTTTCGCAGAACATGGTGCCAAGATCGCTGCCGTCATCGTCGAACCGGTGGTCGGCAACATGAATCTGATCGCGCCAACGCCGGAATTCCTGAAAGCCATGCGCGAGTTGACGGCAAAGCACGGCGCCGTGCTTATTTTCGACGAGGTGATGACCGGCTTTCGCGTCAACCTCAAGAGCGCGCAGGGCCTCTATGGCATCACGCCCGACCTGTCGACTTTCGGCAAAGTGGTCGGCGGCGGCATGCCGCTCGGCGCCTTCGGCGGCAGACGCGAGATCATGGAACAGATTGCCCCGCTCGGCCCGGTTTACCAGGCCGGTACCCTGTCCGGCAATCCGATAGCCACGGCCGCCGGCCTGGCGACGCTGAAGCTGATCCAGGCGCCCGGCTTCTACGAGACATTGACCGCCAGGACCAAGGCACTGTGCGATGGTCTGGTCGGTGCCGCGCAAAAGCATGGCGTCGACTTCGCCGCGCAGAACGTCGGCGGCATGTTCGGCCTCTATTTCGCCGCACAGTGCCCGGGAAACTACGACGAAGTGCTGGCCTGCGACAAGGAGGCCTTCAACCGCTTCTTCCATGCCATGCTCGACGCCGGCCACTATTTCGCACCGTCAGCCTTCGAAGCCGGCTTCGTCTCGGCGGCCCACAGCGATGCCGATATCACGGCGACCGTGGCCGCTGCCGACGTATTCTTCGCCGGCCAGAAGTGAATAGCGGAATCGCCTGGATCGTCCTTTTTTTCGCCGGTCTCTGCGAGGTCGGCTGGGCGGTAGGGCTGAAATATACTGAAGGTTTCAGCCGGCTGTGGCCGTCGGTCGCCACGCTGGTCGCAATGGTGGTCAGCGTGATCTTGCTCGGCTGGTCGCTCAAGACGCTGCCGCTGGGAACGGCTTACGCGGTATGGACCGGCATCGGCGCGGTCGGCACTGCGTTGCTGGGCATGGTCCTTTTCGGCGAATCACGCGAAGTCGCCCGGCTGGTCAGCATCGGGTTGATCGTCGCCGGCATCGTCGGCCTCAAGCTGCTGACGCCGGATTCACATTAGGAATAGCGTCGCCAGCCCGAGGAAGATGAAGAAGCCGCCGGAATCGGTGACCGCGGTGATCATCACCGAGCCGCCAACCGCCGGGTCCGCACCGAATTTCTCGCGCAGGAGCGGGATGCCCACTCCGGCTGTGGCGGCGAGCAGCAGGTTCAGCGTCATCGCCAGGGTCATCACCACGCCGAGCAGGGCGTTGCCGTAAAGCCACCAGGCGGCGAGCCCGAGCAGCCCACCCCAGATCACGCCATTGATCGTCGCCACGCCAAGCTCCTTGCGCAACAGGCGGCGCATCGCATCGGGCTGAACCTGACCCATGGCAATGGCGCGGACGATCATCGTGATGGTCTGATTGCCCGAGTTGCCGCCGATACCGGCGACGATCGGCATCAGGGCGGCCAGCGCGACCAGTTTCTCGATCGACCCCTCGAAGGCGCCGATTACCCGCGATGCGACAAATGCGGTGACCAGATTGAGCGCCAGCCAGGCCCAGCGGTTTTTCACCGAATCCCAGACCGAAGCGAAAATATCCTCTTCCTCGCGCAGACCGGCCTGGGCCAGCTGCTCGCTCTCGGCCTCTTCGCGGATGAAGTCGACCACGTCATTGACTGTGACGCGCCCCAGCAACCGCCCGTCCTTGGCCACCACCGGCGCCGACACCAGATCGTAACGCTCGAAGGCCTTGGCCGCATCCTCGGCCCAGTCGTCCGGCTCCAGCTCGACATGGTCGGTCTGCATCAGCGACCCGACTTTGACATCGAGGTCATTGATCAGAAGGATGTTGAGCGGCAGGACACCTTTGAGGCGCTCATCATCGTCGATGACAAAAAGCTGGTCGGTATGGTCGGGAAGTTCATTGAAACGACGCAGATAACGCAGGACAACCCCGAGCGAAACATCCTCGCGCACGGTGACGAAGTCGAAATCCATGATCGAGCCGACCGACTCTTCGGGGTAGGACATCGCGGCGCGCAGTTGCTCGCGCTCTTCGGTCGGCAGGCGAAGGAAAACATCCTCGATGACGTCGTGCGGCAAATCGGGCGCAAGGTCGGCCAGTTCGTCGGCATCAAGCGTCTCGGCGGCAGCCACCAGTTCGGTGCGCTCCATCGACTCGATCAGCGTTTCGCGAACCGCATCGGAAACTTCGAGCAGGATGTCGCCGTCGCGCTCGGCCTTGACCAGATGCCAGGCAACCAGACGCTCGTCGAGCGGCAGTGACTCGAGAATGTACGCGATATCCGCCGGGTGCATCGGGTCGAGCCTGGCCCGCAGTTCGTTCAGATTCTGCTTGTGAACGAGATCCTCGACCAGTTCGTGGCGCGGCCCTTCCTGGCGATGCACCAGACCCTCGACCAGCTTGTGCCGGGCGAGCAGGGTCCTCACCTCGGCGAGGCGCTCCTGTAATTCTTCGTCGGTATCGGCCAGCTGGGTTTCTTCGCTCATGGTGCGGTGCCGCAAACGGAGCCACATTCTAGCACCCGGCAAAGAGCGGGGTTTCTACAAAATCAGGGGATTTCCGCCGCTGGCATGCGTGACAGAATAATCGCCGTTTTCCTCGCCAGCCCCGGCGCATTGCGATTGCGGTCGTAGAACCGCGGACTCGGCACCATCCCGGCCAGTTTCGCTGCCTGTTCCGGGTCAAGCTGGGCGGCGGCAATGCCAAAATAGTGGCGCGCCGCCGCTTCGGCGCCGAAGACGCCGTTACCCCATTCAATTACGTTCAGATAGACCTCGAAAATCCGCTGCTTGCTCCACAGCGCCTCCAGCATCAACGTGATGGCTGCCTCCTCGGCCTTGCGAAAATACGATCTGTTCGGCGTCAGGAAAAGGTTTTTGGCCAGCTGCTGGCTGATCGTCGAGCCACCGGCAACGGTTCGCCCGCGCTTCTGGTTTTTCTCCATGGCCTTTTGAATGCCGTCCCAGTCAAAACCTTCATGATCGACAAACTTGGCATCCTCGGAGGCGATGATGGCGCGCTTCAGGTTGGGGGAAATCCGCCCGTAGGGAACCCACTGCATCTTCAGTTGAGCGTTCGGGTTCTTTACGCGCAGTTCTTGCAGTCGGATCTCCATGAACCGCGTCGTTCCGGGGTCAACCCACTTCCACAACAGGACCCAGCCAACCAGCCAAAACTGCCAGGCGACGAAAATCCCGAGCAGCGCGAGCAGTGTCCAGTTGAGCCAGCGGCCCAGGCGTTTCATGGATTCAGTTGCGCGCGCAGTTCGGCGAGTACCGGTGCGGTTTCAGGGCGTACGCCGCGCCACACCAGAAAGGCTTCGGCAGCCTGCTCGACCAGCATCCCCAGACCATCGGCAAGACGCCCGGCGCCCTGCTGGCGCGCCTGCGCGAGAAACGGTGTTTCGCCCTTGCCGTACATCATGTCGTATGCAAGGCTGCCCGGTGCGTGAATCCCGGCAGGCAGCGGCAGGCTGTCTCCGGCGAGGCTGGCCGACGTGGCGTTGATGACGGCATCGAACTGCCTGCCGGCGGTTTTCGCAAAATTTCCGGCGTCGACCGCGCTGCGACGCGTGTGCCCTTGGGGTGCGGCAATGTCGGCGAACTGGCGGGCCAGCGATTCCGCCCTTTCTGCGCCACGGTTGGCGATGAACAGGCTGAGCGGGCGGCAGGCGAGAAGCGGCGCGATCACGCCGCGCGCAGCGCCGCCGGCGCCGAGCAGCAGGATGCTCCGGCCAGAAAGGGGAAAGCCAAGATTGGACTCGATGTCGCGCACCAGCCCGGCACCATCGGTGTTGTCGCCGAAAATTCCGTCGCCGGAGAAAGCCAGCGTATTGACCGCTCCCGCGCGCTCGGCACGGGCGCTGAGTCGGTCACACAGACGAAATGCCTCTTCCTTGAACGGCACAGTGACATTCGCCCCTTTGCCGCCGGCAGCGACGAACTGATTAACCGTTTCGGCAAAGCCGTCGAGCGGGGCAAGGACGGCTTCATAAACGATATCCTGTCCGCACTGCGCGGCAAATCGCGCATGGATGGCCGGCGACCTGGAATGCGCCACCGGGTTGCCCAGCACGCAATAGCGGTCAGTCATTTCGACGACACCTGGTCGCCCTGGGTGAAATACCAGGTGCGGGTGATTTCCAGAATATCGGTATCGCGCCGGATGTCGGGTGGAAAATCCGCATAGGGCGCGGCCATCCGGACAATACGTCTGGCTGCATCGTCGAGCACCTTGTAACCCGAGGAGCGGTTGATATCGACCCGGTTGAGGCTGCCATCGTGGTTGATCGATGCGGTCAACACCAGCGAACCATACAATTTTCCGCGCGCCTCCTCCGGATAATTCAGCGTGCCGATGCGCTCGACCTTCTGGCGCCAGCTTTCGATGTACTGTGCAAAGCGGTACTCCTTCGTACGCGCGCCGATGAACCGGGTACGCGGCCGCTTGTTGTACTCATCGACACTCTTGTTGATCTCGCCTTCCAGGCGCGCCATCGCCCGTGCCGACTCGGCCAGATCGAGCCCGCTGAGGCTGGTCACGGGTGTCGGCTGTTCTTCGGCGTTGCGCGCGGCCGCCACTGCCCGCGCCGTCTTGGCCGCAGTCAGCATCTTCTTCTGGGCGACTTCAATTTCGCGCACCCGGCGCTGCATGGTTTCGATTTCGGTGCCCGTCGTCTGCTGCGGCTTCGGCGGCAACGGCGTCTTGACCCGGCGATTTTCGTCGGTATTGCCGCCGCCGTCGAGATTCGCCTGGGCCAATGCCTGCGCCTCGTTAGGCTTCTTTTCCGACCTGGCATTGACCAGAATGATGTCGAGCGCCTTGTCACGCATCGCCTTCGAGGTATCGGGAAAGCTGAAGTGCAAGGTCAGCAGCAGGGCGTGCATAGCCAGCGATATCGCGATCGCCAGCCACAGGCGGCGGTCGTCGGGCCTGACGGGGGGCCGAGGCAACGACGCAGCGCTCACTACGTTTCTTCCTCCTCGCACAGTTCGGGCACAAGCTCATCCATGACGGAAAGATAGCGGCAAGTGAGTTCCGGAGCGAGCAGGTCGATTGCCTCCACCGCCAGACGAACCCGCCGGCCCTGTCCGATATCGGCCGGCATCGAAGGCACTCGCAGCAACAAGGGCAAATGGTCGAGCTTGACCAGCTGTTCGCGGCGCACTGTGGCGTCGATTTCGCCGATTCCATGCTGCTGCAGCCAGCGCAGGCACCAGTACCGCTCCATCAGGCGCTGAAAATCCGCATAGGCGCCATAGGTCGTTTCGAAATCGCGCATCGCGCCGAACAATTCGGCAGACTTTTGGGCAAAGGCTGGCGTTTCGCCTTTCAGGCAGGCGATCAGTTGCCACTGGTTGACCAGATCGCAATAGCGGCGCAGCGGCGAGGTCATCCAGGCGTACTGAGGCACGCCGAGGCCCTCGTGGGGCAGCGGCGAGGTGGTCATGCGCACCTTGCCCTGGGTCTGGGCACGGTACAGGCAGGCGACATTTCTCTCGGCGAGCAGACCGCCCCAGGTCGAGTTGGCGACGATCATCAACTCGGCGACCAGCTTGTCGAGCGGACTGCCGCGTTTGCGTTCGCTGATTTCGACGATGCAGCCATCCGGATCAGCCAGATCGCCACTGATGTCGAAGTTGTAGTCGTTGATGCCCTGCATGGCCGACGGTTTGCCGCGCCGACCTTCGCAGGCATTGGCGAAATGCCAGAGGTGCAGCAGTTCGTCCCTGAACGGCATATCGGGCAGCGGCCCGCCGACGGTCTCGGCATTGAACCAGGGCTCGACTTCGTGATGCCGCAGGTTGGCAGCGATATGCACCATTTCCAGCCGGGATTCGTGCGAAATCAACTCATAAACGTCGTTGACCGTCAGATAAAGCGATACCGCAGGGCAATCGACGCCGCCGGCCAGCGTGTAATTCTGGACCACGGCATCGGGCAGCATGGTGATCTTGTTGCCGGGCATGTAGACCGTGGACAGCCGGGCGCGGGCAACACCGTCGAGCGGCGAGCCGTGCTCGATGGCCAGGCCGGGCGCGGCGATATGGATGCCGATGCGCGAACCGATGCCGGGTAGCCGGGTCACCGACAGCGCATCGTCGATTTCGGTGGTATTGGCATCGTCGATCGAGAAGGCGCGCACATCGGCACGCGGCAGGTCGCGCGGCAATTTGGGCGCATCGAGCGCCGGGAAGGCAACACCCCTCGGGAACTGCTCATGCAGGAAGCGCCTGTAATGCAGGTGATAGGCCGACTTGATGGCGCCGCACTTGAACAGCAGTTGCGCCGCGCTCAGCCCTGTTTCGCCGCAGGCCGTCTCGAAGGCCTTGGTCTCCGGCTTATTGCGGTCTGGCGCGTAGAGCAAGGCATCGGTCAGCGCACCGATTTCCGACGGCAGACGAAACGCCTTGAGTTCGGCGATCCAGGCTTCCATGGCCAGCGCCTGCTGGCGCTTTTTCTCAAGACTGGCCAGCGCCGCCGCGAGAATCTCGGGGGGCGCCTTGCGGAAACGGCCCTTTCCTTTGCGGTGAAAGTAGACCGGCGCGGCGTGCACGGCAAGCAGCACCGCAGTCGCCTCGACCGGGGTCGGTTCATGGCCATAGTAGTCGCGAGCGAAATCGAGAAACGAGAACTCGCCGTCATTCACGCATTCCCACAGGAAGTCCGGCTCGATCCCTTCGGCCAGTGGCGCCGCGTGTTCCAGCAGACTGCCTGGCGCCGGTTTGTCGAAGCGCAACAATACCGTCGCTGCCTTGATCTTGCTGCGCTTGCCGGTAGGCAATTCGACCTGCAACGAACTGTCGTTGTCGGCCATGACGCTGCCGGCCTTGAAACCGCCATCTTCTTCGAACAATACATTCATCGGTAGATTATAACCCCGAGAATTCAAGGATTTGCGGCATGAACTCAGCAAACCGCGTGAAGCTGTGGTCGCCCCCTTGCAGCACCGTCTGGCGGTTACCAGCATAAAATTCGGCCGCCTGCCGCCAGTCAAGCACCTCGTCGCCTGTTTCGCTGAGCAGCCAGTAGCGTCCGGGGGTCGGCTGGCTGACCTGCGCTGCGAGCTGCGCGGCGTGCGCCGCGGTGAAAGTAAAATGTTCCCCGCTGTGGAAATTGGTATGGTCACCAATGAACAGGGCTGCATCGAGGAACTTCACCACCGCCGGGTTGATCAGCACCGTGTTCAGACCGTACTTCTCCGCCAGATGGTTGGCGTAGTGCCCGCCCAGCGACGAGCCGACCAGCGTGACCGGGCCGTCAGCCGCTTCGATCAGGGCGCCGATGTCGGCAATGGCCTCGTCAGGGACCGTGGACAGTTGCGGACAGACGAAGCGATCGGCCAGCCCGCGCCCGGCCATGTACTCGCCAAGCAGCCGCGACTTCAGCGAAGCCGGCGACGAACAGAAGCCATGCAGATAGATGATTCGCGGCGCGCTCAATGCACAGTCCACTCGACCCAGCCAAAGTGTGCGGTCAACAGCACGACGATGCCGAAAAATATCCTGTACCAGGCGAACGGCGTGAAATCGTGGCTCGATATGAAGCGCAGTAACCAACGTACGCAGAGGAAGGCTGAAACGAAGGCTGAAACGAAGCCGACCACCCACATGCCGAGATCATCAAAGCTGAGCAGGGCGCGCTCCTTGTACAACTGGTAAACGGTTGCCGCGCTCAGGGTCGGGATGGCGAGAAAGAATGAGAACTCGGTCGCAGCCTTGCGTGACAGTCCGAACAGCAGGCCGCCGATAATCGTCGCGCCGGAACGCGAGGTTCCCGGGATCAGTGCGAATGCTTGCGCGATCCCCATTTTCAGGGCGTCGGTCGCGCTCATCTCATCGACGCTCTGGACGCGGATCGTGTGTTCTCGCTTTTCCGCCCACAGGATGACAAAGGCGCCAAGAATGAAGGCCATCGCCACCGCGATCGGGTTGAACAGGCTGGTCTTGATCGCCTTGCCGAAGGCCAGACCGAGAACCGCCAGTGGCAGGAAGGCGATAAACAGATTGAGGATGAATTTCTGTGCCGCCTGGTCGCTGAAGGCACCGCGCGCCACCTTCAGCAGGCGCTCGCGATACTCCCAGACAACGGCCAGAATCGCTCCCGACTGGATGACGATCTCGAACAGCTTGCCGCGATCGTCGTTGAAATTCAGCAGATCGCCGGCGAGAATCAAATGGCCGGTCGAGGAAATCGGCAGGAACTCGGTCAGCCCCTCGACAATGCCAAGAATGAGGGCTTTCAGGAGAAGTATCGGGTCCATGGGTTGCAGCCTAGAATGTGAGGCCGCATTCTACTATCCCGGCCTGGTTCGCACCTCAAGATCGGTCAGCCAGAGCAATGCATGCTCGCGCGATTCGCCACACATCTCGAACGAAGCTTGCAGGCCGGAGCAACAGGCCGGACGCTGCTGACGACCAAAAATGGTACAGTACCAACCTTCGTCAAGATAAATGCACGCCACACCCGCCGGTTTGTGCAGCGATGTGATCGAAGGCGCGATGCAGCACGCTCCGCAACCGGGGCGACAGTGAGCAATGGCGGCGTCGATTGAACCTGATCCTTCAGTCATTGCACAGTCCGTTCTTAGATGAACCACCGGATTTCCCAACGGCGATCCGCTTCCGCGACCACCAAGTCCAGATCAGGGTGGCCCTGCGGCAGTACCAGAGTTCCAGATGACCTATCACGCAATTCTAATCGCTTCAGTTGTCCTGCTCCTCGCTTTTGCCATCGAGCGTATCGGTCGCGTGACCGGCGTCCCGGCGGTGATCGTCATGGTTGTCGTCGGCCTTGTCGCGCGGCCGCTTTTTGCCGCCATGGGGCTCACGCTCGACGGCCTCGACGTGACGGTTCCGATCCTCGGCACCATAGGCCTAGTCCTGATCGTTCTCGAAGGCGCGCTCGACATCAAGCTGCGACGTGAGCAGCTCAGGCTCGTTTCCGGTGCAATCGCGATGGCAGCCGCCGGCTTCATTCTGTGCGCCGTCCTGTTCGCTATGGCAGCCGTTCAGGTACTGGATCTTTCTTATTTCCAAGCGCTGATCATCTCCATACCGTTCGCCGTCATCAGCAGCGCAGTGGCTATCCAAAGCAGTCATTTCCTGCCGGCTCATGGCAGGCAATTCGTGATTTACGAAAGCTCCGTATCGGACATTCTGGGCGTCCTCGTCTTCTTTGCTCTGCTCAATTCCGACGGTTCATTCGGTGGCGTCATCAGGGGCCTGCTTGGCGGCGGTGCGCTTTCGCTCCTGCTCGCCACCGTCTGCTCGGTCGGCCTCGCACTGATGCTGATGCACATTGACGGACACATCAGGTTCATTCCGCTACTCGCCGGCCTCTTCGCGCTCTATTCCATCGGCGAAATCCTGCACTTGTCGCCTCTGATCATGGTGCTGCTGTTCGGCCTGGCCCTCAACAATCCCAAGATCATCACGCGCTTCAAGCCATTACGCGGCTGGATGGACAGCAGCTACGAAACGACACTGAATCAGTTCAAATTGCTGGTGATGGAACTGACCTTCGCGGTACGCGGATTTTTCTTCATTCTCCTCGGCTACTGGACCGACCTGTCCGATTTGGCATCGCTCTATGCCTGGCTCTCCGCCGCGTTCATGTTGAGCGTCGTCTACGCCGGCCGTTATGCCATGCTCAAGTCCTTCCGACACAGCCTGACGAGTTCGCTGACATGGATCGCCCCGCGCGGACTGATCACCGTGGTGTTATTTCTCGGCGCCAACAATGCAATGTCATTGCCCCGCTTCCTCAACGGAACGATCGTTCTCGTCGTTCTGGTGTCAGCGGCGCTGGTCGCGGTCGGGCAATATCATGCCCGGGCCGCGGGCATCACTTCCGCTGCTGAGTCAGATAGTGAATCCGGGACGCCCTGACAAACTGGCGTTAGGTTCTCGGAACGATTACCGCCACAAAGCGTGGCATATTTTGACTTAGAATGGTCGTATGGATCGGGAAGCAATACGTATCCATCACCTTCAACAACAGCAAGGAGAAGCAAATGTCCGTCAGAGACGAATACGTCAAGAAAATGCATTCCCGGCTTGACCAGCTGAACCACGAAATCGACAAACTTGCCGCAAGTAAAGACCAGATCGGGGAAAAAGGTCACGCCGAGTTTGCCAAACACATGGATGAGCTACGCGCTCGCCGTGATGAAGCAAAAGTTCATCTGAAGGAAATTCAGCAGGCTGGCGAAAGCGCTTGGGAAGACCTCAAGGCAGGTGCCGAATTGGCTTGGGAGTCCATCGCCCAGGCCATCGAATCGGCGCGCACCCGCTTCAAGTAGGTTGCACTGCAGGCAACTCCGGACAGACCGCCGTTCTACGGCAGATTGAGCGCGGGCGGGTTCGCGGGTTTCTGCTGGCTGCTGACCATGCTTTCAGCCAGAGTCGCATAGAGCGGGCGCGATACGGCACGCGATACAGCTGATGCGATCAGCGCCGTCGCCATCAGCCCCATGACCAACGGATAGGCATTGACCATCTCCATGACAATGATGAACGAGGTGATGGGCGCCTGGGTTACCGCCGCCATGAAGCCAACCATGCAGAGGACGATCACCGTGGTCGGGAACGCCTGATCCCAGAGCAGGGAAACCAGATTCTGGCCGATGCCGGCGCCAATCGCCAGGGACGGCGCGAAGATGCCACCGGGCAAGCCGGACATGTAAGACACCACCGTGGCGACGAACTTGGCCGGTCCGAAATACCACGGCAATGGCTCGCCGCCTTTGAGGAGGGCCTCGGTTTCGTCATAACCGCTGGACCATGTCAGGCCACCGCTGGCCCAGCCCAGGGCGGCAATCAACAAACCGCAAAAGGCCGCGAAGCGATAGGGATGGCTGGAGCGGAAGTCGGCCAGCCGACCCTTCCATTCGCCTGCCGAAATCAACAGCAAACGAGAAAAGAGTCCACCGGCGAGCCCGGTGATCACGGCGCAAACCAAGATGGTCTGGGCGAGTTCTGCAGTTTCGCCGAACACCACCACCTGTCCGTAATAATTGTGGTTGCCGAGCCAGGTCTGGGCAACCACGCCGGCCAGAACGATGGTCGTGATGATGATACCGCTCATCCGCGACTCGACGCTGCGCGTCAATTCCTCGATGGCGAATATGATCCCGGCCAGCGGCGTGTTGAAGGCCGCCGCAATGCCGGCGGCACCCCCGGCGACCAGCAGATGGCGACGCTGGATCTGCAAGTGGGCTGGCAGATAGCGACCGACCGCCGCCATCAGGCTGGCACCCACCTGGACCGTCGGCCCTTCGCGACCGAATGAAAACCCGGCACCAATGGCGGCAACGCCGACGATCATCTTGCCGGCCGCGATGCGCAGCGAAATCAAGGGTCGCCAGGGAAGATCCGGTGAGCGCTTCATTTCGGCAATCACCTGCGGAATTCCGCTTCCTTCGGCGCCGCGGAAAAAGGTTCTGGTCACCCAAAGCAGCGCCGCACCGGCCAGCGGCGTCAGCACGAAGGGTGCCCACGGGTAGTGGCGGACCATTTCCTTGAACAGGTGGGTGACCTCATCCGTCATCAACGCAAAGGCGACGGCAGCGAAACCGACGGCGATGCCGCACAGCCAGAAGATCGCCCGGCCCATCCAGATTTGCCCCTGCGCCGCCAGATTGGGCTGATTGGCACGCAGATAGGCCTGCCCCCGGTGCCAGCGATGCTCCAACCGTGCCCGGACAGCAAGGAGGTTTGCCTTGAGTCGCTTCATCGCCACGCGCAAAGGTCGGACTCTATGGCAATAGCCCCGGCGTTCCGGTGTGCGTCAATGCCATGAAAGGTCATACCTTGCGATAAACCTCGGCCCCGGCCTTCACGAACTCCACCGACTTCACTTCCATTCCTTTGGCCAGCGCCTCGGCTTCATCGACACCTTGCTGGGCGGCGAATTCACGAACTTCCTGCGTGATCTTCATCGAGCAGAAGTGCGGGCCGCACATCGAACAGAAGTGGGCGACCTTGGCCGATTCCTTGGGCAGGGTTTCGTCGTGGAATTCGCGCGCCTTGTCCGGGTCGAGGCCGAGGTTGAACTGGTCGTCCCAGCGGAATTCGAAGCGTGCCTTGGACAGCGCGTTGTCGCGGATCTGCGCGCCGGGGTGGCCCTTGGCGAGGTCGGCGGCGTGGGCGGCGAGCTTGTAGGTGATGATGCCGGTCTTGACGTCGTCTTTGTCCGGCAGCCCAAGGTGTTCTTTCGGCGTGACGTAGCAGAGCATGGCGGTGCCGTACCAGCCGATCATCGCCGCGCCGATGCCGCTGGTGATGTGGTCGTAGCCCGGCGCGATGTCAGTGGTCAGCGGGCCGAGGGTGTAGAACGGGGCTTCACTGCACTGATCCAGTTGCAGGTCCATGTTCTCCTTGATCATGTGCATGGGCACATGGCCGGGGCCTTCGATCATGACTTGGACGTCGTGCTTCCAGGCGATCTGGGTCAGTTCGCCGAGGGTCTTGAGTTCGCCAAGTTGGGCTTCGTCGTTGGCGTCGTAGATCGAGCCGGGACGCAGGCCGTCGCCGAGGCTGAAGGCGACGTCGTAGGCCTTCATGATTTCGCAGATTTCCTCGAAGTGCGTGTAGAGGAAGCTTTCCTTGTGGTGGGCGAGGCACCACTTGGCCATGATCGAACCGCCACGGGAGACGATGCCGGTCATCCGGTTGGCGGTCAGCGGCACGTAGCGCAGCAAAACGCCGGCGTGGATGGTGAAGTAGTCGACGCCTTGTTCGGCCTGTTCGATCAGGGTGTCGCGGAAAATTTCCCAGGTCAGGTCTTCGGCCTTGCCGTTAACCTTTTCCAGCGCCTGATAGATCGGCACGGTGCCGATGGCGACCGGGCTGTTGCGGATGATCCATTCACGGGTTTCGTGGATGTTCTTGCCGGTGGACAGGTCCATCACCGTGTCGCCGCCCCAGCGGATCGACCAGGTCATTTTCTCGACCTCTTCCTGAATGGAGGAGCCGAGCGCCGAGTTGCCGATGTTGGCGTTGATTTTGACGAGGAAATTGCGGCCGATGATCATTGGCTCGCTTTCCGGGTGATTGATGTTGTTCGGAATGATGGCGCGGCCACGGGCGATTTCATCACGGACGAATTCCGGGGTGATTTCTTCCGGGATGCTGGCACCGAAGTTCTGACCCGGGTGCTGACGGCAAAGCAGGGCCGCCATTTTTTCGCCCATTTTTCCGGTTGACCGTAACGATTCGATATAAGCGCGGCGGTTGTTGTTTTCACGGATGGCGACGTATTCCATCTCGGGGGTGATGATGCCCTGGCGGGCGTAGTGCATCTGCGAGACGTTCTTGCCGGCCTTGGCGCGCAGCGGCTTCCTGTGCAGACTGGGAAAGCGGAGCTCGTCGAGCTTTTGGTCAGCAGCGCGCTGGCGACCGAATTCGGAGCTGAGATCGGGCAGCTCTTCGACATCGCCGCGCTCGGCAATCCATTGAGTGCGCAGTGCCGGCAAGCCGGACCGGATGTCGATTTGGGCGTCCGGGTCGGAATAGGGGCCGGAGCAGTCGTAAACGTAGATCGGCGGATTCTTCTCGCCGCCAAAGGCGGTCGGCGTGTCGTCCTGCGAGATTTCGCGCATCGGCACCCGGATGTCCGGGCGTGAGCCTTCAATATAAACCTTGCGTGAGTTAGGTAGCGGCTGGACTGCTGCCGTATCGACGTGGGCGTTGGCGGCGAGGAATTGTTCGGTGGCGTTCATTAAGGCTCCATGCATTAGCGCAACGGGCGGAGCGGGCAAGGAGCGATCTGATTCCAACGACAGAGTTCGTTTCCCTACGGCGGCATGACCCGGTCAGGTTCGAAGGGTATCTCTCAGTCGACCACAACGGCCGGCACCCCTAACGAGAAGGTTCAAGTTACTGGAAGGGCAAGAAAAAGGCAAGGCGCTGCGGCCAAATGTCCTGGGGCTGCGTTGACCGCCACGAAACTCCGGTGGTAAATTACTGACCAAATAGTCATTAAGCTACCCATGCCTGCCGGAATCCCGCCCAGAAAACGCCGCAAGGAAGCCCGTCCATCCGAATTGACGGCCGCCGCACTCGGGCTGTTTGTCGAAAAAGGATTTGCCGCGACCCGGCTGGAAGAGGTCGCGCTTCGCGCCGGCGTCGCGAAAGGAACACTTTACCTCTATTTCGACAGCAAGGAAGCGTTGTTCAGGGCAGTGATCCAGGAAGGCATACTGCCCGTGGTCGCCGAGGGCGAAGCGATCGCCGCGCGCCATGAAGGAAGTGCCGCCGACCTGCTGGAACGGTTGCTGGAAAACTGGTGGACGCGAATCGGCGAAACGGACTATGCCGGAATTCCCAAGCTCATGGTCGCGGAAGCGCGCAACTTTCCGGAAGTTGCGCAGTTCTATTACGAAAACGTGATCCGCCGTGGCCGTGCGCTGGTCGGGGCAGCGCTGGAACGCGGCATGGCCAGCGGCGAATTCCGGCGCATCGACGTCGAGACCTGCATCGAGGTCGTCATTGCCCCGATTCTGATGCTGCTGATCTGGCGCTTCTCGATGGGTTCGTGCCAGAACAATCAGGCCGACCCGCGCCAGTATCTGGCGCTTCACATGGATTTGCTGCGCCAGGGACTACAGGCGACTCGGGTATAATTTTGCTTTACCTGAATCTATATATAAGTTTGTGCTAATATTTGGCCTGCGGAGAACGAAATGAATATCGAACAAGCGCGTTTCAACATGATCGAACAGCAGATCCGGCCCTGGGAGGTCCTGGATCCACAGGTTCTCGACCTGCTTTTCGTCGTCAAGCGCGAGGATTTCGTGCCGGCCGCCTACCGCAATCTGGCATTCGCCGACATGGAGATCCCGATCGGCAGTGGTCAAGCCATGCTGGCGCCACGCGTCGAGGCCCGCCTGATGCAGGAACTCGATATCAAGAACACCGACAAGGTGCTGGAAATCGGTACCGGGAGCGGCTACATGGCCGCCCTGCTGGCTGCCCGCGCGGACCATGTCGTCACCATCGAATCGCGCCCGGAAATTGCCGAGTTCGCGCGCCAGAATCTCGAGCGCTCAGGCGTCACCAACGTCACGATCGAAGTTGGCGACGGCTCCAACGGCTGGGCCCAGCGCGGGCCCTATGACGCCATCGTCGTTTCCGGGTCGCTCCCGGCATTGCCCGATGCACTGCTCAAACAACTTCGTCCCGGCGGCCGCCTGGCAGCCATCGTCGGCGAAGCGCCGGTAATGGAAGCGCAGTTGGTGACCTGCAGTGCCGAAGGCGCCTACAACACGATCAATCTTTTCGAAACCGTCGTTCCCGCCCTCGACAGCGCGGACGCCAAAACCGGATTTTCATTCTGATGGAACAAATGCGCCCCAAACAGCTGGCTGAATGGCTGTCCGACGGCAGCCGCGGCAAGCCAGTATTGCTGGACGTGCGCCAACCCTGGGAATTCGCACTGTGCAGCCTGCCCGGCTCACTGCACATTCCCATGCATATGGTCCCGCTGCGCAGCAGCGAACTGAAGCGTGACGACACCATCGTCGTCATCTGTCACCATGGCCATCGCAGCAATCAGGTTGCCAGGTATCTCGAACAACAGGGCTTTTCCTCGATCATCAACCTGGCCGGCGGCGTCGCTGCCTGGTCTGACGAAGTCGATCCGAACCTGCCGCGCTACTGAGGATTCCATGAAGAAACTCGCCTGGCTGCTCGCCACCCCGCTGCTCTCATCCCCGCTGTGGGCCGCCGACCTAGTGCAAATCTACCGCGAAGCACAGACGAACGATGCGACTTTCGCAGCGGCCAAGGCGACACTGGAAGCTGGCCGCGAAAGACTGCCGCAGGGACGTGCCGGGCTGCTGCCGACCGTTTCGTTGACGGCCAATTCGTTCTACAACCGGAACGAGATCGCGGAACACGGCGGGCCGACCCTTTACAAGCCGAATTTCAACAGCAATGGCTACACGATCACGCTGACCCAGCCACTTTTCCGCTGGCAAAACTGGGTCACCTACGACCAGTCGAAATATCAAGTTGCCCAGGCCGAGGCCAATTTCGTCCAGGCCGGTCAGGATCTGATCCTGCGCACCGCGCAGGCTTACTTCGATGTGCTGTATGCAACTGAAAACCTGAAAGCGATACGCGCCAACAAGATATCGATCGAACAGCAACTCGCTTCTGCCAAAAAGAATTTCGAGGTCGGCACGGCTACAATCATCGACTCCCAGGAAGCGCAATCCCGCTTCGATCTCGCCATCGCCCAGGAAATTGGCGCCGAGAACGACCTGGTCGTGAAGCAACGCGTCCTCGAGGCGATCATCGGCAAGGAAGTGGACGATCTGGCACCGGTCCGCCGGGATGCGCAAATGTCGCCGCCGCAGCCCGCCGACATCAAGGTCTGGGCCGCCGCCGCAGAGAAGGACAGCATCAACGTCCAGCTCCAGCAGGCAGCCCTCGAAATTGCGTCAGGCGAAGTCTCGAAACAGCGTGCCGGCCATTACCCGACCGTCAACCTGGTCGCCAACAAGGGCGCATCGACTACCTTCGGTTCGACCGGACTCGGCGTGCTCGAGACCAATTTCGAGAATGTCGGCGTTCAATTGAACCTGCCGATTTTCCAGGGCGGGGCAGTGGTTTCCCGTCAGAGCGAAGCCAGCGCCAATCGCGCCGCCTCCGAAGCGAATCTTGAAACTGCACGTCGCAATTCCGCACTTTCCGCCCGCCAGAATTACCTTGGTGTGGTCAATGGATTGGCGCAGGTTCGCGCACTGCGGGCAGCGCTGGTTTCGTCCCAATCTTCCCTTGAGTCCACCAAGCTGGGCTTCGAGGTCGGCGTGCGCATCAACATCGATGTGCTCAATGCCGAGAATCAGGTCTACGTCACTCGCCGCGACCTCGCCAAGGCCGCCCTCGACACGATAATTGCCCAATTCAGGCTGAAGGCGGCTGTCGGCACGTTGAGCGATGACGACGTCGTGGCCGCCAACGCGCTGCTCGACCCCGCCGCAACTAGTCAGTAACGACTGACCGAATCACCGCCACCGTACGTTCGGTGGCGCCACGATGCGCCGCTGCGAAGCGCACGGCAGCAGTCCGCATCGCTGCCAGCTCGTCCGCCTTCGCAAACGCCTGGCCAATCGCGACGGCAAGTTCTGCCCGATCGACGACCCGGCGCGCGGCGCCCGCCGCAATGGAATCCTCGGTCGCCTGCTGGAAATTGAGCGTGTGCGGCCCGACGACGACCGGACAACCACACGCCGCTGCCTCGATCAGGTTCTGGCCACCAAGCGGCAACAGGCTGCCACCGACGAATGCGATATCGGCCAGCGCGTAATATGCGGCCATTTCCCCCATGCTGTCGCCCAGCCAGGCCTGCGTATCGCCCGCCGGCAACCCGGCGCTGCGCTGCACAAAATCAATGCCGTTGCGGGCCAGCAGTGCAGCAACCTCCGGGAAACGCTGCGGGTGGCGCGGCACGATGACCAGCAACGGTGCTGACTGCCCGGAGACTGTGCCGATTTCTCGCCAGGCTTCGAGCACCAGTGCCTCTTCGCCCTCGCGCGTGCTGGCCGCAAGCCACACCGGCCGCTCGCCAAGCGCTTTGCGCCAGGTGTGGCCCAAGGCAAGTTTCTCGGGCGCCGGCGTCACGTCGAATTTCAGGTTGCCGCAGACGCTGACATTGCTTGCGCCAAGCCCGGCAATGCGCCGGGCATCACCCGCTGTTTGTGCAGCAACCGCCGTCAGTGCTGAGAAAGCCGGCCGTGCCAGCACCGCCACTTTGGCGTAGCCGCGCGCCGAGCGCTCGGACAGACGGGCATTGGCCAGAATCACCGGGACCCCGTTCCTCCTGGCACCAGCAAGCAGGTTCGGCCAGATCTCGGTTTCCATCAGCACCCCGAAGGCCGGCGAAAAATGCCTGAAAAAGCGGTTGACCGCACCAGGATAGTCGTAGGGCAGATAGGTCTGGATCACCCGGTCGCCGTAGACCTCGCGGCCCGCCTCCCGCCCGGTCGGCGTCATGCAGGTGAGCAGGATGCGATGCTCTGGCCAGGCATTCCGGATGGCCTCGACGAGCGGTTGTGCGGCACGCGTTTCACCGACCGAGACGGCATGCACCCAGATCAGTTTTCGCGGCGCCGCCCGGCGATACAAGGCCCAGCGTTCACCGAGATTGCGCAGGTATTCGGGCTGCTTGCGGGCGCGCCAGAGCAGGCGCGCAAGAATCAGCGGCGTCGCCAGGTAGATGACAAAACTGTAGAGCAGGCGGGCCATCAGCCAAGTACCGGGCGCAGCGCTTCCAGCACGGCGTCCGGCGCCGGCACCTGTGCCTTGCCGCCGAGATTCCGGTAATAGCCGCTACCCAGGACGCCGGTCAGACCCGGGTCGGTGGCGGTGTACAGGGCAATCGTCGGCTTCTCTAGGGCGACGGCCAGATGGCTCAGCCCGGTATCGACGCCGACCACCGCCTGTGCCCCGCCAAGCAGGGATGCCAGTTCGCCGATCGCCAGCGGTGGCGCCGCGATGGCCTCGGGAATCGTCGCCGCCAGCCGGGCCGCCCGCTTGCGTTCGGCAGCGCTGCCGCCGGGCAACACGACCCGATAGCCGAGCGCCTGCAATGCCTGCCCGAGCTTCGTCCAGTGCGCTTCCGGCCACAGCTTGTCGTTGCGGCTCGTCGCCGTCAGGAAAACCACAAAGCGCGCTTCAGGAAGCCAGTCAAACTGCATGGTCGGCGCCGCGATGCCATAGTCGGGAGCGCCTTCAGGGGTGTAACCAAGCACGGCAGCCACCAGCTGGCGGTTGCGAACCACTGCGTGCGCCTGCTTCGGCACGCTGAACCGCGAATCGTAGAAACGCACGGCGAGGGATTCACGCGCCGAATCGGCCGCGTAACCCGCCAGCGGCCCCTGTGCCTGGCAGGCGACCAGGGCGCTCTTCAGCAAACCCTGGGTATCGATCACCGCGTCGTAGCAATCGGCCTGCATGGCCGACCGGAATGCGCCGATCTCGCGCCACGTTTCAGCCTTGAGCAGTTGCCTGCGCCAGCGCCGGAGGGCAACCGGAATCACCTGACCGATACCGGGATGCAGTTGCGGAATCGCTGCAAAATTCTCCTCCACGCACCAGTCGACCGTGGCATCCGGAATGTGCCTGCGGATATCGCTGACCACCGGCAGGTTGTGGATTACGTCACCGAGCGAGGAAGTTTTCACGAGCAGGATGTGCATCGGCGGATAAAATAAGCGTTTTCAGAAGCGCTCATTATAAATGCCCGCCTCGCGCCAGCCGCTTTCCGTTGCGATCATCACGCTCAACGCTGCCACTCAGCTTGCGGCTTGCCTGGAAAGCGTGCGCTTTGCCGACGAAATCGTCGTCGTCGATTCAGGCAGCGACGATGGCACGCAGGCATTGGCCGAGCGCCATGGCGCAAGGGTGATCGCCCAGGACTGGCTGGGCTTCGGGCCGCAGAAGCAGTTTGCCGTCGAGCAGGCCAGCCACGACTGGGTGCTGTGCCTCGATGCCGATGAGCGCGTAACCCCTGCCCTGCAGGCAAGCATCGAAAATGCGCTGAAAAGCCCGTCGACCACAGCATTCCGCTTCGCCCGCCGCAATCGCTTCCTCGGCCGCTACCTGGGCCACGGCGAGGGCTATCCGGACTGGAGCCTGCGCCTGTTCGACCGCCGGCAGGCGCGCTGGTCGAACGATGCGGTACACGAGAAAGTCGAGACGCAATGCAGCGTCGGCGAGTTGGCGGGCGATCTGCTGCACGATTCGGCCGAATCGCTGGCCAGCTACCTGAACAAGCAGAACCGTTACACGACGCTGGCAGCCGATATGGCTCTGGCAGAAGGCAAGCGTGCGAGCTTCGGACGCATCGCCTTCAGTCCGCTGGTGCGCTTCATCAAGTTTTATTTCATTCGTCAAGGGTTTCGTGATGGGCTGCCGGGGCTGATTCACATCGTGATCGGCTGTTTCAACAGCTTCATGAAATATTCCAAAATGCTGGAGCGCCAGAATTCCGATGCCGCACTACGGTAAAATGCAGGCCTTCCCGCAAGGAGCAATTCCGTGAAAATTCTCATCACCGGCGCTGCCGGCTTTATCGGCATGACTGCCGGGCTGCGCCTGCTGGCGCGTGGCGACGAAGTCGTCGGCCTCGACAATCTGAACGATTATTACGACGTCCGCCTCAAGGAAAGCCGCCTCAAGCGACTGACCGAGCATGCGAAATTCGGCTTCGTCAAACTGGATGTCGGTGACCGTGCCGGCATGGAGGCGCTGTTCGCCGCCGAGAAATTCGACAAGGTCATCCACCTGGCCGCCCAGGCCGGCGTGCGCTACTCCATCCTGAACCCGAATTCCTATGTCGACAGCAATCTGGTCGGCTTCGTCAATATTCTCGAAGGCTGCCGCCACAACAAGGTGGCGCATCTGGTCTACGCCTCAAGCTCCAGCGTTTACGGCGGCAACACGAAAATGCCGTTCTCCGAGCACGACAGCGTCAACCACCCGGTCAGCCTCTACGCGGCGACCAAGAAGGCCAACGAACTGATGGCGCACACCTACAGCCATCTCTACGGCCTGCCGACCACCGGCCTGCGCTTCTTTACCGTTTTCGGCCCGTGGGGCCGGCCGGACATGGCGCTCTTCCTGTTCACCAAGGCCATCCTCGAAGGCAAGCCGATCGACGTTTTCAACCACGGCAACATGAAGCGCGACTTCACCTACATCGACGACATCGTCGAAGGCCTGATCCGCGTCCTCGACAAGACCGCCACGGTCAACCCGGCTTATGACCCGATTTCCGCGGACCCGGCGAGCAGCAATGTCCCTTACCGCGTATTCAATATCGGCAACAACAACCCGGTGCAATTGCTCGACTTCATCGGCGCCATCGAGAACGCGCTCGGCCAGAAGGCGGAAATGCGCCTGTTGCCGATGCAGGACGGCGATGTCCCGGCCACCTATGCCAACACCGACCTGCTCAACGACTGGGTCGGCTTCGTCCCGGCCACCGGTGTTCAGGAGGGCGTCAACAAGTTCATCGCCTGGTATCGCGATTACTACAAGGCCTAAGGAAAAACCATGTGCGGCATTGTCGCGGCGGCAGCCGGCAGCAACATCGTTCCCGTTCTTGTTGAAGGCCTGAAGCGGCTCGAATACCGGGGCTATGATTCAGCCGGCATCGCCGTCATCGGGGCGGGCAATATCGAACGCGTCCGCTCCGTCGGTCGCGTCGCCGAACTCGAACACGCCTCGGCCAGCACCCAGTCCGTCACCGGCATCGCCCACACCCGCTGGGCAACGCACGGCGTACCCAGCGAACGCAATGCCCACCCGCACGTCTCCGGCTCGATAGCCGTCGTCCACAACGGCATCATCGAGAACTACGAAAGCCTGCGTGCCGACCTGAGCACCCGCGGCTACGTCTTCACCTCCGACACCGACACCGAAAGCATCGCCCACCTGATCCAGGCCGGCCTCGAAGCCGAACCAGACCTCTTCAAGGCGGTGCAGATTGCCTGCCGGCAACTGGTCGGCGCCTACGCCATCGCCGTCATCGACCACACCCAGCCCGGCAAGATCATCGTCGCCCGCGAAGGCTCGCCGCTGCTGCTCGGTGTTTCGGATACCGGCAACTACGCCGCCTCCGACGCCTCGGCCCTGTTGCAGGTCACGCGCAACATGGTCTATCTGGAAAATGGCGACATTGCCGAGTTGACCGCAACAGCCGTCAGGATCGCCCGTCTCGACGGCACCCCGGTCGAGCGGCCGGTCCATGTCTCCGAACTCTCGGCTGCCGCCGTCGAACTCGGCCCCTACCAGCACTACATGCAGAAGGAAATCTTCGAGCAACCCGAAGCGCTGGCCAACACGCTGGAAATCGTCGGTGGCAGCAAGAGCATCCAGCCCGGCATCTTCGGCGCCGCAGCCAATAACCTGCTCAGCGACGTCGACGCCATCCTCATTCTCGCCTGCGGCACCAGCAGCCACTCCGGCTACACCGCCCGCTACTGGCTCGAAGCCATCGCCGGCGTTCCCTGCACCGTCGAAATCGCCAGCGAATACCGCTACCGCAGCTCGGTCCCCAATCCGCGCCAGCTGATCGTCGCCATCTCGCAATCCGGCGAAACCGCCGACACCCTGGCCGCGCTGCGCCATGCCAAGCGCCTCGGGCAACAGAAAACCCTGGCCATCTGCAACGTCCCGGAGTCGGCCATCGTCCGTGAATCGGAACTGCGCTTCATCACCCGCGCCGGCCCGGAAATCGGTGTCGCCTCGACCAAGGCCTTCACCACCCAGCTTGCCGCACTCTTCGTGCTGACGCTGGTCATGGCCAAGGTCAGGAATCGCCTGACGTCCGACCAGGAAAACGCCTATATCGACCAACTGCGCCACCTGCCGGTCGCGGTCAACAAGGTGCTCGAACTCGAAAGCGACATCAAGGTCTGGGCCCAGCGCTTTGCCGACAAGCAGCACGCCCTCTTCCTCGGGCGCGGCCGGCACTATCCGATCGCCATGGAAGGTGCCCTGAAGCTCAAGGAAATCTCCTACATCCACGCCGAAGCCTACCCGGCCGGCGAACTCAAGCACGGCCCGCTGGCGCTGGTCGATGCCGACATGCCGGTGATTTCCATTGCCCCCAACGACCTGCTGCTCGACAAGCTCAAATCCAACCTCAAGGAAGTGCAGGCGCGCGGTGGGGAACTGTATGTGTTTGCCGATGGCGACTCGGAAATTGCCGAATCAGAAGGGGTGCATATCCTGCGTCTGCCCGAGCATTACGGCGAACTGTCGCCGATCCTGCATGTGATCCCGCTGCAACTGCTGTCGTACCACGCGGCGCTGGTCAAGGGGACGGATGTGGACAAGCCGAGGAATTTGGCCAAGTCGGTGACGGTCGAGTAGCTACGCTCACATCGCCGCGCTTTGGTCGTAAAAATAAAAAGTGTAAACGAAAAATAAAAAGTGTAAAAACCAGTCCTCTAGAATTTAGCGAGATTTGCAAGCAGGGTACGGCTATTACGCCATAGTCTTGTGGTTATTGCCGCCTGCCTATTGGCACAGTGTCCGCCTCATGTGGCACTTCACATAAGGCCGAGGGCGGGACTTCGGCCATAGCCGTGTTAGGACCACTCCCGCTACGTTGGTAAAGGACCCGGTTGCTGACGGTGGCTGTTCCGGGCTGCTGAGAGTCATCTTCCAGCGCTGAGGAGCTCACATATTCGACCTCCAACACCCTGTGATATTTTTATGGGATACGGCTGGAAATTGATCCGAAACCTACCGCTCAGCTGAACTCGCCGTCGGGCGGTAGTTCGGCCGAAGCAGTCTTACGTCCAACAAGGCAAGTACGTCCGCTGTAGGATTTTAAGCGGCCGTATGCCAGTCAGCCACGCCGAGCCATCGATCATCTGAGCGTGCGCTGCTCTGGCGCGAGCTTACTGAACCTTCAGAAAGCCCGGTGGCTGCCAGGATCCATTCAGAATTGAAAACGCAGCGATATCGGACCAATACAATGTAGCTTGGCGAATTGTGATATCAAACAACGTCATCGGACTATTGTTCGAAGAGGGCCCGCGCTATTAGCGCGCAAGCTTCATCATCGGGTCCATGAGACACATTGGGAAGTCAACGATGGCGGTCTTGTAGGAGTGGCACTCACTAACGCTTTGCTTCCATGTTGCGTGGCCGCTCGTTGCGTGGGCCTGATTGTCGTCCGGCCGGGGCGGATTCAGCAATGGCATCTCGAGGATGATTGCTTCGAAGCGCAATTGATAGTGGTTGCACCGAGCACACTACCGCATCGTACTGGCGTGATTCATTTCGGGAACATGAACTGAACCTGCGCACGCAGCTGCCAGTTTGGCCCATCATCAGGTTTGATCACATTGTAATAGGCAGATAACTGCGCGTTAACCGGCAATTTGCCCGCGTGGAAGATATGACCAACACCGCCGCCTAGCGGCACAGTCCAGCGCTGGCTGTTTTGGGCATTCCAGTTGGCCGTGATTATCGGCACAGAGGTCAGGTAGGTTCCGCCGGGAAGGTTGTAGTTCAATATGGGCTGGATCAATCCATTGTTGTAGGAACCTCCCTGCTTGTCGCTACTGAGTGACCAGACGTTGTTGATTAGAACGCCGTAGACCCAAGGATCCTCTTTTTCCAAGTGCAACTTCACCGCTGAAAATCCAAGACCCCAGTTATCGTTACCCAAACGATTGTTGCTATTGGTTGGCAATTGGACAATAGTGCCCAGCCCCCAGATGCCGCGCTCAGACTTGGCTGGGGACAGCATGGAGGTGAACTGGATATCTCCTAACCCGGTCAACGAATCCTGTCCCGGGACGAAACCCGGCTGAGTGATCACAGGCACTATGGTGCGCGTAATAACATTCCAGTCGCTATTGATGTTAATGGGTATCACCGGCTCGATATTCAGCACATTTTGCGTGCCGTCCAGCGGGCCTGTGTTGAAATTGGTGTTGTTCTGGAATGGAGCACTGATCATGTTGCCGACAGGGTTCTGCGCTATTTTTGCCAATTCTTCCTTGGTTAACTCGGCGAAGGATGGCGCAGCGACAAGCAATGCTGTTGAGGACAGAGTTACAGTACATAGTGTTCTGATACAAATTGTCATTGATTACTCTCCCAAGGAAAATTGAATGTTGTGCGACAAATCAATATGTCCTCCACAATTCAAACTATCCCCATTAATGCAGCTGGCATCGGTGCGGATCGATTTGTACATCCTCACCACTTCCGACATGGTCGCAGGGACAACCTGAAGATCCCAACGATGTGCGCCAGATCATAAATGACCGCTTTTGTTTGTAATAGTGGGGGGCCGCAATTGGCCCATCGATCTGGGCGTATACCGCTCTAGCAAATCTTCGCGTGCGCTCGTTGGCGTATTTCCGGGGCCGCTCGACACCTCGGCGGTGGCACCTTGCGCACCACCGAAGCGACGGGTCAGCCTCTCTCTTCTTGCACGCACCTGAGCGGGCCTCTTCGACCGCTCGGCGAAATGTTACTGAACCTTTATCAGGCCCGGCGGCTGCCACGTCCCATCCAGGATCGACGGCGGCGAAGTCTTGGCCCAATACAGTCGCAGCGTGAGCGCGAAGAGCCCTTCAGGTGCGGGAAGCCAGTTGGCCTCCTTGTCCTTGCCAGGTGATTCGTGCTGGAAGTACAGCGTCAGCGATCCGTCCTTGTTGTACTTCAGCTTGTTGCGGGGGCTCACGGTGAGCTTGTTCAACGGATTGGAGTAGAACCACAGGCCCGTGGGCGTGTTCTCGTACATCGTGATAGACCAGAAGGCCAGGGGATTGACTGGCGGCAACTGTCCCTTCGGGAAGGTCAGCGTGTATTTGTTGGCGCCCACGAGCTTCTCCCCTGCGCTGTCGACGTAGGTGGTCGGATACAAGGAAACGTTTGGCAACTGCGAAGGCCAGCCCCGGGTTGCCCAGGCGCCGCGCTGGAGATAGTCGGTGCCGTAGCGGCCGCCAACCGTCGTGACGCGCCAGCCGTTCACGTCCTTGCCCAGCGATTCCCACTTGGCGGTCGTGCGACGAACGGCCTCCTCGGGAACATCCTTGAGTGCCGCCTGCACCGCCGGATCGAGCTTGCTCGGGTCGAAGGGCTGTCCCGGCACGATGCCGATCTTGGCCATGCGTGCCAGCATGGGGGCATCTTCCGGTGCAGGCGGTGCGTCAGTTCCCATCAGCTTCGTCATCAGGTTGAAGTAGCCGGTCGTGCCCAGGGCGGCAATCGCCTTCTGTGGTGCGTCGGTCATGCTGAAGCCCGGATTCGGATTGACCGGGGGTGCCACGAACTTGTATGGCTTGCCGTAGGCCGACAGCGGCATGACCTTGTACTGGTCCTGCAGGGCGTTCACCTTTGCGAGATCTTCTGCGTTGTCCTGCGCGTAGGTGCGCCCAAGGACGACCATGTAACGCGTCGGGAAGCTGATATGCGTCATGCCCGCCGGTACGGTTCCCTTCCAGCCCGGACCGGTAAACAGGTAGGTCATCGCCTTCGAACCGCTGGTATTGGTGCCGACGCTATCTTTGACGATCATCCACAGGTCGACCAACTCGAAGGTGAAGAAACGACCCTTGATCTCGGGATGGCTGAACACCTGGGGCTCGGACAGGTCGAGCCACGCCACCGAGTACAGGGTGTCGGCATTCGTCGCCGAGACGCCACGGAAGGTGGCTGGCGGGTAGCGCTTGATGTTGAAGAAGGTGCCCGTCGGCGCCTTGATCTCCTCCACCTTTGCCACATTGCTCATCTGCACACGGGTGACGTCCGTGGTGATGAGCGAATAACCGTAGATGTAGGCATCCACCGCAATCTGCCTGGCTTCATCCGGACTCAGCTTGGAAGCGCTGGCCTGCGCCGTACCAAGGCCGATGCCCAGGAACAGGACCATTGCCACGAACCTGAATTGCTTCCATAGTCGGTGAGTGCTTGATTGATTCATGACTTGTTACTCCATTCGATCATTGTCAGTCAGTGTCATATAGACGCTATTGCAGGGATAAGCCAACCCCTTCATTTCATACTGGTCCCATATTAAAAACACTGGGTAACAAGAGTAAGCGCCCCCTGCTTCAAAATATTGTTGATTCCTGACAAACATTTGATAATTTCTGACAGGCCAAGGACCGAGATGGAATCGATGCATGTTTTGAAAAGCCAGCCCCATTCAACCGACGGACGTGTCCGCCTCGGTCCATTGATGGCTATACCGGCAATCCTGCGCGAGTTCGGGCAGGAGCCCAAAGCCATCCTGGCCGAGGCCGGCTTGCAGTTGACTCAGTTCGCGGATCCGGATTTTGAAGTTTCCTACCGGAGTGTGGGTAAATTGCTCGCAAAGTGCGTAGCGATCACGGGATGTGAACACTTCGGTTTAATGGTGGGACAGCGAGCTGTGCCATCCGCTCTCGGTATTGCAGGTTTCATGCTGCAGAGCGCTCCCGATGTGGGAACGGCGCTGCGTGACTTCGTGCAGCATCTGGGCCTGCATGATCAGGGAGGCGTAGTCGCGCTGCAGACCCTGGGGCACATCTCCCTCCTCGGCTACGCCATCCATCTGCCTGAAGTAGAAGCTGCCGATCAGATTTATGACCTCTCAATAGCCATTGGATGCAACATCATGCGTAGCATGTGCGGTGAAAACTGGAGCCCTGCCGAGGTGTTTTTGATGCGGCCCCCACCACAGGACATCATTCCTTTCAGTCGGTTTTTCCGTGCACTCCTGCACTTTAATGCGGTCCAGAGTGCATTGGTTTTCCCTACCTCTTTGTTGAACCACCGCGTGCGGGGCGCGGATGTGCTACTGCATCATTACCTTGAGAAGGAAGCAGCCAGACTGCTCGGAGAACGCGAAACAGACTTCGTCGTCGAAGTGCGAATGTTGCTTCACCGATCAATTGTGGCAAGGCAATGCACCGTCGCAAATATCGCTGCTCAGCTTTGTTTGCATGAGCGCACCCTGCATCGCAGGCTCCGCGAGCACAGCACGACTTTTCGTCGCGAATCCGAGGAAGTGCGTTCTCAACTTGCACGGCAGTTACTCACCGAAACCACCATGTCAATCAAAAGCGTATCTGCCGCTCTGAGTTATAGCGACACGAGTGCCTTCAACCATGCGTTCAAACGCTGGACGGGCGATACGCCCACACAATGGAGGGAACGTGCGAAAGCGTCACAAACACTCGTCACGAAGAAGCAGGATGGCGCACGATCTGTTGGAGAATCCTAGCATCTGCATTATTGGATAGCTCTGGCCGAACACCGGCAGTTCATGCGGAGCCTGCCGTATGTCCGTAATGAAGCGAGAGCCGTCTGTGCGATTGCAAAGGCCAACGACCGCAGCGGTTCGGAAGCACGCATTCGCAGAAGCCTGAAACGGACACTCGGCGTTACTGATCCGCGATCGACCGGTCAAGAACCCATAGCAGACGTATTTGCCGTGCTAGGAGTAAGACCGCATTGGCCGACGCAGAGACATTCAGCCGTAAAGCATGGGCGGCAGCTATTGGATCCAAAAGCTGCCGCCCTATTTCGGCCCCAATAAACTCCGGTTCAAACTCTCGACAGACGCCAGGCGATTAGTTCCCGATTGATCCGCCCAAACGCCATCGTGGCCCCGGTTAGTCCTTCGCTTTGGCCGTCCCGGCCAAGGCACTGACCAACTCGGCATTCTGTGCATTGACGCGCGCCAGCTCAGCATTCAAGTCATCAGCGCGCCTTTCGATTTCCGCTGCACGCGCCTCGGCCGTCGCTGCCCGCTCGCGGCAGGCCGCTAGTTCCTCGCGCAGCGCTACCGCCTCCTGTCGTGCCGTGCGCTCGGCATCGTCATGGGCCGAGAGCTTCCCCTGCAGTAGTTCGAGTTCACCGGAGACGGCATCCGCCAACTCGACTGCCTCCAGCTTCTCATCCTCCGCCTGGGCGCGTGCCGCATCGAACGCCGCGCGCTCACCGGCGAGCCGTTCATTCGCCACCTGCAACGCCAGCGCCCAGATTTCATCGGCGACCTCGCCCAGACGCTCACCGACCACCGGCGGTGCCGGCTCGTGCGCCGGCGCTTCGCGAAGCGCCCTGAGCGCCCACCACTCCTTCATCGCTTCCGAAATCGTTGTGAAACTGCCACCACCCACCGCCTTGCGCAGCGCCGCCAGAGTCGGCCGCTGACCACCAGCGTCCAACGCGTCGGCGGCATCGAAGATTGCCTTCTTGGTAATAGCCATGTCACCTCCATGAGTGTCATTGTATGTATGTTGTACGTTACTACATATTACTTAAATGTCAATCTCCGCCGTCGAGTGCAGCATCTGCCAGCTGCCGGACGAGATCCCTAAGCATGCCGCAGGCACCCGAGCGGATCGGTTGCCACGAACGCTGATGCAGGGAAGATGCCCCGCCTTGCGACGGGACTAAAAAGTTACAAAAACTATCGCGTGCCTGGCAACACTGCCCTGGATAGCGATTTACCTGTAACGCTCACCTCATCGCCAGACGAAGCTGTCTTCCGGGAAATCGCCAAGTCTCACGGAAGGCCTTACTCAAGCCAGCTTTTTTACGCCAGTACCACGGGCACCCCATCCCAGTCCGTCGTATAGCCTGGAGACAGATTGCCACGCCGCATCTGCCAGGCCCGTTCAACCCCCTCGGCGGCGAGGCGTACCGTCCCTCGGCCGTACTTCCCATTGATACCATCAAGCACCCCCATGAGCGTCTGAGCGCGAGCATCGCCAATCCCCACTGGAGCAAAGAGCGAGAACTGCTGATTAGCTGCTGGTGAGATGTTCATCAACGTAATGCCTGCCTTGTGATAGCCGTATCCCGGTTGGTAGATGCGCCGCAGGACCCGCAATGCCCATTTGGTCAGCACCCGTGTATCGGAAGAGGCTTCAGGCAATGGCACAGTGAATGCACGCTGATACTGCGGCACTTCAGGTTTGAAAACGTTGGTACGGATATAAACCTGGACGGCCCCTGCCAGTGATGCCTGCGCCCGCAGTTTTTCTGCTGCCTTGCCGACGTAACTCGCCACCGCCTCCTCTAGTTCGGGCAAGGCATAAACCAAGTGTCCAAACGAGCGGCTGCTCATGATTTGTTGTTTCTCAGGAGCGACTTCTTGCAGGTCAAGGCATGACACACCGCGTAGCTCACGGACCGTTCGCTCAAGCACCACAGAAAACTGAGAGCGAATCGTCTCCGCATCCGAATCGCGCAGTTGTTGCACGGAGTGGATGCCCATTGCTTCAAGCTGCGCTGTAATCTTTCGGCCGACGCCCCAGACTTCCCCAACGTCGATGCTGGCGAACAGGTCGGATAGCTGGGTTTCGCTCATTGTGGTGAAGTCGCAAACACCCTCTGCGCCCGCCAGATTTTTCTTGGCGGCGTGATTCGCCAGCTTGGCGAGCGTCTTCGTGGGACCGATGCCAACGCATACAGCCAGCCCCAGCCAATCAGCCACACGCTGGCGAATTTCTGCACCGTAGGCTTGATAACCGACCCGCTCGAATCCTGAGAAATCTAGAAAGCTCTCGTCGATGCTATAGACCTCGATACTGGGCGAGAACTGACTCAGCACCTGCACCACGCGATTGCTTAAATCCGCATACAGCGCGTAGTTCGAGCTGTAGGCAACGATGCCGTAGCGCTTTGCTTCCTCGCGGATTTTGAACCACGGCACCCCCATCGGGATGCCAAGCTTCTTCACTTCTGCCGAGCGGGCCACGACACAGCCGTCGTTGTTTGAAAGGACAACCACCGGCCGGTTTGTCAGTTTGGGGTTAAATAGCTTCTCGCACGAAGCGTAGAAATTGTTGCAATCGACCAGCGCAAATACCGGCACCTCACGCCCCAAACCGCTTGAATTTGCCGACAACGACACCCCATACGACAAGCTCCTGGTCTTCGCCGATGTCCAGTGTCGGATAGTTCGGACTCTCGGCAACCAGGGCAACGCGGCCGGCACGGCGGTACAAGCGCTTCACCAGTCGCTGACCATCGACGAAGGCGACCACGATATGGCCATGCTTCGGTCGGACACTTTTGTCAACCACGAGAATGTCGCCATCAAATATCTCGGCGCCTTCCATTGAGTCTCCTTGAACGGAGAAGAAGAAGGTCGAGACAGGGTTGCGAACGAGGTACTCGTTGATGTCCAGCCGCTTGTCCTCGTAGTCAGCGGCTGGACTGGGAAAACCTGCTGAAACGCGCACTTGATCCAAGGGCAGGGCACACCGTGGTGCTCCCGGTAGCGGGATAAAGACACCTGGAGACAACACCACCTCAGGCATGGGCCATGGGCGCATCGGCATAATGCTCATCGAGCGAGTGGGTTTCTCGGTCAGCCTGTTGCTCTGAAACCAGCACAACTGAGCATTCGGGACAGACCAAGCTCAACTGTCCATTGCAGGTGACCTGCTCAAGCTCTGCAATGGACAGAGGGGCGTGGCAGTGTGGGCATACAATTCTTATCATCTTGCTCTCCTTGGTAACTGTAATTTTATACAGTTGTTTCTGGAGTGCAATACTGTATGCCGATGACAACTTTCCGCTTCGAATGCTTGGATAAAAGCTGAACATCTGCCAGCCTTTCGGGTTGATGCCTGAGATTACGTGGCGAATCGCGCCGTCCTTGCCTGTCGTGTCCATCGCTTGAGGTACCAGTAGCAAGGCGTGACGG
>CAVUJN010000018.1:0-44584 GCA_963741765.1 uncultured beta proteobacterium
GTTGATGCAAGCAATAGAGATGGACAGTGAAGTCATTCGTTTCATCGAAAAGCCAACTCGCGAAATGATGCTTGCAGCGATCAACGAAGATCCAGAGTCGATTCGATGGCTTACCGATCCGGATGAGGAGATGCAGCTGGCTGCGACCGTATCGCCTGATGCGGTTTTTTGGATGACCAAAAACACGAATATCAATTTCACCCCGAAAGTGAAACGTCTCGCAAGACAAACTCTTTTGTTGAATATTAGCCACATCAGTCCCGACGAACGGGAGAACGGATACCGTCAGGCACTTTTCAGTATCTCGACCGATGCCGAATTACTCGATATGCTTCGCAATCCGCTCTTCGCGCTACAGCCGGAAACACTCGATTTTGAGTCGCAGCCGAGCGATGCGATATTGAAGCTGTTGATGCTCCGTCAGGGCATCAAGACGTATTTCTCACAAGCACAACCAGGGTGGATCTATAGCGAAGAATTGCAGGCTTGGATGGCGCAACAGAGATGGGGCAGTGAGTTCGGCTACGATTACATACCTGATCCATGTCGCAGGGCAAAGTTTGCCTATGTCGGTGCCGTGGCAGGAATCAAATTGTCAGGCTCCACCCCGCCAACCGAACAAGCCTGCCTGAAGGCGATAGACCGTTGCCGTCTTGGGTATATCCACAAAGTCTTTGAGTGCATTCCCAAGCCGGGCAAGAACGTAAAGATTCGCTACATTGAACGTGTCGCAGGCACCAAGTGCGGCAATGGCAGTAATCCGAGCTATAAAATCATTGAACGCGCAATCAAGCGCTGCGAAGCAGCGTCACACGCATCACGGCTTGCCGCTGCCGCCGCTTCACTTGATCATCAATTCTCCAAAGCCTGGGAAATGTGTAGTTTGCTTTACTCAGGGGATGATATCTACGTTACGTATGATCGGATAAATCTCTTCTTGAAAGAGATTCGATCAATTGAAGAGGGCAAGAGTGGGGCCGCATTTGTAGATGCTTTGGACCTGCCAACAATCAGCCCCGAAGACATCTATGACGATTTTTAAATACCTTTCACGGCCGCCTTGCCACTGGCGCCGTTTTCGCTTGAGATAGATCACGCAATCATCCAATTTGCGGACTGAAGAAGCGGGGGTGAAAGCGCCCCCCGCCCTCCTTCAGACTCATGCCGTGTTCAGACCAAGAAATCCAGGGTCCGGTCGCCATGTTCCCTCACGAGTTCCTGCCACCGGGCGGCCCACCAATTGGCACTCGCGAACGAAAAAACAAACTTCGCGAACTGATCCTCGCTGTAGCACCCAATCGTCCGAAAATCGTGGAAGTAATCAACCGCGTGATAAAGCGCGAGACACTGGAGCCATGGAACGTTCCGCGGATCATCCGCGGCACAATCAAGAATGTCATCACGCAGGTTGTCACATGTCACGGGATATCCAAGGATACTTTCCCAAGCACGCTCTTCAAGCCTGTCGATGGTTTTTTGATCGACCCCATTAAGGATTTTTTTCGGTTCCCGCAATAATGATTCTATCTCCACAATGCTGTATGCGGTGTCTAAACTCATAATCATTGAAACCAGCCACTCTCCATCGAGGGGTTCGTCCGGCGGCTCCAATTCTTCATCTAAATTCGGGCAGTCGGCGGGATCAATGTCGTAATGTTCGGGACCGAAATCGTCGTCCGGATGGCCTTCAATTATCATGATTTTTCTCCCCGTTGTTATCATTAGACATCAGTAAGCTGACCCCAAATCTCTGGTTATTTCGGTCTGCAAAATAGGCTTTGCGCATTGCCTCGCCACGGACCCGAATATTGGCTTGCTGAGCGACATCGACGGTCTCCAGAAACTGCTCGCGTAGCAGGGACAACGCGCCGATCAGCAGATCGACATCGAGGCCCTGCGTGACGTCTGGTGACGTACCCCGCTGACCACCAAGCTCCGCCAAGCCCAGCGACTCGGGCGATTGCGCCGAGGAGACGCACTTCCTTCTCGATACGCTGCCGCTCCTTGAGGCGAGCAAGCTTCTCCTGTAGAGCAGCCTCTTCACGGACCCGCTCTCGAGCTTGCTGCGCTTCTTGCTGAAGCCGCTGAGCACGCTGCTGAAGCCGGTCGATTTTCGACACTGCCGTGATCGGATTTTCCATACCCCTGTTGATTTGAATATTCTCCATTTACCCCCCCTCTGATTGATTGGAGTAAATAGATTGGCATATCCAAATATTATTTTCAAATTAAAACATGGGGTTTTTGTTTGAAAAATATTCCGTGGTACGGGATGATTATCGGGAGAGAGGGAAATATTTTTTTGTGGTTCTAATGCACGCCTATACGTCAGTCCCTTCGGGACCGACGGCGCGCCAAGGGGGCAAGCCCCCCTGGACCCCAGAAAATCAATAAACCGGAGGAGACAGAAATGAATATGGAAAAACAACACAAGACAAAACCAGGCGCGATTTTCCATTTTGATTGCAAAGTCCATGGACGATCTACCGGCGCAAATGCGATTCGCTTGGCGGCCTATCGTTCAGGCAGTCGATTGCGCTCAGAACTCACCGGCCGGATCCACAACTACACGAGGAAGAAAGAGGTCTTGTGGTCGGAAATCCTGGTGCCACCTCGTGCTCCCGCCTGGGCGAAGGACCGCTCCAACCTGTGGAATGCCGTCGATCGGATTGAGCACCGTTGCGACGCTCAGCTCGCCAGGGAAGTTGAAGTCTCTCTTCCCCTTGCTCTGAGCCCCCCTGTTCATTGCGAACTTCTCCGCGAGTGGGTCAGAGAAGTGTTCGTCGCCGCCGGCATGATCGCGGACGTCTGCTACCACGCGAAGAAAGGCAATCCCCACGGTCACATCCTGCTGACCCTACGTGACATCGGACCGGAAAAATTCGGGCCCAAAAACCGGTCCTGGAACAACCAAAGTCAGGTGGAAAGTTGGCGTGCCTCATGGGCGGAAATCGTCAATCGCTACCTCGATAAAGCGGGACTGGATGTTCGTATCGACCATCGAAGCTACAAACGCCAAGGGCTCGATCTGAAACCCATGAAGCATGTCAGCCGAAGGATGACATTCAACAGCGAACACGCCGCGGCAGTGTCCTTGGACAACCAGATCACGAAGATCGAGCGCGACCTCTTGCAACAGAAGCGGGAACAGAAAAAGGCGGCGGAACTTGCCAAACCTCTGGAGACGGAATCACCCTTCTCTTCTCCCGCCTGTATTCCGACACAGCGTCCATCTCGCTTGCGTCGCCCGCGGCCCGCCCGCGTTCAAACCAACCCAGGATTCCCCCGCGGATCCGAACCGACTTTTTAACCCCTGAAGGAGCAACACATGCCTCAAATCGACCTTGAAGAAACAGATCACGAACGGATCATCCGCCTCCACAAGAAGAACGGCTGGTATAGCGGTAACAGAATGGAGTCCGCAGAACTACCGGGCTACCTCCAGGTACCCCGAGGCAAATCCGGACCTGGTATCCCGACTTTGGAAGAAGAGATCGACGCATACCACCGGGGATATGCCGAGGGGATGGATGCGAGGCAGGAAGGCAAAAGAGGACCGGAAAATCCCTATACCCGCGACAACATCCTTCGGCGGATGGCGCTGGAATAAGGGATCGACCCGGCGACACTGAATTTACGCGGGTGACCCTGGGGGGCTTGCCCCCTCTGTAACTGTACGACCGGTTCCGCGAGAACGAATGGGCTTCACTGGAGCGGCCTGTACTGCTACCCCGATGCACGCTTGTAGGCATCTTCTAGCCCCTCTTGCGGAAACACATTCTGCATGCCGTCAGTTGTCATGAGGTAGGCTTCCACAAATGAGCGTAGCCCATCAAGTGTGACGATCTCTAAATGTGAGACCCGGAGGCGCGCTCCTGCTATCTCGGTACCCATCTTGTAGTCTTTTCCAATAAAGCAGGAGCACTGATTCACTTGTGCCGGATCTGACACACACTTTCCGTCAAGATCGTAGCTGGCCACCCACAAACGGCCATTGGGAACAACCACGAAAGGAAATACCGCTGACAAGTATGAGTCACGCGGGTCATCTTCGTCGCCGTCCCAATATATGTCTTTCGCCATCCCGTGCAGTGAACTGAGGCACTGACCCCACTTCTCATAGAGCTCACTGTCGTTTGCCGTAATAGAGCCATCCACCGCTCGCCCTACTTGCACCGTGCTTTTACCTGTTGGATCTCCAGCGACGTAGAGGCTGTGCGACCCTCGTATATTTAACACGGTTGCCCGAGATTGATGTAAATGGATAGGATTAAACATGCCTGAATCGCGCTTTCGCTCGGAGACATGCACTACTTGGTGGTAGCTTTCGTCCTCATGTCGTGGCACGCAGGACACAAGGATCGGAAAATATTCTCGAATGTTCTTGCACTCGACGGACATCCTTACCCGGTACCTGTCGATCGTTTTTGTCGCTCGTATATCAAACTCGCGGGACTTGTTCGTGACCGGGTCCGCGTAGTGACCACCGTGATCGCAAGCTACCTCGTGTTCCCGAAGCATCTTTAAGACTGTGAGCTCGAAGCTGAAGTCGGAATACCCCGCCAAGTAATCGAGAAGGTCTGGTTGCGTGGTCGCGTCCGTTTTAAGCTTTGCCATAAGGATTTAACGCTTGACGTGAGGTGCGGCGGGAATCGCAGGCGATGGGAACCAAAAGCGTAACTTTGGGACTTACTAACGTTTGCATAAACAATGTCACATAGCGGCATATTGACACTCGGGTTGGCGAAAGAACGATTTCACCAACTCGGGCAATTTCTGGATTCGGCGCAAGGCGCCGAGGGCCAGCCGCTTCATTTCGTCCTTGGATTGCACCAGTTGCCGGGCAACCTTGCGTTTGACATGCGCCCAGACCTGTTCGTCCGGGTTCAGTTGCGGCGAGTAAGGCGGCAGGTAGAACAACTTGAGCCTGCCGTTCTGGGCCTCGACGAAAGTCTTGATCAGCTTCGCCTTGTGAATCGGATGACCATCGACAATCAGAAACACCGGCCTGGTGGCCCCGATCAGCAGGCGCTTGAGGAATTCCCGGAAAACTTCGGCGTTGACCGTGCCGTCGTGCAGCATGAAGCGGAATTCGCCTTGCGGACTCACTGCCGAGATCATATTCAGGGAGAAGCGACGTCCGGTCACTTCCACCACCGGCGTCTCGCCTACCGGCGCCCAGGTGGTTCCCGTGTGGTAGTCGGAGCGAATACCCGATTCATCGGCAAAGTAGATCGTCGCCCCTGCGGCTTTGGCTTCGGCACGAATTGCCGGATAGATTTCCGCTTCCCAGGCCCGCACCAGCGTCGCATCCTGCTGCCACGCTTGGTAGAGCGGCTTCTGCGCCGAGTAGCCCAACAACTTCATGATCCGGCTGACCGAGGCCAGCGAGAGCTTCTTGCCGAATTCGCGCTCGATCAGCGCGGCGATCAGCGACAGCGTCCACAGGCCGAAGACAAACTTGAATTGCAGCGGGGTATGGTCTTTCACCGCCTGGGCCAGCCAGCGCATCTCCTCCGCGCTCACCTTCGGCGGGCGCCCCGGGATCGGCTTGGACAACAGCGCATTCTGCCCGCCGTTGGCAAAATCGGCCAGCCAGCGGAAGACGCTGCGCACATTGACGCCGTAGGCGGCGGCCACGGTAGTCACGTCCTGACCCTCACGGATGGCCTTGATCGCTTGTTGCCGCATCACCGGCAAGGCGGCTCGGCCATGCTTGCGGCCGTCGGTAGTTCTCTTGCATTTCATCAGCATATTTTATCATGTTTATGACAATGCTTTCTGAAAAGTTAGTAAGCTGATCTCGGATTTGCCAATACAATCTGCCATCCCTTAAATTTCTGGTGAACAATGATGAAAAATTCCACATTCAAGAAATCCCTGATTGGGGCCGCACTCGCGGCGATGACTTTGACGGCGACTGCCCAGGCCAACCTGTTTGACGGCGAGTGGCATTTTTCGGTCACGCCTTACATCTTCCTGCCGCATATCAACCAGTCGGTCACGCTCGAGCGCCGCAACGGCCAGGAAGTCGATGCCTCGGCCAGCCTCAGTCCGAGCGACTGGTGGAGCGCATTGAACATGGCATTCATGATCAATGGCGAAGCGCGCAAGGGAGATTGGTCAGTATTTACCGACTTCCTTTATGCCGATTACGGAGGCGTGAAATCCAAGGCCGGCGCCTTGGGTATAGTCAATGCGGACGCCAGGCTCGACCTCAAGATGAACATGTGGACTACGGTCGGCAGCTATACTGCCTGGCGTAGCGGCGGGAGCCATTTCGACACGTTTGCCGGATTCCGCTACCTCGGCCTGAAGGATACCTTGAGCTTCAACGTCAACGCCGGACCCATTGGACTCGTCAGTGAGCAGGCATCCGGAGACGACAAATACTGGGACTTTATCGCCGGGGTCAAGGGAGAGGCCAATCTCAGCGAGGATGGGAAGTGGTTCCTTCCCTACTATGCCGACATTGGTACCGGTAGCGACAACTGGACCTGGCAGGCGCAGGCTGGCGTGGGTTACCGTTTCGGCTGGGGCAACGTGAACCTGTCGTTACGCAACGTTTCCTACAATTTCGACGCACACAACGCGACCATGCGCTTGACCGGCGGACAAATTGGCGCATCGTTCGTGTTTTAGGACTGGTGGCGATCGCAACAGGAAAAGCCGGCGTTGGTCGGCTTTTCCACCGTCCGATTTGATTTGGCTGGGATAACCAGGAAGTGAACTGCCGTTCGGCAGTGGCGCTTGGTCAGTGATCGGTAAAAGATCTTGCCGGTCGCCAATGTCGATCAGAGCAAACGTTGTAATGGCCGAGAACGCGTCACCCAGTTGCAATACCTGAGGCAGCTTTATGTTCAGTAAGTTGCCTGATGATTCTTATTCATCATCGGGCAGGTAGGGGTCGAAAGTTCGTGTTCGTGACAAAAATCGGACTTTCACCAGCAGTTGCATTCAACTGCCTGATCCTGGCCGGATCGTCCCCAGATTCAGTTTGACGCCCTTCTTCATTTTGCCGACGACGTGCATCTCGCAGGCCTTGCAGTCGAACTTGAGGATCAGTTTTTCGTTGCCGTTGATCAGCATCATCGGGTCAGGCTTCAGGTGTTTCACTTCCTTCGGGCACAGGTTGAAGCTGTAGCGCAGGCAGTGGCGGGTGATCATCAGCGAGACCATGCCTTTTTCCTGATTGGCCTCGTAGGCGTCGGCGATCAGCCGGACACCGTGTTTCTCGTAAAATTGCCGGGCTTTGGCGTTGAAGACGTTGCCGAGATAGGTCAGCTCATCCTGCGGGTAGGGTGCCGGATTGGCCGCCGGCATTGCACGTGGCGGGCGCAGGTGGGCCTCGATGCGCGCAGCTTCGAGTTTTTCGCTGGCTGAGCGGCGTAAGGCATTGATCGCGGCAATGGGCAGGAACCACGCCTGCGACAACTGTAACGCTACGGGTTTGGCAACGAACATCGTATTGCCGAATTTCCCCAGCTGCTCGCGCAAGGTGGCAGTCGCACGCTCGGCGTTTTTCGCGACTTCGCGGCCGGTTTTCTCGTCATTTTTCAGGTCGACCGCAACGTTTACGCCGTCTTCGTCGGTCAGGGTCAGGCGGAAGCCATCCGCCGTCTCGGCGAAGAGCGGTTGCACGGAAATGTGGCGCGCTGCCGATTCCTTCTCCAGCGCACGCTCGAATTCCTGGTCTCGGTTGCGAAAGAGGGTGGTGCCGGCGCTCAGCTGTTCCGGCATTTCGGCCGGGAACAGCGTTCTGCCGTCCGCCCGGTTGATCCGCATCCCGATTACCTCGCCGTGGGCATCGTAGAAGCAGACCCCGTCGCCGTTATGGAATTCGCTTTCGGAGTTGATCGTGAAATGGTCGCTGCCGATTTCTGCGACCTCGCCAACCGGCTCGCCGACGAAGGCGGGCGAATCGAAAGCGCCGATATCGTCCTGGCGATCATTGGCGAAATAGTCGGTGTACCCGCGGTTGTAGGTTTTGTCCGGCTGTGGTGTGAAGCTGAAGGTGCTGCGGCCGGAAGAGGCGCGGTGGAATTCCGGGTGTTTTTCGAGAATGTCGTCAATTAGCGACCGATAGTGCGCGGTGATGTTTTTGACGTAGGAAAGGTCTTTCAGTCGCCCCTCGATCTTGAACGAAGAAACGCCGGCCCGCGCCAGTTCCAGGATGTTTTCGCTCTGGTTGTTGTCCTTCATCGACAGCAGGTGCTGGTTCTCCGTGATCGTCCGTCCCTTGTCGTCGACCAAAGTGTAGGGCAGGCGGCAGGTCTGCGAGCATTCGCCGCGATTGGCGCTGCGTCCGGTGTGGGCATGGCTGATATAGCACTGTCCCGAAAAAGCGACACAAAGAGCGCCGTGGACAAAATACTCCAATGCAACAGTAGTTTGCGAAGCAATGTTAATAATTTCGTTTAAACTCAACTCGCGCGCGAGGACGACTTGCGAGAAGCCGGCGTCTTGCAGAAACCTGACCTTGGCCGGATTGCGGTTGTCGGTCTGCGTGCTGGCGTGCAGCTGGATCGGCGGCAGATCCATTTCGAGCAGGCCCATGTCTTGGATGATCAGCGCGTCGGCGCCGGCTGCATGGATCTGCCAGGCCAGGTGGCGGGCGTCTTCCAGTTCGTCATCGTGGAGGATGGTGTTCAGCGCGACGAAGACCTTGGCGTGATAACGGTGAGCGAAGCTGCTGAGACGCTCGATGTCGGCTACCGTATTGCCGGCTCCGTAGCGGGCGCCGAAGGCCGGGCCGCCGATATAGACGGCGTCTGCGCCATGCTTGATGGCCGCGATGCCGAAATCGGCATTCTTGGCCGGGGCGAGCAGTTCGAGCGGGTGGTTCGGACGTGGCATCGGTCTAGTAGGCAAAGCGCGGCGCCAGAGCTTCGAGATTGAATTCGCGCAGGATGGTCATGGCTCGCTCACGGGCATTCTGGCGCGGTCGACCGCCATTCTTGTCCGATTTTGAGGCGATGATCAGTTCGTTCTTCATCGAGTGTTCCCAGCCGACCAGTTCGGTGACGGTGACGTCATAGCCATGCGACTCGAGCAGCAGGCAGCGCAGCACGTTGGTCAGATGGCTGCCGAATTCACGGGTGTGGATCGGGTGCCGCCACAGTTCGGAAAGCGGTGTCTTGGTCAGCGACGCGTTCTTTTTTGCCCGTAATTCTGCGGCGACTTCGGCTTGACAGCAGGGCACGAGGACGACATGGCGAGCTTCACGAGCGAGCGCGAAACGGATCGCGTCGTCGGTCGCCGTATTGCAGGCGTGTAGCGCGGTCACGACATCCACGGGTCCGGACAACTCCGGCGCGCTCAATGACTCCTCGACCGTGCAGGCGAGGAAGCGCATGCGTGGAAAGCCAAGGCGGGCGGCGAGTTCGCGGGATTTTTCGACCAGTTCCGGGCGGCTTTCGATGCCGATTATTTCACCGGTGGCACGGTTCTTGATAAAGAGGTCGTACAGGATGAAACCGAGATAGGACTTGCCGGCCCCATGGTCGACCAGCGTTTCGGCGCCATCCAGCAAGGGTTCGATGAAGTGAACGAGGTGATAGACCTGCTTCAGCTTGCGTCGGGTGTCCTGGTTGAGTTTGCCGTCGCGGGTCAGGATGTGCAGTTCCTTGAGCAGTTCGATCGACTGCCCGGGGCGAATTTCCGGAATCGCGACGGGGATGCCTTGCTTTTTCATAGGGCGCAATTATCGCATTCAATCTTCTGTGACTTTCGTGTCAACCGAATCGAAACCCCCTCGTTATTAGCCTCATGGTGATACATCACCGCACTTATAGACGGAGAGACAAATGGGCAGTTTGAGCAACGAATCCTTCGAGCAGTTTCTGGATTCCCTGAAAAAAGCTGGCATTGCAATTTCCAACGAAACCGAATTGCGCGAGCGTCTCGCCGAAGCACAGCGCTGGCGCTATGCCTTCCAGACACTGGCCGCCAACGGCAAGACGATCGGTATCTGCTTCGAGGATCACTCGGCAGGCAGCAACGGAGCCGAGATCGACCGCGCTTTCAACGAATTCCAGTTTTCCGAAAAATCCAGGGCGGTTTTTTCCGCCAACCTGAAGCACTGAGGTCAAGGTTTCAGCCTCTCGCATCGGCGGGGGGCAGAAAAAGAAACGGGCGCCGAAAGGTGCCCGTTTTGCGTGGTTTCGTATTCTTTCTGGCTGGTTCCAGGGTTTCGGTGAAATGCTTTATACATGGTCACAATGCCGGTTTTCAATGGCAAAGCTGTATGAATTTCGGCTAAATATTCTTCTCTGTCGAACCTCGAAAAAATCGAATGTTATAGTTCTTTCTTTCAGTATCCACCAACCTAGGAGATCTCCATGATAAGCAAGAAACTGCTGCTCAGCGTGCTGGCCATGGTGCTGGCGACACCCGGCCTGCATGCGCAGACTGCCCCGGCAGCGGCGGCGGCCGAAAGCAAGCAGGTAGCGAATCCGGTCGATCCGGCGGCGATCCAGGCGCTCAAGGACATGGGTGCCCACCTGCAGACGCTGAAGCGCTTTCAGGTCTCGACTGAACTGACTGGTGAGCGGGTTCTGGCCGATGGCCAGAAGCTGCAGCACTCGGCGGCGGCCGACCTCAAAGTCGTGCGTCCGAACATGCTGCGCGCCCGCATGTTCAGCGCCCGTGCAGAACGCGAGATTTTCTACGACGGCAAGCTGGCGACCATTTCCATTCCGGCGCAAAAAGCCTACTCGACGGTCGAATTCACTGGGAACCTCGGCGAACTGGTTGGCAAGCTGGAAACTGGGTACGGTGTCCAGCTTCCTATGGCCGACATGTTCCTCTGGGGCACGCCGTCTGCGCCGCTAGACAAGATCGAATCGGCAATGAATGCCGGCCAGGATTTCATCGAAAACGACCTCTGTGACCATTACGCATTCCGTCAGCACAACGTCGATTGGCAGATCTGGATCACTGTCGGCGCCAAGCCGCTGCCGCGCAAGCTCGTGATCACCAATCGTTCAGATGAGGCGCGTCCGCAGTCGGTCCAGTATTTCGATTGGAATCTCAAGCCGACCTTCAAGGACAGCATCTTCAAATTCACGCCGCCCAAGGGTACGACTGCGGTCGAACTTCATTCGCTGGAAAAGAAATAAAGGAGCGCCGACATGAAAAAATCATTCAGCAAGTTTTTTGTGGCACCCCTTGCGGCCCTCGTTCTCGCCAGCTTCGCGCTGGCTCCCGTGGCTGAAGCTGCTCGCGGAGGCGGAGGCGGTGGCGCCCGCGCCAGCGGAGGTGGCGGTGGAGGTGGCGGCAGGCAGGTCAGTAACGTCAATACTGACGCACGCACCAACAATGTACGCAACACCAGCGTTAATAACGTCAATCAAAACACCAATGTCAATCGCAACACCAATGTCAACGCGAACAGGAACGTAAACGTCGATGTCAATCACAACGGTGGAGGCTGGGACAATGATTATCACCCGGTCGCCAGGGCAGCGGCGGTGACCGCCACGGTGGCCGTGACGGCTGCGGTCATCGGTTCGATGGTCAATACCGTGCCGGCCGGGTGTGTTCCGGTCAATTACGGCGGCATGGTCTATCAGCAATGCGGCAGCACCTGGTACCAGCCGCAGGGTGCGCAGTACGTGGTGATCAACCCGCCGTATTGATTGCTCTTGAAACAGGGCCGCGAAGTCTGCGGCCCTCTTTCTGGTGGCGACGCAGGTGCCGATCGAGGAGGTGTTGCTGAAGCTGCTCAAGACCCTGCTGTGATCAGCCGGCCAGGTCGAACACGAGCACTTCGGCAGCACGGCCTTGGTTCAGATTGAGGCGGCTTTCGCCAGACAATAGCGCAGCGTCGCCTTGCGTCAGCTTCTCGCCGTTGACCACAAGCGTGCCGCGAACGACATGGACATACGCCTTGCGCGCCTGGTCCAACGGCAGGGTGGCGGCTTCTCCGCCGTCGAACAGCCCGGCGTAGAGCGCGGCATCGGCGTGGATGGTTACCGAGCCGTCGGCGCCATCTTCCGAGGCGATCAGGCGCAGGCGGCCGCGCTTTTCGGCGTCGCCAAAGCTCTTCTGTTCGTACCCTGGCGTGATGCCCTTGGTACGCGGCTCGATCCAGATTTGCAGCAGCCGGGTTTCGGCATCCAGCGCATGGTTGAACTCGCTGTGCCGGATGCCGGTGCCGGCGCTCATCCGCTGCACGTCGCCGGGCGGGATGTCGGTGCCGTTGCCCATGTTGTCCTTGTGGGCCAACAGGCCGGCGGTGACATAAGTGACGATTTCCATGTCGCGGTGCGGATGGGTGCCGAAGCCGCCGCCGGGTGCGATCACGTCGTCGTTGATGACGCGCAGGTTGCCCCACGCCATGTGCGCCGGGTCGTAATAATCGGCGAACGAGAACGAGTGATGGCTTTGCAGCCAGCCGTGGTCGGCATGGCCGCGATCTTCCGATTTGCGGATGGTCAGCATGGGTGGGGCTCCTATTTCTTGAGGTTGCCGGTTACTGCTTGATGGCTTCGATGGCGATGTCGATGCGCACATCGTCGCCAACGTAAGGCGCGTGCTTGCCGGCATTGAACTCGGAGCGCTTGACCATCGTGTAAGCATTGGCGCCGATGGCATCCTTCTTCAGCATTGGGTGCGGCATCGCCTGGAAGGACGTGACGGTCAGTGTCACCGGCTTGGTCACGCCCTTCAGGGTCAGCTTGCCTTCGATGGCCGCCGGCTTGTCGCCTTCGAAAATCACCTTCGTGGACTTGAAGGTGGCGGTCGGGTACTTCGCGGTGTCGAGGAAATCCTCACCCTGGATGTGCTCGTTGAAGGTCGCCGAACCGGTATCGACGGATTTGGCATCGATCACGATGTTGACCGCGCCGCTCTTGGCGGCCTTGTCGAAAGTGACCGTGCCGCTGGTCTTGTCGAAGCGCGAGAGCTGGGTCGAGTAGCCGAAGTGGCTATACGAGAAACGCGGGTAGGTATGGTTGCCGTCGACGACGTAGGTTTCCGGCGCGGCCAGCACGGGAGCAGCGGTCAATGCTGCGAAGGCCAGGGCAGTAGTGAGTTTGGTCAGTTTTTGCATGGTGATTCTCCTGTTGTGGTTGGGGGTTACTTGCTTGTTGCGGTGATGCTGAACTTGACGAGGACATCGTTGGCGACGATGTCGAACTTGGCCCAGGCGCCTTCGCCGATCGAAAAATCGCCGCGGCGGATTGTGAAGCTGCCGTCGAAAACTCCGGTGGTTCCTTGCGCGGTGAAAGTGGCGGGAACGACGACGTCCTGCGTCCTGCCCTTGATCGTCAGCTTGCCGGCCACCTCGTAGCGATTGCCGCCGAGCGCCTTGACGCTGCCGGAGACGAACTGCGCGGTCGGGAATGCCTTGGTGTCGAACCACGGCTTGCCGGCGACTTCCTCGTCGCCTTCCGGCGCACCGGTGTCGATGCTGGCCAGATCGACGTCGAAGGTCGCCTTGGCGTCGGTCGGCCTGGCCGGGTCGAAATTCAGCTTGGCCGCGAACGTCTTGAAGCGGCCGTCCATCTTGACGCCCATCTGCTGGTAGCCGAAGGTGATGGCGCTCTTGTCGGGCTGCACCTGGTTGAATTCGGCGGCATTGGCCGCGAAGGGCTGGCCGGCGGCCAGCGTGAAGGCGAGAATGAAGCGTTTCATTATTGTCTCCTTGGGATTCGGTTTCCGGGCAGCATCCGGGTCAGGATGTCGTCCTTGTCGATGATGTGATGTTTCAGGGCGGCGCCGACGTGGCCGACGATGACGGCGACGAACAGCAGGTTGAGGCTCTTGTGCACCAGCGCCAGCAGCTCACCAAGTTCCTTGTTCTTGTCAAACAGGTCGGGGATCGGCAGGACGCCGAACCACACCGTCTGGAAGCCCTTGGCCGAACTCATCAGCCAGCCGCTCAGCGGGATGGCGATCATCAGCGCGTAGAGCATGAAATGGCCGGCGTGGGCGGCGAACTGAATCAGCTTCGGCATGCCGGCCGGCAGCGCGGGCGGTCGGTGGGTGATACGCCAGAAGAGGCGCAGCCAGACCAACAGAAAGGCAGTTACCCCGGCCCATTTGTGCCAGGAATAGAGTTGCAACTTCTGCGGCGACAGCGGCAGGTCGTGCATGTAAAAGCCGAGCACCAGCAGGCCGAAGATCAGGATGGTCATCAGCCAGTGGAGGCCCTTGGCGGTGGGGGTGTAAGTGTCTGTCACGGTCAACCTCAAAATTCGGGCGAAAATGAGTAGGCATCCATGGCAATCACGTAGCTGTCGATGCCGGCATGAAAACGTCGCGCCTGTGCTCCTTTGCCGCCGGCGCCGAGGGCGACGTAGAGCGGCAGCAGATGTTCTTCTCGCGGATGCGCCTGGACGGCGCCCGGTGCCTGCCGGCGGTAGTCGAGCAGTGCTTCGATGTCGTGGCTTTGCAGGTGCTTGGCTACCCAGTCCGAAAACTGGCGAACATAGGCCGGTGTCTGGCCGCCGCTGCGCGCAGCCTGCTGGTAGTCGCGCAAATTGTGCGTGACGTTGCCGGAAGCGATGACCAGAAATCCCCCGGCGGCCAGCGGCGCCAGCGCCCGGCCCAGCGCATGGGCCTGTTGCGGGCCGCCGTGGCTCTGGATCGAGAGCGGGATCACCGGCACGTCGGCCTCCGGAAACATCAGGCGCAACGGCACCCACGCGCCATGGTCGAGCCCGCGTGCGGCATCCTTTTCGACCGCCAGGCCGGCAGCCTTGATGGCGGCGACCACTTCCCCGGCGGCTTCGCGGCAGCCGGTGGCCGGGTAGCGAAGTTTATAGAGCTCATCCGGGAAGCCCCGGAAATCATGGATGGTTTCCGGGCGGTCGGCGAAACCGACCGTCGGCACGGCCGTGTCCCAGTGCGCGCTGACGATGACGATGGCGCGCGGCTGGTGCAGCGATTGTGCCTCGCGGACCAGCGCCGCCCCGGCGGCGCCCGGGCGCAGCGCGAAGGTCGGCGCGCCGTGCGGGACGAAAAGGGCGGTTTGGGTTGGTATCATTTGAGCAAGTCCTGATGCAATGGTCGTACTTTATTTCACCTTTTTGCATCGAAATAGCCGACAATTAGCAAATGTTTATTGCTTGATTTGCAACAATGGACCGACTCGATGCCATGCACCAGTTCATTCGCGTCGCCGAACTGGGCAGTTTTTCCGCGGTAGCGCAGCAGCTTGGCATCGCCCGTTCGGTCGTGACGCGGCAGATCGCGGCGCTTGAAACGCATCTTGGCGTCAAACTGATGGTGCGCAGCACGCGCCGCCTGGCGCTCACTTCGGCCGGCACCGCCTATCTGGAAAAATGCCGTGTCATCCTCAACCTGGTCGAGGCGGCCGAAACCGATGTCGCCGAGGACCGCCAGACACCGCGCGGCAATATCCGCATCAGCCTGCCCCTGAGCTTCGGCCTCAAGCGACTGGCGCCTCGCTTGCTCGAATTCTCGCAACGCTACCCGGAGGTTGCGCTGGACATGGACTACAGCGACCGCCGGGTGAATCTGATCGAGGAGGGCATCGACCTTTCGATCCGCATTACGCGCCGGCTGCAATCCGGCGACGTGGCGCGCAAGATCGGCAGCGGCCATTTGCTGGTGATTGCTTCACCGGATTACCTGGCCCGCCACGGTCGACCGCGACACCCTTCGGAACTCGCGCATCACGAATGTCTGGGCTATACAGCGGGTGGCGCCGGGCTGAGCTGGCAATTCATGGTCGACGGCCAGCTCGCGAGTTTCCCGGTGCGCAGCCGCATCAATGCCAATAACGGCGATGTACTGACCGAGGCGGCGGCGCAGGGGCTGGGCATTACGCTACAGCCCGATTTCATCGCTGACAGCTTCCTGGCGGCCGGCCGGGTCGAGTCGATCCTCGCCGACTTTCCGGTGCCCGAGCTCGGCATTTACGCCATGCTGCCGAGCAACCGCCATGTTCCGCACCGGGTCAGGGTGCTGATGGATTTCCTGGCGGCCTCTGAGCAAATAAGTGCAGGAGAAACTGGCTCGCTCAGAACACCAGTGTCGTCCTGAGCGACAGAATCCACGCGCTGTCACGGTTGGGAGCGAAGGCCGGATTACGGATGTATTGCGCGTCCGGCGTCAGCAGCAGGCCGCCAAGCAGGCTCCAGTTCCAGTAGGCCTCGAGCGTGTTCTGCGTGTGTTGCAGGGTCACCAATGACGGCGGCAGTTTCTGTTCGAGGCTGCCGAAAGCGACGCCGATCTGGTCGCCATCGGCGCGCCCGAGCGGGTTATTGAGGGCGACGCCCAGGCCGTAGCTGTGCTTGTGGCCGCCACCGTCGTCGTTGCTCGCGTTGAGGCGCCCGAATACGGCCCACTGGTCGTTCAGGTGCTGCACCGCATTGATCGACCAGCCCTGAGAGGCGGGATGATTGGTAACGGCCGGCGCCTGGTACAGGGTGAGTGAATACTGGGCGTCGCCCAGCCCCCTGAAGCTTGGCGTCCACTGTGCATAGCCGAGCCACGCGTAAGGGCTGCTCAGGAAGCCATCGGTCGGTCGCTTGGCGGTGTCCTCGGTATTGACACTCTGCCCACCGACAAGGAACTGGAAGCTTTTCGTTGCGTTGAACTGGGCGTAGCCGCCGGTTCCGGTTGTCGGATAAGTCGCCGATCCATTTGCGGAAAAAATGTTATTGACGAAATTCAGCTGCTGATCGGCCATGAACTCGCTGCTGTCGAAATTGAAGAACGAGTACTGACCTACAGCCACCGCAAGCTTTTCGCCGGGCAGCGTATGGGTATAGGTGATCTGCGAGTACCGATTCTGGTAATCCGGCAACTCGCCGCTCAGTGTGCGCGAGCCGCGGTTGAGCGTGACCGAACTGCCGGTACCTTGCTCGCCATAGTACAGCAACTGAAAAGAGCCGGCGCCGAAAGTCTCGCTATTGAAAATATCCCAGTTCAGCGTGGGCCAGAACAAGGTTTGCGATGCGCTGCCGATGTTGTCCGGCTGCACCCAGCGTTGCCGATAGCTGAGGCTGAACGACCAGGTCAGGCCGTAATCGGTTTCCATGCGTGTCTTGAAATCCGAGTAGTCCTCCGAGATTGTCTGGAATGTCGTTGGTTGCTTTCGGGCACGGCGAAGGGTGTCGTGGACCAAACCGATCTTCGCGGGCGAACCGGTTTCGGAATTTTCGTTCGCTGCATCGGATGAATCGTCGTCATCATCTTCCGCGTGGGACGGTGTTGTCCCCAGCAGGGTTGCCAAAAGGACGGCTGAGAGAATGATGCGCAGGATCATTTCATGTCTGTGGCGTGGCTTTGCTGTTTCCGTTCACAAAGCTGACGAACAGCGTAATCACCGTCAGCGGCAGGACGTAGCCGACCATGACTGCGGAGTAGGACGACAGGCTTTCATGGCTCACCGCAGCGAGCACCACATACGCCGTATAGGCAATGTAATAGGCGAGGAAGACGCCGCCCTCCCAACGGGCGATTTCTCGGCCGGTGATGGCGATCGGCAGGCAGGCGAAGGCGACGGCGAGCATCACCCAAAGGTCGAAATTGCGCGCTGCCGCGGAAACCGCGAGGCCTCCGTCGGCCAGCATGCCGGCAACGCCGAGGCAGGCAAAAATGTTGAAAATGTTGCTGCCGATGATGTTGCCGACGGCGATGTCGCGCTCGCCGCGGAGTGCGGCGACCAGCGAGGTGGCGATTTCCGGCATCGAGGTGCCGACGGCAACCACGGTCAGGCCGATGACCAGATCGCTGACGCCGAAGCTGCGGGCGACGGCGACGGCCGCGTCGACCAGCCAGTCGGCGCCGAGCACGAGCAGGGCGAGGCCGCCGCCGACGAGCAGGATCTGGACACTCCAGTGGGCATCCCAGCGACTGCTGGCGTCCGGCATCTCGTCGGTGAACTCGTTGACGGTGGCCTTGCTGGCCCGCCGCGACTGGATGACCAGAAAACCGGTATAGACGACGACCAGCGCCAAAAGCAGTGCGCCCTCGCCACGGCTGATGCTGCCGTCCATGGCCAGCACCACGAGGAGCAGGCTGGCGCCGATCATGATCGGGATTTCCTGGCGGATGATCTGCTCGGCGACGAGCAGCGGCACGATCAGCGCGGAAAGGCCCAGAATCAGCAGCACGTTGGCGATATTGCTGCCGACGACGTTGCCGATCGCCAGATCGCCTGAGCCGTTCAACGCTGCACCGGCCGACACCGCCATTTCCGGCGCGCTGGTGCCGAAGGCGACGATGGTAAGGCCGACGACCAGTGGCGAAATGCCCAGGGTCAGGGCTAGGCGCGCCGCGCCGCGGACCATGGCTTCGGCGCCGATGGTGAGGGCGCCGAGACCGAGGATGAACATCAGGATGTGTTGGAGCATGCTTTGCCGTTGCTTGGGTTGCCGGCGTTTCCGGAAGGCGAGGATTCCGGGAAACGGGTGGAATTTGCCGCGTATACTAACCCTGCAAGGCGCGAGCATCGATGGGACAATGACTTCGGAAAAACTTGCGGATGCCGCACCACGATGTCTCGCCAGCCGGGGGTTCCCATGTATTACGTCGTCGAAAGCGACAAGTCGTTCCATGAAGCGAGTTTCGACCTGGAACCCGTGGTCCAGCGCCATGGGCTGGCGGTCCTGCACGTCACCGATCTTGGTGAGGTGCAGCTTGGCAAGGGCATCGACTTCGATGACGATTGCGTTTTTTTCGAGGTTTGCAACTTCCGGATGATGGCGAAACTGATGGCCGGCGACATGCGGCTGAGCGCGGCCTTGCCCTGGCGCATTTCAGTTTTTACCGATGGTGGCGCGACGAAAATCGGCTTGATCCAGATGGCGCCGATGCTGGCGAAAAGCTGCGGGAATGCGGAACTGCTCGACGAAATCGAAGCAACGCTGGTCCGGATCATCGACGAGACCCGATAGCGGCCGCGCTTATTGGGCAGTACGCGCCTTGTTGTACTCGTCGTAGCTGCGGGTGTTGAGGCGCGAAAGACATTGCTCGGCGTCGGCCGGGATCGACTGGCGGCACTGGCTTTCGGCGCCGCGCCTGACCCCTTCGTACCAGGCCTCGGTTGTACATCCGGAAAGTAGCAGGCAGCACAGCGCCAGGCCGTTCAAGCAGGGGATGAGCGTGGATTTCATCGAGGTTTGGCGGGGATGGTCAGAAAAATTTAGCCGAGCAGCGCCACCGACTTGATCTGGGCGCGCAGGGCGAGTCCGGGGCGGATGCCGAGGCGGCTGACCGAGCGTTTGGTGATGCGCGCCAGCAGCGGCGCCCCGGCGACGTCGAGGCGCACCAGGACCTGCCCCGGTGTGGCAGTGGCGGCGAGTTCGGCGACGACGGCATTGACGCAGTTTAGGATGCTGACCTGGGTTTGCGGCGCCAGCGCCAGACTGACGTCGCGGGCGAGGATGCGGCAGCGCAGCGGGCTGCCGACCGGCTCCTTGCGTTGCGCGACGTAGAAATGGCCGCCGGGAAATTCAAGGCGGGTCAGTTCATCCGCCTCGTGTTCGGCGACGGTCGCCTCGATGACGACGCCGGCGTCGTCGGCGAAGGTGCCCGGCAGGTCAATGCGGCTCAATACCGTGTTAAGCAGCCCGCTGGCGATGGCCTTGCCGTCGTCGAGCAGGACCAGATGGTCGGCCAGGCGGGCGACCTCGTCGGGCGCGTGGCTGACGTAGATGACCGGAATCGCCAGTTCGCGGTGCAGGCGTTCGAGATAGGGCAGGATTTCCAGCTTGCGCCTGGCATCGAGCGCCGCCAGCGGCTCGTCGAGCAGCAGGATCTGCGGCGCGGCGAGCAGGGCGCGGGCGATCGCGACGCGCTGGCGCTCGCCGCCGGAAAGCTGGGCCGGCATGCGTTCGAGCAGGTGGCCGATGCCGAGCAGTTCGCTTACGTCGGAGAACGAAAACCCGGATGTCGCGGTCAACGTCCGTTTTTGCCCGAATTCCATGTTGCGGCGCGCCGAAAGGTGGGGAAACAGGCTGGCCTCCTGGAACACCATGCCGAGGGCGCGCCGGTGCGCCGGCACGAAAACTCCCCGGGATTCGTCCTGCCAGACCGTGTCGCCGAGTGCGAAGCGGCCAAGCGGGGCGCGTTCGAGTCCGGCCATGGCGCGCAGGCAGGTCGTCTTGCCCGATCCGGAAGGGCCGAACAGGGCCGTGACGCCGCGTCCGGGCAGGGTCAGGTCGAGGTCGAGGCTGAAGTCGGCGCGGTCGACCCGGAATTTGGCGCGAATTTCGCTCGTCACAATGCTTTGCGCCGCGCCGGATTGAACGTGTACAGCGCCAGCAGCACGATAAAGCTGAAGAGCAACATGCCGCCGGAAAGCCAGTGCGCCTGCGTGTATTCCAGCGCTTCGACGTGGTCGTAGATCTGCACCGAAACGACACGCGTCTCGTTGGGAATGTTGCCGCCGATCATCAGCACGACACCGAATTCGCCGACGGTATGGGCGAAGCCGAGGATCGCGCCGCTGATGAAACCGGGCCGGGCAAGCGGCACGGCAACCGACCAGAAGGCATCCCACGGGCTGGCGTGCAGCGTGGCGGCGACTTCCAGCGGGCGTTCGCCGATCGCCTCGAAGGCGTTCTGGATCGGCTGGACGACGAAGGGCAGCGAATAGATCACCGAGGCGATGACCAGGCCGGGAAAGGTGAAGGGCAGCAAGCCGATGCCCAGTGCTTCCGTGAATTTGCCGATCGGCCCGTTCGGCCCCATGGTGACCAGGAGGTAGAAGCCGAGGACGGTCGGCGGCAGGACCAGCGGCAAGGCAACCAGCGCGCCGACGGCCCCCTTGAGCCGCGAGCGCGTGCGCGCCAGCCACCAGGCGATCGGCGTGCCGATCACCAGCAGGAGCAGCGTGACGACGCTGGCGAGCTTGAGCGTCAGCCAGACGGCGGCGAGGTCGTCGCTGTGCATGCGCTTAACGAACGACGGGGCCGTCGGGCAGGGAGAAGCCGTACCTGCCCATGATCGTGCGCACATTCCCGGTGGCAAAAAATGCGGCGAAGTTTCGTGCCAGCGCTTTGCCTTCGCCATGCTTGAGGATCACGAAACCCTGGCGCAATGGCTGGTGCAGGTCGGCGGGGATCAGCGCATGGCTGCCGGTATCGGCAAATGCCGGGGCGAGCGCAAGGGAGAGGGCGATGATGCCGGCATCGGCGTTTCCGGTCTGCACGAACTGGGCAGTCTGGGCGATGTTCTCACCATAGATCAGACGGCCTTCCACGCTGTTCCAGACGTTTGCTGCCTTGAGCGCCTCGACCGCGCGCATGCCGTAGGGCGCATGTTTCGGATTGGCGATGGCAATGCGCCTCATCTCGGGCTGCGCAAGGTCAGCCAGCGCCAGAGGCGGGGTGTGGCGGCCCGGCCGCCACACGACGATACGCCCCAGCGCGTAGGGGATCACTTCTGGAACGGCGAGGCCTTGCTCCACCAGTTTTTTGGGCAGTTCGATGTCGGCCGAGAAGAAGAGGTCGAAGGGCGCACCGTTGCGGATCTGGGCGTAGAATTTTCCGGATGAACCGTAGCTGACTTCGACCGTGTCTCCCGGACGGGATTTCCCGAACAGCCTGACGACTTCATCCATCGCAAAGCGCAGATCTGCGGCAGCGGCGACACGGATCTGCTCGGCGCGCAACGGCGCAGCGGCGAGCAAGAGTGCGAGGGCGAGGACTGCAAAAATGAGGCGGGTCATGGCGTGCGCGACTTATACCACCGGGGTGGCAAAAGGCAAAGCCGGCAGGCTAGCGCTGCCGCCGCGCGTGTGCCTGCCGCGCGCGGGGAGCGGCTATAATTCGCGCATCGAAGCGTGCTCGCGGCTCGACCATGCCGCAGCCGTTCCTGTTCCATATTCCCGTGGTGACCCCCTTGGCCAGAGTCCGGATTGAACTCCCCGATCGCTTCAGTTTTTCGACGCCGATCACGATCTACATCAACCACATCAACTATGGCAATCACCTCGACAATTCGGCCTTGCTCGCATTGGTTTCCGAAGCGCGTGTGCGCTTTTTCAAGTCGCTCGGCTACAGCGAGCAGGATGTCGAGGGGCGCGGCATCATTGTCGCCGATGCGGCAATTCAGTATCGCAGCGAGGCTTTCCACGGCGAAGTGCTGGTTTTCGAGATGACGGCCGGCGACTTCAACAAGTACGGTTGCGATCTGTTGTATCGCGTCAGCGAGCAGGGCAGCGGCCGCGAAGTGGCGCGCGGCAAGACCGGCATCATGTTCTTTGACTACGCGGCGCGCCAGCCGGCGTCCGTGCCATCCACCTTCCGCGAGCGTTTTTCGACATGATTCCGATCCGCTACGTCGAACCGGTTTTTCGCCCGCCGAGCGAGGCCGAATCGCTGATCCTGCCGGTTACCGACGGCTGTTCGTGGAACGAATGCACCTTCTGCGAAATGGGATGGCTATATTTATGGGGCGAATGTAATTTAATTATTCATGGCATCGTCAATAGGTGGTTTCACTTGATTCAGGAAAAACTTCTTGCATTTTTTTAATCCGCCGATAAAATGGTTTCAGTAATAGTGGAATCGGTAACTAAATGAAACAGGTGTTCGCAAGAAAGAACTATGCCCTGCTACGCGACGACGGGTCGATTCACTACCCGTTTTCAAAATTCCTGACAGGCAAGTTCAACAACCCGCACACGCGCGAACTTGTCGCGCAATCGCTCCGGGTCTTCTACCGATTCTGCACTGCTCATCAGATTGAGTTGGCCCTCCGAGCCCTGGAGGGGCGCTGCCTCACCTATGACGAGGCCAAGAAGCTCGCTGAGTTGTGCTACCGGCCATTGCCGGAAGTAGAGGCGATGGGCGATAAGAAGGTAGTTTTCCTGACCAGCGCAAAGGCCGGCAAAGCACCGAACGAATTGCCGGGTGCTGTGGAGCACACTACCGCCAGCAAGCGCCTAAATCACATCGCGGGCTACCTCAATTTCTACCGCGAGGTCTTCCTTGAGCCAAACATTCGCTCCGCGACAACTCGGGAGCAGCTCAAGCACGAATACGACAGAATCGGGGGCCAGTTGCGCGGCGCCATTCGTGGCACGAAGCAGAGCCATCACCTAGCCATCAAGAGCTTGCCCGCGGACAAGTACCTTTCAATCATCGAGGCTGCGTTCTTGCGCCCGCATGACCTGTTTCAGACCGCTGCCGGAAAGCCCTCCCGTACCCTCTTGAGAGATCGTGCATTGTTCCTGCTTGCCTGCGAAGGCTTGCGTCCCGGGGCGCTCGGCAACATCGCGCTTGCCGACTTCCGGCCAAACACAAAGATGCTAGCGATCAAGGACAACAGGTCAAAACGAGGCGAACGCATTACCACCAACACGCCCAAGCTCAAGCTTGGTGACAGCACGCTGGTCAACAGCGCCAGCGAGACCATGATCACCCTCTGGGCGTTCACTGTCCGCTCAATCCTGGAGTACATCGAGACGGAACGCTCTTACGTTCTGGCAAAGCGGCTGACGAACGGGAGCAATGGGTTTCTGTTCCTGAGCGATAAAGGCGAGCCGATCAAGCATCGCGGAACCATCACCGAAATGTTCAACAAAGTCGGGAGGCGGCTTGCGGCGCTCGGGTTGCTGGATATTGGGGACGATCCCTATTTCCAGAAGCAGGAGCAGTACGACTTCTACGGATATGTACTGCGACACAGCGCTGCAAGCTTCTTCCTCAGCGAGAAGTGCATCGAGTACGCTGAAAAGGCAGGCATCGCGCGGTCACATGACTACAAGGACGTACCTGACACGGTCAAAGACTTGATGAAGCTCCGCTTCGGCTGGACGCCAGCCTCCAACATGCCAGAGTTGTACGCCGCCCGAGCGCTATCTGACAACGCAAGCGTGATCCTGATGGAATTCAACCAACGCCTGATCGATGCAGCGGCGGCGCTCAAGAAACGACGGGAGTCAGTACGTGTATAGAACCATCGGCAACGCGGTCGTCGAATGGGAGGACGGCGAACCGCTCGTCTTTACCATGACACGGCAAGTTGGGCCACCCGGCCGTCGGGTGCCCAAAGCCATCAGGATTGACTTAACCGAACTGCGGCAAGGCTTTACTCCGGAATTTCTGAGCGCCCTCAAGGAACACCTGATGGAGCGCTGCAATCGGGTGAGGCTCGTTTCGCTCAAAACCGAGCAGACAAATTTGCAATCGCTCCTTGCTCAAGTCATCGCCCTGAAACTCTTTGAAGCGAAGGTTGCCGTCATAGATGAAGGCTTTCTGCTGTGCCTAGCGGCCGTGAAAGACGGCTTCCAAGCACAGCATTTGAGATACCTGAAGACGGCCCATTCCGCCAATCCGCACTCACCGCTGTTCGCTAAAGGATTGGAGATGAGTGACTTCCCGATGCACACGCACAAGAAAGGCCGGCACGGCCAGCAGATCGACAACATCCTTGCAAAGGCACTCACGCGTTCCGTGGCTGCCCACATCCTCGATGTCTGTGACAACGCCTATACGGATGGCGCGATGGACATCGGCCATTACAGCTTTGTACACCTCGCCTTCTCCGTGTTTGTGCGGCCCAACTCCTATAGACAGATCCGGGTGAGCGATCTAAACAGAGCTACCTCCGGGCAATATTTCATCAATATCTTGACCTCGAAGACCGGCGAGGAGTATCCCAGCACAATTTCCTTCAACATCAACGAGCCTCTGGGCGTCCTGCTGACGAAGCAGCGCCAGCATGTCATCGAAAAATACGGGCATCTGGTCGCGCAGGAAGACATCGAGAAGCTAGCCCTCTTCCCCGCCAGGCAACTGAAGGAAGGTAATTCGCAATGGCTCTCGAAATATGCCGATGAGCATTACGGCATGTATGAAAGGAGTGAGAACTTCGCCAACGCCTACCCCGCGTCGATAAAAAGGAGGTTTTTTAATGACGATAAGTTCACCCTGGGGAGCAATGCCCTGCGCCACACAGTAGGAACGCTGCTTGCGCAGACCGGTGCGTCAGCAAAGACCCTTCAGGCGGTGCTGAAACATGCATCCGATGGCGTATGCAACGCGTACGTAGATATCGCGTTCCACGGTCTGATGGGAGAGCTTTCCGAGGCCATGCGCCCGGCCTTTGCCGAGCACCTTCCCGCCCTCATCAACTTCCGCTCAAAAGACGATCCGGTGACCCCTGAAAAGCAGGTTCTGTCGTGGGACCAAAACGCCGGAAAACTCGAAGATACTGGTGAATGCGGCAAAAGCATTGCTTGCGCCAACGCTCCCATCGTCTGTTACGGATGCGTTCGCTTCATCCCCTGCTGGGATGCCGACCACGGCATCAATCTCCGGATTGCGGAGAAGGAAATCGAGGATATGAGGAAGCGCGGTAAGCCCTTCGAGTCCATGCTGGATCGTGCCAGAAGCGCCAAGAACAAGATCATCCTCGTGATGAACGCCGCCGATCGATATCGCCAAGCCCTTCAGAGCGGAGCGCAGGCATGAACAAGCCCATGGAGCTCATTGCCCTTGATCCGATCCTCCAACGCGCCGCGCTGGATAAGTGGCTCGCGGAGTGCAAGCGTCGGATGGGCCTGCGCTTCCCGAAAATCCACTTTCAGGCGGACGCTTGGCCAATTCGAAGGCTTTACCAGACGGAGCAGGCGGACTGGTACTTTGCCGCACCGATGGCTGATTTCTCTGAAAAAGACATCTGTTATGTCGAAGTCATGCGCTGCCTCGTCTCAGAAATGGTCATCGCCGGAAAACGGAAACTATTGCCTGAACCGGTTGCCGCCTACCGCCAACTAGCCTCGGACTCACCTCATCGACTCTTCGACCTCACGATTGGCGACCTACGGCGCTTGGAGGAGCGCCTGTTAGCGCATAGCAAGGCGAACCCTCAGTCGGCGAACGCAGCGCATGGCCAGTTACGGGTGTTGTCGAAAATCATGACCCAACTCTCCCGCAACGGCGTGCTCCCTGCACTCGGGTGGAGCGCCCACGCGTTGACGATGGCCGAACTCGCCAAGATCCGCACTGTCCATGAGCAAAAGACGCGCGAAGGTAGGGGTGACCGACTTGACCGTTCCGTGGAGGCGTTTAATGAAGCCTTCAACCGGATGGTCGATGGTGCCCCGGAGCTGTCAGCAAGGGATCGCGTGGCGCTCAACTTGGGGGTTTTGTTGCTGTGTGCCCCATCCCGTATAAACGAACCCCTGTGCATGAGCATCGATGACCATGTGGTGTTCGAGGACTATGCGCAAATGGCAGTTGGCGATGAGGACGAAGTGCACCGCGCCCACCAGATGCTGATTGTCACCATGAAGGGGAGTAAGGGTGCGCAGTGGAGCCCTAAACCCGTCCTTTCCTTCATGATCGATGCGTTTCATTACGCCATGGACAACATCAAGGATCTCGGCAAACGTTCGCGCATGCTTGTGGAGTGGTATCAGCAGCACCCGGACACCCTGTATCTGCCACCTGAACTGGAATACTTGCGAGGCCAGCCCATCAGACGAATCGATCTTGAGCGGATCATCCGGCTGAATGCAAACCTGCCGGACGATTGGCCCCGCAATGAGGCAAACCGCTATTTCAAAAGACTGAGAGATTGCCAATTCAAGGCGCCAGACCCAACCTTAAAGCCGCAAGCGGCGAGAAGATCGTGGCGTTGGAAAACTATCGACTACCTTCCTTGGGTGAACGTCGAAGCCCTGCTTCTGAAAAGGGTTCGCGAGGCGCTGGATTCCTGCCGGCGTGTGACACACCTCAATCACTATCAGGGCGCCTTAGCGAAAATGCTGTTTCTCTTTGATGATGGCGAGTCGCCGGCCTTCCTTCCCTCCGCGGCAAGTTACGAAACGATAAAGGTCTGCTTCAAGGTAACAAAAGCCCGAAAAGAACACCGCTCAAACACACGCTCAATCTTCGAGAAACTGAATATCACCAGGCCGGTCGATGGCACGATCCGAATCGCCGAAATGGATACCCACGATCTGCGCCGCTGGCTCACGACCATGTCCCTCACTCATGGCGAAAAGCTCTCCGACGTGCTGATAAACAAGTGGGCCAACCGCTCCAAGCTCTCCCAACTCAAGGCTTATGACTTTCGAACCGCAGAGTCCATGGCAGAAGCGGCGTCGATGCCCGGAGCCAAGAAGCTTACTGAACTCACTGATCTGTCGAACGGGCTGGCCGCCGTGGAGAGGCTGGAAGAGCAGTTCAGCCTTCAAACCACTATCGTAACGGCCCACGATGCTGGCGTTGCGGTGACTTCCCTGGATGCCGTTGCTCAGGCGGTAGAAGATCGGCCCGTCGCCAGAACCAGTCGTGGAATCATCATCATCTATCCGCAGAAGTACGGCATCTGCCTGCACCAACACCACGAAAAGCCCTGCCGGAACTACAGTAACGATCTCTCGGCTTCGTGCCTTACTTGTGGCGAGGCAGTGCAACAGAAAGGTCATATCCCGACCAACGACGCTGTCCGGGACGACAACAAGAAGCTGTTCAACATCATCGTTCGCCATCTGGAAAACCTTGCCCTTACCCACAGTCGGAACGTCGCAGACGATCCGGCCATGCTAGGGGAGCACATGCTCACGCTGGTGGAGAAAGGGCTAAGTCCGTTGGGGATCGAGCAGCTTGTCAACGAGCTGATCGACAACTTCCAAGAAGCTAATCGCCTACTCAAAGACAGACGCTTGGCGAACTTGCTTGAGCAAGCCTTCGTCGCCCGTGAGAGCGTCAAGATACTGGATGCCCCCACCACGCCGAGCGGCGCGATCTTCAAGTTTCACAACCCAACGCGCCATTCCGAACCACTGATGGAGATCGCTCTTGATGAGCATGGTGGCCGGGAACAGGTGGCCCGCGATGAGCAGTCGCTGGTCGCCAAGTATCCGCAGTTCGCGCCTAGGCCGAACCGCATTATGGACGAGCGTCACTTGATTGCTGCGGATGACGACAAGGAGGAGGGTTGACCATGGCCGGACGCCCGGAAATTCTTACCGAAGAGCTAGCGCGCAAGATCGCGAAGATGATCGAGCTGTTCCCGGATAGCGAGATCCCCGTCACTTGGGAAAACGTCATGGCTCACGCAAAGAAGCGCTACGGCCATGGCTTCAACCGGCAGATGCTCGGGCAGAAGGAATGGAACGGCCGCAAGATCATTGCGGAGGCGTTTAGCGAGGCCAAGACCGTCCAGCGTCGGATGCAGAACGACGCCCGGCCGAAGTATCGGAACGCACAGCGCTCGTTCCTGCTCAGCCGGATTGCCGAGCTGGAAGCAAAACTCGTCGCCAAGAACGAGGAACTTGAGAAGGTCAGGGCGCAGAAGATCGATGAACTGGATGCATTTCTGAATTTACCTCGCGACCTGCGCCAACTGATCGAGTGCTTTGCCACGAATGCGGCGCATGCCGATGAACTGATGCTGAAGCGAAACGCCCGGAAACAGGCTACCAAGTCAGCGTCTGATGATGGTCATTGAGGCAGTGAGCGCCAGTCTGTCAAGGGATCGTGGAATAACTAGGAGGGGCCCGCTTGCGGGAGGAAGCCTGTTTATGCCGCGAAAGTCCTTGACTGGCCGAAGCGCCCCAACGCTCCTTGCTGCTGGGTTGGGTTGGTTTAACCCGGCCCGGCTGCCTCACGGCGAGTGCGGGGTGCGGGGCAGCGCCCCACGGTATTGCTTCAAGTTTTTACAGAAGGCCCATTTTGTAAAAGGATGACCTATGGACACCACGCAACCAGCGGAGTTTGAGCCTGCCATACAGGAGACTCCCAAGCGGCAAAAGGTAAAAAGAGCCGAAGCAGTCGATGACCATGAGCGGGGTCGCGATTTCCTTAACGAGCCGGAGATCGAGTCACTGCTTGCTGCGGCAAAGAAGGGGCGTTTTGGCTTACGCGACCATACGATGCTGCTATTGGCCTATCGTCATGGATTCCGTGTCACTGAACTGGTCACGCTGCGGCGAGACGCCATCGATCTCGATACCGGGCGCATCTGGGTTAAGCGACGCAAGGCTGGCCTGAGCACGCAGCAGCCCCTTGGAGGTGACGAACTGCGGACGCTGCGGGCTTACCTGCGGTCACGCACTGATGGGCTACCCTGGGCTTTCCTGAGCAGTCAGAGTGGGCAGATGACGAGGCAGAACGTCAATTACCTGATTCGCGAGGCCGGCGTCCGCGCTGGATTGGGCCATGTGCATCCCCATATGCTTCGTCATAGTTGTGGTCATGCGCTCGCCAACAAGGGTATGGACACCCGCTTGATGCAAGACTGGCTTGGGCACCGCGACATACGGCACACGGCTTGGTACAGCCGCACCAGCGCCAAGCGGTTTGATGGGGTGTGGGAATGAGCGCCCAGCGCGGCAGCAACGGTATCGAGGATGGAAAACTGAACGCACAGGTCTTCGAGAACTGGGTTGCCTGTGTCAATGACTTCAAGCCCTACATTCATCAGGGCGTGTTGAGCATTTCACGGTTGGCGAGAGAAGCCGGACTGAACCGCGATGTGTTCTACACCAACCGCGAGATACGCGATGTTCAACTGCCCGCGCTGAACCGCCGCCTTGAGGACCAAGGTATTCTCAAGCCGCGCGTCGCCAATCCGGTCGACATGCTGCCTCGTCAGCCCAAGAAGAACCTCGTCGCCGAGGCCCGCGTCAAACAGATTCAGGAGGAGTCTGAAGCGGTCAAGGCCGAAAACCGCGAGCTGCGCAAGCAGTTGGAGCGCTTCAAGGGGCTAGATGAAGTTCTGCATACCACGGGGCGATTGCCATGGTAGAGGCGCTTGCCACGCTTGAGGAGCAGGCGCTCGTCCGGGTGCGGCACGTCAGCATCCAAAATCGCAACGGCGCGATCTTCAGCGGCGAGCGAATCACGCCTACTGGCGAGATCATCGACACGCACAAGACGATCACCGTACGCTTAAACTCCAAGGCGGTTGGCGTCAAGGTGGTAAAAGGGCAATGGTGGCAGGTACAGGGTCGGGTGGAACCGCGCAATTTCACCAACCGAGGTGGCTTCCTGATGACAGTCGACCAGATGGAGGTCGCAGCGGGCAACGCGCACCTTGCCCGGCCCAGCGGCTTCCATGTTGTTGACTACATCGCTGGCAATGCGACGTACAAAGGCATTGGGCCTGTTACCGCTCAAGGACTCTGGGAGACGCTTCGAGAGTCGCTGTTCACCATTCTAGACGCAGGTGATGTGTATGCCCTGGCGGATGTGATCGGCCCGCAGCGGGCTTCTACGCTCGTAGAGAAATGGCGAGAGGATGGGCTGAGTGAAACCGTCCAATGGCTACATCAACACGAAATCGGTTCGGTCATCGGTCGGCGCATCCTGAAGTCATTCGGTCAGGACGCCCGAAAAAAGATCAATGAGAACCCCTATCGCTTGCTGAGTTTCGCGGCAGGATGGGCGGAAGTTGACAGCCTCGCCCGTGAGCAGCTCGGCATCCAACTGGACGATGAACGGCGATTGATGGCAGCCATCGAGGAAACGGTGTATCGCCGATTCAGTCTCGGTCACACCTACGTTCCTCGGTCTGATCTCGTGGCCGGGTTGCGCGCGATTCTCAAGGGCGAGCGCCATTCGCATGGTCTCATTGAGAAAGCCATCATGCAAAGCGAGTCGGAGGCGCGTCTGCTGTTCGACATGGAGGGTAACGCCTATAGCCTGGGTGCATCCATCTTGGAGAACAAGGTCGCCAAACTAATTACGGCAAGACTTGGGCGTAACAGCGGCCTCCCATGCGATGTGGACTCCATCATCACAGCTTACCAAGACAGCAAGGGCTACGACTTCAAATTGAATCAGGAACAGCGTGATGCGGTTCATATGATCGCCGAGAACGACTTTGCCATCGTGACGGGCGGGGCGGGATGCGGCAAGACGACTGTTCTTGAATGCGTGTATCAGGTACTGGACGAACAGGGCAATGACATTGTGCAACTGGCTTTGGCAGGCAAGGCGGTCAAGCGCATGATCGAAGCGACGGGTCGCCCAGCCATGACGCTCGCTAGTTTCATCAAAAAGATGAACGAGGCCGAGGAGCGGGGCGATCCGCCATCGACAAATCGGTTGGCGCTGGTGATTGACGAGGCGAGCATGGTGGATTTGATCAGCTTCTCTGGAGCCATGCGCTTTATCCGCGAGGACACCAAGATCATCCTGATCGGCGATCCGCATCAATTGCCGCCGGTGGGCCCTGGCCTCATTCTGCACTGCCTGGCCGACATCCCCGAGGTTCCTCACGTTGAATTGAAGGTCGCCAAGCGCTTCGGCAGCAAGATCGCCGGATTCGCCAATCGGGTGAAGGAGGGTCGGTTTCCGGCACTCTCAGAGTTTGAAGACGAGATACGTTTCAATCCCTGCGACAAAGGGGAGATGGCCGCACTCGCCGCCGACCTGTACCTTCAGCGCCAGGCGGACAGCGTCGTGCTCTGTGCAACACGCGAGATTGCGAAAAGCATCAACATCCTCGTGCAAGAATCAAGGAAGGCTGGCCGCAAAGCATTGAAACGCTGGAATGTGGATCACGACACCTGGGAGTGGCTTGGGTTCCACGAGGGAGATCAGGTCATCTGCACAAACAATCATTGGGATTTGGGAATACAGAATGGCTCCATAGGCCGTCTGGTAGAAGTGATGGACGCACGCGAGCCCGCTGGCGTCGACATTGAGGAGTGCCCTGCATTGGGTCGAATTGAATGGGACGATGGTCTGACGTGCGAGTTGCATGAAGACCTCCTTGACAGTCTTGAGTTGGGTTACGCAATGACAGTGCACAAGAGTCAGGGAAGCCAGTGGCCTAGGGTGGTTGTCTGCCTTCCAAAGACGAATAGAATTGACCGAAGCTTGGTCTACACCGCACTTACGCGGGCGCAGAGCGAGATTGTTATGCTCGGTGATCACATTACGATTGGGGATGCTGTAAAGCTGCCTAAAGCGGCGGATCGACGGTTGGTCGCGCTGAAGAAGCGCCTCCGTTGCTCAATAGGCCATTGAGATTAACGACCGGGCAAGCTCAGAGTTTGCGTATGCAGTATGTACATAGACCGCTTATTTTTTGTGCAAACCGGGATGCCGAGTATGCAGTTTGTACATAGACTGAAATGGCGTGGGCCAGTCAACCTAAAAAACCATTATAAATCAATGAACTTCTAGTAATAGTGGCTTGAACACTAAATCAGTGCCGCCATAGAAAACACGAAATCGTCCGGGTTTACCCCCCAAAAATGGTCTTTTTAAGCGAAAAGTCTATGTACATACTGCATACGAGGGGCCGACAAATAGGTGTTTAACCCCACATCACCTGCAAATAGCACCACATTGCGTGGCTGATTCTCGTCCTACGGTGTTTCCAGTGTGGTGTGGGGATGTTATCTCATCCACAAGATATCTCAATCGGTTTTCAACTCAAACGTAGCCTGGGCTCGGCTCGGCGAAGCCGAACGAGCCAGGAGACAAGCGGAGCGCGTCAGGTGCGGAGCGAGGAAAGCTGCTCTTAGTCGATGAACTGATTTAGTGCGGTAAACACTGCCTCAAATTTTTCGAGGGAACGCTGGATTCCTGGTGTGTCTTCATCCAGAAATTCCGGGTGTCGCAATAGCCAGTCGGCAGGAAGGAAGTGCCCAAACTCCGGCGTATCGGGTGGCAGCAATCGGCATACAGCTTCAACCTGCTTAGCAATGCGGACCGTATCGGGTGCTGCCTTCTCTGCATCTTCAGGGGTTATGGCTCGGCTCTTTTCTACTCCTAGCGCGGCTGTTACTAAAGCGCAGTAAATCTCAGGATCAAATAAGTCCTCAACATCGCTTTCCTGCTTCCCAGAGAAGTCAGCGGCTGTTAGCACTCGCCCTACCTTCAATATCTGCGTTTCGCGCAAACGCTCGACTTTCTTCTTGTCACCAGTGCCGTAGTCGCACAACGCTACGATGTTCAGGTTATTCCCGGAGAAGAGGGAGGCAAATGAGGTGATCTTGTCTAGTCCGCCTGTCGGGCAGATCGTCCACCTCGTGTCAAGAAAGGTCCGCTTTCTAGCCTGGAGTGCTTTTGAGAACACCTGGAGGTAGAGAACGTCTGACGGCCCTTCGACCAAGATGCAATTTTTGCCGATGAAAAGCGACTGGGTGATTTCGTATCCCAAGTGTGCTTGCAGCGGGAATAGCGTGTCCCGATCTACTGAAAGAACATCGGCTGACACCTTGGTTCCATGCACCACTGGACGCCGGGGGTCGCGGAAGTCCACCACATCTTCAACAACACGCACGTCGCACAGGCGTTGCGTCGGAACCATGAATGGTGAGTGGGTCGAGTAGATTACTTGGTGCTCTGGAAGAATCCGTTCTTCAATGTATCGCAAGAGATCGGACTGCGCTTTCCCGTGAAGGGTCAACCCGGGTTCGTCCAAGAGGATGATTGCATTGCCGGCGGATTTCTTGAGCTGCTTGAACTGCGAAAGGAAAGAGAAAAACCACACAAATCCAGCACTACGCTCAGAAAGGGGTACTGTTACTCGGTGGTTCTTGTTCTCGATGCGGATCTTGGCGACTCGGCCTGCATTAAACGGCGGCTTGTCTTCCGGCCGACCTTCGTTCAAGTCGATCTTGACCGAAAGCGCCTCGTTCTGACTCCAGAACTCGAAAATTTCATCGGTAATGTCGTTGGATGCGCCTTCACACTGTGCAACTAGGTCTTCATATTTTCTCGCATCGCGCAACTCCTCAATTGTCGTACCTGCGTACTCCAAAAAATCGAGGAAGATCTTGTCGCCTGGCTCGACCTTATTGTGCTGTTTGTCATGCGCCAGTTGATTGAGGGAAATCTCTCCTGACATCCGCTCAAAGTGAGAGGTGTAGAAGAAATGCGGCCGGCGTTTTTTCAAGATGTCGATGGCTGCGAGGTAAGCAGACCCATCTCGGAACTTTGCAATCGACTGCCTGAGCGCTTCCTGAGTTTCGCTACGTTCGGGGAGATCGTTCAGCACTTTCAGTGCTTCTGCTGTTGTCTCAACTTGCTTTAAGGCTGTTTTGTCCTTTGCCGCCAATCCTTGCCTGGCTTCGAGGTTGCGGAGACACTTACCTTCGTCTAAAGGTATGGACCATGTGTTTCCGCTCTCACCGAGGTAGCTGGTAACTTTTATGGTAGTCGAGGCGAGTACCCCTTCCCCTAGCAGATCGACGAGCGCAGCCAAATCGTCATCGGATAGCTGCCAGGTAGAAACACAAACCTCCGAGCCTCCATTTGGATGACGCTCGTCGAACTTGCTTAGAAAGCGGCGCGGGTAGTCCCTTGTCTTGTCATATTTGAAGTCGTCGGTCGGGGCCAGTCCGTGGATTGCTCTGAGAATGGCAGTTTTGCCTGCTTCGTTTTTGCCAACCAAGCAGGTAAGGTCGTCGATCTCAAATTCTCCGCTGTCGTCGATTGACCGAAAATTCTTGACCTGTATCTTCGTTAGCTTCACTTGCCCCCCTCTTTCATAGCTGATTGTGTGTTTTGACGTATCGCGGCCAGCAAACCACCGTTTTCTATACGCAGCTTACCACTCCATCAAAATTCATCCAAACAGCATCATTCGCGTAAAGTAATCTGGTACAGTTATCAATGTACAGATTAGGAGCGTTTGATGCGCATCGGCTACACCCGCGTTTCCACCCAAGACCAACGACCCGAGCTTCAACTTGATGCGTTGGCCGAGGCTGGTTGCGAGCAGGTGTTTCAGGAGAAGCAATCCGGCAAAGACCGGGATCGGCCTGAACTGGAAACCTGCCTCAAGGTGCTACGCAAAGGTGACACCCTGGTGGTTTGGCGGCTTGACCGCCTGGGGCGCTCCCTCAAGGACCTAGTGGAAATTGTCCACGCCTTGGAGGATCGGGGTGTCGGCTTCCTGTCTCTGACCGAAAGCATCGATACTACCAATGCCGGCGGCAGGTTGGTCTTCCACGTTTTCGCCGCTCTCGCCGAGTTCGAGCGCAACCTGATCCGCGAACGAACCGTCGCCGGACTGGCCGCCGCCCGTGCGCGAGGCCGGAAGGGCGGACGCAAGGCAAAGATGAGCAAGGCGGACGTGCGCAAAGCTGCCGCCATGCTGCTTGATCCGCTCATGACTAAGACCGAGGTCGCCAAACACTTTGGTATCTCGCGGGTCACATTGAATCTGGCGCTGGAGCGGGAAGGCTATCCGCAGAATCCCGCCGCGCCGCAGGGAGAAATCGTCGCATGACCGAAACCGAATTCAAGAAGCTGCTGTGGGATTCCGCCAACAAGCTGCGTGGCGCTATGTCCGCCGCAGAGTACAAGTTCCCCGTGCTCGGGCTGGTGTTCCTGAAATACGTCAGCGACATCTTCGATGCCCAGCGCGAAGTGATCCGTGCGCGACTGGCCGATCCGGACTCGGACCTGTTCATGCCGGAGGACATGAGGGCTGACGCCTTCGCCGCCCTTTCCGAAGATCGGGACGCCTACAAGCAGGACAATGTGTTCTGGATTCCCGAGGAGGCCCGCTTCGGCGATCTGCTCAAGCAGGCCGCCGATCCCAAACTCGGCAAGCTTCTGGACGACGGCATGGCTGCCATCGAGCGTGAAAACGAAAAGTTACGAGGCGTGCTCTACCGGGATTTTGCCCGTCTACCACTAGAGGATGGTGTATTGGGCGATCTGATGGGCATCGTCGCCAAGATGAAATTCGATCCGAAGCAGGACACGTCTCGCGATGTGTTCGGCGAGGTGTACGAATATTTTCTTGGCAATTTCGCTCTGTCCGAAGGCCAGCGTGCAGGCCAGTTTTACACGCCGCGTTCGGTGGTCAGCGTACTGGTGGAAATTCTTGCCCCGTTCGCCGGTCGCATCTACGACCCCGCCTGCGGCTCCGGCGGTATGTTCGTTTATTCGGAGCGCTTCATCGAAGCCCACGGCGGTAAGAAGGGACAGGCTGCCATCTACGGCCAGGAACTCTCCGCCACCACGCGCAAGCTGGCGTGTATGAACCTCGCCATTCGTGGCATCGACTACGACATGGGCCAGTCCCACGGTGACACCTTCCACAACGACCAGCACCCGGACCTGCGGGCCGACTTCGTGCTTGGCGAATCCGCCCTTCAACATCAAGGGCTGGGGCGCTGACAAGCTACCCAAAGACCCGCGCTGGAAATACGGCATGCCGCCGGACGGCAACGCCAACTACGCTTGGCTACAACATATGCTTGCCCGCCTGTCGGCTGATGGCCGCGCAGGCATCGTGCTTTCCAATGGCTCCTTGACTACCAACACCGGCGGTGAAGGCGATATTCGCGTCGCCATGGTCAAGGCTGACGTGGTGGAGTGCGTGGTGGCCCTGCCGGACAACTATTCGCCAATACCCCGATTCCCGCTTGCCTGTGGTTTCTCTCCCAGAATAAGTCATCCGGCAAGGAACGGAAAGCACGATCGGCGCAAGCAGGTGTTATTCATCGATGCTCGCAAGTTCGCATCGATGATTCCGGTTCGCGCAAACAGAAGGAGTTCTCCGAAGCCGAGATTCTACCAGATCGCCCAGACCTACCACAATTGGCGCGGCACGCAGTGGGGTGAAGGCGCTTACGAGGATGTACCGGGTTTTGCATGTCCGCGACCCTGGCCGAGATCGAGCAGCACGTTACGCGCTGACGCCGGGCCGTTACGTCGGCGCGACCGATGTCGAGGATGACGACGAGGAGTTTGAGGTGCAGATGGCCAAGCTGACCGGCGAGTTGTCGACACTGTTCGGTCGAGGAAAGGATCTGGAGGCTGAGAGTAAGAGTCAGCTTGGGGAGGGTCGGTTATGACGTCTGACTGGCCGTTAGTGCCGCTGAAATCGGGCGACTGAAGTATTTACTTGATTTCCATTCAAAGCACTCCTAGCTTCCTGCCGGGAGCGGGCATTCGGGTTTTTGGTGGCGATAACGTTACGGAAAACAAAGTCGTTGGGGAGACAAAGCACAAGCTGGCGTCGGTCCCGGTGGATTTGGCCAATTACGTATTGAGGGCTGGCGATCTGGTCATAGGTATGGATGGTTCCAAGGTCGGGAGGAGTTTCGCCACAATCTCAGTTGATGACGATGACTGCGTTGCTACGCGCAACGAATAGTCCGAAATGCGAGCAAGCGTAGCCGCTGTATCAAGGCTTCCTCAGATATTCTGTCTGCAATCAGGCAATCGACTGATTACGTCGTTCAATCCACACTGGCACTTCAATTCCTCACATCAGCAAGGGGCAAATTCGAAGCTTTGAGGTATTTCTACCTCGTTTCTGATCAAGTTGCAATAGCGAACGCGCTGGGGGCTCTTGACGACCGCATCGACCACAACCGCATCCTTGCTGCTAATCTGGAACGCATTGCTCGACGGCTATTCAAGTCCTGGTTCGTGGATTTCTATCCAGTACGCGCCAAGGCTGCTGGCGAAAAGCCCTCTGGCCTGTCGACGACATCACGGCATTGTTTCCGGATCGGTTTGCGGATAGCGAGTTGGGAGAGATTCCGGTCGGGTGGAAGGTCGGTACTTTGGGCGATGTTTGCACACTCAACCCGGAAACATGGTCGACCAAAAAGCATCCGGATATTCTTGAGTACATCGATCTATCGAACGTCAAGTCCGGCTGCATTGAAGATGCAACCTCGTATCTCTGGGATGAGTCACCGAGTAGGGCTCGGCGTGTTTTACGTTGCGGTGACACGATTGTCGGTACGGTCCGACCGGGAAATCGCTCATTTGCGCTTATAGCGACGGACGGCCTGACGGGTAGTACCGGGTTCGCCGTATTGCGACCATCCCACTCCTATCACCGAGAATATCTATATCTTGCCGCAACGTCAGATGATGCAATCGAACGTCTGGCCCACCTTGCGGACGGTGCCGCATACCCTGCCGTTAGACCAGATGTGGTGACAGGTACGGAAGTTATCATCCCGAACGACGAAATCATGAGGCAATTTTCTGTCATTACCTGCCCCATGTTCGACCAGATCGCGGTGTGCCAAAGCGAAGCATCGGTGCTCTCGTCACTCCGTGACCTCCTTCTTCCCCGCCTGATCTCCGGCAAGCTCCGCGTTGCGGATGCCAAATCCCTCATCGAAGAGGCCATCGCATGACCGCCAAGAAACCTCTCAGCAAGCTGGAGCGCGTACCGCTGCGCGAAGCCTGGAAGCACGAAGCCAGCGATTTCACACCCTGGCTGGCAGAAACCGACAATCTCAACGCGCTCGCCGACGCATTGGGCATCAGCGAACTCGTGCTGGTGGCCACCGAGCACTGGGTCGGCGATTTCAAGCTGGATATTCTGTGCACCGATGGCGACGAGCAGGTCATCATCGAAAACCAACTCGAAAAGACCAACCACACGCACCTCGGACAGATCATCTCCTACGCGGCCGGCGTCGGTGCCAAGAAGGTCATCTGGGTTGCCGAGTCTTTCCGCCCGGAACACGCTGCTGCCTGCAGTTTCTCAACGACAACACCACCGACGACCTGAACTTCTTCGCGGTTGAAGTCGAGTTGTGGAAGATCGGCGACTCACCACTAGCGCCCAAGTTCGAGGTGGTAGTGAAACCCAATGAATGGGCAAAAGCTGGCCGTGAACAGGCGCGAGCGGCAGCGAACACGACACCAACGAAATTACTGCAGCAGAAGTTTTGGGTGGCGTTGATCGATTATCTGAGGAAGAAGGCAAGCACAGATTCGTCCCCAAACGCCTCGTCCGCAGCATTGGCTACTTTGTTCGATTGGGCGTTCAGGATTCCATCTGAGCTCTACCGCCAGCACTCGCGACAACAGGCTGGGTGTAGAACTCTATATTGACAACGGAGAAGCGAAACAGCACTTCACCAACTTATCCGCGCAGAAACAGGACATCGAAGCCAAGCTGGGTTTCGAGCTGGATTGGCAGGAACTGCCTGACGCCAAAGCTGTGCGCATCGCCTCTTGGTATCCCAACGCTTCCATCGAGGACGAGCAGCGCTGGCACGAATACATCGACTGGCTGACGCAACGGTTGGTCAAGATGGATGCAGTGCTGCGGCCCATCGTGAAGGTGCTGCCGTGAGCGTAAACAAGCACTGGCTTCGCGGCCAAACGTTTGCCCGCAACATTAAGCGGTCTGTCGATCGCGAGACCTTGCTTGATCTGATGGGCATTGTGATTTACGAAGCAGATCGGTCGGCGAAGCTTGAAGACGCCGGGTTCTCGGACGACGCCTCCAGCGTCGATTGCCTGTTTGATTATGTCCTTGATGCGCTCGGCATTCCGCCCGAATCCGAGTCGTTTAGCCGCGAACCGTTCGAGAGTCTCTTCTACAATGATTTTTGGTTGGATAAAGCCTACGACTCAGCAGCGGATGTCCTAGAGGCGCTGGAGGCCTTGCGCGATGACATGCTGAGTCGAGCCGAAAATGCGAACACTGCTCGCCAGGGGTTTCTTGTGATAGACAGCGACAAGGGAAACTAGGAAGTGACCGAAAACGACCTCGAACAAGCCTGTATCGACTGGTTCCGTGAGTTAGGCTGGGAATATGCCCACGGTGAATCGATTTCGCCCGGCGGCTTCGCGCCAGAACGGGCGCATTACAACGAAGTGGTGCTGGCTCCACGTTTCCGTGCGGCACTGGAAACCCTGAATCCCGATCTTCCGGCTACCGCCATCGACGATGCGGAAAAGCGCGTCCGTCAGTTCGCCGGCCAGTCCTTGGTGGAAGCCAACAGCGATCTCTATGTCTGGTTGCGCGACGGCATTCCGGTGGACATTGAGGAAGATGGCCACCGCCGCCAGGCGTTCGTCGCGGTATTCGACTGGACGGACCTATCTCGCAACGACTGGCTGATCGTCAATCAATTCACCGTCAAGGGCAGCAAGACGGTGCGCCCGGACATGGTGGCCTTCGTCAATGGCCTGCCGCTGGCAGTGATCGAGCTAAAGAATCCCGCCGACGAGAAGGCCGATGTGTTCGCCGCCTTTAACCAGATACAGAACTACAAGAACGAGATTCCGCAGATTTTTGAGCCGAACGTGGTATGCGTCATCTCCGATGGCGCAGTGGCGCGGCTGGGGTCGATTTCCGCCGACCAGGAGCGCTTCATGCCCTGGCGGGTTGCCAAGGGCATCGCCGAGCCGCAGCAGCATCTTGAATTGGAGGTGCTGGTGAAGGGTTTGTTCGAGCGGCAAACCTTCCTCAAGTATTTCCGCCACTTTATCGCCTACCAGACCTCGGGAGCTGGCACCTTCAAGGTAATCGCTGGCTACCACCAGTACCACGGCGTGCTGAAAGGTGTAGATCGAGCACTGGCGTCCATCCGCGACCACCACGATGGCAAGGGCGGCGTGATGTGGTTCACCCAGGGGTCGGGTAAGAGCCTGCTGGCCGTGTTCTACGTCGGCATGCTGCGCGAGCATCCGGACCTTGAAAATCCAACTATCGTGGTCGTGACCGACCGCAAGGATCTGGATGGGCAGCTGTACGAAACCTTCGCTTCCTGCCGCATTCCGCTGCGCACGACACCCGTGCAAGCCGGCGATCGGGCGGAACTGAAAAAGCTGCTGGCCGAGCAGGTGGCCGGCGGCATCTTCTTCACCACCATCCAGAAGTTCGCGCCCGAGAAAGGACAGGAGACGGTCGAGGAAATCAACCCGCGTTCCAATATCATCGTCATCTGCGACGAGGCACATCGCACCCAGTACGGCTTCAAGAGCGAACTGGACAAGAAGGGCGAGAAGTACCGCTATGGCCTCGCCAAGTATATGCACGATGCCTTGCCGCATGCGCTGTACCTCGGCTTGACCGGCACGCCGATTTCGGAGAATGACCGCGATACCGAGGCGGTATTCGGCACCTATGTGGACATCTACGACGTGCTGGCCTCGCAGAAGGATGGCACGACGGTTCCGATCCACTACGAGCAGCGCATCATCGACCTGTCGGTCAACAAGGGCGAGTTGGACTCCCTGGACGAGGAACTGGACGCGCTGCTGGAAGACGACCCCGAAGAGCAGAGCAACAAGACCATTTCCACCCTGGCTCGGCTGGAATCCATAGCCATGGCCGATGGCCGCCTGGAGAAGCTGGCCGATGATCTGGTACAGCACTGGGATGAGCGCCTGGAAGCCATCGACGGCAAGGGAATGATCGTGGCCATCAGCCGCAAAGCGGCGGTGGCGCTCTACGATGAAATCATCAAACGCCGCCCGGACTGGCATAGCAAGGATATCAACCAGGGTGTCATCAAGGTGGTGATGACCAGCCCGGCCTCCGATCCGCCGGCCTTGCGGGCGCATGCCACCTCAGCCCAGGAAAAGAAGCTGCTGGAAAAACGCATCAAGGACCCGGACGACCCGCTCAAGCTGGTGATCGTGCGCGACATGTGGCTGACAGGTTTCGATGCACCCTGCCTGCACACGCTGTACGTCGACAAGCCGATGCGCGGACAGGGGCTGATGCAGGCCGTAGCCCGCGTCAATCGTGTCTGGAAGGACAAGCCGGGTGGCCTGGTGGTGGACTACATCGGGATCGGTGAGGAACTGAAGCAGGCCATTGCCCAATACACCCGTGCGCGAGGTGGCGATCAGCGCGGCGAGCCGGTGGAGTTCATCGACGAAGCACTGAAGATCGTCAAGGAAACTGTTGGCGTCATCCGCGACATGCTGCACGGCGTGAATCTGGAGGGCATCGCCACCGATGCGAAAAAGGCGCTTGTCGCCTTGCCGTTGGCAATGAACCACCTGGTCAAACTCAACCAGAAACCTGAAGGCGCGGCTCCAGATGCCAAGGCACCGGGCGTCAAACGTTTCCTTGATCAAGTCACCAAGCTATCCAAGGCCCAGGCGCTGGCCGGCACGCATCCGGAAGCCTTGGCGCTGCGCAACGAAATCGCCTTCTATCAAGCGGTAAAGGCGGGGCTGGTGAAATTTACCGGCGTTGGCGCAGGCAAGAGCAAGATCGAGAAGGAAGCCGCCATGCGGCAGATCGTCGCCAAGGGCGTGCTGGTCAATGGCGTGACCGATCTGTACAAAACGCTCGGCGTCAACAAGCCGGACATCAGTGTGCTTGATGAAACCTTCCTCAAGAAGCTGGGCGAAATCCCGCAGAAGAACCTTGCTGCCGAGTTGCTGCAACGTCTAATCGATGACGAAATTCAGGCCAGAGGCCGGCGCAATACCACGCAGGCTCAGAAATTCAGCAAGAAGCTGACGGACGCGATCAACAAATACACCAGCCGGGGTCTGACCTCGGCGCAGGTCATCGAGGAATTGATCAAACTTGCCCATGAAATCGCAGCGGACAAACCGCCCGAGGACATGACCGAGGACGAGTTCGCGTTCTACGAGGCGCTGCGCGAGAATGAGAGTGCAGTCCGTGACATGGGTGATCCAGTTTTGAAAGCGCTGGCTCACGAGCTGACGGACAAACTGCGCAAGTCGGCCACCATTGACTGGCAGAAGCGCGATGCTGCACGTGCGCGTATGCGCCTGCTGGTGAAGGTGCTGCTGACCAAGTACAAGTATCCGCCAGATAAGCAACCGGATGCCGTGGAAAAGGTGATCGAGCAGGCCGAGCTGTACGCCGATTTGTGGGCTTTTGAGGGTGCGTAATCGGCATGCCGATCCTGACTTACGAACTGGGCACCAGGACGACCCCGAACGACCGTAGTACGACGGGTGCCCGCGACGGCTATGTGGCGGCGATCATCAAGCAGGACAGCGACTTGCGACCGGCTCAGGTGTATTCCGAACTGGCCGCCAATCGCCTCGCACAGTTTCTCGGCCTGCCGGTCGCGGTCGGCGTGGCCGTTCAGTCTCGCCGTGCGGCCGATTCGCTGCGATTTGCCTCCCTCAAGGCGGCGGAATCCGGGTCGGATTACTACGATTTCACCGATCACGATGCGTCCTTCATTGATGATATAGACCGGCAGCGAGTCTGTATCGATACCGATCGCATCACGTAGGTGCTTGCACGTTTTTTGGTAAGCGGTCACCCGGACTCGTCGGCCCAGGTTTTTTCGGCGCCCCCTCGAACGGCGGCAATGCGCCAAGGTGCAGCCGTCCAAGCAGCAAGTCCTGGATGGCCGGTCAGGCCGACCTACGGACATTAGGGGACTAATGTCAAATTCCCGGCTCAGCAGGGAATGAGGCTGTACGCAGCTTGCCGACAGCGAATCCGGCCGCCAAGGTCGATATGCGGCAAGACTTGATCCGAGAGCAGGGCATACCACTCATCAACCGACATCGATTCCGGGGATTCCGCCCGTAATCGGAAAAATGGAAGTCTCGCAGCCGCAATCAAACTGTTCTTCATCGTATCGCGCCGGGTTGCTTCCAACCCGTCATGATGTCGGCTATCCAGTTCGAATGCTGCGACCGTATCCCCTTCATCCGGCACGACCAAAATGGCATCCAATCGGCAATGCCGTGCGTATCTGAGTGTTTCAGTATCGATCGCACCGATTCGCTCCAGATCGACAATCTGATCGAATGGGTAATTCGGTAGGGCGAGCAACCCAGGGAAGCGAAGGGAGAGGGCGCGCAGAAAAGTACGCTCCTGCTGACTACGATACACGGAGCGACGAATTCCGGTCACATCAGAATATTGGCCATCACCCAAAAACAGCTGCATGATCTGTACGACACGGCGAACCTGTAACACGGAGCGCGGATTGCCGGTGCCAACAGCAGCCTGAGGTTCCGTGGCCTCCTTCGACCCAGTCTGGCGTCGATCGGTTTCGGAGGCCTTGGCCAACTGGAGGAGGGCAGTCGAATTCAGTAGTGCAGCCAGTTTCTCAATGACAAGGCGCGGCGCAGTGATGGATCCTTCGAGAAGTAATGCGCCATAGCGATTGACCAGCGACAATGATGGCCTTGGTCGCGATTCGAGCAGCAAGCACAATCCTTCCCCACCCAATGCACACAAGTAATCGCGATGCTTAGAGATTGTGTTGTCGCCTTGCATGCCTGCGAAGGCGTCGAGGAATCCACGATGGTCTCGGTCTGCCAGCAGGCGCTGCAACTGCAGAATATTGGGTACTAAGGGCGCGGGCTTGCTCACGGGTATCGTCGTCTGGGTATCGCACCCGCCAATAGTACGTTTGAGCTGGTTAATTGTCACTCATAGCGCGTGGCTTTAAAGTGGCCCGTTCCCTAGCATCCGCTGATGATTTCCACACAGCGGATCGTGGCTTCAAAAGACCCCAAACTTCTTTTCGGCCGACGTCTTGCCATGCTGCGCAAGGACAAGGGCTGGTCTCAGGAACAGCTTGCGCTGCAGAGTGGGTTGGCGCGCAGTTATCTCGGCGGCGTCGAACGCGGGCAGCGGAATATTGCGCTGGAGAATATTGTCCGGCTAGCGCGAACGTTGGAGCTTCGCCCTTCGGTTCTCATGGATTTTTCTGAGGAATAGGTTGAACCCCCTCGGGAGGCATGGGTAATGTCATACCTCTAAAGATAGGAAACCTCGATCTTCGGCTGATCGTCCAGGAAGTCATTGGCGTTCTGCGCCACCAAAGTCCGCAATGATGCCAGCGGTCACTCGATCCGAATTCAAAGCCTATGACTGCTGACGCGCGCATTGCCGGCGCTTGTGGCACAGAACGCCAATGGCCGCAGTGGCCAAACTCCTCATGAGGGGGTTAATGTCAAACGAAATAGGGCAGGGGAGTAGCCCCAACTTCCGTTGC
>CAVUJN010000019.1:0-130386 GCA_963741765.1 uncultured beta proteobacterium
CCGGGTGGAATGTCGCGGAACACCACAGCGTCGTCACGGCTGCCTTCCGACCAGCTTTCGCCGCCATCCCGGCCGTAGTAGTAAGCCAGTTCTCGCGTTACCGGCCACGCCTGGCCGGTATTCTTGTTGACCAGCATCAGGTCGAGGCCGATCCAGTTGTTGTCGAGCGACGTCGAGTTACGCACCGTGAGCTTGCGCGGTTTGCCCTGCACCTCGAATTCGCGGGTGACCAGCGTCTCGTCGCCAGCCTGGGGCGAGAAGGCGAGATCCTGGCGCAGCAGGGTCTTGCCGCCGCCAATAAAAGCAAAGAACACCTGCACGATAATCGCCGCCAGCGCCAGTTTCCAGAACAGGCCCCATCCGCGGCGCCGGGATTCCGCCCACGGATTGGGCTGGTTGGCATAGACGCCGACCGGCGCAATCATCCGCCCCGGCAGCTTGAAAGCGCTGGATATCTCCTCGGGGGCGACATAGGTGCCGAGCGACCAGTTGAGATCGTTGCTCGTCGATTCGCGCGACAGCACCAGCGGCGGCGCCACGTAATCGACCACGCGGCTGGTTTCGCCGCGCCGGACACGCCAGGTGAATTCGCCGGCAACCTGAAGCACCTCGGCAGCCGGTGTTGTCGAAAAATGCCGGAACGACTGCCCGCCGAAGTACACCGCCGACAGTTCCTGCGCGCCGCTGCCCGTCGGCGGCGTGGACAGCACGTCGACCACATTCCAGTGGCCGTCGTATTCGGTGAGCCAGCGAAAGGTGCCGCGATTCTGCGGACCATCGCCGGCGAGCAGGTACTCGCGCCAGTCGTAGGCGCTCCCTTCGACCCTGCTGCGCTTGACCAGAAAGCCGATGACCTCGACCGGCTTTCCCTCCAATACCCCTTTGCTGCCGAGCGGAATGCGCGGCGCGTACTGCTCGTCGCGATTCGTAAGCGCCTTCGACAGCAGCTTGAAGTTCTGGTCGGCGGTGTCGACCACGGCGCCACAGGTCGCGCAACCGACGGCGACGATCTCCCGCGAACCGGCCTTTAGCGGTGCGCCGCAACTCGGGCAGCGGAAAACTTGCGCCGCGACGTTCGCCGTCGGGATCGGCATACCCTCGCGCAGATTGCTCATCTTCAATGACGCGAAGGCAACCGGTTCGCCGACGAAGAGCAGCGGCGGTGTCTCGGAATAATCCAGAGTGGCGAAATTTGCGCCCGAATTTGCCCCGCTTCTGAGGTTGACCGCAGCGACCGGATAACCGGCGCCCACCGTGAACGGCAACTCGCCCTGACCGGCCACGCACTCGGCATTCTCGATATTGCTGACCGTCCACGTCTGGCTGGCCAGCACGAGGCGCTGGCCGATCTTCAGTTCGGCGAACTCCGGGAGGCGATCCGGGACATATTGCGCGAAGGTGAGCGCATACTCACCGCCTGCCTCCGACAGCCAGCCATTGCGCATGTCGTCGAACAGCAGGTGCCATTCGTTCCAGTAGCCTTGGCTGTACTTGATCTGGATGCGCCCGATCAGCGCGAAATGGACGCCCTTGTAGCTGCCTTCGGCGCCCAGTTGCAGCGGCGAGCGATCCTCGACCAGCGCCGCCATCTTGCCGATATCCTCCAGTGCCTGGTCGTGGCGAACCAGCGTGCTCTGGCAGTAGTCGCAGACGGCAAAGATCGATGCCGCCGACTTGAAGACGACCGGCGCACCGCAGGAAGGACAGGAAGCGGAAAGGGCCACGCTGTCGCGGTCAACTCAGTTTCTTGAGCAATTCCGCTTTCTTGGCCTCGAACTCGTCCTTGCTCAGGATGCCTTTCTCGACCAGGCCGTGCAGCTTTTCCAGCGTCGCCACGACATCGTCGGCCGAAACGGTCGCTGCCGCTGCCGGCGCCGCCGCAGAAGTCCCGGCCGCAGCAGCACCCGGTTGCATCGCCGAGGCCATCGCTTGTCCCATGACCTGTCCCATGCCGACGCCGGCACCGATGCCGACGCCCATGCCGGCCATGCCGCCCTCGTTCTTCGCCGCCTCGGGAATCGCGTTGGCAACCTGATACTGAGTGAACCGCCCCATGTCGCCGATCATGTTCATGCCGATCTTCTGGTCGAGCACCTTCTGCAATTCTTCCGGCAACGAGACGTTTTGCACCACCAGCGAATCGAGCGTCAGGCCAAAATCGGCGAACATCGGCTGCGCCTTGGCGAACATCGCCTTGCCGAATTCGTCCTGGTTGGCCGCCATGTCGATGAAGGGCACGCCGGATTCGCCGAACAGGTCGGTCATCCCGGCCACCATCGTATTGCGTAACTGGCCTTCGAGTTCCTCGCGGCTGTATGCGGCGCGCGTGCCGGAAATCTTCTGGTAGAAGGTCTTGGCGTCGCTCAGGTGGTACGAATAGATGCCGAAGGCGCGCATCCGGACAATGCCGAATTCCTTGTCGCGGATGGTGATCGGATTGGGCGTCCCCCATTTCTGGTCAAGCTGGGTGCGCGTCGAAAAGAAGTAAAGGTCGGACTTGAACGGCGACTCGAACAGCTTGTCCCAGTTCTTCAGGTAAGTCAGGACCGGCAGCGTCTGTGTCGTCAGCCTGTACATGCCGGGCGTGAACACGTCGGCTACCGTGCCTTCGTTGACGAACATCGCCAGCTGCGACTCGCGCACCGTCAGGCTGGCGCCGTTCTGGATTTCCATTTCCTGCATCGGGAAGCGCCAGGCCAGCGTACCGTCGCCCTCCTCCGTCCATTGCAGGATGTCGATAAACTGCTTCTTGATGAAATCCATCAATGCCATGACGCTCTCCTTGAAAGATCAGACGATGCAGCCGGCGTTGAGGATACCGACGCCAATTGCCAGTGAAGCGAGAAAAATCCCCGAGGCCAGCTTGCCCTGAGGAATGCTTTCGTTGAGGCGCGGCAGGGCGAGACGCGCCGCGATGAAGGTCAACAGTTGCACCAGCGAGGCAACGAGACCCCAGCCGATCATTGCGTACAGGTTATGGCTGACGGCGACCGCCACCGCGATCGGCAACGCGAAGCCGATGACGGCGCCGCCCAGGCTGATCGCTGCGGCCTCGTTGCCGTCGCGGATCAGGGTCATCTCGTTGTAGGGCGTGACCCGGACATAGATCGCAAGAAATACCAGCAACAGGACTATGGCCGTCACGAAGAAGCTGGCGAAGGCCGGCAGGCTGTTAATAACGGGATCGAACATGGCCCCTCCCCAAAGCGGTCGAATCAGCAGCAATTGTCGCTGCTAAGCGGCCAATCTTCAACCGCTGATTTTGCCGGTGGCATGCGGAGCCGGGCTGGTGCCTGCAAGTCGGCGCAGCCCTTCGAGGACCAGATTGCCCACCGTCCGGTGCGGCACATCAAGATACCTCCCGAGGACGTTGGCGGCGCCGCCGGAAAGCAGGCATTCGGCGCCGCTACCGAGCCGCGCGACCGCGCGCTCGATGGCGCCGACCAGCGCTTCGATGCAACCGGAAACAATGGCGTCGTCGGTGCAGCGCGGATGCATGGAATAGGTGCCGGCAGCCAGCGGCAGCGCCGCCGTGTCGCGCGCCAACGAACGGTGCATCAGGTCGAGGCCGGGCAGGATCAGGCCGCCGAGAAAGCGCCCCTCGCCGTCCAGTGTGTCGATAGTCGTTGCCGTACCGGCCATGACGACGACGCACGGCGCCGCGCTCAGCGCCCGGGCGCCGATCAAGGCGCACCAGCGGTCAACGCCGAGTTGCGCGGGGTTTTCATATTGATTGACGACCCCGCCGGCGGCAGCCGTCGATCTGACTTCATGGAGTACTGCCCGCCAGGGTGCCAGCGCCTCGACTATATTCGTCAGTGTCGCAGCACCCGCTACGTTGGCGAGCATGACCTGCGCCGGCAGCGGAAGGCGATGCGCCAGGTCGGCCATTTTTCCGCTCTCAGCCTGGTCGACCGCACCATTCTCAAGCCAGTTACCTGTGCTATCGCTCACACCCCACTTGATGCGGCTGTTGCCGCTGTCGATGCAGACGATCATGCGCGGCGCACCCCAAGGGTACTTCCTGCGGGGCGCAGGCTGACGTCGCCGGAAACGAATCGCTTGATGCAGACCGCCGTTTCGACGAGGAGCGCACCGTCCGTGTCGGCACCGAGACAGATGCCTTCGCCCTCGACGACGTCGTCGTGCATCAGGCGCACTGGCTGGCTTTGCCAGGCGTGACGCTGCTGCCAGGCCGACTGGAGCGCGGCGAACCCGCCGCTTTCAAAGCGCGCCAGAACGTCAAGCAGCGCAATGAGCAACGCCGCCAGCAGGTCATGGCGCTCGGGTAATTCCGGCAGTGCATCGATCAGGCCGGCTGCCGGCTGTGCCAGGTCGCCTTCCGGAGCACACAGGTTGATGCCGATGCCGATGACGGCCTGCGTGCCGCGCCGGTCCGAGCCTAGTTCGATCAGGATGCCAGCCAGTTTGGCGAAATCGCCGCCGCGCTCGAGCAGCACGTCGTTCGGCCATTTCAGGCGCACCCTGGTGGCACCCAGCCCTTCAAGCGCCTCGCTGACCGCCACGCCGATGGCCAGCGAAAGACCGGACAGCTGGGCATTCGACCCGGAAAAGCGCCAGAGCAAGGAGAACGTGAGGCTGTCGGACGGCGTCGACAGCCACTGCCGGCCACGCCGCCCGCGCCCGGCGCTCTGGCAGTCGGCGACGACCACCGTACCGGACGGCGCGCCGCGATCGGCGCGCCGCATCAGTTCGCTGCTGGTCGAGTCACACGCTTCAAGCGCCTCGACGTCCAAGCGACCGGCGTACCGGCCGAGGCTGGACTGGAGGCGGGCAGGGTCGATCAATGGCATGGGCGGATTCTACTCCGCCGCCGACTCCTTGCCGCCGTCGATGCCAAGTTCGGCGATTTTGCGCGTGATCGTGTTGCGCCCGATGCCGAGCGCCAGCGCCGCCTCGATCCGCCGTCCGCCAGTGCGCGCCAAAGCGCGCGAGATCAGGATGCGCTCGAAGGTCTGGGCCAACCGGCCATGCACATCGGCGACCCCGGCGGCAAGCAGGCGATCGACTTCAGCCTCGAGCCCGCTTTCCCAATCGGTCGTCAGCGCATTCGACTCGGCTTCGCGCAATTCGACGGGCAGGTCGCCGATTTCGACCATCTGCCCAGGCGCCATGACGGTCAGCCAGTGGCAGAGGTTTTCCAGCTGGCGAACGTTGCCCTGGAATTCGAGGCCGCTCAGGTATTTTGTCGCGGCGTCGGACAGGCGCTTGGTTTCGACGCCCAGTTCGCGGGCGCTTTTCTGCAGGAAATGCCGGGTCAGCAGCGGGATGTCCTCGTGCCGCTCGCGCAGCGCCGGAAGGCGGATGCGGATCACGTTGAGGCGGTGGAAAAGATCTTCGCGGAACAGTCCGTCCTTGACCCGCGTTTCGAGATTCTGGTGAGTTGCCGCGATGACCCGCACATTGGCCTTGATCGGCGAGTGTCCGCCAACCCGGTAATAGTGTCCGTCGGACAGGACGCGCAGCAGGCGGGTCTGCAGCTCCGAAGGCATGTCGCCGATCTCGTCGAGAAACAGCGTCCCCCCCTCGGCCTGCTCGAAACGTCCGCGCCGCTGCGTCTGAGCACCGGTAAAAGAACCGCGCTCATGACCAAAGAGCTCCGATTCGAGCAGATCCTTGGGAATCGCCGCCGTATTGATGGCGATGAACGGCTTGTCGGCGCGTGGACTGTGGCGATGCAGCGCACGGGCGACCAGCTCCTTGCCGCTGCCGGATTCACCGTTGATCAGCACGGTGGCGTGCGAAAGCGCCAGACGGCCGATGGCGCGGAACACTTCCTGCATGGCCGGCGCCTGCCCGAGAATCTCCGGCGCCACCACCTCTTCGGCAGATGCACCAGCCTGGTGCATCGACTCGTCGATCGCCCGCTGGATCAGTTCGACGGCCTGATCGACATCGAACGGCTTGGGCAAGTACTCGAAGGCCCCACCCTGGAAGGCGGCGACCGCGCTTTCGAGATCCGAGTGCGCGGTCATGATGATCACCGGCACGGCCGGGAAGCGCGCCTTGATTTCCTGCAACAGTTCCAGCCCCGACTGGCCGGGCATGCGGATGTCGGACATCAGGACCTGTGGCGGGTCGCCACCGTGTTCGAGCTGCGAGATCGCCTCGGTTGCCGATGCGAAGCTCTTGAACGGAATGCCCTCGCGGGACAGGGTTTTTTCGAGGACCCAGCGGATGGAGCGATCGTCATCGACGATCCAGACCGGTTTCATGGCTTTTTTGCCCGTCATTTCATTTGCAATGCGCGATAACTAGCAAGACTCAGGCCTGCTCAACCGGCAGGCGGATGGTGAACACCGTATCGCCCGGCTGGCTGACGCAATCGATGGTGCCATGGTGGTGCTGGACGAAATTCTGGGCAATCGTCAAACCCAGACCACTACCACCTTCGCGGCCGGAAACCAGCGGATAGAACATGCGCTCGCGCACCGTTTCCGGGATGCCTGGACCATTGTCACCGACCTTGATCTCGAGGGCGAGGCGGTAGCGTTTCTTGGCCAGCGTCACCTGGCGCAGCACCCGCGTCCTCAAGACGATTTCACCGGCGCCCTCCATCGCCTGCGCCGCGTTGCGCGCGACATTGAGCAGCGCCTGAATCAGCTGCTCGCGGTCACCCACCATTTCTGGAAGGCTGGTGTCGTAGTCGCGACGCACCGCCAGCGAACCGGGAAACTCGGCGGTCAGGAGACTGCGCACGCGTTCCAGTATTTCGTGAATATTGACCGTTGACGGCAGCATGGTGCGATGTGGCGTCAGCAAGCGTTGCATCAGGTCCTGCAGGCGGTCTGCTTCCTTGATGATGACCTGGGTGTATTCCTTGAGCGACGGGTTGTTCAGTTCGTGCTCCAGCAACTGGGCGGCGCCCCGGATGCCGCCCAGCGGGTTCTTGATTTCGTGCGCCAGATTGCGGATCAATTCGCGGTTGGCCTTCTGCTGCTCGATCAGTTGTTCCTCGCGGCTCGCGGCCAGTTGCTGCTCGATCGGCTGCAATTCCAGCAACAGCCGCGCACCCGCCGTCATGCTCGGGCGCAACGGCGTCACCGTGCAGTTGATATGCAGCAGTTCGCCGTCGCCGCGCCGTAACTCGATATTCTGGCCGGTATACCCCCAGCTGTTTCTCAAGGCATTGTCGAGCGCTCCCTGCAGGATTGCCGAACAGGTACATATCCCCGACAAGGGCTTTCCGGCGACCGAGCGCAGGCTTACCGCAAGCAGATTTTCGCCGGCCGGGTTGATGTAGCGGACGATCAGCCCTTCATCGAGCAGGATCACTGTCGATGCGAGAATATCCAGCCCGGAGAAGTAATTCGGCGCATCATTCATGGTCGTCATTGTAACGATTACATTTGTGCGGCACACAAATCGTTGCGTTAATGACCAGTTGTTCATTATCATTGGGGCATCCCTTCCGGTTTCCTGCCGATGCTCGCCCATCCGACTCTTTCCGTTTTTGCCGCGATCTCCCTGAGCCTCGCATTGAGCGCCTGCGGCAAGCACGAGACGCCTCCGCCACCCATCCCGAAAGTGCTGGCTCAGACAGTGGCCACGAGCGATGTGGGGATCACCGTGTATACCGGCGAGATCCGGGCGCGCCACGAGGTCAACCTGGCGTTCCGGGTCGGCGGGAAAATCGCCGCCCGCCTCGTCGATAGCGGCATGACCGTCAAGGCTCGGCAGACGCTGGCCCGCCTTGACCCAGCCGACCTTCAGCTCGCGCGGCAGTCTGCGGCGGCGCAGGTCGCGGCAGCCGAAAGCGAGTTCACCACGGCCAGCGCCGAACGTGAGCGTTATGCCGGATTGCTGGAAAAGCGTTTCGTCAGCCAGGCCGCCTTCGACGCCAAGGAAAATGCCTTCCGCAGCGCCCGCGCCCGCCTTGACCAAGCCCGTGCGCAAAGCCAGATCAGCGGCAACCAGGCCAGCTATGGCGCCCTGATTGCCGAGCACGACGGGGTAATCACTGCCGTGCTGGCCGATACCGGCCAGGTCGTCAGCGCCGGCCAGCCGGTATTTCGACTCGCCCGCCCGGAAGAAAAGGAGGTGGCGATCGCCATCCCGGAAAGCCGCCTCGCCGAGTTGAAGGCGACGCAGCAGATCGCCGTTGCACTCTGGACTCAGCCCGACCTCGTCATGAAGGGTGAACTGCGCGAACTGGCGGCGGCAGCCGACCCGGCCACCCGCACCTACGCGGCGCGCATCCGCATTGTCGACCCCGCGCCGGCCGTCCAGCTCGGCATGACCGCCCGCGTCGTTCTCGGATCGACCGCCGGCGCGGCGATCGTCGTTCCGCTGACCGCCATCGTGGACAGCGGCAGCGGACCGCAGGCATGGGTGGTCAGCGATGGCAAGGCAACGCCACGGCAGGTTGAGGTTGCCGCTTTCCGTGAAAATGGCGCCGCGATCGCCGCCGGCCTGCAGGTCGGCGACCTGCTGATCCTCAGCGGCCAGCGGAGCCTGAGCGCCGGCCAGGCGGTCGAGGTGCAGGCCGCGACGCCGCCCGACCGCCAGCGTTAAGCCGTGAGCCAGCGCTTCAACCTGTCCGACTGGACACTGCACCACCGGACGCTGGTCGGCTTCCTGCTGCTGGCGATCGCGCTGATGGGCATTTTTGCCTACGGCCGCCTCAGCCAGGCCGAAGATCCGCCATTCACCTTCAAGCTGATGGTGATCCGCACGTTCTGGCCAGGCGCCACGGCCATGCAGGTCGAGCAGCAACTGACCGACAAGATCGAGAAGAAGCTGCAGGAAATGGCGTTCATCGACCGCGTCCAGAGTTTTTCGCGGCCCGGCGAGTCGACCGTGATGTTCTTCGCCAAGGACAGCACGCCACCGGCAAAGGTGCCCGAGGTCTTCTACCAGGTCCGCAAGAAGGTCGGCGACATCCGCCACACCTTGCCGGCCGGCATCCAGGGCCCCTTCTTCAACGATGAATTTGGCGACGTTTTCGGCAGTATTTACGCGTTGACCGCGGAAGGCCTCGACTACCCACAACTGAAGGACATCGCCGAGCGCCTGCGCGACGGCCTGCTGCGCATCCCCGGCGCCGGCAAGGTCGAAATCTTCGGCCTCCAGGACGAAAAGATTTACGTCGAGCTGTCGAATGCCAAGCTGGCCACCCTCGGCGTCGACCAGGCAACCATCATCCAGGCGCTGAGCCAGCAGAACGCGGTCACCGGCGCCGGCTTCTTCGAGATGGCGGACGAGCGCATCCAGATTCGCCCGAGCGGCGCCTTCGACACCGTGCAGGCCGTTGCCGATACGCTGATCCGCAGCGGCACCCGCACTTTCCGCCTCGGTGATATCGCGACGGTGCGGCGCGGCACCAGCGAACCGCCGGCGCCCGAAGTGCGTTACGGCGGCAAGCGGGCGCTGGCCATCGGCATCACGATGGCCCCCGGTGGCGACATCATCCAGCTCGGCAAGGCGCTGCAGGCGCACATGGCGGAAGTGCGCCGGAATCTGCCGCTGGGCGTCGAGATCGGCGAAGTGGTCAGCCAGCCGGATGCCGTCAAGCGTTCGATCGACACCTTTGTCAAGGCCTTGGCCGAAGCGGTCTCCGTCGTGCTGCTCGTCACCTTCATCAGCCTCGGACTGCGCACCGGCATGGTCGTCGCCATCTCGATTCCACTGGTCCTGTCCGCCACCTTCCTCGCCATGGACCTGCTCAACGTCGGCCTGCACAAGGTTTCGCTCGGCGCCCTGGTCCTCGCCCTCGGCCTGCTGGTCGACGATGCGATCATCGCCGTCGAGATGATGTGGGTGAAGATGGAGCAGGGCTGGGAACGCACGCGTGCCGCTTCGTTCGCCTATACCAGCACTGCCGGTCCGATGCTTTCGGGCACCCTGGTCACGGTCGCCGGTTTCATCCCGATCGCCATCGCCAAGTCGGCCACCGGCGAATACGCGCTGGCTTTTTTCCAGATCAACGCGCTGGCCCTGCTCATTTCATGGCTGGCAGCCGTCGTCGCCATCCCCTGGCTCGGCTACAAACTGCTGCCCGACCCGCGCGCGCCGCGCCAGCACGGCTTCGTCGCCCGCCGCTGGCCCGCTTTGGCGCATCGCCTGGCGCGCTTCGGGTTCGGTGGACCGGCACACAGCGAGGACCACGACGTTTACGGCACCGCCTTCTACAACCGCTTCCGCCAACTGGTGAGTTTTTGTGTCCGGCGGCGCTGGCTGGTCATCGGCATCACGCTACTGCTGTTCGTCCTGGCGATCGTCGGCATGGGCAAGGTGCAGAAGCAGTTCTTCCCGAATTCGACGCGCCTCGAACTGAACGTCGAGCTGCGCCTGCCGGAAGGCGCCTCGCTGGACGCCATCGACGCTGCAACGAGGCAGCTCGAAGCGTGGCTTGACCACGACAGCGCCGAATTCGACCAGCACGAGCACTCCATCGCCTACCTTGGTTCCGGCTCGCCGCGCTATTTTCTCAGCCTTGACCAGCAGTTGCCGGCCAGCAACGTCAGCCAGCTGGTCATCGTGACACGCAATGTCGAGGCGCGCGAAGCCTTGCGCGGTCGACTGATCAAGCTGTACGAAACCGATACCTCCGGAGTGCGCGCCAATATCGCCCGTATCGAAAACGGCCCGCCGGTCGGCTACCCGATCCAGTATCGGGTGTCCGGCGAAGACATACCCACGCTGCGCCGGATCGCCGGCGAAGTCGCGGCCGCCATGCGCATTGATCCCGAACTGTCGAACATCAATTTCGATTGGAACGAACTGTCGAAGGCCGTGGAGATCGAGATCGACCAGGACAAGGCGCGCCTGCTCGGCGTTTCCGGCCAGGATCTGGCGGCACTGCTCAACATGTCGCTCAACGGCTTCACGGTGACCAGCTACCGGGAAGGCCAGAAGACCATCGACGTGGTGCTGCGTGGCGATCGCCAGGAACGCGCCCAGCTGTCGGCGCTGCCTGATCTCGCCGTGCCGACGAAGAGCGGCAAGAGCGTGCCACTGAACCAGATCGCCCGCCTCAACTACAGCTTCGAGCCGGGCCTGATCTGGCGCCGCGACCGCACGCCGACCATCACGGTACGCGGCAGCCTGTATGGCGTCACCCAGCCCGCCACCATCGTCGCCCGCCTGCAACCGCAGATCGACAAGATCATCGCCGACCTGCCGGCTGGCTACCGGATCGTCACCGGCGGCTCGGTCGAGGAGTCGGCCAAGGGCTCGACATCGGTGATGGCCGGCATTCCGATCTTCATCCTGGTCGTCGTCACCGTCCTGATGATCCAGTTGCAGAGCGTGTCGCGGGTCGTCATGGTGCTGCTGACGGCGCCGCTCGGCATCATCGGCATCGCACTGTTCCTGCTCATCTTCAACAAGCCCTTCGGCTTCATGGCACTGCTCGGCACCATAGCGCTGTTCGGCATGATCATGCGCAATTCGGTGATTCTGGTCGACCAGATCGAGCAGGATCTGGCAGCCGGCAAGGCGCGCCGGGACGCTATCGTCGAATCGACGGTACGGCGTTTCCGCCCGATCGTACTGACTGCGGCGGCCGCCGTGCTGGCCATGGTGCCGTTGTCGCGCAACGACTTCTTCGGGCCGATGGCGGTCGCCATCATGGGCGGCCTGATCGTCGCCACCGGGCTGACCCTGCTCTTCCTGCCGGCCCTCTACGCCGCCTGGTACAAGGTCAAGCCGGCCAGCGGATAATCAGCGCAGGCCGGAAAGTTCTTTCTTGATGGCGACGATATTGCGCTCGTGCTGCGCAACGCGGTCCCGGTACGGCTGAATGCGGTCGGCCGTCGTCGTCGGACTCTCTGCCGGGCGCAGCCCCTGCTGCTCGGTCAATTCGCGCTGCGCCTGCTCCAGGCTGCGCTGCTCGGTTGACAACTCCTGTTCCAGAATGTGCTTGCGATCATTGTCGCGTGCCTTCTGGGTATCCTCCTGAACCTTTGGAAATCCTGCCGGGGTCGGCGTGGCGGCTGCGCCAGCCGGTTTCCTGGGGGCCGGAATCGTCGCGTCCTGAGTGATCACAACCGGCTTGCAAGTCTTGTTCACCCGTGAATTCGAGATCAGCATGCCGCCACCCGCATCGGTACAGCGATAGATGGTTTGTGCCGATGCCGGCAGGGCAAGGGTAATGAAAAGGGCAGCCAAGGTAATACGTGTCATCGTCATTGATCCTCTTAACCTTTTCAGTCTACCGGAGTTAAGTCCTGCACACCAAACCGTGCACGAAAAAAGGGCGGGAAATCCCGCCCTTTGTGCACTTCAACCCGCCAGATCAGCAGGAGTAGTAGAGGTCGAACTCAACCGGGTGCGTGGTCATGCGAACCTTGTTTACTTCGTCCATCTTCAGGGCGATAAAGGCATCGATCCATTCGTTGGAGAAGACACCACCACTGGTCAGGAAGTCGCGATCCGCGTCCAGCGCAGCCAAGGCTTCCTCAAGGCTGGCGCAAACGGTCGGGATCTTTGCATCCTCTTCCGGTGGCAGATCGTAAAGATTCTTGTCGGCCGGGTCGCCCGGATGAAGCTTGTTCTTGATGCCGTCGAGGCCTGCCATCATCAAAGCCGAGAAGCACAGGTACGGATTGGCGATCGGATCCGGGAAGCGGGTCTCGATACGACGGCCCTTGCTTGATGCGACGTGCGGGATGCGGATCGAAGCCGAGCGGTTCTTGGCCGAGTAAGCCAGCTTGACCGGTGCCTCGTAGTGCGGAACCAGACGCTTGTAGGAGTTGGTACCCGGGTTGGTGATGGCGTTCAGGGCCTTGGCGTGCTTGATGATGCCGCCAATGTAGAACAAGGCGGTTTCGGACAAACCGGCATAGCCGTCACCGGCGAACAGGTTCTTGCCGTCTTTCCAGATCGACTGGTGAACGTGCATGCCGGAACCGTTGTCACCAACAATCGGCTTCGGCATGAAGGTCGCCGTCTTGCCGTACTGGTGGGCCACGTTGTGCACCACGTACTTCAGGATCTGGGTCTGGTCGGCACGACGGACCAGGGTGTTGAAGAGCGTACCGATTTCGCACTGACCGGCAGTGGCGACTTCGTGGTGGTGAACTTCGACCGGACAACCGAGGGATTCCAGTGCGAGGCACATGGCCGAACGGATATCGTGCAGGCTGTCAACCGGAGGAACCGGGAAGTAGCCGCCCTTGACGGTCGGACGGTGGCCAGTGCCGCCGCCGCCTTCGCTCTTCTCACCGGAGGTCCAGGCCGCTTCCGAAGAGTAAATCTTCAGGCTGCAACCGGACATATCGACGCTCCAGTCAACGGAGTCGAAAATGAAGAATTCAGGTTCCGGGCCAAAATAGGCGGTGTCGCCAATGCCGGAGGCCTTCAGATAGGCTTCAGCGCGCTTGGCGATGGAGCGCGGGTCGCGGTCGTAGCCACGGCCATCGGCCGGATCAACGACGTCGCAGGTCAGGACGAGTGTGGTTTCGTCAAAGAAGGGGTCGATGTAGGCGGTATCCGGATCCGGGTTGAGCTGCATGTCGGAAGCCTGGATACCCTTCCAGCCGGCGATGGAGGAGCCGTCGAACGCATGACCGCTCTCGAACTTGTCTTCGCTGAATGCCGACACCGGCACGGTGACGTGCTGTTCCTTGCCACGGGTATCGGTAAAACGGAAATCGACGAACTTGGCGTCGTTCTCCTTGACCATCTTCATCACGTCTTGCGGGGTTGCCATAACCGTCAATCTCCTAACTAATCAAATAAACCGGCGTAGCCAGTGACAATCGAAAAAAACTTACGAACCAGATTTAGCAGAAAGCGTGCCAGCCGCATTCAGCAAAGCATTTCATTTTGCCACAACAAGATGCCGCATTCACGCCGCCTTTGTTCGCACAAATTTGGTGCAAATAAAGATTATCGGCACTACTTTGGTGCAATACGAAAATTCAGCGAGATACTGCGGATCGTCGGATGGTCCTTGATCCGCTCGGCGAGCATTGCCTCGGCCGCCCTGAGCGTCGCAATGTCGGCGAACACGTCATGCGCAAGAAAAGCCTCGACCTCGACACGGCCGCCAAGATAATGCAGCACGATATGCTCGGGCGTCGGCAAAGTGCCGAACAGGCCGATCAGTTCGTCGAGCAGCACCGCCCGGGAAGGCATGCGGGCGGCGCCGAAGTCGGGGCCGAGATCATCTTCGGGGTCAATATGGACCAGCACATCGAGTACGTCGGGATGCTCGCGCAGCACTGCGGCGCGCGCCGACTCGGCAATCAGGTGGCCTTCCGAAACACTGATCCGCGCATCGACCAGCACATGCGCGTCGACCAGCGCCTGATGCGCCATGCGCCGGGTCCGCAATTCATGCACGTCACGCACCCCAGGCGTCGCCAGCAGAGTCTTCCGGATGGCCTCGACCTGCGTATCGTCGAGCCCAGTATCGATCAACTCCTTGAGCGCACCCCAGGACAGTTCGACACCCATGCGCAGGATCATGAAGCCCATCACTGCCGCCGCCAGCAGGTCGAGGAAGCCCCAGCCGAGCAAGGCGCCGCCAATACCCACCACGACCACCAGCGCCGAAGCCGCATCGGCACGCGTATGCAATGCATTACCCGTCAACAGTTGCGAGCGCAGGCGTTCGGCGACGCGGATCAGGTAACGATAGAGCCCTTCCTTGACCACCACCGTCGCGACCGCGACCCAGAATGCCAACCACTCGACGGCGGGCAGCAGTTCGACATGCTGCAGACGCAATCCAGATTCCCACAGAATGAAGCCGCCGATCAACGCCAGCGAGGCACCAAGAATCAGCGTTGCAGCCGTTTCGACGCGCGCGTGGCCATACGGATGCTCGGCATCTGCCGGGTGCGCGCTTTGGCGGGTGGCGTAAATGACCAGAAAGTCGGAGAGCAGATCGGAGAACGAATGCAGGCCGTGGGCGATCAAAGACTGGGAGTTGCCGATCCAGCCGACCAGTATCTGAACGACGGTCATCAGCAGGTTGACCGCAACGCTGACCCATGTCGCGCGTTGCGCCTCGGCAGCGCGGTCACCCGGCGATGCAGCGCCCATTCCGTGATGGTGGTGTTCGTGACCCATTCGCTGTGCCCTATACTATCGGACCCGGATTTTAGCAGTTGGCGATGATGAACGCGTTAACCATGCCTCTGTTCCAGGTGTTATGCCGGATAACAAGATAGACCGATATTCAAGAGAAAAAAATGCAATCCACCCCGATCGCCTTCGCCCCCTTCAACAAGCTTGCCGACGATGATTGCCAGGAACGTATCCAGGCCGCCCGCGCCAGGCTGGGCAAGAAGGCCATAATCCTCTGCCACCACTACCAGCGTGCGGATGTCTACCAGCACGCCGACCTGACCGGCGATTCGCTTAAGCTTTCGCGCCTGGCTTCGCAGGCCGATGCGGAATACGTCGTCTTCTGCGGCGTGCACTTCATGGCCGAGGTCGCCGACATCATGACCGCGCCCAACCAGATCGCCATCCTGCCCGATCTCGCTGCCGGTTGCTCGATGGCCGACATGGCCAATCTGGCCAAGGTCGAACGCTGCTGGCGCGAACTGAATGAGGTACTGAACGCCGACGAGGAAGTCACCCCCGTCACCTACATCAACTCGGCAGCCGACCTGAAAGCCTTCTGCGGCGAGCATGGCGGCATCGTGTGTACCTCGTCCAATGCCGGCACCATAGCCAAGTGGGCCTTCGGGCGGCGGCCCAAGATACTGTTCTTCCCGGACCAGCATCTCGGCCGCTGGACCGGCCACAACCTGGGCGTCCCGATGGACGAGATGGTCGTCTGGGACCCTGACCTCGAACTCGGCGGCCTGACGCCCGAGCAGATCAGGAAGGCGCGCATCCTGCTGTGGAAAGGCCACTGCTCGGTCCATCAGATGTTCCAGAAACCGCAGATCGACGCCTTCCGCGCCAAATACCCGGACGGCAAGGTCATTGCCCACCCGGAATGCAATTTCGATGTTTGCGCGGCGTCCGACTACGTCGGCTCGACCGAACACATCGTCAGGACCATCAAGGAAGCGCCGGAAGGCACGCGCTGGCTGGTCGGCACCGAACTGAACCTGGTCGACCGTCTGGCGAAAGAAGTTCTGCCGCAGAACAAGATCGTCCAGTTCATGGCGACCACGATCTGCATGTGCTCGACGATGCAGCGCATCGACCCGCAGCACCTCGCCTGGACACTGGAAAACCTCGCCGAAGGCAAGGTCGTCAACCAGATCAAGGTGCCGGAACACGAGGCCGTACTGGCCAAACTGGCCCTCGACCGGATGCTGGCGATTTCCTGAACCATGAGCAAACCCGCGCTGCACGTCACGACCTTCAACATCCACAAGGGTTTTTCGCAGTTCAACCGGCGGATGATGATCCACGAGTTGCGCGAACGCCTGCGCCATCTGAATCCCGACATCGTTTTCCTGCAGGAGGTCCAGGGCCTGCATCTCGGCCATGCCGAAGCACATGGCAACTGGCCGAGCGAACCCCAGTACGAATTCCTGGCGCAAAACGTCTGGCACTCGGCGGCCTATGGCCAGAACATGGCCTACGACCACGGCCACCACGGCAACGCGATCCTCTCGCGCTTTCCCATCCTGCACAGCCACAACCAGGACGTGACCCATCTCCAGTTCGAGAAACGCGGCCTGCTGCATTGCCGGATCGAACTGCCCGGCGGCCAGCCGGCGCATTGCGTTTGCGTGCACCTGTCGCTGTTCGGCTATTCGCGGCGCCGGCAAACGGCAGCCCTGGCCGACTACCTCGAATCGGTTTCCGACGCCACCGAGCCACTGATCATCGCCGGCGACTTCAACGACTGGAGCAACCGCGCCGGCCATAAAATGGCGCAGCGACTGGGTCTGGTCGAAGTGTTCAGCAACCCGGGAAAGCCCGGAAAGCCGGTCAAGAGCTTCCCGGCTGCGCTGCCCATGTTCCGTCTCGACCGCATCTACGTGCGCGGCTTCGAGGTTCAGCGCACTGAAGTCCATTTCGGGCAACCGTGGTCGGCAATCTCGGACCACGCGGCGCTGTCGGCACACCTCGCGCACCATGGACGCTGAGTTTCTACCCGGAAACCAGATCAAACTGCTGAATTCGGGAAGCGAGTATTTCCCGGCCCTGCTTGCCGAAATCGAAGCCGCAAAATTCGAGATCTATCTCGAAAGCTACATCTACGCCAACGACGAAATCGGCCACGAAGTTACCGGCGCCCTCTGTCGCGCGGCGGCCCGCGGGCTCCAGGTACGCGTTCTGGTCGACGGCTTCGGCGCCCGCAACTTCGACCTCGACTTCAAGGCGCGCCTGGTGGCCAGCGGCGCCCTCGCCATGTCGTATCGCCCGGAACTGGCGCGCTTTCGCCTGCGCCGCCACCGCCTGCGCCGCCTGCACCGCAAGCTGGTGGTCATCGATGGCCGACTGGCATTCGTCGGCGGCATCAACGTGGTCAACGACAACAATGCGCCGCTCGGCATGCGCCCGCGCTTCGACTATGCGGTGCGCGTCGAAGGCCCGATCTTGCGTCAGGCGCACCACGCCGTCAGGCACATGTGGGAGGTCGTTTCGTGGGCCAATTTCAAGCGCCGTTTCCGGCTGACGCGCAAGCTCCCGACCCATTGTGCCGAAGCCGGCTCGCAGGCCGCAGCTTTCCTGATCCGCGACAACATCCGCCACCGCGCCGACATCCTCCATGCCTACCTCAAGGCAATCGACGAGGCGCAGGAGGAAATCCTGATCGCCAACGCCTACTTCCTGCCCGGCGTGCGTTTCGGACGCGCGCTCCGGGCGGCTGCCCAGCGCGGTGTCAAGATCACCGTCCTGATGCAGGGCAAGACCGATCATCCGCTCCTGCGCTACGCCACGCAGGCGATGTACGCGGCGGTACTGGCGAGCGGGATCCGAATCTTCGAGTACGAGCGTAGTTTCATGCACGCCAAGGTCGCCGTGATCGATAGCCAGTGGGCGACCGTCGGTTCATCGAACATCGACCCGTTCAGCCTGCTGCTGGCCAAGGAAGCCAATGTCGTCATCCGCGACCGGCATTTCGCCGGCGAACTACGCGCCAGCCTGACCGAGGCCATTCAAATCGGCGGACGCGAGATGCTGGTCGAGGAACTCACCCGCCAGCCGCTCTACTCGCGTTTCATGCGCTGGCTCAGCTACGGCATCGTTCGCGTGCTGGTCGGCATCACCGGTTATGGCCCGAAGCACTGGTGGGCCGATGAATCGAATCCGGAGGCGAAGAATTGAAGGGCGCGACAACCCGGCGCGGGATGGCCGCAAAATTCCAGTGCCGGAAAGCCCAATGCCAGATTTCCGTCAAATTCGCGCGCCCCAGTTCCTGCGGCGCCGGCTGACCAAGAAAGCGCAAGGCAGCGACCAGATCCGGCCCCGGCCGGTCGCGGCGCACCGCCGGCGCCTGCGTCTGCTTCGACAGTTTCTCGCCGGCGGCGTTGGTCACCAGCGGCAGATGCGCATAACACGGCGTCGCAAAGCCCAGGCAACGCTGCAAGCAGATCTGGCGTGGCGTCGAAGCGATCAGGTCGGCGCCGCGCACGACATCGGAAATCCCCTGAAATTCGTCGTCGACCGCAACAGCCAGTTGATAGGCATACAAGCCGTCTGCCCGACGCAGCACGAAGTCGCCAACATCGCGTTCGAGATTCTGGGTCTGCCGGCCTTGAACGCGATCATCAAAGGCGATCTCCTCGTCGCGCACACGGAGCCGCCAGGCCCGCGCGACCCTCCCGGGCGGCAAGCCGCCACGACAGGTTCCCGGATAGGCGAGGCCGCCATCGACCGCCGGACGCGGCGCCGAGTCGGCAATCTCCTTGCGCGAGCAGCCACAACCGTAGGCCCGGCCAGCCGCCTTCAGCCGCTCCAGCGCCGCCGCATAGGCATCGAAACGCCGGCTCTGCCACAGGACCGGACCATCCCATTCGAAGCCGAAGGCCTCGAGTGTCGCCAGAATATCGTCCGCCGCCCCCGGAACATTGCGTGGCGTGTCGACATCCTCCATGCGCAGCAACCACTCGCCGCGATGGCTGCGCGCGTCGAGACAACTGCCGAGCGCCGCGACCAGCGATCCGAAATGCAGCGGGCCCGTGGGTGACGGGGCAAAACGGCCGCGATAACGGAAAGTAGGTTCAGGCACGACAAAGGTCCGGAAAAGATATCGAGCCTAGGCGAGATCGCCACGCCTGACAATAGAGCGGGGTCTGCTCCTCCGGACATGGCGTTAGAATCACGCCTCATTGGCAACCCGGAATATCAGGCAGCATGCTTTCTGAAGGCTCCAACCCCACTACGCCATGCGAAAATTAATCAGAAATTTCCAGTCCTACTGGCTGGCGGACGCCAGTTTCGTCACCTTGCTGATCATCCTAATCGCCGCAGTATTCGTACTCCCGGTAATCATGGAAATCACTAGCCACGGCGTGCTGCTGTTCAACATACTTCTGCTCAGCGTTTTCTTTTCAGGGATTTTCTCGACACGCAGCGTGGGGCTCATGTCCGTCTCCGCAATTCTGTTCAGCATTCACCTGACGCTGCGACTCATCCGTTTCGGGGAGAATCCGTATTCATTCTTTGTTCTGGAAAATGTCATAGGCATCGCCAATACGCTGGTATTCATTTATATCAACCTCCAGCTGCTGTTTCGCGACCAGATCGTGAATACTTACCGGATTGTCGGGGCGGTCAATGTTTACCTTTTGCTGGCGCTCATGGGGGCGCTGACTCTGGAAGTCATCCATGCGGCCACCGGCGTTTCGATAGGCGGCAATGTCGAGCTGAGCGGGAAGGACGATGACTATGTTCACTTCATTTACTTCAGCCTGGCTTCACTGACTACCGTGGGCTTCGGAGACATTTATGCCGTGAGTACTCCGGCCAGGATGCTGGCCACTTTTTTATCCACTCTGGGCATCCTGTTTCCGGCCATAGTCATCGCCCGCCTGGTCGGACTGGCTTCCAGCCGAAGCTGAGCGGCGTCAACAGGGAACCGACCACGGTTATTGTTCAAACAGGCCGCAAGGCTGCCTTGAATCCGATCCATTTTTACCCGTATTTTCAGGTCGACCGTTACAGGGCAGAGGGAAACGTGGTCTGCTCCCTGATATTTCCGGTCACCTTGCAGGAAGACTAGGCGGACAGTTCCCCGGCGAGAACACCCCGTGGCAGCACCGAGACCGCCATGTGCTCAGCCACGCTGTAGAGGCGCCGCAGCCTGTCGAGTATCTCGAGTTGCACTCGGAGCTTGAGCAGGCGATCCGGGTCGCTCCCGGCGAGTTTCACGGCCTGTTGCCGGTGAAACGCGGAAGTGAGTTCCAGTATCTCGTCGCGACTCGCGACAACGGTCTGAGCCGCCCGCTCGTCCTGCTCCACCAGCGCCCGCAGCGCAGAATGCGCTGACGCCTGTATCGTCTGGAACAGCTTCTCCAGCAGCTCGCCGGTCTCTTTCGAAGGGGTGGTATTCGCCTCCTTCAGAGTCCGGGTCAGCGGCGCCAGTTCGCGGCTGAGCGCCGCGCTCATGCTCTCGATTTCGCCGGTGGCGGCAACCAGCCGCGCATGCTCGTCAGCTTCGGCATCGCTAAACTCGGAGCGCCCGACATGCTGTAGGTAGTTGAGCACCGCTTCTCGCAGCACCACGATCCGGTCATGCTGCTGCGACAGTTCGCCGAGGTCCCTGGATTCGAGGACTGACCTGACCTTTGCCAGCATTCCCTCGGTCAGTTCCGCCATGTACCCGATCTCCATCCGCGCACGCTCCAGGGCCATCGACGGCACCTGGATCAATTCGTCGTCAAGATACCTCGGGCGGATGATTGCCTTCTCCGCAACCGCCCGGTCCGGGATGATCTTGATGGCCATTGTCGCAAACAACCCGGCGAATGGCAGGAATAACACCGTGTTGGCAGTGGCCCAGACGGTTGCGGCATTGGCGATCTGGCGCGGCACCTCCTCGGCGAGCCGCTCCACACCCTGCAGATGCGCGGCAACCGGCGAAATCGTTTCGGCGAGTCCCGCGAGCTGAGCGATGAACGGCAGCCAGATCACGGCACCCAGCACATTGAACAGAACATGCACGGCTGCCGCGCGCTTGGCATCCCGTGGCTTGCCGATCGCGGCGAGTATCGCGGTGATCCCGGTTCCGATCTTGGCCCCGAACAGGATCGCGATACCTGCCGGCAGGGAAAGCAGCCCCTGGGTCGCCATGACGACCGAAAGGCCGATGGTTGCCGAGGACGACTGCACCAGTGCAGTGAACACCGCACCGGCAAGCATCCCCAGCACCGGATTCTGCAGGGATTGCAGCAATTGAGCGAAGCCCTCGTGCGTGCGCAACGGCGCCATGGCCGACCCCATCGCCGCCATGCCGTAGAAGATCAGACCAAGTCCCATGAGCATGGCGCCATAGTGGCGAACGACGCCCTGCTTCCAGACGAAGCTCATGAAAAACCCGATGGCGATGAGCGGGTAGGCAAGGGCGGTCGTATTGAACGCCACGATCTGTGCCGTGACCGTGGTGCCCACATTGGCACCGAAGATCACCCCGACCGACTGCACCAGGGTCATGATCCCGGCACTGACGAAACCCACCACGAGCACCGTGGTCACCGACGACGACTGGATCACTGCAGTCACGATGGCGCCGGTGAAGGCACCCAGGACTGCGTTGCCGGTCAGCTTCGCCAACAGCGCATTCATCTGCTGACCGGCGGCTGCCTTCAACCCGTCGGTCATCTTCTCCATGCCGTAGAGGAAGAGTGCGAGTCCGCCGAGCAGCTCGATGGTCATCATCAGTGGGTTGAGTTCGGTCATGATCAGCCTCGCTATGACGGGAACCCATGCTACAACAAACAAGGATAAGGATGAAAGGACAGCAAGTTCAATGCCAATTTCCCTGTCCGGGAGCCAGCTGCATCATGCCTGAGGCCGTATGATGCGCACCCGTCGGCTGGAGGAGCGGACATGGCGTTAGAATCACGCCTCATTGGCAACCCGGAATATCAGGTGTGACCCGCAATGCGACTCCTGGTGGTTGAGGACGATTCGATGATTGGCACCGGCATCCGCACCGGCCTGCGCCAGGAAGGCTATACGGTCGACTGGGTTCGCGACGGCGACGCCGCCGAGCTGGCCACGGCGACCAACGATTACGATGCGATCCTGCTTGACTTGGGACTCCCGGGAAAAACCGGGCTCGAACTGCTCGCGCAATGGCGCAGGAAGCAGAACACGCTACCGATCTTGATCATCACGGCCCGCGACTCGGTCGACGACCGGATCGCCGGCCTCGACACCGGTGCCGACGATTATCTAGTCAAGCCCTTCGACCTGAACGAGCTTGCGGCACGCTTGCGCGCCTTGCTACGGCGGCGCGCCGGTCGCGCCTCGCCGGTCATCGAGCACGGGCCGTTGACGCTCGACCCGGCGACCCACGACGTTCGCCTCAATGACAAGGCGATCACCCTTTCCAACCGCGAATTTGCGCTGTTGCACGCCCTGCTGCAACAACCCGGCGTTCCGCTCTCGCGCAGCCAGCTCGAAGACCGGCTTTACGGCTGGGACGAGGAAATCGGCAGCAACGCGGTCGAGGTGCACATCCACGCCCTGCGCCGCAAGATCGGCAATGACCTGATCCGCAACCTGCGCGGCGTCGGCTACATGGTACCGCGGCAGCCATGAACTCGATCCGCGGCAAACTCGTCCTCTTCCTGACCACTGCAATGACCGCCGTCATGCTGCTTGGCGCCTGGGCGACCTACAAGGCGGCCAGCGAGGAAGCCAACGCCATCTTCGACTACCATCTCGAACAGATTGCGCTGGCGTTGCGCAACCAGGCTTTTCTCGGTGGCAAGGAGGATCTGGTCGGCGAGAAAAGTTTAGAGTTCGTCGTTCGCGTCTGGGACCGCAACGGCCTGACCATCTATTCATCGGGCCCCTACCGTGCACTGCCCGATACTGTTCGCCTCGGTTTCGCCACCGAACGGACGAACGAAGGCGCCTGGCGCGTCTATGCCCTGCAGCATCGCGGCGAAATAATCGCCGTGGCCCAGCCGACCAGCGTCCGCGCCCGCCTCGCGGCAGCCGCCGCCTTGCGCACCCTGGCGCCGTTCATCGTGCTGCTGCCCCTGATCGCGCTGCTGATCTGGATCATCGTCAGCCGTGCCCTGCGCCCGCTGAACGGGCTCGCACACTCGGTCAGCACGCGGACCCCGGAAGCCCTGGAGCCGTTCAGCCAACGCGGCGTCCCGGACGAGGCGCGACCACTCGTGCAATCGCTCAACGGACTTCTCGTTCGCCTGCGAACGGCCAGTCAGGCGCAACGCGATTTCATTGCCGACGCCGCGCATGAATTGCGCACCCCGCTGACCGCGCTGCAATTGCAGGTGGAACTCCTGGAGCGCGCCGCCAACAAAGCCGAGCGGACAGCAGCCCTCGACGATCTAAAACAGGGGCTTCGGCGATCGATCCACGTCGTCCAGCAGCTCCTGACGCTGGCTCGCAACGAACCCGGTGCCGAGCAGCGCACGCAGGCTGTGGTCGCGCTTCCAGAGGTCATGCGCCAGGTCGTTGCCGACCAGTCGGCGCTGGCCGAGGCAAAAGCGGCCGATCTTGGCATCAGCGCGCTCGATCCTGCCGCGACGGTCATCGGCGATGGCGATGCGCTGCACATCCTGCTCGCCAATCTGGTGAGCAACGCATTGCGACATGCCCCGCAAGCGGGACGGGTTGACGTCAGCTGCGGCATCGACAATGGAAAGACCTGGCTGGAAGTCGTCGACAACGGCCCGGGCATCCCAGTCGCCGAACGCGAACGCGTATTCGACCGTTTCTACCGGCGCAGCGATCAGGACGCATCGGGCAGCGGACTTGGCCTGTCCATCGTGCACAACATCGCGCAACGCCACAACGCCGACATCCTGCTTGACGACGCGCCCGGCGGCGGACTCCGGGTGCGGATCACCTTCGCCGGAACAACCGGAACGCCGGACAAGCAGGGTGAACAAGGCTGATCGCCGCAGGCGCGGCAGGAACAATCCCGGATTCCTCACCCGGCCTTAAGTCTGTCTTAAGTTTCGCCAAGGCATGCTCCTGATGTCAGCAGGCATTTGCCTGCCAGAAATCAAGACAGGAGAACGCCATGAACATTAACGGACTCAAACTGACCGTGGCGGCGGTAGCCGTCACGGCCGCGCTGACCGGCGCCTACACGCTCGGCCATGCCAATACGAGCGCCGCCCCGGCCCCCGCTGCGGTTTCCCAGCCCGCCACGGCAGGCGCGGCCCTGCCGGACATGAGCAGCATCGTCGCGCGCAGCAGTCCGAGCGTGGTCAACATCAGCGTCTCGGGAAGCCGCAAGACCAGCGCCGCCATGCCGCAGCTCGACGACGACGATCCCGCCCAGGAACTGTTCCGGCGTTTCGGCATTCCGAAAAACCAGGATAGCAGGCCGACGCGCGGACTCGGTTCGGGCTTCATCGTCAGCGCCGATGGCACCATTCTGACCAACGCCCACGTCGTCGACGGTGCCGAGGAAGTCATCGTCAAGCTGACCGACAAGCGGGAGTTCAAGGCCAAGGTTCTCGGCCTCGACACCGCCAGCGACGTCGCAGTGTTGAAGATCGACGCCAAGGATCTGCCGGCGGTCAGGATTGGCAGCGCGGCCAATACCCGCGTCGGCGAGTGGGTGCTCGCCATCGGTTCGCCCTTCGGGTTCGAAAGCAGCGCCAGCGCCGGCATCGTCTCGGCCAACTCACGCTCCCTGCCGGACGGCAACTATGTGCCGTTCATCCAGACCGATGTCGCGGTGAACCCCGGCAATTCGGGTGGCCCACTGTTCAACATGGCCGGCGAGGTGATCGGCGTCAATTCGCAAATTTACTCGCGCAGCGGCGGCTATCAGGGGCTGTCATTCGCCATCCCGATCGAGGTGGCGATGAACGTCGAACGCCAGATCGTCACCAGCGGCAAGGTGCAACGCGGCAAGCTGGGCATCAGCATCCAGGAGGTGAATCAAGCGCTGGCCGATTCCTTTGGTCTCAAGAAGCCGGCCGGCGCTCTGGTCGGTTCGGTCGAAAAGGGCAGTCCGGCAGCCAGCGCCGGACTTGAGCCGGGCGACGTGATACTCGGCATCAACGGCAAGGAACTCTCGTCTTCGGCTGAACTCCCAGCCATCGTTTCCGCCATGATGCCGGGCACCGAAGCCAAACTGGACGTCTGGCGCAAAGGCGGCACGCGCCAGATCGAAGTCAAGGTCGGCCAGTTCAACGACGAAAAAGTTGCGAGCAACGACATGCCGGAAGCTGCCAAGGGCCGTTTGGGCGTCGTCGTCCGCCCACTGAACGCCGAGGAAAAACGGCGGGCCGAGGTTGACAATGGTGTCGTTGTCGAAAATGTTGCGGGCGCTGCAGCCAAGGCTGGCATCAAGACCGGCGATATCGTTCTCTCGGTCAACGGGGAGGCGATCACCAGCACCGAGCAGTTACGCAACATCGTGACCAAGGCCGAAAAACGCATCGCCGTTCTGGTCGACCGCGGCAATTCTCGGATATTCATCCCGGTGGATCTCGGCTAAGGCGCGAACCCTCGCCCGGAGTTGCCGGGCAGGACATTGGCGCAGCGCGGCTGATCGCTGCATAATCGGCGGGGCATTGGAAAATCCAATGCCCCGCCGTTCATTGTCGAGGAGACTGTCGCGTGAAACTTTTGGTGGCTGCATTGCTGGGAACCCTGTTGTCCGCAGTTGGCCCGGCGACAGCCGAAACTCTCCCGTGCGCCCCGCAATCGCCGGTCGGCGCCGTCTGCGAGGCCGAACTCGCGCAGCTGCACCCGACCCAGTTCGGCGTCGGCATGCTGCAGGTTTCCGACGAAATGCGGAAGCTGAAAAACAAGTCACCCGCCGGACTGCGCAAGACCGCACTCAAGAAACGCATCGCCGTGGTCATCGGCCCGGACGGAAACCTGTGGCTGGTCGACCGTCACCATTTTTCGCGCGCACTTTGGGAACTGGGCGAACGCCAGGCACCGGTATCGATCGTCGGCCGCATCGACCAGCATGACGGCTTCTGGCAAGCAATGAAGGCGGCGAAGTGGGCGTGGCTTTACGACGAGCGCGGCAACCCGCTCGAACCGGCCGCCCTGCCACGACAGATCAAGGACATGCCCGACTACAGCTACCGCGCGCTGGCCGGCTTCGCCGAAGACGAACACTTTTTCAACAAACCGGGGCAGATTTACTTTATCGAATTTGCCTGGGCGCGCTACTTTGGCGAACAACTCGGCTGGGCGCCGATCACGGCGGACAACCTACCGCAACGTCTCGACCAGGCCAGGCGTGTCGCCTGCCAGCCGGCAGCAGCGACCTTGCCCGGCTATCCGGGCGCAGCTTGCCGGAAACCAAACCATCCAACCGCACCGGGATATCGTACCAATGATTGATGCCCGTCACTACATGGCCAGCGAAACCTTGCGCAACGGCCTCGAAATCTGCATTCGCGCCCTCCGTCCGGACGATGAAGAACGGATAACCGAGGCATTCAGCAAACTTGAAACCGATTCCATCTATACCCGCTTCTTTGGTTACAAGAAAGTCCTGAGCGATGCCGAATACCGGTTGATCCGCGAGATGGATTTCACGACCCGCGTCGCGCTGATCGCCACGCTGATCGAAAATGGCCGTGAAATCGTCATCGCCTCATCAAGCTACGCTTTGTGCGGGCCGGATTCGGCCGAAATTGCGTTCATCGTCGAAGAGGATTATCACGGACTGGGCATTGCCCGCCGCCTGCTTGACCATCTCGGGAGGATTGCACGCCAACAGGGGGTCACGAAATTCAGGGCGGAAGTGCTCACACATAATGCGGCCATGCTCAAGGTATTTGCGGCAATCGGCTGGCCGATGGAAACGACCATCGCCGACGCCACGGTTCACGTGACGCTGTCGCTGGCAGCGGCCCCCGGGGAATGACGAGCGCTACCATCCCCAACGAACCGGCGGTCACCTGTGCCAGCTGCGCGGCCTGCTGTTGCCAGCTCGAAGTGATGCTGATGGGGGCCGACGACATTCCGTCGCGCTTCACCGGCGAAGACGCCTGGGGTGGCTCGGTCATGCGCCGTCTGGATGACGGCTGGTGCGCCGCGCTCGACCGCGACACAATGCGCTGCACCATCTACGAACGACGGCCCGGCGTCTGCCGTGACTTCGCGACGGGGGCCAGCGACTGCCTGACTGAAAGGCAGCTGTATTTCACCCGGCCATGACCCAGGCCAACAATCCCCTGCATGGCATCACGCTCGAAAAGATCCTCAACGATCTGACGGCCCGATACGGCTGGCCGGAACTCGGGCGACGGATCAACATTCGCTGCTTCAACCAGGACCCGAGCATCGCTTCCAGCCTCAAGTTTCTGCGCCGCACGCCGTGGGCACGCGCGCAGGTCGAGACACTCTATCTGGAATCCCAAAAAAACGGCGAATAACAGCGTTGACCGCAACGGCGCGAAAATATCGATAGGCCACGGCCCTGTCGCTCGCTATCATGCGGGCCCCTGTACCCGTTTCTGCCCATGATCATCCTCAAGAACGTCACGCTGCGCCGTGGCTCCAAGGTGCTGCTCGACAAGACCAGCGTCACCATCAACCCCGGCGAAAAAGTCGGCCTGGTCGGGCGCAACGGCGCCGGCAAATCCACCCTGTTCGGCCTGCTCAACGGCACCCTGCACGAGGATGGCGGCGACTATTCGATTCCCGCGCAATGGCGCATGGGTCAAGTCGCGCAGGACATGCCGGAAACTGCACAGAGCGCGACCGATTTCGTCATCGACGGCGACACGACCCTGCTCGCCGCGCGCAACGAAGTGCATGACGCCGAAGCCAGCGATGACGGCATGCGCATGGCTGAAGCCTACATGGCGCTCAACGACGCCGGCGAACACGATGCCGAAGCGCGTGCCCAATCGCTGATCCTCGGCCTCGGCTTCAAGGTGGCGGAGCTGCACAACCCGGTCAACAGCTTCTCCGGCGGCTGGCGGATGCGCCTGCAGCTGGCGCGCGCCCTGATGTGCCCGTCCGATATCCTGCTCCTCGACGAACCGACCAACCACCTCGACCTCGATGCGCTGGTCTGGCTCGAAGCCTGGCTCAAGCGCTACCAGGGTACGCTGGTAATGATCAGCCACGACCGCGAATTCCTCGACGCCATCACCGGCGTCACGCTGCACATCGACAACGCCAAACTCGTCCGTTACGGCGGCAACTACAGCAAGTTCGAAGACATGCGCGCCGAGCAGATGCTGCTCCAGCAGGCGACCATGGCCAAGCAGGCCGAGAAGATCGCCCACCTGCAGTCCTTCATCGCCCGCTTCAAGGCCAAGGCCAGCAAGGCCAAACAGGCGCAGAGCCGGGTCAAGGCGCTCGACCGCATGGAGAAGATCGCGCCGGTGCTCGCCGATGCCGAATTCAGCTTCGAGTTCCAGGAACCGCAGAACCTGCCCAACCCGATGCTCTCGATGATGGACGTCACCATCGGCTATCCGCCGGCCGAAGAAGCGCCGGCTGGCACGCCGCCGACCGTCATCGTGCGTGGCATCAACCGCTCGGTGATGGCCGGCCAGCGCATCGGCATCCTCGGCGCCAACGGTCAGGGCAAGTCCACGCTGGTCAAGACCATCGCCCGCGACCTGCAGGCCATCAGCGGCGACGTCACCGAAGGCAAGGGCCTCAACATCGGCTACTTCGCCCAGCAGGAACTCGATGTGCTGCGCCCGCAGGACACGCCGCTCGAACACATGGTCCGTCTGGCCAAGGAGGCCATCGCCAACGGCCGCAGCAACGTGCCGGGCCGCGAGCAGGAACTGCGCAATTTCCTAGGTACCTTCAATTTCGGCGGCGAGATGGTCAAGCAGGCGGTCGGAACCATGAGCGGCGGCGAAAAGGCCCGGCTGGTGCTGTGCATGATCGTCTGGCAACGCCCCAACCTGCTGCTCCTCGACGAACCGACCAACCATCTCGACCTCAGTACCCGCGAAGCACTGGCCGTCGCCCTCAACGAGTTCGAAGGCACCGTCATGCTGGTCAGCCACGACCGCGCCCTGCTGCGCTCGGTCTGCGACGAGTTCTGGCTGGTCTCAAAGGGTGGCGTCGCGCCCTTCGACGGCGATCTGGAAGACTACCAGCGCTACCTGCTCGACGAAGCCAGGCGGGTGCGCGAAGAGGCGGCGGCCGAGCTTAAGCGGGCGGCCTGACCAGGCCACGCCGATGAACAGCTTCAGGCGTTCTCGATCAGTATTTCTTCGATCGTCTTGGCGGCGCGCTTGCAGCCACGCAGGACTTCTTCCTGCGTGAAATAGAAGCCGCGCATCTTCATCGCATGCCAAGCCGCGACTTCATCGCCCTCATGCTCGAACAGCTTGGTCACCGCTTCGCGCATCGCCTGGGAGGCCACGCCCTCGATCAGATCGACCTCACTGCAAAACTTGATCAGCGACTCCTGTTCCCGGCTGCGGTCGGCCAGGGTGATTACCGCCCGGTTCAGGCGCAGGCAGGCATCAGCCGCCAGCGATGCCATGGTCCGAGCCTCGGATGTCGAACTCTCGATGTGGTACATCGCAATCGCATTGGCGACGCTTTGCAGCGTGTCGAGTATGCGGTCGAGGTCCCCGATCAGGGTGTGCAACTGCTCGCGATTGACCGGCGTGGTAAACGACTCGTACAGCAGGCGGATGAAATCGTCCTTGATCCGGTCGGCGCTCGCCTCGTTGGCGTTCACCTCCTCGATCAGCGCGGCACTGTCGATGCCCTGATTTCCCAGCCCGCTGACCAGGCGCATCGTGGCATTGGCGCCAGCGACCAGGCGGTCGGTATGCGAACCCAGCAGGTCGAAAAACGTACCGCGTTGCGGCATCACATTGTTCAGCATGGTCGGTTCCTTGTCTCGATCAGAGGAAGCTCTTGCCAACGTACCAGAAGAGCGCGGCGATCAACCCCGCTGCGGGGATCGTCAGCACCCACGCAACCAGCAGGTTCAAGGTCACCGCCCAGCGCACGGCCTTGACATCCTGTGCTGTGCCGACGCCGACGATGGCGCCGGTAATGGTGTGCGTGGTGGACACCGGGATGCCGGCAAAGGTCGCCAGGCCAAGACTGATCGCGCCGCCCATCGAGGCGCACGAGCCGCTGACCGAATTAAGCCTGGTGATTTTGGTGCCCATCGTCTTGACGATCCGCCAGCCACCCAGATAGGTGCCCCAGGCAATGGCAGCATAGCAAGAATAGACCACCCACATGGGCAGGGTGGCGACGTCCTTGGTGGCCACGCCGGCCGTGATCAGCAACAGCCAGATGATGCCGATGGTTTTCTGCGCGTCGTTGCCGCCATGGCCGAGGCTGTAAGCCGCGGCGGCGAACAACTGCCCGCTGCGGAACCATTTGCCCGCCTGGTGCGGCGACTGGTTCTTGAACACCCAGGCGACCAGGACCATGAGCAGGCCGCCGATCAGGAAACCAACCATCGGCGAGATGATGATGAAGACCAGAATCTTGCCGAAACCGCTCCAGACAATGGCCCCGATCCCGCCGGACTTGGCCACCGTGGCGCCAACCAGGCCGCCGACCAGCGCATGCGAGGACGACGAGGGAATGCCGTAGTACCAGGTGATGATGTTCCAGGCGAGGGCGCCCATCAATGCACCAAAGATCACATGATGGTCGACAAACGATGGATCGACCGTTCCCTTGCCGATAGTCGCTGCCACCGATAGATGAAAGACCCAGAGCGCGGCGAAATTGAAGAAGGCGGCGAAGATCACCGCCTGCTTGGGCGTCAGTGCGCCGGTCGCGACGATGGTCGAGATCGAATTGGCGCCGTCGTGAAACCCGTTCATGAAGTCGAAGGCCAGGGCGACAGCGACGAGCAACGCCAGCGACCACATGCTGATGGTTAACTGTTCCATTTGCGTCGCCCTCTCAGGAGTTTTCGATCAGGATTTCTTCGATCGTCTTGGCTGCATCCTCGCAACGGTCCAGCACTTCTTCCTGCAAGGCGTAGAACTCGCGCATCTTGATCGCCGTCCAGATCGAGGTATTGCCGTCGAACAGGGCGGTGATCGCCTTGCGCTGGATGCGGTCGGCCTGCGATTCGATGGCGTCGATTTCCTTGCACAAGTCCATGGTTTCCTGCTTGCGGCCCTTCTCGGGCAGGGAGACCACCGCCCGGTTGAGGCGCATGCAGGCATCGGCGGCGAGCTCGGCCAGTTCCCGGGACTCGACGGTCGATTCCTTGATGCTGTACATGCCAACCGCGTTGGCGGCGTCCTGCAAGGCGTTCAACACGTTGTCCAGTTCGATGGTCAGCGTATGAATCTGGTCGCGGTTGATCGGCGTCGTGAATGAGCGGTGCAACAGCGTGATCAACTCGGCCTTGATCTTGTCGGCACTTTGCTCGTTCATATTGACTTCGGCAACCAGCACCGGGATGTCCTCGGTACCATTACCCAAACCATTCATCAGGCGAAGCGTCGCGTTGGCCCCGGCCACCACACGATCGGAATGGGCGGCAAGAAGCTCGAAAAATTCCTTGCGTTGCGGCATCAGACTGCTGAACATGGAAAGTCTCCCGATGATTTATTTTACGAACACGTTACGTTCATATTACAACTTTTGCACTAGGCGTAAACGCTCTTATTCAAAAGGTAAAATTTAACTGCAAAACCATGCCAACCCTGCGCCCCCGGATCGCCATTCCGCCCGACGAAATCGAAATCACCGCCATCCGCGCCCAAGGGGCCGGCGGGCAGAATGTAAACAAGGTCGCCAATGCCGTGCATCTGCGCTTTGCCATCGCCGCCTCGTCGCTGCCCGATGAAATTCGCGAACGGCTGCTGAAACTGGGCGACCAGCGCATCAGCAAGGAGGGCGTTGTCGTCATCAAGGCGCAGGAGTTCCGCAGCCTCGAAAAGAACCGTGCGGAAGCCCTGCGCCGCCTGCAGGCGCTGGTCGACAGCGTTGCCGTCACGGCCAGGAAGCGGCGGCCGACCAAACCGACCCGCGGTTCGGTCGCCAAGCGCCTCGAATACAAGCGCCGGCACGCGCAGGTCAAGGCCGGACGGCGCTCGCAAGGGATAGAATAGCGGCCTCGCCGCCCCCCGTGTTTCCGGATTCTTCGCATGTTACGACTGACCGAAATCAAGCTCCCGCTCGACCATACGGACGCAGCACTGCATGCCGCCATTTGCCAGCGCCTGGGAATCGCCGATAGCGAACTGCTCCGCTACGCGGTTTATCGGCGCAGTTGCGATGCGCGGAAGAAAACGGCGATCGCGCTGATCTACGCGGTCGATGTCGAAATCTCCCACGAAACGGCGGCACTCGAACGGCTTAGCGGCGCCCGCAACGTGATGCCGACGCCCGATACCCGCTATCGCTTCGTCACGCAGGCGCCCGCCGTCCTGGCGACACGCCCCGTGGTCATCGGCACCGGCCCGTGCGGTCTGTTCGCCGGCCTGCTGCTGGCGCAAATGGGCTTTCGCCCGATCATCCTCGAACGCGGCAAGATCGTCCGCGAACGGACCAAGGACACCTGGGGCCTGTGGCGCCAAGGCAAGCTCGACCCCGAATCCAACGTCCAGTTCGGCGAGGGCGGCGCCGGCACTTTTTCCGACGGCAAGCTCTACAGCCAGATCAAGGACCCGCTGCACCACGGGCGCAAGGTGCTCGAGGAGTTCGTCAAGGCCGGCGCGCCGGCGGAAATCCTCTATGTCAACAAGCCGCACATCGGTACTTTCCGGCTGGTCAGCATGGTCGAAAAGATGCGTGCCAGCATTTTCGCGCTGGGCGGCGAGGTACGCTTCGGCGCCAAGGTCGAGGAAATCGAGATCGACCGCGACACCGCCGGCAACGGCCAGGTGCGCGGCGTGCGCCTGGCCGGCGGCGAGCGCATCGCCGCGGACCATGTCGTACTGGCAGTCGGCCACAGCGCCCGCGACACCTTCCGCATGCTTTACGACAACGGTGTCCATATCGAGGCCAAACCGTTCTCGATCGGCGTCCGCATCGAACATCCGCAGTCACTGATCGACCGCGCCCGCTTCGGTCCCGCAGCCGGTCATCCGCTGCTCGGCGCCGCCGATTACAAGCTGGTGCATCACTGCGCCAACGGGCGCACTGCCTACAGTTTCTGCATGTGCCCGGGTGGCACCGTAGTCGCCGCCACCTCGGAAGTTGGCTGCGTGGTGACCAACGGCATGAGCCAGTATTCGCGCGCCGAGCGCAATGCCAACAGCGGCATCGTTGTCAACATCTCGCCGGAAGTCGATTATCCGGGTCACCCGCTGGCCGGCATCGACTTGCAGCGCCACTGGGAAGAAAAGGCATTTGAAGCGGGCGGCAGCAGCTATTCGGCCCCCGCCCAGCGCGTCGGTGATTTTCTCGCCGGACGGGCGTCGACCGCAACAGGCGCGGTCGAGCCATCCTACACGCCCGGTGTGCACTGGACCGATCTGGCGCTGTGCCTGCCGCCGTTCGTCGTCACTGCCCTGCGCGAAGCGCTGCCTGTCTTCGACAAGCAGATTCGCGGTTTCGCGATGGCCGATGCGGTGATGACCGGCGTCGAGACGCGCACCTCATCGCCGATCCGCATCACGCGGGGCGGCGATTTCCAGAGCATCAACACACGCGGCCTCTACCCGGCCGGCGAAGGCGCCGGTTACGCCGGCGGCATCCTGTCGGCCGGCGTCGACGGGATCAAGGTGGCCGAAGCCGTCGCCCTTTCCATCCACTCCTGAGCAAGGGCTGAAAACGGCGGCAAGCTGCCGCAAAGTCTATGCGATTGCCCTAATTTCTTGCAGAAATCGGCAATCTACACCATGATCAACCCGAGGACTGTCATGGTTTTTCGTAAACTCTCTCTGCCAACGGGTCAATGAGCCATCATCTCCATAGCCTGACCCGATACCAAGCCCCTTCCAGGGCGCCGAACTGACCGGGAACAGGCATGCGATCACTGCTTCGAGTCATTCGCGAACTGCTTCACGAAGCGGCGCGCGATTTGGCGCCAACGCTGATCGTGGTGGTCATCTTCCAGGTGTTCTTCATTCAGCGCATGCCGGACAGCCCGGCTGCGCTGATCGGCGGGTTTGCCATTGTCCTGGTCGGCCTGGCGCTTTTCGTCAAGGGACTCGACGCCGCAATATTTCCTGCCGGCGAAACAATGGCCTTCGATTTCGCACGCCGCGGCTCGTTTCTCTGGCTGATGCTTTTTGCATTCTGCATCAGTTTCGCCTCGGTCGCCGCGGAACCAGCGCTGATGGCCGTCGCCTACAAGGCCGAGGCGGTCTCGGGCGGCAGCTTGAGTGCGCTGACCCTGCGCCTGGTGGCGGCGCTCGGGGTTGGTCTGGCGATTGTCGCCGGTGTCTGGCGCATCGTCCTCGGGCATCCGATCGGCAACTATCTGATTCCCGGTTACCTCTTGGTCATCGTACTGACCGCTTTTTCGCCACCGCAACTGGTCGGGCTCGCCTTCGACTCCGGCGGCGTTGTCGCGTCGACCGTCACCGCACCGCTATTGACGGCCCTCGGTGTCGGTCTGGCTACCAGCATTCGTGGTCGCAATCCGCTGCTCGACGGCTTTGGCTTGGTTGCCTTTGGGGCACTGGCGCCGATGATCATCATCCAGATGTACGGCATCCTGTTCTTCGTGCCGGTCGAGCACGGCACTACGGTACTGCTGATGCCGAGCGACGGTCAGCATCAGCACGTAGCGGTCGCGATGCTTGTCGATTTCCTGATCATGGTCAGAAATCTGTTGCCGATCATCGCTGTAGTGCTCTTTTCCAGCTTCGTCATCTTGCGTCGGCCGCTGGCAGACCCCAAGGGACTGGCGGTGGGCATGGCCCTGGTTGCGGTCGGCCTCTTTCTGTTCGACGAGGGTCTGCAAATCGGACTTTTCCCTCTCGGCGACGCGATGTCCGACGGCCTGATGCGCGATGGCGTGCCAATGTGGGCGACCTACCTCTACGGCTTCCTGATCGGCTTTGCGACCACAATGGCGGAACCGGCGCTGATTGCGCTGTCGATCAAGGCCGACGAGGTCAGCCTCGGCCAGCTCAGGGGAATCTGGCTGCGTACGCTGGTCTCGGTCGGCGTCGGCATTGGCATCGTGATCGGCTGCGCGCGCATCATCGACGGCGTGGATATTGGCTGGTGGCTGATCCCCGGCTACCTTTTGGTGCTTGCCATGACCCGGTTCGCACCGAGATTTATTGTGCCGATCGCCTATGACTGCGGTGGCGTAACGACCTCGACCGTGACCGTGCCTCTGGTGACTGCACTTGGCGTCGGCCTGGCCGAACGCACGCCGGGTCGCGATCCGATGATCGACGGCTTCGGCCTGATCGCCTTCGCCTCGCTGTTGCCAATGATCATCGTCATGTCTTATGGCATGCTTGCCACTTGGTGGTGGCGCGTCAGGAAACCTGTCAAGGAGGAGAAATCATGAAATTCTCTGCTGTGGTGCTGATTGTTCCGGAAGAAGACGAGAATCCGGCAGTCAAGATTCTCAAGGAGGCCGGCGCTACCGGCATCACCATCGTCAAGGGCAAGGGGCTGCGCCAGAATGATCGCAAGACCTTTCTCGGCCTCGGCCTCGAACGCCGGGAGTCGCTGCTGCTGTGCGTCGTCGAGAAGCAACTCGCGATGCGCATCCTCAAGGCGGTCAAGATCGAGATGAAACTGGACCTGCCCGGTGGCGGATTGGCCTTTTCGCTGCCGCTGGGTAATGTGGTCGGGATCGGGTTGGCGCAGATGGAGACTTTCCGACGCGAAGTCGCGGAGGATCTGTGAGGGCTTCGTACCCACTCGCCTGTTGCCTGTTTTGAAAAACTAATTTTCCGAGAGGGTATCCCCATGCTGGTTGCCGGAATCATGAGAACGGATGTTGTCACTATCAGCCCATTGGCCACAGTGCGCGAGGCACTGATGCTGATGAAGAAGCACGGCGTCAAGTCGCTGGTCGTCGACAAGCGCCATGCCGGAGACGCCCACGGCCTGGTAACCTATCGCGACATTGCCGAGGCGGTGGTCGCCGACGACGGCGACATCGATCTGCTCAATGTCTACGACATCGCTCAGAAGCCGGCGCTGCAGATTTCGCAGCACCTTGAAACCCGCTATCTGGCGCGTCTGATGATCCGGTATTCGGCGAACAGGGTGTTGGTCATCGACAACAACGAACTGCACGGCCTCGTTTCGCTGACCGATGTAGTGGACAGCCTCATCGAGATGGCGTTGCGCGAGCAGAATCGCTAGGGGCGCGGTCATGGACAGGGAAGTCCGCCGTTACCGTGCCTACTTTCCACGCTGGTGCCAGTCCTTTGGCGATCACATGCCCGAACCGGGGGGTGAAGGGCGAGCGGTCGAGTGGCTGGTCGGCGAAAACAGCGTCGGCGCCATCGTCTTGCCCGAAATCAGGGTCATGCTGATCCGCGAACTCCTCGGCTCCAGGAAGCCCAAGGTTATCGTGCGGGAGAGATCGCTGTCGCTGGGCGAATTGAATTTCGACGATGACGAGATTTGCGGGCATCCCGGCTGCGCCGCCATGTTCGACCTGCTGCGGAACGCCGAAACGGTGCACATGTTCCTGACCTACCACCTGATTTACCCTCCGGAAACGCGAATCATCACCGTTTCGAGCAAGGCGCCAATGTCGCTGATCTACAGGGAAACGGCGCCGCTGCGGGTCAATGTCGGCGGGTAAGGCGAGGCCATCCAATTTCAATGGTGAAGGCGTCCCCTGACAGTAAGCGGCCCTTGTCTGATTGATTGAGCACCCTGTGCATCGTCGCATCAGGAGCAACAATGGGCGCCGCAGCGCCCGTTGGTTCATTTCAATGAAGCCTGGTCACGCCTATTTTTGCAACTCGACCTCGCCGGGCCGCCAGCTCTTGTCGAACCAGGGTTCCAGCGGTCCATAAAGGCGCAGGATCATGAACCAGCCCTTGCCGGGAATCGTCTGTACCCAGTTCGGGCGAGAATAAAAAATCGGGCAGATACTAAGCTCGCAACACAGATGCGGGCCCGGCATCGCGGTAATGATCAGTGGGAAAGCTCGCGCAGGAGCGCGACGCCTTTTTTGCGTTGCTGATGAAGCACCTTGATCAGCCGTTCATAGTGCGCATTGCGTGACGAGTCTTTCTTGTCCGCCAATTTCGTTTTCAGCCTGACTTCCTCTTTCTTCAGTTTTTTCAAAAGCACTTTGAGGTGTTTGCGTTTTGCCTCCTGATGCTTCTGCTTCTTGCTGAAGAAGTGCCGGATTTTGTCCAGCAAAGATAGTTTCTTCATGATCTTTCCTATTGAATCATAGCCTATGAGTCAAGCACCAGACTTTCCTGAACTTCCCGCATCATTGAGTCGGTTGGCGTGAATATCACTTTGGCCATGTTGACCAGGTTCTTGGCGACATCATGTGCATAACTGCTGTCGTTCATCAGGGAGGTCGCCATTTCCGGCGTAATGCTGCCGTTGCGAATCAAGTTGTCCAGGCTTCCTCCGGCCAGCGCATCGTCGGCAAACAGATCAGCTCTTACCCCATCCAATGCCAACAAGGCCTCGTTGTCGGAATCTGCGGCAATTGCATTCAAATCTTTCAACAATAACGCCAGCCGCTGCCGTATTGCATTGTATTCCTTCTGAATAAACGGGTTCGATGCCACAAGATAGCGCAACAAGTTTTTTTGCAGGTGCTTGATGTCCTTGACTGCCTCGACCACATCCCGGCTGGCATCGCGCAGATCGTATAGCGTATCGCCATAGGCCTGCGTGTCAGATCCACCCTGAATGCGAGCTATGAAGGCGATGATTTCGCTGTAGAGCAATTTGATACGTTCGTTGTAAAGCTTGTCAATGTCTACAGTCATCACCTTGGATGGAATCGTCGCCAGGCGTTCTATGAAGTCATCATCTTTCAGATCATCCTTCTCGATATTCATTACCTGGATGATGATGTCGAAGGCGTTTTCGTACAGGTGCGTTACTTCCTTGCGCAAAGCCGCCAGGGCAGCGTCGGGAAAGCTGGTAACGGCATCGTTGAGGTAGCGAGGCAGACGACTGTACGTACTTCTTCTTTGAACATGCGCTGGAGCACGGTGACCATGCGCTGGATGAACGGCACCATGATCAAGACGCCGGTGAGATTGAACAAGGTATGGAACACTGCCAACTTGAGCGCGTAGTCGTCGTTGGCGATACCAACGCGGATGCTCAGGGCATCGACAGCCCAAACAAATTGATGGATGAAAACGATGGCCACCAGGCCGGTCACCACATTGAACAGCAGATGGGCCGCTGCCAGACGCCACCCTTCGGCGTTCGCGCTGATTGCGCCAAGAATGGCCGTGATGGTGGTACCGATGTTGGCGCCGATTGCCAGCGCCAAAGCGTTTTCGTAGGTGATTTGGCCTGCTGCCAGGGCCGTGATAATCAACACCAAGGTGGCGTGACTTGACTGCATCACTACCGTCGCGAAAGTGCCAATCAGGGTATAGAGCAGCAGTCCAAGCAGGCCGGGCACCGCGAACTGTGAGAGGTCAATGGCCGATTTGAACGACTCGAAGCCCTCTTTCATATGGTGTATGCCGAGGAACAGGAAGCCCAGCCCGCTCAGAACATAGCCAATGCCCTTGAGGTTTTTTGACGACTGGAACATCAGGATGATGCCGAATACCAGCATGGGCATGGCGTAGGCAGCGATATTCACTTTGAGCCCGAGCCCGGCGATCAGCCAGGCGCCTGTAGTGGTTCCCATGTTAGCGCCGAATATGATGCCGATGCCCTGCGCCAGACCAATCAGCCCGGCGCTGAGAAAGGAGATGGTGATGACCGACACCAGCGAGCTGGATTGCATCACCGTGGTGGTGACAATGCCGAACGACAGGCTCTTCCAGAGCCGGTCGGTTGACACGCGCAACAGTTTTTCCAGCACGCCGCCGGTGAAAGCCTTGAAGCCCTCTTCCAGCGAAAGCATCCCGAACAGAAAGATTGCCACACCTGCGGCGATCTCTTTGAAATCCGGGCTGACCCAGAATCCCCAGCCGAGTATCAGAAAGATTGTCGGCAGCAGTATGCGTCTCAGCATGCTCACCTCGCGGTCACCTGGTTTTGATTACGGCAGCATCATGCCGCGAATCATGTAGAAGGCCATCGCAGCCATGAGCGCAGAAGCCGGCACGGTGATCAGCCAGGCAGCGGCACGCCGAAATATCCGGCCGCAACAACTCGTGACGGTTCTTGTCGCTGGCATTTTCCATCATGACAAAACGCTCAAGATCCATGATTTCCCCCAGGAAGTCATTAGGGCATGATGTTACAAAGACGTTACAGATATGTTACAAACAGTGCAGGTTACAGGAACCGTTCGGCTAGCGTTGACTTTTCGGACCCCAGATGTCCATACGCAAAATCCCCGACAATGCCCGTCTCGACAAACTTATCGTGAAGCCGCCCTTCAAGTGCCCGCTCTGGAGATTATGTGGCCGGCCGTTAGTGCCTCCAGCCCATGGCAATTAATGTCGAAATTCAACGCTGCTGCGGTCAACCAGGAAAACCAGCAGATTCCATTTCCATAATGCAATATCGACATAGCTGTCACAATGAGACCCGATCGAGCAATTAGCCGGAACCAAGAATGCGCTGTCTCATAACAGTTCCAGCCTGACGCCCGGAAAATCTACCGGGTAATTCCCGCAACGCACATGACGACCAATCAACTGCTCATCCTGGTAATCCTGCTCGCCACCGTGGCGATGTTTCTCTGGGGCCGCTGGCGCCACGACATGGTGGCTGCTGGGGCGCTGCTAGCCTGCGTGCTGGCCGGACTGCTGCCGGCACCCGAAGCCTTCGCCGGTTTCGGGCACCCGGCGGTGATTACAGTAGCCTGCGTGCTGGTGCTGAGCCGCGGGCTGCAAACCTCGGGCGCGGTCGACGCCCTGAGCCGCGACGTATTGCCGGCAAAGGCCGGCATCGCCGTGAGCATGGCGGCACTGATCGGCCTGGGCGCCCTGCTGTCGAGCTTCATGAACAACGTCGGGGCGATGGCGCTGCTTATGCCGGTGGCCGTCCAACTGGCGGGGCGCCTGAATCTCGCCCCGGGGCAGGTGCTGATGCCGCTGGCCTTCGGCACCATCCTCGGCGGCATGACGACCCTGATCGGGACGCCGCCCAACCTTATCGTTTCCGGTTTCCGCGACCAGACCGGGGCTGGCAGCTTCGGCATGTTCGACTTCACGCCGGTCGGCCTGGCAGTTGCCGCAACCGGGGTCATCTTTGTCGCCGCGTTCGGCTGGCGCATGGTGCCAGTACGCAAGCAGGCCGGCATCGAGGGCTTCGAGTCGGGCGCCTACATCACCGAGGCACGCGTGGTGGAAGACAGCAAGGCGGTCGGCATGAGTCTGAGCGAGATCGAGGCGGCAATCGAAGACAGCGACGCGCAAATCCTCGGCATGGTCCAGCTTGGCGTCCGCCTGACTGCACCCAACCTGCACCGCAAGGTTAAAGCCGGCGACATCCTGGCCATCGAGGCCGAAGCCAAGGCATTGGCCAGCGTCCTGTCCAGCCTCGGACTGAAGCTCGAGGAAGCCGTGAAGCCACCGAAAATCGACGAATCAGCCGACCTTGAGGATGCAGCGCAAGGACAAGCGGATACGGATACGGCAAATGCGGAAAACGACACGGATCAGGACAAGCCCGTCAGCTCGGGGGATATCGCCCTGATGGAGCTCGCCGTGCTGCCAAACTCCGTACTGGCAGGCCGCTCGGCAAAAGACATCCTGCTGCGCACGCGCTACGGTTTGAACCTGCTCGCGTTCTCGCGCCAGGGGCATCTCTCGATGAAGCGCCTGCGATCGATTGAGCTGCGCTCGGGCGACCTGCTACTGATGCAGGGGCCGCCCGAAGCGCTTGCGGAATTTGCTGCCGACTACGGCTGCGTGCCGCTGGCCGAGCGCGAACTGCGTATCCCGAACCGGCGCAAGGCGTGGGAAGCCACCATCATCATGGCCCTGGCAGTTGCGGGCGCAGCCTTCGGCCTGCTGCCGGCGGCGATTTCCTTCGCCGGCGGCGTGCTGGTTTCGATGGCGCTGCGCACGGTGCCGCCACGCGCGGTGTATGACGCCATCGACTGGCCAGTGATCGTACTGCTGGCGGCGATGATCCCGGTGGCCGGGGCGATGCAATCGACCGGCACCGCCGACCTGATCGCCCGCTTCATGCTCGAAAACGTGGCCCAGGGTTATGCCGTGCCGGCGTTGGCGCTGATCCTGATCGTCACCATGTTTCTTTCCGATCTGATGAACAATGCCGCCACTGCCGCAGTCATGTGCCCGATCGCCATCGGCACGGCCAACGCGCTGGGCGTCAGCGCCGATTCCTTCCTGATGGCGGTGGCAATCGGCGCTTCCTGCGCCTTCCTGACGCCGATCGGCCACCAGAACAACACCCTGATTCTCGGGCCGGGCGGCTTCCGCTTCGGTGACTACTGGAAACTGGGGCTGCCGCTGGAGATCATGGTGGCGACGATCGCGGTGCCACTGCTGCTCGTCGTATGGCCGTTGTGAACGATTGCCGGGCGTTGCGCTGTTGCGGTCAACCCGGAAAAACAGCAAGAATTCGAGGCCCGACTACAGCGCCCGAACTTTCACGGTCTTGCCCTTCACCTTGCCTGCCGAAAGTTTGCGCACAGCGTCGCGATAAATGTTGCGCGCCACGGCAACGTAGGTGGTTTGATCGGTGACCGTGATCTTGCCGACCTGTTCGCGGCTGAAGCCAGCCTCGCCGGTCAGCGCGCCAAGTACGTCGCCTGGGCGGATCTTGTCCTTGCGCCCGCCGAGTATCTGTAGCGTGACCATCGGCGGGGTCAGCGGCGCTTCGTCGGCGGCAGGCAGTTCGCCAAGCTGGTGCAGTTCCAGCTTGCTGCCTGCCATGTCGGCAATGGCCGCGACACGGCGCCTGTCGCCCGGACTGCACAGGCTGAGCGCCCAGCCTTCCTGATCGGCGCGGCCGGTACGGCCAATGCGATGGATGTGGATTTCCGGATCGGGTGTCACGTTGACGTTGATCACCGCTGCGAGTTGCGCGATGTCCAGGCCGCGCGCAGCGACATCGGTCGCCACCAGCACCGAGCAACTGTTGTTGGCAAACTGGATCAGCACCTGGTCGCGCTCGCGTTGTTCGAGATCGCCGTTCAGGGTCAGGGCGTGGATGCCTTGCTCACGCAGCACGTTGAGCAGGTCGCGGCACTGCTGCTTGGTATTGCAGAAGGCGAGCGTGCTGAGCGGGCGATAGTGCTTGAGCAAGGTGGCCACGGCCGCCAGACGGTCTTCGTTTTTGACCTCATAGAAACGCTGGCGAATCTTGCTTTCGGCGTGCTGTTCGAGCAACTTCACTTCTTGCGGCCTGTTCAGGAATTGCCTGGCGAGTTGCGCAATGCCTTCCGGGTAGGTGGCCGAGAAAAGCAGGGTCTGGCGTTTGGCCGGACAGCGCTTGGCAACGAAGGCAATGTCGTCATGAAAGCCCATGTCCAGCATGCGGTCGGCTTCATCGAGAACCAGGGTATTCAGCTCATCGAGCTTGAGATAGCCCCGCTCCATGTGATCCATGACGCGCCCCGGCGTGCCAACGACGACATGGACACCGTTTTCCAGGCTGGTCGCCTGGTTGCGCAGGGTCAACCCGCCGACCAGCGAGAGCACCTTGATGTTTTCTTCAAAGCGCGCCAGACGGCGGATTTCCTGTGTGACCTGATCGGCCAGTTCGCGCGTCGGGCAGAGCACCATGGCCTGCACGGCGAAGCGGCGGGGATTCAGCTTGTGGAGCAGGGGCAGCGCGAAGGCGGCGGTCTTGCCGCTGCCGGTCTTGGCCTGCGCGATCAAGTCGTGACCAGCAAGCGCCAGCGGCAGGCTGGCCGCCTGAATCGGCGTCATGGTCAGGTAGCCGAGCTGCGTCAGGTTGTCCAGCATGGCTGGCGCCAGCGGCAGTTCGCTGAAAGACCGGGGTGTGCCCTGGCTGGTTTCGTTGTCGCTCACGATGCCGCTCAATCCTTGCGGCGACGGGCCGGAGGCGGTTTGCGCTGGCGCTGGCCGGGGCGCTTGATTTCCTCGGCGGGTTTCGGCTTCGGGACCAGCAGGTTTTTGGCGCCGCTTTGGCCGGCCGCGCGATGCGCCATCATGGCTGCCTTCAACTGCTCCGCACTGAGCACGATGGCGGCATGTTGGCCCTTGACGTTGTAGTCGGCGAGCCGCTCCTTGATGATGAACAGGCGCTCGGCCGCTTCTGCTTTCTTGGGGAGCCGCTCGACAATTTCCTGCGCTTCGGGCGTCAGCGCAATACCGTCTGCCGCCTCGACCATCAAGCCATGAACGCCGAGTCGGGAAATGGCCTCGCTCAATTTCGCTTCGGCCGGGATATTGCCCTGCAGGAGATCGATTGCCGCCATGATCTCGACAAGTTCCGCCGGTCGCCGCTTGGCGGAAAGCGCGGTAGCCAGCAGGAGCAGTGCATCAACATCGTGAATCGGCGTCATGGATAACCTTTGAAGAAATGCGGACCGGACCCGCCAATACATTTAAGGGATCAAAAATATAAAAACTGTCGGTGGATTTCAGGAACTGGCCCGAATTCGTCACCGGATTTCACACGCCTGGGCATTACGGATGTACTCTTCCGCCAGCCCGGTCGCGGACCCGACAATCAAGTTCACTGCCCGGACAAACCGCTCCAACCCGCAACAGAAGAGGTGTCATTGAACGACCTGTTAGCTTCCATCGAAGTCGAAACCGCCGAAAATCCACAGTTCTCGGTCATCTGGATGCACGGACTTGGCGCGGACGGCTCTGATTTCCCGCCCATTGTGCCCGAATTGGGGCTGGGTGAGCAGCCCGGCATCCGTTTTGTCTTTCCGCATGCCCCTTACTTGCCGGTAACCTGCAACGGCGGCTATGTCATGCGCGCGTGGTACGACATCATTTCCCTGGAACCTGCCAGTCGTCGTATCGACGAAGCCGGCATCGTGCATTCCCGGGCGGCGATTCGCCGCCTGATTGAACGCGAAAACCAGCGGGGCATCCCCTGTGCCAATATTTTCCTGGCCGGATTTTCGCAGGGCGGCGCGGTCGCCTACACGACCGCACTGACCCATCCCGAGCAACTGGCCGGGATAATCGCGCTGTCAACCTACATTCCATCGGCGACGCTGATCACCCGGGAAATAGCCGAGGCGAATCGGGCGCTGCCAATTTTTGCCGCCCACGGCACCGGGGACGGGGTGGTCTCTCCGGAGCTTGGCAGGCATGCCAGGGATTTTCTGACACGCCAAGGCTATGGCGTCGAGTGGCACGAATACCCGATGGCGCATTCGGTTTGCCTGGAGGAAATCGAGGCCATCGGGCACTGGCTCCGGACCCGGCTGAAATGACCGACGTGGTGTTGAGCCGGACAATGCTAGGCAGCGTCGAACTGCCAGCCTATCCAGGCATTGAACTTGGCCAGGTAACCCTGGTTGTCTCGGAGGCACTTGCGGCAGAGGCCCTGAATGCGCTGATGGCAGCGGATGCGATCGGCTTCGACAGCGAATCCAAGCCGACCTTTCGCAAAGGCGAGGTGGCGACCGGCCCGCACCTGGTTCAACTCGCCAGCGATACCCGTACCTACCTGTTCCCGATTTCGCGCAACTGCGATACCGGCGCCTTGAAGCAGATCCTCGAATCCCGCGCCGTGGTCAAGGTCGGAATGGGCCTCGACAATGACCGCAGCGCGCTGAAATCCCGGCTCGGCATCGTGCCGGAAAACCTTCTCGATCTCGGCGAAGTGCTGCGCGGCCCGGGGCATCGCGGGACGGTGGGCGCCAAAGTCGCGGTCGCCCATTTTTTCGGCCAGAAGCTGCAGAAATCGAAGAAGACCGGCACCAGCAACTGGGCCAGCCCGCAGTTGAGCGAGCGCCAGATCCTCTACGCCGCCAACGACGCGCATGTCGCGCTGCAGCTATACAGGGCGTGGATACGCAGCGGAAAACAGCCCGCTTGACGCCCCGCCGGCGCCGGGCAACGGTTTCGCGCATGGAATACCCCCCTCGAATGGCAATGGGTTTAAGATCGCCAACTTGCGAGCTGCGGTTAACCACCAAGCGAAACATCACAAGTACACCACAATGCAGAAAGCCATCACCGCAAGTTTGAAACCCCTGCTTGGTCGCAAGCATGCGTCAGACGACTTCTGGGGCGCCCTCGCGGCCATGCTGGTCGCGCTGCCGGCGGCGATCGCCTTCGGCGTTACCATCTATTCCGCCATCGCCCCGAGCTACGCGGCTGTCGGCGCACTGGCCGGCATCATCGGGGCGACCGTGATCGGCCTCGTCGCTTCGATCCTGGGCGGCACCGACCGCCTCATCAGCGCCCCGTGCGCACCGGCAGCGGCGGTGCTTTCCGCATTTGCCATCGAGTTGACCGCGCAGGGCGTCGCGCCCGAAGTCATCGTGCTGCTCATGATCCTGCTCGGCGTACTGACCGGAATCATCCAGATGCTGCTCGGTTTCGTCGGCATCGGCGGCCTGATCAAGTACATCCCCTATCCGGTCGTCAGCGGCTACCTCTCCGGCGTCGGGCTCATCATCATCGGCAGCCAGATTCCGAAATTTGTCGGCGCGGCCGGCGACACGGGCTGGTGGTCGGCAACGATCGCGCCCTGGCTCTGGGACTGGCGCAGCCTGTCCATCGGCATGGCGACCGTGCTCGCAACCCTGATCGCGCCCAGAATTACGAAACGGGTACCCGGCACCATCCTCGGGGTCGCTGCCGGGGTGCTGACCTACATCGCGCTGGCGACACAGGACCCGACACTCTGGGAGGTCACCGGCAATCATCTGGTCATTGGTGCACTGGGCGCCTCGCCGGAGGGCTACTTCGCCTCTATCACCGGCCGCTGGCACCAGATCGGCGATCTTCGCCTGAGCCAGATCGCCGCCCTGTTTGGCAGCGCACTGACGCTCGCCGCCCTGCTTTCGATCGACACGCTCAAAACCTGTGTGGTCGTCGACCAGTTGACCCACACCCGCCACCACCCCAATCGCGAACTGGTGGCCCAGGGCATCGCCAACATCTCTTCTTCGGCAGTCGGCGGCATTCCCGGCGCCGGCACCATGGGCGCGACGCTGGTCAATCTCAACAGCGGCGCCCGGACGCGCATGTCGGGCGTCATCCAGGGCTTTCTTTCGCTGCTCGCCGCCCTCGTCTTCGGTTCCTTCCTGGCCTGGGTTCCGGTGGCCGCGCTGGCCGGCATCCTGATCGTCATCGGTATCCGGATGATCGATCGCGCGGCGCTGCGTTTCATCGAATCGCGGGCCACCGTCTTCGACTTCGCCGTCATTCTCGCGGTCATCGGCGTCGCGCTGACCGTCGGTCTGATCGCCGCTTCGGCGACCGGTGTCGCGATGGCCATCATCCTCTTCGTGCGCGAGCAGATTGGCGGCTCGGTCGTACGCCACAAAATATACGCCAACCAGACCTCTTCGACCTGGGTCCGCCCTGAAACCGAGATGCGCATCATCGAAGAAAAGGGTGACCAGGCGGTCATTATCGAACTGCAAGGCAGCCTCTTTTTCGGCACCACGCACCAGCTCTACAGCGAGCTCGAACCCGAACTCGGCAAACGCAGCTATGTGATCCTCGATCTCAAGCGCGTGCAGTCGGTTGACGTCACGGCCGCCCACCTGCTCAGCAACGTGCGCAATGCCCTGAAGGAAAGGGGGGCGATGCTCCTCCTTGCCGGCATCCGGGAGAAGTTGCCCAATGGCCGCAACCTGCGGGAATTCCTCGAGCAGACCGGCGTCGTCACCAGCGACACCAGTGTCATTCGTACCTTCCCCGATCTCGACGGCGCCATCGCCTGGGTCGAGGATCGCATTCTCGGCGAAACTGAAACGCCCCCGGCAGATGAAACGCCGATCGAGCTGCAGCAGATGGAACTCTTCAAAAATCACAAGGACGAGACGCTGAAAGACCTCGAAGCGCGTCTGGAAATTCGTGCCTACAAGGCCGGCGAAAGCATCTACGCGGTGGGCGCCCCCGGCGATGCGGTCTACTGGATACGGCGCGGCACGGTACGCATCTTCGCCCCGCTGGGCGCCGGGCAGACCCGCCATGTTGCCAGTTTCGGGCGCGGCGACTTCTTCGGCGGACTCGCCTTCCTCGACAACCGGCCACGGGCCAACGACGCCGTCGCACTGACCGACACCGAGGTCTACGTGCTGGGGCGCGAACCATTCGACCTGCTCACCGAAGAGCACAAGAAACTCGCCTTGAACCTGATGAAGGCCATTGCCCGCACTCTGGCGGTGCGTCTGCGCTACGCCGACGCCGAACTGGCGATCCGCCAGGAATACTGAACGGCACCCGGCAGCGGTTTCCTTGCGGGTTGGGCCGACTCAGCCCTGCCAGCGCCGTGCGACGCCAACCGCTTCACGCCAGCGTTCGATTTGCGACTTGCGCTCCGCCTCGCCGATCACCGGCTCAAAACGCCGCTCGAGTTGCCATTGCGCGGCCAGCGCTTCGCGGCTTTCCCACAGCCCGACGCCGAGTCCCGCCAGATAGGCGGCGCCGAGCGCCGTCGTTTCGGTGACCTGCGGCCGCAGTACCGGCACCCCGAGCAGGTCGGCCTGCAGCTGCATCAGCAGATCGTTGGCGGCCGCACCGCCATCGACGCGCAATTCGCTGAGCGCGATGCCCGAATCGGCAACCATCGCTTCCGCCAAATCGGCGCTTTGCAGCACGATGGCGTCGAGTGCCGCCCGCGCGATGTGCGCCCCCGTCGTGCCGCGGGTCATGCCGAGCAGGGTGCCGCGCGCCTGCGGGTCCCACCACGGCGCCCCGAGCCCGACGAAGGCCGGCACCATGACCACGCCACCGCTGTCGGGAACGCTGGCGGCCAGGACCTCGACCTCTGCCGCGCTGGAAATGATGCCGAGACCATCGCGCAACCACTGGGTAATCGCACCGGCCATGAAGATGCCGCCTTCGAGCGCGAATTCGGTTCCGCCGCCGCAATTCCAGGCGATCGTTGTCAGCAGGCCGTGCTTCGAAACTGTTGCGGTCGACCCGGTATTCATCAGTAAAAAGCAGCCCGTGCCGTAAGTGTTCTTGGCCATCCCCGGCGCAAAGCAGGCCTGCCCGAACGATGCCGCCTGCTGGTCGCCGGCGACTCCGGCGAGCGGAATCGGCGCACCGAACAAACTGGCCTCGCTGACATCGATGACGCCGCAACTCGGCACCACCTCGGGGAGCAGCGCACGCGGGATGGCGAGGATGCGCAGCAGGTCGTCGTCCCAGTGGCCGCGGTGAATGTCGAAGAGCTGCGTGCGTGCCGCGTTCGAGGCGTCGGTGACGTGGCGCCGGCCGCCGGTCAGCTGCCACAGCAACCAGCTGTCCACAGTGCCGAAAGCCAGCTCGCCGCGTTCGGCGCGATCGCGCGCACCGGGAATGCTGTCGAGCAGCCAGGCCAGCTTGGTGCCGGAAAAATAGGGGTCGATCACCAGGCCGCTGCGGGCGCGGAACAATGCCTCATGACCGGCGGCGGCGAGTTGCGCGCAACGTTCTGCGGTACGCCGGTCCTGCCAGACGATGGCCCGGGCTAGCGGACGGCCGCTGGCGCGATCCCACAGCACGGTGGTTTCGCGCTGGTTGGTGATGCCGATGGCGACCACCGCGCCGACACCGACCGAAGCTTGCGCAAGGACCTTTTGCGCGCAGGTGAGCTGGCTTTGCCAGATTTCATCGGCATCGTGTTCGACCCACCCGGGCTGCGGAAAATATTGGGTCAGCTCCTGCTGTACAGCCGCCACGCGCCGGCCTTCGGCATCGAACAGAATGGCGCGCGAACTGGTCGTGCCCTGATCAAGGGCGAGAACATATTTCACCAATGGTCTCCATTACTTGTCGCGAATGTCCGGCAAGGGCAGCGCGCCGCCGCTGAACATTTGCTGGCGATATGATTTACCATTGTGCGCGCTGCGGCAACAACAGTATAGGCGCCGGCTTCCGGCGCCCCGAGCTTCGAACCGCGCATCGTCTTTCCCGAAAGATCAGGGCACTTTCTCGATTCGCCGCTGTCATGGAACCGGAAGGAAATAAATGATGACGCCCAGCCCGCCCGACACCACTCCCGACCTGCAAGGCGACCCCGCATCCACCCTGGCGGCGATCACACGGGTTCCTTTCAGCGCCCCCTTCGCCTGGCTGGCCGGGGGCGTTTCCGACCTCCGCGCCGCCCCGGCAGCGAGTCTATTCTACGGCGCCGCCTTCGCCCTGATGGGCTGGATGATTGCCTTCTTCTACGGCCACGCCTATTCGCTGACCGTCGCCCTGATGGGCGGCTTCATGTTGGTTGGGCCCGGCCTGGCGATGGGACTTTACGAACTGTCGCGGCAGCGCGAAAGCGGTGAAACACCCCGCCTCAAGCCATCACTGACGATATGGCGGAGCAACCTCTCCAACCTCGGCATCTTCGCGCTGGTCACCGGGGTCGTGCTGCTGATCTGGGCGCGCGCGTCTCTGGTGGTTTTCGCCGTCTTCTATACCAGCGGCCTGCCCAGTACCGACGACTTCCTGCGCGAATTGCTGGCGTTCAAGAACGCCGAATTCGTGATCGCCTATCTCGTCATCGGCAGCGGCTTCGCCGCATTCATCTTTTCGATCAGCGTCGTCGCCGTACCGCTGATGCTCGACCGCGACAAGGACGCCGTTTCGGCCATGCTGTTCAGCCTCGCCACCGTGGCGAAGAATCCGTTGCCGATGCTGGTCTGGGGAGGTCTCATCGTCACGCTCGCCGGCATCGGATTCGCGACCGCCTTCGCCGGACTGATCATCACGATCCCGATTCTCGGACACGCCACCTGGCATGCCTACCGCGCACTGATTCCGCCGGACAAAGCACCGGGCTGACGATTGCAGGATTCCCATTTTGCTTGAAATAGAAGGGCTTTCGCGCCAGTTCGGCGGACGCCGCGTTCTGCGGGATGTCTCGCTGCGCCTGCAGGCCGGCGACTATGTGGCGATCGTCGGCGAATCCGGGGTCGGCAAATCGACGCTGCTCAACCTCGTAGCCGGGCTTGACCGGCCCGACAGCGGACGGCTGGTACTCGACGGCGTCGATTACGCGAGACTCGACGAGGATGCGCTGACCCGTCTGCGCCGCGACAAGCTTGGCTTCGTCTTCCAGGCCTTCCATGTTCTGCCGCACCTCACCGTGCTCCAGAACGTCGCCCTGCCGCTCTGGCTGCAGGGTCTGCATGGCAGCGCAGCGGACGGCCCGGCACAGCAACTGCTGGAAGCCGTTAGCCTCGGCGAGAGGGCCGCCAGCTGGCCGCGCGAGCTCTCCGGCGGCGAAATGCAGCGCGTGGCGATTGCCCGCGCACTGGTTCATCGTCCGCGCCTGGTCCTGGCCGACGAACCGACCGGCAACCTCGACCCGGGCAACGGAAAGAAAGTGCTCGACCTGCTTGGCGAGCGCGTCCGCGATGCCGGAGCAATCGGCATCCTGGTCACCCATTCGCTGGAAGCGGCCGCCACGGCCAACCGTATCCTGCACCTTACCGCCAGCGGGTTGCACGCTTGAGACTGGCGCCGGTCTTCCTTGGCTCGCTGGCCCGCCGCCGAATGGCCACGCTGTTTTCGTTCGTCGCGATCGTGCTCGGCGTCGCCCTCGGCATGGCCGTCCAGGCAGTGCATGAAGCGGCGCTGGGCGAGTTCGGGCGCGGCCTGCGCACGCTGGCCGGCAGCGCCGACCTGCAGGTGATGGGTCCGCGCGGCGGCTTTGACGAAAACCTCTACGCCGTGCTCGCCGCCCGTCCCGAAGTGGCGGCCGCGAGCCCCGTTATCGAACTGCAGGCACGGCAGACCGGCAGCGAGGAGACGCTGCCGCTGCTCGGCATCGACGTCTTCGCGCTGGCCGACGTCACGCCGCAGCTGTTGCCGAGGCCGGCCGCCGGCGCCGACCGCTTCGCAACGCTGGCGGCCGACAGCATCTTTCTCAGCGCGGCGGCCCGGGAGGCGCTGGGACTCAAGGCCGGCGACAAATTAACACTGCAGTCGGGCACCGCAACGACGACCCTGCAGATCGCCGGCGATATTCCAGGCGCCGGAGAAAACCGCCGTCTGGCGCTGATGGATATTTCCGCCGTTCAGGACCAATTCGCCCGCCACGGACTGCTCACGCGCATCGACCTGCGGCTGGCCGCCGGTGTGGCGCCGGCCGCGGCGATCGCCGCGCTGAAGGACATCGTGCCCGCCGGCGTCGTGATCGAGGCGCCCGAGGCGGCAAGCGATCAGGCCGCCAATCTTTCGCGTGCCTACCGGGTCAACCTGACCATGCTGGCAGCCATCGCACTGCTGACCGGCGGCTTTCTCGTCTTCTCGGCACAGGCCCTGTCGGTCGTGCGCCGGCGTACCGAGTTCGCCTTTCTGCGCGCGCTCGGACTGGCCCGCCGCAGCCTGTTCACCTGGCTGGTCGGCGAGGGGGCGCTGGTCGGGCTGGCCGGGGGCGTGGCCGGCGTCGCGTTCGGCTATGCGCTCGCCTGGGGTGCACTGAGCGCGCTCGGCGGCGACCTCGGTGCCGGCTATTTTCCGGACTTGCAGCCAAGCCTGCGGCTGCAGCCGCAAATTATTGCCCTCTATGTGGCGCTCGGCATGCTGGCCGGCATTGCCGGGGCCTGGCTGCCGGCGCGCGAGGCGGCGACGGTGGCACCGGCGCAGGCACTGAAATCCGGCGACGGTGCGGCGCTGCCGGGCGGCCACGGGCATCCGCGAACGGGCCTGGCCCTGCTGGCGGCAAGCGTGCCCGCCAGTGCCATTCCGCCGCTCGACGGTCTGCCGCTCGGCGGCTATCTGGCGGTCGCCAGCCTGCTGGCCGGCAGCGTCATGCTGTTGCCGACGCTCGCCGCCGGGCTTGCACGCCTGCTGCCGCAGCGCGGGCCGGTCGCGACGCGCCTGGCCGCCGCCCGCCTTGGCGCGGCGCCGGGTCATGCCGTCGTCGCTGCGGCCGGCGTATTGACCAGCGTGGCACTGGCCGCAGCGATGGCGATCATGGTCACCTCGTTTCGCGAATCGGTCAACCAGTGGCTGACCCAGATCATGCCCGCCGACCTTTACCTGCGCGCCGGCCAGGCCAAAGGCACCGGCCATCTCGACCCCGCGCTGCAAGCAAAAATTGCCGCCGTTTCAGGTGTCAACCGCGCCAGTTTTACTCGCCACGAGAGTCTGCGCCTGGCAACCGGACAGGCACCGGTAGCGCTGATCGCACGGCCGCTGGCGTCCGATGGCAGCGACCTGCCGCTGGTCGGCACGGCGCAGCCCGCCGGCAAACCGGCGATCTGGATTTCCGAAGCCATGCAGGACATTTACGGCTGGCGCACCGGCCAGCAGGTCACGCTGCCTCTGGCCGGCAAGGACATCAGCCTGCATGTCGCCGGGGTCTGGCGCGACTATGCACGGCAAACCGGCGCCGCCATGATCGACCTGGCCGACTATCGCCGCATCACCGGCGACCTTCTGGCCAATGACGCGGCAATACATCTCGCCCCCGGCGTCGTCGCCGATCAGGTGGCCACCGCGCTGACCGCACTGGCCGCCCCCGGCGCGCTGGAACTGGCCCGGCCGGGCGAGATCCGGGCGATCAGCCTGGCCATTTTCGACCGCACTTTCGCCGTCACCTATCTGCTCGAAGCCGTCGCCGTCGCCATCGGCCTGGCCGGGGTCGCCGCCAGCTTTGCCGCGCTGGCCGCCGCGCGCCGCCGCGAGTTCGGCATGCTGCGCCACCTCGGCCTGACCCGTCGCCAGATCGGCTGGATGCTGGCCGAGGAAGGCGCTCTGGCGGCCGCCGTCGGCGTGCTCGGCGGTTTGTTTGCCGGCGGCGCCATTGGCCTCGTGCTGATCGAGGTGGTCAACCGGCAAAGCTTTCACTGGAGCATGGACCTGCATGTCCCGTGGAGCTCGCTGGCGCTGTTCGCCGCCGCCCTGGTGGCCCTCGCCGCGCTCGCCGCGCTGCTTGCCGGGCGCCAAGCGATGCGCCAGGACGCGGTGCTGGCGGTCCGCGAGGATTGGTGATGCGGCGCCGCGACTTTCTGCTCGCGTTGGCCGCCCTGTCAGGCCCCGGCATGGCCGGGGCGAAAGCCGGAACGGTCGATTTTGCCCCGGTGCTGCCCGGACGCCGACTGGTTTTCCCCGAAGATTTCGGCGCACACCCGGATTTTCGTACCGAGTGGTGGTACGCGACCGGCTGGTTGACGCTGGAGGATGGCAGTCCGCTCGGCTTTCAGACGACGTTCTTCCGCATCCGGACCGGCATCGGGGAAGACAGCGCCAGCGCCTTCGCGCCGCGCCAGTTGATCCTCGCCCATGCAGCGCTGGCCGACCCCCGGGTCGGCCGCCTGCGCCACGCCGAGCGGGCCGCCCGCGCCGGCTTCGGGCGCGCCGGTTTCGCGCAGGGCCGCAGCGAAGTCTGGATCGGCGACTGGCGTTTCGCGCAGCATGGCGACAGCTATCAGGCAACGGTGCGAAGCGATGATTTTGCCTATGCCCTGAATCTCGTCCCCGACGGGCCGCCCCTGCTCAACGGCATGGCCGGGTTTAGTGCCAAGGCGCCCGACCCGCGCCACGCCAGCTATTACTACAGCCGCCCGCAGCTCGCGGTGGACGGCACCGTGACTCTGGCCGGCAAGGCGCAGCGCGTCAGTGGCCGCGCCTGGCTCGATCACGAGTGGTCGAGCGAATTGCTGCCTGAAACGGCGCAGGGCTGGGACTGGGTCGGCATCAATCTCGACGACGGCAGCGCATTGATGGCTTTCCGCCTGCGCGACCCGGACAACCGGACCTTATGGTCGGCCGCCACTTTCCGCACTGCCGCCGGCAGCGCCACGACATTTCCGGCATCGGCGGTGCGCTTCGAGCCGCTGCGCCACTGGCGCTCGCCGCGCACCGGTATCGGCTACCCGGTCGCTTGGCGCCTGCGGGTCGGCCGGCGCGAATTCGAGCTGCAAGCCCTGATCGACGATCAGGAACTGGATAGCCGCCGCTCGACCGGCGCCATCTATTGGGAGGGGGCAGTCCGCCTGCGTGAAGGGGATCATGAAATCGGGCGCGGCTATCTCGAAATGACCGGGTACGGAGAGCGCATCAGGATCGGCTGAAAATGTCTGCGTGGAACCGTCAGTGTTGCAATCGGCATTCCCGAGGTTCATGCTTCAGATAAACAGGAGACAGCGATCATGCGACTGAGCTTTCTTGGCGCGGCCGGCGAAGTGACCGGTTCGTGCACGCTGGTGGAAACGGGCAACACCCGGTTTCTGGTCGATTGCGGCATGTTCCAGGGCGGGCGCGAGGCGCGGACCAAGAATCTGCATGCGCTGGATTTCGGGTTCACCGCCCGCGACATCGACTTCGTGCTGCTGACCCATGCCCATATCGACCATTCGGGGCTGTTGCCGCGTTTGATGGTGCTCGGCTTTCGCGGCCCGATCTACACGACGCCGGCCACCATCGACCTGCTCGAAGTGCTGCTGCCGGACAGCGCGCACATCCAGGAAAAGGAAAGCGAGTGGCAGTTGCGCAACCGCAACCGCCGCGGCAAGGGCGAGCGCGGCGTCACGCCGCCGCTGTACACGGTGACCGAGGCGCTGACGACACTCAAGCAACTGCAGCCGGTCAACTACCACGAAACGATTTCGCCTGCCGATTCGGTCAAGGTCTGCTTCCACGATGCCGGCCACATCCTCGGTTCGGCCTGGCTGGAGGTCACGGTCAGCGGCGAGGGCCGGCCGCGCAAGCTCGTGTTCTCGGGCGATCTCGGCATGCGCGACCGCCCGGTGCTGTACGACCCCGAGAAAGTGGTGCCGGAGGCCGATCTGCTGCTGATCGAATCGACCTACGGCGATCGCCTGCACCGCTCGTTCCGCGAAACCGAAGATGAAATCGTCGATGCCTTCGCGCGCACCCAGGCCACGCACGGCAACCTCGTCATCCCCTCCTTCGCCGTCGGCCGCACCCAGGAAATCATCTACCTGCTGGCCGATCTGGTGCGCCGCGAGCGCATCTCGCCGATCAAGGTCTATGTCAACTCGCCGATGGCCAGCGCCGCGACGCGGATCACGCTCGACCACCCGGCGCTGATCGATCCCGAAACCCGCGAACTGATCGCCTGGCAGCAGAAGCACCCGGAAAAGATGAAGCTCGAGTTCGTTGCCGATGTCGAAGCCTCGAGGGCGCTCAACAACGTGCGCAGCGGCGCGGTGATCATCTCGGCCAGCGGGATGTGCGAGGCCGGGCGCATCAAGTACCACCTGCGCGAGAACCTGCCGCGCAGCGAATGCAGCATCCTAATCGTCGGCTTCCAGGCCGCCGGCACCCTCGGCCGCCGGCTGGTCAACGGCAAGAAGCTGGTCAATATCTTCAGTCAGCCGGTACGGGTACGGGCGCGCATCTATACGGTTGGCGGCCTGTCGGCGCACGCCGATCAGGCGGCGCTGCTGGATTGGCTAGGCGGCTTCCACAAGCCGCCGGGCCACACCTTCGTCGTCCATGGCGAGGCGACTGCAGCGGCCAATTTCGCGACGGCGATTGAGGCCAAACTAGGCTGGCCCGAGGTGCGGCTACCGGCGCACGGCGAGCAGTTCACGCTGTGAACCGGGAGCGTTGCGGTCAACCGGAAAAATGGCGCAAAAATGAAGCTACCCCGCTAGCGGGCTGAATCTGACGCGCCCGCTTCGGGCAGGCCGATCTGCTGCCACAGCAGCATCCCGCCGCGCAGGTTGGCAATGCGCGCGAATCCTGCCTGACGCAGGATCACCGTCGCCTGCCCCGAACGCATGCCAGCATGGCACACCGGGATTACCGGTTGATCGCGCGGCACCTCGGACACCCGGTCCTTCAGTTCGCTCAACGGAATCCACTGCGCACCCGGGATGCGATCCAGGCGCTCATCCAGTTCCTCGCGCTGGCGGACATCAAGAACATGCACTTCGTCGAGATGTTCGGCGACCCACTCGGGATCGATTTCGAGCAGGCCGGCGTAGCTCTGGCGGACCGGCCCCCAATCTGCGAGCAGAGGCATTGCGGCATCATTGGGCATGCCCGAGCGCATGTTCGCGGGAACCGCGATGTCGATCTGCTTGGGGTGGGGCAGATGCAGGTTTTCCATGAAGCCGACGAAGTCGCGCTCGTCGGCCTGACCGCCGATCCGCGGGTTATAGGTCCGTTCCTCGGCCACCGTGGACATCGTGCGTCCGCTGTAATCGTGCGCCGGGAAAATCATGCAGTCGTCGGGCAAGCTGAAAATCTGTCCGGTAATCGAGCGGAAAAGCGTCGCGGCGTTGCCCTGCTGGAAGTCGCAGCGGCCGGCGCTGCGGATCAACAGGCAGTCGCCGGTAAACGCCAGGCGCTGGTCATCGCTGACATAAGTCAGGCAACCGTCGGTATGGCCGGGCGTCGCGCGCACTTCCAGGTAACGCTCGCCGAAGGTGACCCGGTCGCCGGCGTCGAGGCGCAGGTCGGCGCCTTCCAGGGCGTCACCATAGCGCTTCGAAATGCCGATACGGCAACCGGTGGCGAGGTGCATCAGCCAGGCGCCGGTCACATGATCGGCGTGGCAATGCGTGTCGAGCACCGCGACCAGATGCAGGTCGAGTTCCTCGACCAGGGCATGGTCGCGGAAATGCTGCTCGAACACCGTGTCGATGATCACCGCCTGCCGGCTTAGCGGGTCACCCAGCAGATAGGTATAGGTCGACGATGCGGCGTCAAACAGTTGCCGGAATATCAGTTGGTCGGACATGGGCGCTCTCCGTCAAGGACATCTAACGGACAATCTAGTCCTCCCGCGCCGGGGCGGCAAGCGTTTTGCCGGGCATGCAGCGCCGGATGCGTCAGCCGGTACTCCAGCCGCGCGGCCGGATCATGCCGGCAATCTTGCAGGCCTGCTTCACATAGCCATAGGGAAAAAGCTCGAACAGGCGCTCCTTGGCTTCTTTCTTGTCGCTGCCGCGATGTTCGGCGAAGGAGCCGACCACATGCCGGACATCCGGCGCCACCTGATGTTCGCGCCAGTAATCCCGCATGAACCTGAGGATCGGCCAGTATTCTTCGGTCAGTTCGATATCCTCTTCCGCAGCCAGTTCGCGGGCAATCGTTTCGTCCCATGCCTCGGGGTCGACCAGATAGCCTTCCAGATCGCGTTCCACTTCGATCGTCATGTCCATGTTCGTTCTCCTTGGTCTGCAAATCGGGTTAGGAAAGACTAATGTTCATTAAGGATTATGGTCAAGCGATATTATTTTGTATTAAATATCGAATTTATCGATTTGTAAGGCGCTCAACGACATGGACATCAATCAGGCACGGACCTTTCTGGCCATTATTGCCCACGGCAGTTTTCTCGAGGCGGCCCACCGCCTGCATTTGACCCAATCGACCGTGAGCGCCCGCATCCAGCGCCTCGAGGAGGAACTTGGCGTCCGCCTGTTCGTGCGCAATCGCGCCGGCGCAACGCTGACGACTGGCGGCCGCCGTTTTGCCGATTACGCCAAACGCCTGGTCCTGACCGCCGAACAGGCCCGGCACCATGTCGGGCTGCCCAGCCGCTATCGCGCCACACTGCGCATCGGCGGGCGCATCGCGCTCTGGGACAGCCTGCTTCCGGCCTGGCTGAACTGGATGCGGAGCCAGGCGAGCGATGTCGCCATCCGCAGCGAAATCGGCTTCGAGGCGGACCTGATGCATCACCTGATCGAGGGAAGCCTCGATATCGGCCTGATGTACAGCCCCAGCCACAGCCCCGGGCTGGTCGTCGAACATCTCTTCGACGAAACACTGATCCTGGTCAGCAGCCGCCCGAACGACAGCGCGCCCGGCAAGGACTACATCTACGTCGAATGGGGACCGGCCTTCGACATCCAGCACACCCAGAGCTATCCGGACCTGGAGCCACCGCCACAGGTTGTCAACATCGGCTGGCTCGGCATCCAGCTGATCCTGGCCAATGGCGGCTCCTGCTACCTCCCGGTGCGCATGGCCGAGCCACTGATCGCCAGCGGTCGGCTGTACGCGGTCAGCGATGCGCCGCGCTATCCACACCCGGCCTACATGGTCTACCCGAAAGACAGCGACAATCCGTTCATTCCGCTGGCGCTCGATGGCTTGCGCTCACTGATTCGTAGCGCCTGATTCGGCAGCGTGGCCTACAGGACAAGGATCAGACGCAGATCGTTAACGTTGGTCAGCGTCGGGCCGGTGACGACCGAATCACCGAGCGTGCCGAAGAAGCCATGGCCGTCGTTTTCGTCCAGTGCATCCTGCGGCCTGATGCCGTTCGCCCAAGCGCGGGCAAGGGAATCCGGCGTCAGCATGGCGCCGGCAATTTCTTCGACGCCATCGACGCCATCGGTATCGCCAGCCAGGGCATGAATTCGCGGGTTGCCGTTCAGCGTAATGGCCAGCGCCAGCAGGAATTCGACATTGCGCCCGCCACGCCCGTTACCGCGCAGGGTTACCGTGGTTTCACCGCCGGACAGCAGCACGCACGGCGGCGTGAACGGCTGACCGTGGCGCGCCACCTGCAAGGCGATGCCGCCAAGCGTCTTGGCCACATCCCGTGCTTCGCCCTCGATGGCATCGCCGAGAATGTGCGCGGGAATTCCGGCAATGCGCGCCACTTCGGCTGCGCACTCGAGCGCCATCTGCGGGGTAGCGATGATCTTCGTGACATTACCGTCGAGGCGCGGATCGTCGGGCTTGACCGATTCCGCGGCTGCCGATTCGAGGATCTCGCGCACCACCTGCGGAACCTCGATGCCATAGCGGCGAAGGATGGCGAGCGCGTCGGCGCAGGTAGTCGCGTCAGTGACGGTCGGCCCCGAGGCGATGTCGGCAGGATCGTCGCCCGGCACGTCGGAAATCAGCAAGGTGACAACCCGGGCCGGGTAACAGGCGGCGGCCAGGCGTCCGCCCTTGATGGCGGACAGGTGCCGTCGCACGCAGTTCATTTCGCTGATGCTCGCGCCTGATGCGAGCAGGGCACGACTGATCGCCTGCTTGTCTTCCAGCGTCAGTCCCAAAAGCGGCAAGGGCAGCAGTGCCGAACCGCCGCCGGATATCAGGCACAAAACCAGGTCGTCGGCGCCGAGTCCGGCGACCAGTTCCATGATCCGTTTTGCTGCCGCCAGCCCTGCCGCATCCGGCACTGGATGCGCCGCCTCGACAATCTCGATGCGGGCGCACGGCACCGCATAGCCGTAACGCGTCACGACCAGGCCGGTCAGCGGTCCCACCCAGTTGGCTTCGACGACCCGCGCCATCTCGGCCGAAGCCTTGCCGGCGCCGATCACTACCAAACGCCCGCGCGGCGCCTCGGGCAGGTGCTGCGGAAGACAGACAGCCGGCTGCGCGGCGGCGATACCGGCCTTGAACATGCTCAGCAACAGTTCGGAAGGATCGGATTGAGTCATTGCGCGGACCAATCGATCGACCGCGATTTCCTACACGCCCGGCAAGCCGGTGGCGGCCGCCACGCCTGCCTTGGCGATTTGCCCATCCTGATCCGGCTTGACCCCGGAAACGCCGACTGCGCCGATCACCTGGCCGTCGATGATGATCGGCACGCCGCCCTCGAGCATGCTGTCGAGCGGCACGGAAAGGAAGGATACGCGGCCGGCGTTGATCATTTCTTCGTAAATCCGCGATTCGCGGCGCCCGAGCGCGGCAGTCTTTGCCTTCTCAGGGGCAATGTAGGCACTGATCTGCGGACAGCCGTCGAGCCGCTCAAGGGCAAGCGGATGCCCGCCATCGTCGGATACAGCGATGGTCACCGCCCACTGGTTGCGCAATGCCTCTTCACGACAGGCGGCGACGATGCGTGCGACGTCGTCGCGGTTGAGGACTGATTTGGTATGCATGGCAAGCTCCGTTAGTTTTTCGTTTCAAATAGTCGATGGATTGGCGGTCGTCTTTTCCAGTACGCAGAGCAGCCTGGAGGTGTCCTGCGTGCCCCAGCCCGCCGCCATCAAGGCGTCAAGTTGCTGCATGACAGCGCCGCTGACCGGCAGGGGCACCCCCATGCGCGTTGCCTCGGCCATGACCATGACAAAATCCTTGTGGTGAAGGCGGGCCTCTACCCCGGCAGCGAACTCGCGTTCCGCCATCTTGCCGCCGAAGAAATCCAGCACGCGTGATCCGGCGGAACCGCCCAGCATGGCAGCGCGCACCTTGGCAAAATCGACACCGGCCGCTTTCGCCAGCCGTGCCGCCTCGGCACTGGCCTCGATTGCGGCAACCATGACCAGCTGGTTGCAGGCCTTGGCTACCTGACCGGCACCGGCCTCGCCGACCCGGACGATAGTCTTGCCGAGACAACGGAAGATGGGTTCGAGCCGTGCGGCGAAATCCGGTTTCCCGCCCCACATGATGGACAGCGTCGCGGCCCGGGCACCCGCCGTGCCGCCGGACACCGGCGCATCGACGAAATGGCGGCCGCATGCGGCATAACGGGCTGCGATATCGCGGGCAACGGATGGCGCGATGGTCGAGAAATCAACATGGATCCCGTTCGGCGCCAGGCCTTCCAGCATCATTCCAGCCAGGCCGACGACATCGGCGTTGCCGGTCACGTTGGTGCACACGACATCGCTGGCCGCGGCCAACTCGCCGGGGTTTGCCGAACGCTGCGCACCAAGCGCCAGCAGAGGGTCGGCGGCATCCGCGCGGCGGCTCCAGACTGTCACCTGATGGCCCGCTGTCAGCAGATGCTCGACCATCGGGCGGCCCATGCCGCCCAGTCCGATGAACCCGATCTTCATTCGGGCTTCGAGATTTTTTCCAGAAGCTTGAGCGCGGCGATCGAATCGTCCTCGCCCATCCCGCTGCCGACAATGGCGTTGAAGAGTTGCGCCGTCGCCGCCGCTGCCGGCAGCATCAGCCCAAGGCGATGCGCCTCCTCCATGACGATGCGCAAGTCCTTCTGATGCATCCAGGCCTTGAAACCCGGCTTGAAGTTGCGGTCGAGCATGCGCTGGCCGTGGTTCTCGAGAATCCGCGAATAGGCAAAACCGCCCAGCAATGCCTCGCGCACCCGCGCTGCATCGACGCCGCTCTGCGTCGCGAAATTGAAGGCTTCGGCGACCGCCGCCACACCGACGCCGGTAAGGATCTGATTGCAGGCCTTGGCCACCTGTCCGGCGCCACTGTCGCCGACCAGGGTGACCGACTTGCCCATCTTCTCGAACAGCGGCCTGACCGTTTCGAAAACTTCCGGCTTGCCACCGGCCATGATGGTCAGCGCGGCATTGATCGCGCCGGTTTCGCCACCCGACACCGGCGCATCGACGAACTCGATACCCCGCTCAGCCAGAGCGACACCGATTTCACGCGCTGCATTGGGATTGATCGTGCTCATGTCCACGACGATCAGGCCGCGACTGGCGCCCGCGGCAATACCGTTTTCGCCCAGCGTCACCGCTTGCACGTCAGGCGCATCGGCAACCATCGTGAAGACGATCTCGACATGCTTGGCCAGTTCGGCGGGCGAGGCATGAACTTTGGCATTCACCTCCGTGAATGGCTCGAGCGACGCCGGGCGCCGCGCCCAGAGGTGCAGGTTGTGGCCGGCCCGGGCCAGATGCAGCGCCATGGGGCGGCCCATCAGGCCGAGTCCGATGAAACCGATATTCACTGTGAAATCTCCTTTGTCATTGGTCGGGGAATACCGGCACTTAGCCGCGCCAAACTTCTGGATTGAGCAGATTGGGTGGGCGCTGGCCGGAAAGTGCAGCAATCAGGTTTTCGGCTGCCAGCATCGCCATAGCCAAGCGTGTGGCGCGTGTAGACGAACAGATATGGGGCGTCACGACGACGTTGTCCAAACCAAGGAAGCGCGGATCGAGCGCCGGTTCGTTCTCGAACACGTCCAGGCCGGCTCCGGCGATGCGCTTTTCCTGCAAAGCTTCGACCAATGCCTTGTCGTCAACGATACCGCCTCGTGCGACGTTGATCAGGTGTGCAGTAGGCTTCATCGCTGCCAGTTCAGCAGCGCCGACGGCATGGTGTACGGCCGGCGAGTAAGGCAGCAGAAGAACGAGGAAATCGGCCTCGCGCAACAGGTCCGCCTTGCTGACCCAGGCAGCATTGCAGGATTTCTCTGATTCCGGCGCCAGCGGGTTGCGATTGTGATAGATGACACGCATGTCGAAACCGGCGGCACGGCGGGCCACGGCCTGACCGATACGCCCCATCCCGAGGATGCCCAGGGTTGCGTGGTGGACATCGTTGCCGAACCAGTTGTCGTGAAACTTCCAGCCCTTCCACTGGCCGTTGCGCACCCATTTGTCGGCACTGACGATTCGCCGCGCGGTGGCCAGGATCAGCGCCCAGGCGGCATCCGCCGTACTGTCGTTGAGCACCCCCGGGGTGTTGGTCGCCATCACCCCGGCCTGCGTAATCGCTCCGAGGTCGTAGTTGTTGTAGCCGACCGCGACATTGCAAACCGCTTTCAGACCTGGCGCATTGGCGAGTACAGACGCGTCGATCCGGTCGGAAAGTAGCGTAATCGCTCCCGCCTTGTCGCCGAGGCGGGCGGCAATCTGCTCTGGAGGGAGCGCGACGTCCTGGTCGTTGTAATCGACGTCGAAATGCACGGCGAGGCGGTCGATCACCTCCGGAAAGATCGCCCGGGTGACGAGAATTCTCGGTTTCATTGTCAGCTCATTCGTCCTTGTTGCGTACGTTTTCAATAAACTCGTACGCTGCCATCGCAGCGCCGATCAGCACCACGACAGTCAATGCCAGATTGTGGAGCTTGATGACCGGCGGGGCCAGAAAGGCCAGCAACGCCACCAGGCCGATCAGGCCCGCAACCAACTTGAAATTCATGATCTCCTCGCTTTCTTCATCTTTGCTTCTTAGGCGATTGCACCGATCAGCCAGCGTGCCGTACGCAGCAGGCGCGCATCATCGCCGACCCGCCCGACCAGTTGCACGCCTACCGGCAAGCCATTGCCCGCCCGCAGCAGCGGCAGACTGAGCGCCGGCATTCCACAGAACGTCCACAACGTGCAGAACATGGGATCGCCCGTCGACCCCAGCCCATGTGGCGCCGCACCGGTAACTACGGGGGTCAGGATGGCATCGTAACGATCGAATACCTCGTCGAGCGCTTCTGCGATCACCGGCATCCGAGCCCGCGCCGCGAGGTAGTCAACCGCAGTGACGGCCCTGCCACGCTCGATCTGCTCGCACAACATGGCGGACATCTGTGTTGCGCCACGCTCAAAGTCAGCTGCATAGTTGGCGGCGATGTCCGCCTCCATGACCGTCTTGTGCCACTCAAGTACTTTGGCAGCCGATTCCGGCAGCGGAAACTCGCCGACATGCTGGGCAAGGTGCTCGGCCAGCTCGGCAAAACCTTCTTGTGTATCCGGGTCAAGTTGCGACCACCAGGGCGTCTTGATCAGCGCCAGGCTGGGTGGCAGCAGCGGATCGTCTTTGCATACGCTCAGGAGCGGCGGGCAAGAACGGGGCAGCATTCCAGGCTCATCGTGGTCGAAGCCCGACAGAACCTCGCCCAACAGCGCGACATCCTCGATGCTGCGGGCAAAGCCGCCAACCTGGTCCAGGTTTTCAGACTGGTGCAGAATGCCTTGGCGCGAAATCAGGCCGCGTGTTGGTTTGAAGCCGAATACCCCGCAATAGGCAGCGGGCCGCAGCAACGAGCCGTTGGTCTGCGTACCCAGCGCCAGCGGCACCATGCCGGCGGCCACTGCAGCAGCGGACCCACTCGACGAACCACCCGGCGTGTGCTCGGAATTGTGCGGGTTTCGCGTCTTGCCTGGCGCGAAGGTGGCCAGTTCGGTCGTCACTGTCTTGCCCATGATGACAGCGCCGGCAACACGGAGCAGTTCGACAACCTTCGCATCGCGCCAGGGGCTGCGCCCGGCGTGCAGGGGCGTTCCGTCTTCGGTCGGCATGTCGCCGGTATCGATGATGTCCTTGATGCCGACCGGTACGCCATGCAGCGGACCCAGTTGCTTGCCGGCGGCCCGCCATTCGTCCGCCCGCCGCGCCTGAGCCAGGGCATAGTCTGCATCGAAATATGCCCAGGCCTGAACCTCCGGTTCGCGGTTCTGTATCTCCTTGATGCATGCCCCCACGAGGTCCGCAGACGAAAACAGACCGTCCCGGATACCTTGCGCCGCCTGCACAGCAGTGAGCCAGTTCAATTGCTCCATGATGTTCTCGTTTGATCGATCATCAGTTTCCATAAAGCAGGTTGGGTAGCCAATAAACCAGCTGCGGGAAAATATAGACTGCCGCCATCGCCACGAACACCATGCTCACGAACGGCAGGCAACCCTTGAAAATGGTTACCAGTTGCATATGTTTGGGTGCGACCCCCTTCAGGTAGTAGGCTGACATTGCCATTGGCGGAGTCAGGAACGAAGTCTGCAAATTCAAGGCAATCAAAATGCCGAAGAACATCGGATCGACGTTGAAGTGCGGCAGCAGCGGCAGGAAGATCGGCACGAAGATGATGATGATTTCGCTCCACTCCAGCGGCCAGCCGAGCAGGAAAATGATGGCCTGCGAGAGCAGAAGAAAGGTGATGGTATTGAGATCCAGAGCGAGCACGAACTCCTTGATCAGACCCTCGCCGCCGAGATAGGAGAACACCGACGAGAACGTCCAGGAGCCGACGAACAGCCAGCAGACCATCGCCGTGGTTCGAGCAGTCAGGAAAACCGCCTCCTTGAGCCGTTCCCAGGTCAGCGCGCGGTAGGCGGCGGCCAGGATGACCCCGCCGAGCGCACCGATGGCCGCTGCCTCGCTGGGCGTCGCCAGTCCAAAGAGAATGGCACCCAGCACCGCCAGTATCAGCACCGCCAGCGGCAGGAAGGCCTTTGCCAGCAGCAGGAAGACTTCACCCCAAGAAACATTTTCAGTCTGTTCCTTGGGCAGCTTCGGCGCCAGCGATGGATTCAATACCACCCGTACCACGACATAAACCATGTACAGGCTTGCCAGCAACAAACCGGGAATCATTGCTGCAGCATAGAGCTTGACAACTGAAATCGCCGAAGTCGCACCATAAACGATCAGCATGATCGATGGGGGTATGAGAATGCCCAGCGTACCACCAGCGGCAATGACGCCGGCTGACAGCTTTTGGTCGTAGCCGGCCTTGAGCATCGCGGGGAGCGCGAGCAGGCCCATCAGCGTCACGACGGCACCGACGATGCCGGTCGCGGTGGCAAACAAGGCGCAGGTAATCAGCGCCGCGATCGCCATGGCACCCGGAACCGCGCGGAAGGCAAGCTGCAGGCTGTGGAAAAGGCGATCGAGAATGTTTGCCCGCTCGACGATGTAACCCATGAAGAGAAACAGAGGTATCGACACCAATACATCATTGTTCATGACGCTGAAGGTATTCTGCGTCAGCAGGTAGAAAACCCGGCTGTCAAAGAAGGCCTGGCCCGGCTGAAAGTAAGCGTAATAGCCGAAACCGACGCCCATTGCCATTAGCGTAAAGGCGATCGGAAAGCCGAGCAGGATGATGAAAATGAATGAGCCCAGCATCATCAGTGCAATTTGAGGATCAGTCATTTGCTTTCTCCGGGCAATTCGACCTCGTAGCCCATTCGTTTTTCGTCCTGTACCTGATGGAGCACGGCGGTTTCCATTTCCTCTACGTCATGCAGCCGGTCAGGCCATTCACCAGTGCGGATGCAGATAATGCAACGCAACATTTCGGCAATCCCCTGCAAAGCGAGCAATGCCCCGGCTGCCGGGATGACCAACTTGAGCTGCCAGATCGGCACGCCGATCGGACTATTCACGCTGACCTCGCCGATGCGCATCGAATCCATGCCGTAACTCCAGCCGGAATACATCAGGGCGATTACGCCGGGGTAAAAGAAAAATACGAAAAGCACCAATTCGACGCTGGCCTGAACACGTTTCGGCATCAGCCGGTAGAAAATGTCACCGCGGACATGTGCACCGCGCGACAACGCATAGGCGCCTGACATCAGGAAAAGCCCGCCGTAGAGGATGTAGCTCATGTCGAATGCCCAGCTTGTCGGGTCATCCAGCACATAGCGCACAAACACTTCGTAAGAGGTGCCGAGCGTCAGGATGACGATGCACCAGGCAAAAGCATGGCCGACCGATTTCGACAACTGGTCGATACCGTGCAACATAGACTGAATGGACATAAGGGGCCATCCCATGAAGCATGGCGGGGGTGTCGCAACACCCGCCGCCATGGTTGATTCAACTATCCTGTCAGCAGCGCGCCATCAGAAGCCTAATTTGCCGTGAACATGCTCATAGGCAGCCTTGTAATCGGCGTTGTTGTAGAAATAGTAATAGCCGACGCGCTTGGACCAAGCCTTCTGTGATTCCCACACTTTCTTGAAGAAAGGATCCTCTGCTTCGAGACGCTTGGTGACGGTATCCCATGCCTTCAACTGGGCATCGAAGACATCCTGTGGCGTACGGAGGATACTCACCTTGTCCTTGGTCTTCAGTTCCTCCAGGTCCTTGGAATAATCATCCATCGCAAGGGCGAAATTCGAAGTCGATGCAGCCTCTGAGGCATACTTCAGCAGCGCCTGCAGGTCCTTGGGCAGCGACTCGTACCTCTTGCGGTTGAAAATGATCTCGAAGAATTCCATCGACTGGTGGTAGCTGCCCATCATGTAGTTCTTGGCCACATCCTGAGCGCCGAAACGCCGATCCGAGGTCGGGTTGTTGAACTCGAAGGCTTCGATGACGCCACGCTCCATTGCCGGAACGATCTCGCCGCCCGGCAACTGCGTGACTTTAAGACCCATCTCCTGCATCACGTCGGCGGCAAGACCAACGGTACGGTACTTGAGGCCCTTCATGTCGGCAGCTGATTTTACGGGCTTCTTGAACCAGCCAAGCGGCTGTGTCGGCATCGGCATTGCGAAGAAACCGACCACATCGAGACCGAGCTTCTTCATCAGTTCATTGTAATAAACATAGCCTTCGCGGTGAATCCAAGCCAGGTTCTGAGCGGCATCGCAGCCACTCACCGGGCCGGAGCCAAACAGCGAGGCCACCTTGCTCTTGCCATACCAGTAAACGGCCACCTGGTGTCCCGCATCGATCACACCTTTCGATGTCGCATCCATCACCTCAAAAGGCTTGACCACAGATCCGGCAACCAGATAATCGATACGCAGGCGCCCATCGGCCATTTCGTTGACGCGCTTGACGTATTCTTCGGCCATTTCGTTGAAAACATCCTTGGCACCCCAAGCACCCTGCATCTTCAGGACAATGGGCGAAGCGGCAACGGCAATCATCGGAAATCCGGTAATCGCGGCGCCTGTGGCACCGGTAGCCGCGGCCGTCAGGAATTTGCGGCGCGAATTCTGCTTGGGTACTTCAGCTTGAATTGGATTGACTTTTGTCTCCATGGTTTTAACTCCTCCGTTTGTTGTACTTCAAAAGTGACACTTCAGGCTTCAATCGCCCCTGTCGGATTTTCCACAGGGCCGTTTGATCTTGTTTTCGAGTTATCTGGTTTTCATCGAAGCAGCTTCATTCGATGCAATAGCAGCTGTGACAGTTCCTTCAAGACAGCGACAATCTGTTCCTGCTTGCGCTTGCTCGCACCCCCCTTGAGCATGCTGACCGCCACAGCCGCTATTGCCTGGCCGCTCCCCGGGTCGATTATAGGTACGCCAACGCAGCACATGCCCTCACGAGTTTCCTCGCTATCCAGGGCAAAGCCCTGGGTGCGCACTTCGTGCAACTCTTTGAGCAAGGCATTGATGCTGCCGCAGCTCCTTGCGGTCAGCTTTGGCAATTGCCTGCCACGAAAAAGCTGCCTGACTTCGTCGTCACCGAGCGTACTGATCAGGGCCTTGCCGGTGGCCGTGCAGCTTGTCGGCAGGCGCATGCCGATTCGATACGCAAGCCCGACCGGCAGCCTACCGTTGCGACAGGCAACATAAACGACGTCTGTGCCATCGCGCACGGCCAGTACCGCGCCTTCTTCGTCGAGCACCTTCAGGGTATCGAGGGTCTGTCCGAACTCCCTTGTCATGTCGGTACGCGACAGGTAGGCATGCGCCAGGTCAACGATATGGGTACCGAGATGGTAAGTGCCGTCATCCTGGCGCTTGAGCAGACCGGCCAGAGCCAGGCTGTTGCAGAGGCTGTGCGTCGAACTCTTCGGCAGTTCGAGACGCGCGCAAATCTCGACTAGCGACAACGGATCGCGCGAAGCCGCAACTTCGTCAAGCAGGCGAGCTGCCTTGAGCACGGAAGGCACCACGGCCTTGGGCGGACTCCGAACCGTCGGACTCATTGTCATGCGGCAGTCACAGCGCTCATGTTTTGGATTGACACCTTGTCCCAAGCGAACCTATGATGAATTCCGTTCAAAATGACGCACGGAGTTCAGATACATGGACAACATAAAGCAGCTTGGCCATTTCGTCAACGGCCATTCCACACATGGATCAGGCACGCGCTGGGGCGACGTATTCAATCCTGCCAGCGGTCAAACGACAGCGCGCGTAGCACTCGCCAGCGCAGCAGAAACCGCTCAGGCAGTCGCTGCAGCGCAGGCGGCACTGACTGGCTGGGCCGCTACCCCGCCACTGCGCCGGGCGCGTATCCTGTTCAAGTTCCGCGAACTGCTGGAAAGGCACATCGACGAACTGGCGGCGATCATCACTGCCGAACACGGCAAGGTACTGGCCGACGCCAAGGGCGAAATCATTCGCGGCATGGAAGTCGTCGAGTTTGCCTGTGGGATACCTCACCTGCTGAAGGGAGAATTCTCCGACCAGATCGGCACCGGGATCGATAGTTGGTCGCTGCGGCAACCCGTCGGGGTCTGTGCCGGCATCACACCGTTCAATTTCCCTGTGATGGTGCCGATGTGGATGTTTCCCGTCGCCATCGCCTGCGGCAACACCTTTGTCCTCAAACCCTCCGAGCGCGACCCTTCGGCCAGCCTGTTCATCGCCAACCTGCTGGCGAAGGCCGACCTGCCGAAAGGTGTATTCAATGTCATCCAGGGCGACAAGGAGGCAGTCGACGTGTTATTGACCGACCCGCGCGTGGCGGCAGTCAGCTTTGTCGGCTCGACGCCGATCGCCGAGTACATTTACTCGACCGGAACTGCACACGGCAAGCGCGTTCAGGCGCTCGGTGGCGCCAAAAACCACATGGTGGTCATGCCGGATGCCGATCTCGATCAGGCGGTCGATGCGCTGATTGGCGCCGCCTATGGCTCCGCCGGAGAGCGCTGCATGGCGATTTCGGTCGCAGTGGCGGTTGGCGACGAAGTGGCTGACCACATTGTCGCCAGCCTGGCCAAACGCACACGCACCCTCAAGGTCGGCGCCGGCACCGTTCCTTCGGTCGAGATGGGCCCGCTGGTAACTCAGCAGCATCTGGACAAAGTACGCAGCTATGTCGACCTTGGCGTTCAAGAGGGCGCCGAACTGGTCGTCGACGGGCGCAGCATTCAACTCGACGGCCAGTCAGAAGGCGGCTATTTCCTCGGCGGCTGCCTGTTCGATCATGTGACCGCCGAGATGCGCATCTACCGCGAAGAAATCTTCGGGCCTGTGCTTTGCGTGGTGCGGGTACCCGATCTGGAGGCCGCGATAAATCTGATCAACGCGCACGAATATGGCAACGGTGTCGCAGTATTCACCCGCAATGGCAACACAGCGCGCGAATTCGTGCGCCAGATTCAGGTCGGCATGGTCGGCATCAACGTTCCCATCCCGGTACCCATGGCCTTTCACAGTTTCGGCGGCTGGAAGCGATCGCTGTTCGGCGACCACGCCGTCCATGGCCCCGAAGGCGTGCATTTCTACACCAGGCTCAAGACGGTGACGGGACGCTGGCCTCAGGACACGGCAAGCACTGCCAGCTTCGTAATGCCGACGCACTGATCCGATACCACCAGTTTCACAACAAGGAACTCTGACGCGTAGCTAACGGCGAAATGGCGACCGTTGCGGTCAACGCCGGAAAAGCGCCATTATTTTGGATGGCAAGATGCTGCGGCGCCACTCGCAGCGAACTTTCCACAGTTTTTCAGTTGGCCTTGCAGGCGGCGACACACCGCTCGAAGCTACCGAGGCAATCGTCCTTGCATGCAAACAGGCGGTCGCCACAAGACCGGATGCAGGCATTCAGTTCGACCTTTTTCGCAGTCGGCGGCGTCGCCAGCGGCAAGCGGATCGCGCTCTTCCGGGGACAGGCCGTCAGGTTGAATCCCCGGCGCGGCCCGGGGAGTTGCGCCCACTGCTCGTCGGAAAATACCAGTTCGGCCTCCAGCGTCTGGAGCATCGCCTGTTGCCTGAGCAGGCCCGAAGCCTCAAGGATGGTGACGCCGACACAATCGGCCTGATGGGCGCGTTCCGGCGTCAGTTCGCTACCGGGTACGTCACCGAGGGCAAGCCTGGCACAGGCCTGGGCGAAAAAGAACTGTCGCGCCAGCACCGACAATTTAGGCATTAGTTCAGGATTGTAGCGAATGACACGTTGCTCGCCGTCGAATCCCGAGGCGACTATCGTGTTGAGCGAAGGATCCAGTTTTCCCCGTATCAGGCGGCCATTGACGTCGCTGCAGTTGACCAGATCGATGATTTCGGCGCGCACCGTGCCGGTCGTCAAACCCAGCAGAAGCGCCACGAAAAATAGAACCCGCATTCCACGCATACCTTTCTCCGCTTCGATCAGCAAAGGGTCACGATACCGCGATGAACGGAAAGATGCCAGGCGTTGGCCAACCCATCGTCATGCGCCGATGATTTCTCATCGGCGCATATGAGAGGGGAGAGCGGATGTTAGACACACGTCAGAAGCCGTGACGCCGTCCTTGCGGATTGGCGCATCCGCTCATTGATCAAAATATTTCTTCTAGCGCTTCGCGTTCGGAAAGAACAGTTGCTCGCCGCCGATCTTGTATTCGGCAATCGCCTTCTGGCCGGCCGGCGAAACCAGCCAGTCGATGAAACGCTGGCCATCTTCCTTCTTCACATGCGGATGCTTTTCCGGATTGACGAGGATTACGCCGTACTGATTGAACAGCCGGTTGTCGCCCTCGACCAGGATCTTCAGGTCGCCGCGATTCTTGAATGCCAGCCAGGTTCCACGATCGGTCAGAATGTAGCCATTCACCGAGGAAGCCATGTTGAGCGATGGGCCCATGCCAGAACCGGTATCGCGGTACCAGGGACCCTTGACCTTGTCGAGATCGACACCGGCTGCCTTCCAGTAGCGCAGTTCCGCGGCGTGGGTGCCGCTCTTGTCGCCGCGCGAAACGAAGGCCGGACGGCTGTCGGCTTCCATGCCGGCGATCCGGCGCAGACCTTCCAGGATGTCATTGCCGGCGACCTTTGCCGGATCTGCCTTGGGTCCGACCAACACGAAATCGTTGTACATGACTTCCTTGCGTTCGACGCCGGCGCCCTCGGCGACGAATTTCTCCTCTGCCGCCTTGTCATGAACGAATGCCACGTCGGCATCGCCGCGCCGCGCCGTATCAAGCGCCTGGCCGGTTCCGAGGGCAACGACTCGAACCTTTATTCCCGTATCCTTTTCGAAGATCGGCAGGATGTAGCCAAAAAGCCCCGACTGCTCGGTCGACGTGGTCGAAGCGACCGTGATGATGTGCTCTTCGGCATTGGCGGCCGATCCCAGAAGGCAGGCGGCCGTGGCAGCGACGGTCAGAATGTTCCTGAAGTTCAAAGGTATCTCCTCATGTTGGCTTGAGTTTTTGGCTTGCCGCCTACGAAACCGACGGCATGCATGGAGCGTAGAGTAGAATCCGCGCTAGTCCATATATGTCACCATCCGCAACAAGTCCTTCCGAATTGCCTTTCCGGATCCGCTGGAACTGGGATCTGGGCATTGGTCTGTCCGACCAGGAAGCAGGCAGCCTGCTTGCTTTGCTGGAAGCGGTGCGCGCGCATGGCACGCTGGGCCGTGCAGCGATATCGGCGAATACTTCATACCGCGTTGCCTGGGGTTTGTTGCGCCGGTGCGAACAGTGTTTCGGGAAACCGCTCGTGATCAAGGCACGCGGCAAGGGAACGCAGCTCTCCGACTTCGGCGAGCAACTTCTGCAACTGGACAGCGCCGCGCGGACAACGCTAGACGAACTTCACGCCCCCTGGGGGCAGCGCCTGCAGGAACTTCTCGCACCGAATGAAACGGTCTTGCCCGAGCGTCTGCGGATCGCCGCCAGCCACGACCTGGCACTGGCCGACTGGATTGCCAACGGTCGCCAAATCATGATCGATGCCGTCTGGCGCGGCAGCGAAGAAGCACTGCTGTCACTGGCGCGCGGCGAATGCGATGCGGCCGGGTTCCATATGCCAACATCGTGGAACACGGAGCAGTCCACCATCTGGCTCGGGCGCTGGCTGAAACCCAGACAGTTCATTTTCCTGCCGGTGATGCGCCGCCGGCACGGCATTCTGACCGCGCCAGGCAATCCCTTGCAAGTGAGTTCCGTGGCCGACGTCGCACGCCTTGGCCTGCGCATGGTCAACCGGCAGCGCGGCTCCGGAACCCGCGGCATGATCGATCAATTGCTCGCCGCCAACGGGTTGGGAGCCCGGGATATCCCGGGCTATGCGCACGAAGAATTCACCCACGACGCGGTGGCCGCTTCGATTGCCAGCGGTCAGGCCGATGTCGGTTTCGGGATCGAGGCCGCTGCGGCCCGCTACGATCTCGGTTTCATTCCGCTGGGGCGCGACCAGTATTGCCTGGCTGTTCGTTCCAGCCTGGCGGGCAGCCCTGCGGTAAGCCATCTGATCCGGCGCTTTCTGGGCAATACCTTTCACGAACGCCTGCGCGCTCTGCCTGGCTATGAACCGGAATCGGGCGGCGGGGAACTGCTGTCGTGGGAACAATTCAACGCTGGCCGCGGAATTGACCCAGTTTCCTGATCCGCTACGACCCGAAACACTCAGGAACTCGGCGCCGGATCGGCGACGCCCGGACTCCGCATACCGGGCGGCCCGGCGTGAAATGCCTCGAAGGTTTTTTGTTGGTCCGGGCTCAGCGTCGCATAGAAATCTTTCAGTGCGGCGACGTGCTCGGTCATCCGTGCCTGATGCTTCCGCGATAGCTCAAGCATTTTTTCGGCGCGCTCGGGCACCGACAGACTAGACCAATCCCTTGCCTGACCAAGGCCGAAGTCCTGCGATGACGCTTCGGACGCCATGAGTATTTCCCAGCCGGATTCCTGTTCGGCCGTCAGCCTCAAGGCCTCGTGCAATTGCTGATGGCGTTGCGCAAGTATTCTCGAATAACGTTCGTGACTCGTTTCACGATCACCCATGTTCCAGAATTCCTGGCTGGCGAACACCTGCCCCGGGACGAATGCTCCCAAGCCGGTAGCCAGCACAAGCGACCGGGCCACTTGGCGATAGCGGGTCGCGGCAACTTGCCGGCGGCTCGTTGCGAGCAACGAAGCAGCGGCAACCCTCGGAAACGGATCGGCTCCCGCAACTGCCGTCATGCGGGCGGGCAAATCGGCAGCCAGCCCGAGAAATCGGCGGGAAATGGCCAGAAATGAGGTGACCTCGAGAGTCTCCTCGGATAACGCAGTCTGTCTCGTCATGCTTGCTCCTTTACCTCGTCCAGTCGGCACCGGGATGTTCGACGGTTCCGTTTCTGAATAAACTGTTGAACCAAATACAGGCGCATTGCCCATTATCGAACTCGGAAGTGATGCGTTCGATAGTGACGGAAACCGCCGTCTGTTGGCATGTGACAATTGCAACGGTTTGTAATTTTTTGTTTCTGCACCCGTTCGTCGTCCGGGTTCAAGTTCTTGCCTACAAGCTATCGGAAAGCGTAGGCTGCCCACAGAACTCTACCGACGCTGCCCGGTCCAATCCGCCAACTCACAGACTATGAAAGCCGGTGAAATCGCCATGACCACAACCCAACGCAACGCCCCAATCGTCGTTTCGACGGATTTTTCGGAAGAGGCTGCGATCGCGGTCGAGCGGGCGGCCCAGATCGCCCAGCGCCTCGATGCTCCGCTGTATGTCTTTCACGTATTCAACAGCGGCGTCTGGGCCAGCCTGAAAAATATCTACAGTTCCGCGCTGTGGACCGGAACGGATCTGGCGGTGACCGTGCGCGAGCAACTGGCGCAGACCGTGGCGGACCTGTCAACGCGCTACGGAATCAAGGCGATTGCCGAGAGCGAGACCGGTTCTGTGACGGAAAAGATCACCAGTTTCGTGCGCAGTTCCGGGGCACGGCTTCTTGTCATCGGCGGGCGCAGCGAGAACTGGGTGGCCGACCTGCTGGTCGGCGAGACCGCATTGCAGCTGATTTCCCAAATCGACGTTCCGGTTCTCGTCGCCCGCAATGACCCCGCGCATCCGCCGGCAAACCTTCTGCTGGCAACCGACTTTTCCGAAGGCGCGCAGCGCGCGGCAAACGTCGCCCGGCGACTTTTCCGGACGGCCAGCCTGACCCTGCTGCACGCCTGCCTGATTCCTTTCGAGGGCCGCATGCGCCTTGCCGGCGCTACCGAAGCCGATATCGACAGCTATCGCCGGGCCGAGCGTGAAAAGGCCGAAGCCGAGATGGACAAACAAATTGCCGCCCTTGGCGGCGACCGGGCAGAGGGCATCGTCGCCTGGGGCGTACCGACGCCGGTCATCCTGCAGCAGGCCGCCACCGGAACCGACATGATCGTCGTTGGCCGGCACGGAGGTGGCTTCACCAACGAGCGGCTCCTCGGCAGCGTGGCGCGCAATGTCCTCTTCCACGCCACTTGCGACGTCTTGCTGGCGCCCTGAGCGGCCCGGCGGACGCCCGGAATGGCCCGCCCTGAACGGATACCTGCCGCACAAAGGAGATTGAAATCGCCGAAAAGCTGACGCGCGTGGCGCTGTTCTCCCTGGCGTGGTGGATCCTCGCCGAGGGAAACCTGCAGGCCTGGTGGTTTGGAGCGCTTGCCGTGATGGCCGCCACCTTGGCCAGTTATCACCTCGCGCCTGGCAGACGGCTTTTTGCGCCGCTGGCGATCCTGTCTTTTGTACGCTTCTTCATGTGGAGCTCGCTCAAGGGCGGCGTCCAGGTCGCCCGCCTGGCACTCGCCCCGCAGGCCAGACTCAAGCCCGGCATCGTCGAGTTCCAGCTTCAGGTGGCACCCGGCAGGCCGCGAACGATCGTCGCCGGCGCCCTCGGGCTGATGCCGGGAACGCTCGGCGTGAAACTCGACGACGCACAACTGTCGGTTCACGTCGTCGACATCACGATGCCAGTTCTCGAAGAGCTTCGCGAACTGGAAATGCATGTCGTCCGTATCACTGGAAATGATTCATGACCGGCCTCGAACTGCCCGTTGCCTTAGTGCTCCTGCTCAATCTGGCGGTTTCGCTGCAGCGCGTCATGCGCGGGCCGGGCGATGCCGATCGCCTGCTGGCGACCTTGCTGTTCGGCACCACCGGCATCGGCATCATCGTCTTGCTCGCCTTTGCCGACGGCGGCCCCGCCCGCACCGGTTTCATCGACGTTGCCCTGACGCTGGCCCTGCTCGCGACGCTCTCCGGCATCGCCTTTGCGCGCCGGGCCTGGCGGCGCGCACATGACGACGAGGCGGAACCCGCCAACGATGAAATCGAGGCGCGCTGATGCCGCTCGTTGAATTCGCCAGCGCAATCCTCCTCGTCACCGGCGCCATTTTCTACGTGGTCGGCACAGTCGGCCTGTTGCGCTTTCCCGATATTTATACCCGGCTCCATGCGCTGGCCAAGGTCGACAACCTGGGACTCGGCTGCATCCTCGCCGGACTCGCGCTGCAGGCCGAAAGCGTGGCCGTGGCCTTGAAGCTGCTGCTGATCTGGCCGCTGGCGCTGCTGGCGAGCGCCGTCATCGGCTATCTCATCGCCTCCCGCGCCGCGGCGCTCGGCATCAAACCGTGGCGACAGGACAAGCCATGATCACGGAACTGATGCGCGGCGCCTTCGATTTCCTGCTTGCCGGCCTGCTGCTGTGGAGCGCCCTGAGGGCGTTGACGACACCCGAACTGGGGCGCGCCGTGATGCTGTTCATCATCTTCGGCTTGCTGATGGCGCTGCTCTGGGTACGGCTGCAGGCAACGGATATCGCGCTGGCCGAAGCAGCGGTGGGCGCCGGGCTCACCGGCGTGCTGCTGCTGGATGCGCTGGGCGCCTTGCGCAAGCGCCCTGCCACAGCGCCGCAACCCGAGGCAAACGACCAATGAGCGCGACCCTGCGCCGCCTTGGTGTGATGCTCGGCGCTGCCGCGTTCGCGTGGCTTCTGGCGGATTCATTGTTCGCGCTGCCGGCGCCAGTGATCGACCTGCGTCCGCTGGTCAGCGAAAACCTGGCGCAAAGCGGCATCACGCACCCGGTCACCGCTGTCCTGCTCAACTTTCGCGGCTTCGATACACTGCTCGAAATCGCCGTCATGCTGGTCGCCCTGCTCGGTGTTCTGGCCACGCTGGCTGCCGATCGGTCGCCTGCGGTCGACCTCGACAGCGCGGACGCGATGCTCCCCATGTTCAGCCGGATTGCCGCACCGCTGATGCTGCTCTGCGCCCTGTACCTGCTGTGGGCCGGCGCCTTCCGGCCGGGTGGCGCGTTTCAGGCGGGCGCCCTTCTCGCTGCGGCGCTCGCCCTGCTTCATCTGGCCCACCTGATCCCGGCCTGGTCTTCTCCATTGCCCTTGTTGCGCAGCGGTCTGGTCGCCGGTTTTCTGGTGTTTCTCGCCATTGCCACGACGCTGCTGACGGAAGGCGCGCTGCTTCAGTATCCGCCGGCTTATGCCGGGTTGCTGATCCTCGCCATCGAGTCGGCACTGACCATTTCCCTCGCGCTGATCCTGGCCGGCCTGTTCCTCTTCATTTCAAACGACGGCAGGGCGCGCAAATGAGCAGCGAAATGATTTTTGCCGTTACCGGCGTCCTCCTGTTCGCCATCGGCGCTGCCGGCACCATCCTGCTCGCCGAACCGCTGCGCCGCGTTCTGGCTTTCAACATCATGGGCAGCGGCGCCTGCGTGGTGCTGGTCAGCCTCGCCCAGCGCAACGGAATCGCCGACCCGGTGCCGCAGGCGATGGTGCTCACCGGCATCGTCGTCGCCGTGGCGGCCACCGGGGTCGCGCTGGCCCTGGCGCGCCGGCTAAACCGCCTGACCGGGGATGGCGGGAGCGGCGCCGGTGCCGGCCATGATTGAGGTTTTTGCGCTGGTTGGCGTGTTCACCGTACCGCTGCTCTGGGCTGCGCTGGCGTTTCTGCTGGGTCCGGGTCGCGGCGCCTGGCTGGCCATTTCCGGCAGCATCGTGCAGTTGTTCCTGGCGCTGATCCTTGCCCGCAACGTCCTCGCCGACGGCCCCGCAAGCCACGCCACCGGCGGCTGGGGGGCGCCGCTCGGCATCGACCTCTACGCCGACGGCCTGACAGCAGCAATGCTGCTGCTGACGCAGGTCGTCGCGCTGCCGATATTCGTTTACGCCCGCAGCTACTTTGCCACCGGATCACCGGCCGCCCGCCATTTCTGGCCGCTCGCCGGTTTTCTCGTTGCCGGCATGAATGCGCTCTACCTGGCGAACGACATCTTCAATCTCTACGTGACGCTCGAGATCGTCGGGCTTGCCGCCGTCGCACTGATCGCCGCCGGCGGTGCGGCCACTCAGGTCGCCGCGGCGCTGCGCTACCTGTTTGCGGCATTGCTCGGTTCCGGCGCCTACCTGCTGGGCGTGGCGCTGATCTACGGCACCTACGGCTCGGTATCGATCGCGACGCTGACACCGCTCATCGACGCCACGGCACCGCGGGCCGTGAGCATTGCCGCGCTGCTAATGTTCGCCGGCCTGATGCTGAAGAGCGCCCTGTTTCCGTTTCACTTCTGGCTGCCGGCGGCCCACGGCGACGCTCCAGCGCCGGTTTCGGCCCTGCTTTCGGCGCTCGTCGTCAAGGCTGCAATCTACCTCTGCCTGCGTCTCTGGCTGGGTCCGTTCGCGCCCCTCGTGCAAGTTGGCGCCTGGGTGCCTGGACTGCTTGGCGCCGGCGCCATCCTTTGGGGCTCGGCGATGGCCATTCGCACGCCGCGGCTCAAATTGCTGGTGGCCTATTCGACGGTGGCGCAGCTGGGTTACCTTTTTCTGGCTTTTCCGCTGTTGACCCCGGGGGCCGCCGTTCTCGGCGCCGTAACGCTGCAGGCGATCGCCCACGGATTGGCCAAGGCCGCGATGTTCGCCGCGGCCGGCATCATCATCCATTCTACCGGGCGCGACACGGTGGCCGAAGTCGCCGGGGTCGCCGAGCGCCTGCCACTGACCTTGTTCGCCTTCGCGCTGGCCGGCGTTTCGCTGATGGGCCTGCCGCCTTCCGGCGGTTTCCTGGCCAAATGGCTGCTGCTCGACGCGGCCCTGAACAGCGGCCACTGGGCGATCGTCGCGGTCATAATCGCCGGCGGCCTGCTGGCTGCCGTGTACGTCTTCCGGGTCGTCCGCCTGGCCTTTCTCAACCTGCCCAAAGAACTTGTCGAAGACCAGAAACACGCCGGCCGACCGGTACCGCGTACCCTCGAATGGATGGCCTTCGGTCTGGCGGCCGCCAGCGTATTGCTCGGGCTTTTCAGCTTCCAACTGCTGCAGCTGATTGCCGTCGGGAACCTGCCATGAGCGCCAACGAATTCCTGCCGCTTGCGGTGATTGCCTCGTCCCTGCTGCCGGGCCTGATTATTTTCGTTCTGCCGGAACGCTATCTGGCGTTGCGCACCACGCTCAACCTCCTCGGCGCGACCGCCAAGATCGTCTTCATCGCCATTTTGCTGGCCGGCGTCCAGGCCGGCGAAAGCTATGGCTTCCGCCATGCCATCGCGCCGGGCATCGAACTGGTATTCAAGGCCGACGCGCTGAGCCTGCTGTTCATCACCCTGTCGGCAGTGCTGTGGCTGCTGACGACCTTCTACGCCATTGGCTATCTGGAAAATGCGCCGCACCGCAGCCGTTTCTTCGGCTTCTTCAGCCTGTGCGTGACGGCGACGATGGGCATCGCCATGGCCGGCAACCTGTTCACCTTCTTCGTTTTCTACGAACTGCTGACCCTGTCCACCTTCCCGCTCGTCGCCCATCGCGGAACATCCGACGCCAAGCGCGGGGCAACGGTCTACCTCGCCTACACGCTGATCGGCGGCGCCTGCCTGTTGACCGGCATCGTCTGGATGAACAGCCTGGCCGCGAACAGCGAATTCGTCCACGGCGGCTTTGCGGCAGCCATCGGCAGCGGGAACGAAACCGCGCTGCGCATCATCTTCGTGCTGCTGATCATCGGTGTCGGGGTCAAGGCGGCGCTGGTGCCGCTGCACGGCTGGCTGCCGAAAGCGATGGTCGCGCCGGCCCCGGTCTCGGCACTGCTGCATGCCGTGGCTGTGGTCAAGGCCGGCGCGTTCGGGGTCGTGCGCATCGTCGATGAAGTCTATGGCGCCGAATTCGCGCAATCGCTCGGATTACTGCTGCCGCTCGCCATCGTCGCCGCCGTGACGATCCTGTGGGGCAGCCTGCGCGCGCTGGCGCAGGACGAACTCAAGAAACGGCTGGCCTATTCGACCGTCAGCCAGGTCTCGTACATCGTGCTCGGCATCGCCATGTTCGGCCCGCTCGGCACGATCGGCGGGCTGGTCCATTTGGTCCATCAGGGCGTCATGAAGATCACCCTCTTCTTCTGTGCCGGAAACTACGCGGAAACCCTGGGCATCCACAAGATCAGCGAGATGGACGGCGTCGGGCGGCGGATGCCGGCAACCACCGCGGCATTCAGCATCGGCGCGCTGGGCATGATGGGCGCGCCGCTCACCGCCGGCGCGATCAGCAAGGCCTGGCTCGTCGATGGCGCCAGCGCGGCGGGTATGGAATGGGCAATCTGGGTGCTGACCGCATCGAGCCTGCTCAATGCCGCCTATTTCCTGCCGATCCTGTGGCGCGCCTGGTTCAGGCCACCAACGGGCAGCTGGCCCGAAGAACTTATCGCGCGCCGCAAATGGCATGAAACCGCCTGGCTGCTGCTCCTCCCGCCGCTGATCACCGGGGTGCTGACGGTGGCGCTCGGACTGTTCCCCGACGCCGCCATCAGTCCGCTGACCTGGGCCCGCTTCATTGCCGATGCCGAGTACCTGACACTTCCAAAGTGACAGCGCGGCCGGCGGACCCGCTCAGGCAAGCATGCCTTTGTCGAGGATGAAGGCAATCACGGTATCCAGCCCGTGGCCTGTTTTCAGGTTGGTGAACACGAATGGCCGCTCGCCACGCTGCGCCCTGGCATCCGCCGCCATGACCTCCAGCGAGGCGCCGACCATCGGCGCCAGGTCGATCTTGTTGATGACCAACAGGTCTGATTTGGTGATCCCCGGCCCGCCCTTGCGCGGGATCTTCTCGCCGGCAGCGACGTCGATGACGTAGATGGTCAGGTCGGAAAGTTCAGGTGAGAAAGTTGCGGCAAGGTTGTCGCCACCGGATTCGACGAGGATCATCTCGACATCGGGGAACGCACGTTGCAGCCGGTCGATGGCTTCGAGGTTGATCGAGGCATCTTCGCGGATGGCGGTGTGCGGACAGCCGCCGGTTTCGACGCCGATGATGCGCTCCGGAGCCAGTGCCGAGTGATGAACCAGAAACCTGGCGTCCTCGGCCGTGTAGATGTCGTTGGTGACGACCGCCATTTCGATCTGCTCGCGCAGGGCCTGGCACAGGGCGAGCGTCAGGGCGGTCTTGCCGGAACCGACGGGGCCGCCGATGCCGACGCGGAGTGCTTGTTTGCTCATGATTTTACGATCTGAAGAGTCGTGAATACTGGGTTTCGTGGTGGGCGCAAGCAATGGCGAATGCCGGTGTAAAGTTGGACCATTTCGTTTTTGGGCGATTTTTGGCGTCGACCGCAACAGCCGGAATTTTTCCCCCAGCTCCGCCAGCAAGCGCTGTCCCGCGGCCTGGCCGAGCGGCACCGCCTTAAGCGCGGCCATCACCTGATTTTCGGCCCATGACCACAGGTAGGCTGTCAGTGCGGCTTCGAGGTCGATCCGCCAGGCGGCGGCGATGCCGGCCCAGACCGTAGGAAAGGCGACTTCCGGCAGCGTTTCGACGGCGCTTGCAACATTGGCCAGCGAGTCGTCGCGCAAATCGCGAATCAGGCGGCGCAAAGAAAAACCCATCTGGGCCGTTTCGGCGCGCAGTTCGGCAGATTCCCTGCTGGCGAGGAATTCGGCATTGAGATTGGCGATATCGGCTGTGTCACCGGCTGACCATGCCGTCATCAGCGCCGCAACCAGCGGCGCCTCGAAGCAGCCGATGCCGTGCTGCATCAGATCGGCGATCCAGCGGCCTGCCGTCGCTTCGTCACAAATGATGCCGGATTCGACGGCCCACTCCAGCCCTTGCGAATACGTATAGGCGCCGACCGGCAAGGCCGGGCTGGCCAGTTGCAGCAGGCGGGCGAGTTGCAGGCTGGCACGCATCTGGATCAGGTGGGTAGCTGGACGAAGCCATGCTCGTCCAGCGGGAAAAAGGGATTGAAGCAGACTTCCCAAAGGAAACCATCCGGGTCGGCAAAGTAACCACGAAAGCCACCCCACGGCGCCTTCTCTCCGGCCAGAACAAGACTGCCGCCAGCCGCGACGGCTTCCTGAATGAGCGCATCAACTTCAGCTTCCGTGGCAACGTTGTGGGCCAGGGTAAAACGGGGAAACCCCGACCCACTTGGCGACACCCTGGCATCTTCGGCAAGGACCTCACGCCCGAACAAGGCAAACGCCACGCTGCCGGCCTGGAAGAAGGCGACAGCTGCCTCGCTGCCGGAGGACTCCTGCCAGCCAAGGGCGCGGTAAAAGCGCCGGCTGCGCTCAAGATCGGCGACGCCGAGGGTGATGAAACTGATGGCTTGCTTCATCGCGGCTTGAACTGATGGATTTTTGGCACTGAACGGTGCGGACCGTGGCCAGGGTTGTGCAGATCGGGCGACTGACCATCGGTGTCGCCATGATGGTGATGACCGCCACCATAGGCACCGGATTCGGGCTGGAAAGGCGCTTCGGTTTCGGCCACCGCGCAGCCCAGTCCTTTGACCATTTCAGCCAGCACGTGATCGGTCTGAAAGCGCAGCTTGCCGCCGTTCTCGGTCGGCAGAATCTGCACCGGGACATGGCGGTTGCCGAGGTGGTAGGCGGCTCGGGCAAAAAGCAGCGGGCTGTCGGCGATGGCCTCGATGAGCTTTTCCGGCGCAGCGAGGATTTCGACGACGGCACTGCCGCTCTCGGCTGCCAGCTTGTCGCCGCCGTGCAAATGGTCGCCACGTTCGAGGAAGATGCCGGCTTCGGCGCCGGAAACCAGCATCACCTTCAGGCGGCTCCGCTTGCGTTCGTCGTAGGCGAGCGCCACGGAATCTGTGGCAGCCTGATTGGTGCGTTGGTTGAGGATCAGCATGCTTAGAAGAGGAAGTAGCGTTGGGCCAGCGGCAGTTCGGTCGCCGGTTCGCAGACGAGATGCACGCCGTCGGCCTTGACCACGTAGGTTTCCGGATCGACGGTGATGTCCGGCGTGGCGCCGTTATGCACCATGTCAGACTTTTTGAGCTTGCGCGTGCCGGAAACGGCGACCAGCGGCTTGCGCAAGCCGAGTGCGGCGACGGCCGGGTTGTTCAGCGCCGCCTGCGAGACGAAGGTCACCGAGGTTTTCAACGCCTTGCCGAAGCTGCCGAACATCGGCCGGTAATGCACCGGCTGCGGCGTCGGGATCGAAGCGTTGGGGTCGCCCATGGCGGCGGCGGCGATCATGCCGCCTTTCAGGATCAGCGATGGTTTGACACCGAAGTAGGCCGGCTTCCACAGCACCAGGTCGGCCAGCTTGCCGACTTCGATGGAGCCGACGGTGTGGGCGATGCCGTGGGTCAGCGCCGGATTGATCGTGTACTTGGCGATGTAGCGCTTGACGCGGAAGTTGTCGTGACGGGCGTTGTCTTCCGGCAGCGTGCCACGTTGCAGCTTCATCTTGTGCGCTGCCTGCCAAGTGCGGATGATGACCTCGCCGACGCGGCCCATGGCCTGCGAGTCGGAGCTCATCATCGAGAAGACACCCATGTCGTGCAGGATGTCCTCGGCGGCAATGGTTTCGCGGCGGATCCGCGATTCGGCGAAGGCAACGTCCTCGGCAATGCTCGAATCGAGGTGATGGCAGACCATCAACATGTCGAGATGCTCGTCGATGGTATTGACCGTGTAGGGCATGGTCGGGTTGGTCGAACTGGGCAGGACATTGGGCAGGCCGGCCGCCTTGATGATGTCGGGGGCGTGGCCGCCGCCGGCGCCTTCGGTGTGGAAGGTGTGGATGGTGCGGCCCTTGAAGGCGCCCAGCGTCGCTTCGACGAAGCCCGATTCGTTGAGCGTGTCGGAGTGGATGGCAACCTGCACGTCCATCTCGTCGGCCACCGTCAGGCAGCAGTCGATGGCGGCCGGGGTCGTGCCCCAGTCTTCATGCAGTTTCAACCCCATCGCCCCTGCCTCGACCTGCTCGCGCAGGGCCTCCGGCAGGCTGGCGTTGCCCTTGCCGAGAAAGCCGAGGTTCATTGGGAAAGCTTCCGCCGCTTCGAGCATGCGGTGGATGTGCCACGGACCCGGCGTGCAGGTCGTGGCGTAGGTGCCGGTCGCCGGCCCGGTGCCGCCGCCGAGCATGGTGGTGACGCCGGAATAGAGCGCCTCGTCGATCTGCTGCGGGCAGATGAAATGGATGTGGGCATCGATGCCGCCGGCCGTGACGATCATGCCTTCGCCGGCAATGACCTCGGTGCCGGGTCCGATCACGATGGTCACACCAGGCTGGATGTCCGGATTGCCGGCCTTGCCGATGGCGGCGATGCGGCCATCTTTCAAGCCGATGTCGGCCTTGACGATGCCGGTCACGGCGTCGACGATCAGCGCGTTGGTGATCACCGTATCGACGGTTTCCGCCGAGACGCGCTGGCTCTGGCCCATGCCGTCGCGGATGACTTTGCCACCGCCAAATTTCACTTCTTCGCCGTAGATCGTGTGGTCTTTCTCGACTTCGATGATCAGCTCGGTATCAGCCAGGCGCAGGCGGTCGCCGGTGGTCGGGCCGAACATTTCGGCATAGGCCTGACGGGTGATTTTATTGGCCATCAGAGCGCTCCTTGAACGAGGCCACGGAAGCCGTAAACCTTGCGGTCGCCAGCCAGCGCGACGAGTTGCACGGTGCGTTTCTGGCCCGGCTCGAAGCGCACGGCAGTGCCGGCAGCGATGTCTAGACGGAAGCCGCGCGCCGCTTCACGGTCGAAGCTCAGGCCGGCATTGGTTTCATAAAAATGATAATGCGAGCCGACCTGGATCGGCCGGTCGCCGGTGTTGGCGACGACCAGCGTGATGGTCGGCCGGCCGGCATTGAGTTCGAGTTCGCCGGGTTCGGCGAGGAGTTCTCCGGGGATCATGGCGCGCTCCGATCAGACGATGGGGTTATGGACGGTGACCAGCTTGGTGCCGTCCGTGAAGGTGGCTTCGACCTGGATTTCAGGGATCAGCTCGGCGATGCCGTCCATCACATCGATACGGGTCAGCACCTGGGTGCCGGCGTGCATCAGCTCGGCGACGGTCTTGCCTTCGCGGGCGCCTTCCATGATCGCGCAGGTGATCAGCGCCACGGCTTCCGGGTAGTTGAGCTTAAGTCCACGCGCCTTCCGTCGCTCGGCGAGCAGGCCGGCGGTGAAGATCAGCAACTTGTCTTTCTCTCTTGGCGTCAGTTCCATGAAGACTCCTCAGGTATTCCAGATTCTTGGGGTAATTGCCGGTCGACCGCAGCAGGCGGGGCGCAGGATTTTCCACAGTTCGGCGAACCACAACCGGGCAGCTTCGCCATTGTCGCCCAGGTAGCGCGCGACAAGCAGGCCGGGCAAGGCCGTAATACCATGCGCAGCGTCGTCACCTGGCGTGATGGCGCGCAGTGCTTCGAGCAGGCCGGCGGCCTGCCGGGGCAGTTCGGGAAAGGTACAAAGCAGCGACCCGCACACCGTGGCCCCGCCCCAACCGGCCGGGCTGGACAGCATCGCATCATTGCCATCGAAACCGCCGCGCTCGATCCAGATTGGCTGATTGTCACGGTCAACCCGAAAAAACATGTCAAAACGACCATTCGCAAAGCGCTCGCCGGCTGCCGCCCGACCAAGGCAAAGAATATCCCAGCCGATAAAGCGGCTATCGGCGGCGAGCAAAACACGCGTTTCCAGACGCGCCCGTGCGCCGTCGAAAATTATCGTTTCCTGCGGCAGCCATTCAAGCGTTGCACCCTCGGCCAATGAAAAATTGATGGTTTGCGAGGCCTCCGCCCCGCCGCTGCGATACCACTTTCCGGCACCGGGCGTGGTCAGTTGGGCGTGCGCCCCCGCCTCAATGGTGGCCGAGATCGCCAGATGATCGCCACCGGCAACGCCCGACGGCGGGTGCAAGAGGATGGCCTGACAAACACCGTCGCCTTCCGGATAGAGGGCTTTCTGCACGCGCAACGGCCCGCAATGGCGGTTTTCGCGCAGCACCATGCGTTCGCCATGGCGGGCGAAGCCAAGATGCAACTCGGCATGCCAGCTCGGCGAATGCTCGGGCAACGATACAGGAAGGCGCGAGGTCATGGCTGGATTATCAAGGAAAGCGAAGGCAGCGGGGAATACGCAGGAATGCGCAGTTGAGATATCGTTTCTTAATAATGAAGTGTGCTCCAGCAAAGAAAAGGACCCGATTTGAGCATGCGCCCATTTCATTTCTACTGAAAGCAGCTGCAATGTGGAAATTGCTTGCAATCAGGAAACATGCGAATTAATGTTATGAGTAAATTTACTCAATATAGCAACCATGGCATTCGAACGTAGCCAAATCAATATCTTGCGACACCGATTAGGTGAGGCGCCCCGGTTCATGATCGTCGTGGCTGGCCCGCGTCAAGTTGGCAAAAGCTTCATGGTCAGACAAGCACTGGCCGAATATCGGGATCGGTCCAACTTTATCGCTGTCGATCAACCGCTATCGGAAGCAGAAGATCCTTTCAGCAACCAAAGCACATCTTCCTTGACGCAAGCACTGCCGGGATCACTTCCCAACGCTGAGTGGCTGGTGCAGCAATGGTCGCAAGCGCGGGCAAAGGCGAAGATACTCCCCGAAGGAGAGCGCTACATCTTGGCCATCGACGAAATTCAGAAAATCCCGCGCTGGTCGGAAATCGTCAAGGGACTGTGGGATGCCGATCGCGCGGAGAATTTGCCCCTGCACGTCATTCTGCTCGGCTCGTCTCCCTGGCTGATGCAAAAGGGCTTAACCGAAAGTCTGGCCGGTCGCTATGAGCCGATAGGCATGGCCCACTGGTCTTACGGCGAAATGCAGGCAGCCTTCGATTTTTCGCTCGACGAGTACATCTATTTCGGCGGCTATCCCGGTAGTGCGGGTTTGATCAGGGAGGAAACGCGATGGCGACATTATGTTCGCGCCGCCTTGATTCAGCCCAATATTGAAAAAGACATTCTGCAAATGACGCGGGTCGACAAACCAGCGCTGCTGAAAGCCCTGTTCGAACTCGGTTGTGGCGCCTATTCCGGGCAAATCATCGCTTACGACAAACTGCGCGGCCAACTGGCAGATGCAGGAAATACCACGACACTTGCCCACTATCTTGAACTCCTTTCCATGGCTGGCTTGCTCAGTGGGCTATCCAAATTCGCCGTACAGGCATTTCGGAAGCGTGCATCCAGCCCCAAGCTGAATGCACACAATACCGCGCTGATCTCGGCATTGGCCGGGTACTCATTTGCCGAGGCCACCAATGATCGAAGCTATTGGGGGCGCTTGGTAGAAAGCGCAGTTGGCGCGCATCTGATCAACACTGTTTCGGAAGATTGCGGTATTCATTACTGGCGGGAAAGCCCCCACGAGGTCGATTTCATTCTCACCAACGGCAGGAAAATTCTCGCCATTGAAGTCAAAAGCGGGGCGAAATTTGCCACCCCGAAAGGACTTGAAGTGTTTGCCGGGAAATTCGCCGATGCGCGCACATTGATCGTCGGCGAAGGAGGGGTTCCTCTGGCGGAATTCCTGTCTCACCCTGCCGGGCATTGGCTGGAATAAGTCATGATAGTCATACCCCGTCGAGTCCGCCGCTTATCGGCGAACGAACAATCGGACGAAACCCGGCCGTTGGATGAACTCCGTGATCTGGCCGCTTGGGTTCTGCTCGGCGAGCCGGGGGCAGGAAAATCAATCGCGTTCGAGCAGGAAAAGCTAGCGACAGACGGCCATTACATCTCCATCGCGAAATTTCTGAGCGATGATCCGGACCCGGCGTGGCAAGGCAAAACGCTGTACCTAGACGGACTGGATGAAACGCGTGCCAGCGGTGGAGACACCAGCATTTTGCTGAAAGTCCGCGCCCACCTGAGAAAACTTGGCAAACCCAAATTTCGCATTGCCTGCCGCGCCGCCGACTGGTTCGGCTCGACCGATAGCCAAGCCATTGGCGACGCTTCGCCGGATGGTCAACTTGCTGTCTTTACACTTGAGCCGCTCAACGATTTGGAGATACGGGAAATCCTGCGCCAAAACCACGGCATTTCCGACCCGGATAGTTTCATGGGAGAGGCGCGTGAGCGCGGCATTGACGGCTTGCTTCATAACCCCCAAACCCTGCGTCTGCTGGCCGAGTCCATCCATGACGGACATTGGCCGAATACACGCCAGGAAACGTTCGAACTCGCCTGCCAGAAACTGGCGGAAGAGGATTCGAAAGCGCATCGACTTCAGCGGCGCGATCAAGCCATTTCGATCGAGAGACTCATGGCGGCAGCCGGGCAACTTTGTGCCGCACTGCTGCTTTCGGACAAAACCGGCTTGGCGCTCGATGCAGCAAGTGCCAATGGCCATTTCCCGCTAATTGACGAAATATCGCCTGCCGATTTGAGCGCGGCGCGACTAGCGGTCCGGCGGAAGTTGTTTGGGCCATCCCCGGATGGTGAAGAGCGCGTCATCCCGAGTCACCGAAGCATTGCCGAATTCTTGGCCGCGCGCTGGCTGGCCAAGCAAATCGACGAAGGGGGCTTGCCGCTCCGGCGGGTGTTGAATCTCTTCATGGGGCGAGACGACCGTACTGTCTCCGGCTTGCGCGGGCTATATGGCTGGCTCGCGCTGCATTGCCGGGCTGCGCGCCAGCGCCTCATCGAAGCCGACCCGGTCACGGTGGTGGTCTACGGCGATGTCAAACCCATGACGCCAGAGGACAAGCGAAAAATCCTTGCTGGCTTGCAGCAGGAAGCAAAGCAGCACCTCGCCTTTCGTTGGGACATTCCTTCGGCGATCCCTTTTGGCGCCATGGCGCAACAGGAACTAGCCGCAGAGTTTTCAGCCGCCCTGAGCGCACCAGAACGGGATGATGCAAGTCAGTCCTTTACGGATTGCGTGCTGGATATCCTCAATAAAGGAGGGCCGATTCCCCAACTCGCATCGACCATCAAGGCGGTTGCTATGGACGATAGCCGCTGGGGCGGAATAAGAAGGCATGCGCTGGGCGCCTGGTTGAAACAATCCCCGCCGACCGAAGAGGCGATCGCCTTGCTGGATTTGATCAATGATCAAAGGATCACCGATTCGGATGACGATCTCGCCGGCCAATTGCTAAGCAGCCTCTATCCTAAGCACATTGCGCCGGAAGCCCTGCTTCGCTATCTGCATGCACCCAAGAAGCGGGAATACATCGGTAAGCATTCAATGTTCTGGGGGTATGAATTAGCGCGAATAGCGCCTGATTCACACCTTCCCACTCTGCTCGACCAACTTGCCGCACGAACCGACCTCGACGTCTCCGACGAGATTGATTTCAGCTTCGATTGCCGGCGCATGTTGGGAGGTTTACTCAGCCGGGGTATCGAAGTTCATGGCGATGCGATTAGTGACGAGCGATTGTTTTCCTGGCTGGGAATTGGTGCAGACAAATACGGTGTAAGCCGGCGGGAAAAAGAACATCAAGAGATGATCTCGGCCTGGCTGGGCCAACGCCCTGAGCGCTACAAAGGCGTTCTGGCCCTTAGCTATCGATATTGCGAAAGAAGCGAACACATCAGAGCCTGTATCTATGCGCACGAGCATCGTTTGCTTGGTGCGGCAACTCCCGAGGATGTCGGACTGTGGCATCTTGAACAAGCATCGCAAACGGCTAACGATGAACTGGCCGAAAACCACATTTTGGAGGCTGTTCGTTCCCTCAGGACTCAACGGGGTTGTAGGTTGCTGTCACGGGAGGTCATCGAAGCATGGGGCGACGCGAATCCAGAACGGAAGCACTGGCTGAAGCCGCTTCTCGATCCGGAAGTTCCGGAATGGGAAAGAGAAGAATCCGAGAGAGACAAGGCTCGCCAACTTAAACATGCTGAGCAAAAGCGCGCATGTAGCATCAACCTATTCACACACTTACCGGCAATTCGGGATGACAGTGCGGCACCGGGTGTGCTGCACGAGTTGGCTGGCGTCTGGATGGATCACTACACCGATACGCGCGGCGAAACACCTGCGGAGCGCTTTGATAGCTATTGCGAAAATAGCGACGAAGTACTCAAGGCTGCCGAGGCTGGCTTTTTCCTTTGCCCGCTGCGCACTGACCTGCCAAGCGTTGCTGACATTATCGATCTCAGCATCAAACGGCGCGAGCACTACATTCGCAAGCCTTGCCTGATCGGCATGGAATTGCGCTGGCAGCAAGGGGCCTCTCTCGTAGACGCGCTCAGCGACGACTGTCTGCGCCGGATGATCGCCTTCCGTCTGACCTACGGTGCCGATAACACGCCCGATTGGTTCACTTACCTTGTTCGGGTACGCCCTTCTCTCGTTGCAGACGTGCTGATCGAATATGCCGGCGCAACGCTGAAAGCCAAGCAGGATTCCGTTTCCGGCATTTATCCATTGGCACACGATGCCGAGTATCGCGGCGTCGCCGAGGTTGCCACGCTCTCGTTGTTGGCGGCTTTCCCGGTGCGCGCCAAATCTACCCAGTTGTCGAATCTCGAATATCTGCTGAAAGCCGCCTTGCGCTATTCCGTCGAAGGACTTGCGGAACTGATCGACAAGAAGCTGACGCTCAAGGCGATGGATGTCGCCCAGAAGGTCTATTGGCTAACGGCAGCCATGCTGCTTGATCCGCCCAAATATGAAACCCTTCTTTGGCAATACATCGGCAGAAACTGGATTCGCGCCAATCATCTTTGCGCCTTTCTGGACGACCGCTTTAACGGGATCAGTAACGATTACATTCTTTCAGCCGGCACACTGGGAAAATTGATCGAACTGCTCAGCCCGCATGCCGAGTTCGAGCGCATGTCGGGCTTCGTTACCGGTCCGATGCAGCGTGGTGAATCGATTCGGGGAATGGTTACGCGCCTTGGCGCGCAGGCGACCGAAGAAGCAGCACAGGAAATCGAGCGGCTACTCGCCCTGCCGGCGTTAAGCAAACTGCAGCATGCATTGGAAAACGCCCGCCATCAGTTGAGATTGAACCAACGCGAGGGCGCTTTCCGCTTTCCCCCGCTAGCAAGCGTGGCCGCAATACTGGCCAATCGGGAGCCGGCCAACTCGGCCGATTTGGCTGCCCTGGCAGTTGAATATCTGGATCAAATCGCTGTAGCGATTCGTCACGATAACGACGATGGATTCCGGGCCTTCTGGAATATCGAAAATAAGAGGCCGACAGGAAAGCGGGAAGAAAACATTTGCCGCGATGCCTTGCTAACTAGGCTGCGTAACTCTTTCGATCCCTTCGGGGTCGACTGTCAGCCCGAAGGAGATTACGCCAACGACAAGCGCGCTGACATCCACTTGTCCTATCGCAATGAATTTGAAGTTCCTATCGAAATCAAGCGAGATGACAACAGATCCCTTTGGAAGTCATTGCGCGACCAATTGATGGGGCAATACACCATCTCCCCAAAAACATCGGGTTATGGCATTTACCTTGTTCTCTGGTTTGGCGTGGATGACTTGGCACCAGCAAAAGACGGTGGCAAAAAACCTACCTCCCCGGAGGAGGTGCAGGCTCGTCTAGAGGCGCAGCTTGATTCCGATGAGCGCGGGCGGGTATTTGTTCGGGTGCTGGATGTGAGTTGGCCCAAGTAGCGCAGCTTATTCTCTGGCTTTTATTCCAGTCGAATCAAACCGCCAACGCTTCCCTGACGCCATCCTGCGGCATCCTTTCGCCGCGCCCGCGCATGATGAATTCGCCGCGTTCCATCAGCAGGTACTGGTCGGCCAGCGCTTCGGCAAAGTCGTAGTATTGCTCGACCAATAGAATCGCCATTTCGCCGGTTTCGGCGAGCATGCGGATGGCACGCTCGATATCCTTGATGATCGACGGCTGGATACCTTCGGTCGGCTCGTCGAGGATGAGCAGCTTCGGACCCATGGCCAGGGCGCGGCCGATGGCAAGCTGTTGCTGCTGACCGCCGGAGAGGTCACCGCCACGGCGGTGCATCATCTGCTTCAAGACCGGGAACATGTCGAAAATGCGCTGCGGGATCGGCGTGCTGCCCGGCCTGGTGGCGAGGCCCATCAGCAGGTTTTCTTCGACGGTCAGGCGCGGAAAGATTTCGCGGCCTTGCGGTACATAACCGATGCCTGCCTTGACGCGCTCGTGCGGCGGCAGGTGGGTGATGTCCTTGCCATCAAACGTAATGCCGCCCGACTTGGTCTTGACCAGGCCCATCAGCGACTTGAGCAGCGTGGTCTTGCCGACGCCATTGCGGCCAAGCAGCGTGGTGACCTTGCCGGTTTCGACTTCGAAGGACAGTCCGCGCAGGATGTGGCTGCCGCCGTAGGCCTGGTTGAGATTTTCTACGGTAAGCATGTTTTAGCGTCCCAAATAGACTTCGATAACGCGTTGATCGTTCTGCACCGTGGCGAGATCTCCCTCGGCCAGCACCGAGCCTTCGTGCAGCACGGTGACCAGCCCGCCGAGGCGCTCGACGAAGGCCATGTCGTGTTCGACGACGACCAGCGAATGCTTGCCGGCGAGCGAAACGAAGAGTTCGGCAGTACGCATGGTTTCGTCGTCGGTCATGCCGGCGACCGGTTCATCCAATAGCAGCAGCTTGGGTTCCTGCATCAGCAGCATGCCAATTTCAAGCCACTGCTTCTGGCCGTGCGATAGCAGGCCGGCCGGCCGGTCGGCTTCGTCATCGAGGCGGATCAGGCGCAAGGTTTCGGCGATCTTGTCGCGCTCGTCGCTGGCCAGCCAGGCCATCAGGCTTTTCCAGACACGCTTGTCGGTTTTCATGGCCAGTTCGAGATTCTCGAACACTGTGTGCTGCTCGAAGATGGTCGGCTTCTGGAACTTGCGGCCGATGCCGATGTGGGCGATTTCCGGTTCGGTCAGGCGCGTCAGGTCGATCGACTGGCCGAAGAAGGCCTTGCCGGAATCGGGCCGCGTCTTGCCGGTGATGACATCCATCATCGTCGTCTTGCCGGCGCCGTTCGGACCGATGATGCAGCGCAGTTCGCCGGCATTGATCGCCAGGGTGAGATTGTTCAGTGCCTTGAAGCCGTCGAAGCTGACGGTGATGTCTTCTAAGTAAAGCGCGACACCGTGCGAGAGGTCGAGTTCGCCGGTGACGAGGTGGCCCATCTGGTCGCTACCGTCACTGCCTTCCGGGCGGTCATCGATACGGGGTTCAACGGCAGCGTTCATGCGGCGGCTCCTTTCCGGCTTTCATGTTTTTCCAGCAGTCTCTTCCACAGGCCGACCAGCCCTTGCGGCAGCAGCAGCGTGACGACGATGAACAGCAGGCCGAGGAAGAACAGCCAGTATTCCGGGAAGCTGACGGTGAACCAGCTTTTGGCCAGGCTGACCACGAAGGCGCCGATGACCGGCCCGATCAGCGTGCCGCGCCCGCCGACGGCGACCCAGATGGCGATCTCGATCGAATTGGCGGGGCTCATTTCAGAGGGGTTGATGATGCCGACCTGCGGCACGTAGAGTGCGCCGGCAATGCCGCACAGCACGGCCGAGATGACCCAGATGGTCAGCTTGTACCAGAGCGGGTTGTAGCCGATGAACATGACGCGGCTTTCGGCATCACGAATCGCCGTCAGCACCCGGCCGAATTTCGATTTGACCAGCCAGGCGGCAAAGACCAGCGCGGCGGCCAGTGCGAAGGCTGTCAGGCCGAACAACACAAGCCGGGTTTCCGACGAGGTGATGTCGTAGCCGAGCACGCGCTTGAAGTCGGTGAAGCCGTTGTTGCCGCCAAAACCGGTTTCGTTGCGGAAAAACAGCAGCATCGCGGCGTAGGTCAGGGCCTGGGTGATGATCGAAAAATACACGCCCTTGATCCGCGAGCGAAATGCGAAGTAGCCGAAGATGAAGGCGACGAGGGCCGGCAAGGCGAGCACCAGGAAGGCGGCCCAACCGAAATGGTCGCTGCCGAACCAGAACCACGGGATTTCCTTCCAGTCGAGGAAGACCATGAAGTCCGGAATGTCGGCCCCGTAGCTGCCGTCGCGGCCGATCTGGCGCATCAGGTACATGCCGAAGGCGTAGCCGCCGAGCGCGAAGAACAGGCCGTGGCCAAGCGACAGGATGCCACCGTAGCCCCAGATCAGGTCCATCGCCACGGCCACCAGCGCGTAGCACATGATTTTGCCGACCAGCGTGATGGCGTAGGTAAACACATGGAAGGTGCTGCCTTCGGGCTGGGTGAGGTGCAGCACCGGAACGACGACCAGTGCGAGGGCAAGGAAGGTGCCGAGCGCCAGCCAGCTTTTCTTGTCGAGCGCCGACAGGATGCGGAGGGTGAGAGGTTTGCGCATGGTTCAGCCTTACTCGACGAAGCGGCCCTTGAGGGCGAAGATGCCCTGCGGACGTTTCTGGATGAAGATGATGATGGCGACGAGGATGCTGATCTTGGCGATCACCGCGCCGGCCCAGCCTTCGAGCAGCTTGCTGAAGATGCCCAGACCAAGCGCCGCCCAGACGGCGCCGGCGAGTTGCCCGACGCCGCCGACGACGACGACCATGAAGGAATCGACGATGTAGCCCTGGCCCATGTCCGGGCCGACGTTGGAAATCTGCGACAGCGCGACACCGCCCAGCCCCGCAATGCCGGCGCCCAGCGCGAAGGCCATGGTGTCAATGCGCGAGGTCGGTACGCCGACACAGCCGGCCATCGGACGATTCTGCGTGACGGCGCGGACGAACATGCCGAGCCGAGTCTTGTTCATCAGCACCCAGACCAGGAAGAGCACGAACATGGCGAAGCCGATGATGATGATGCGGTTCCACGGCAGCAACAGGTTGGGCATGATCTCGATGCCGCCCGACATCCAGGTCGGGTTCGAGACTTCGACATTCTGCGCGCCGAACAGGACGCGGGCCGACTGGATCAGCACCAGCGAAATACCCCAGGTGGCGAGCAGGGTTTCCAGGGTTCGTCCATAGAGCCAGCGAATGACCGTGCGCTCCATGATCACTCCGACCAGCGCGGCGGCGAAAAAGGCGAGCGGAATGGCGGCCGGCAGGTACCAGTCGATGTATTCCGGCAGGTAGGCGCGGAACAGGCTCTGCATGCCGTAGGTAGCGTAGGCGCCGACCATCAGCAGTTCGCCGTGCGCCATGTTGATGATGCCCATGACGCCGTAGGTGATGGCCAGGCCGAGCGCGGCAAGCAGCAGGATGCTGCCGAGCGACAGACCTGAAAAAACGCGGCCGAAGTTTTCGGCCAGCGCGAGGCGGCTATCGATGGATTTGACGGCGGCAATCGCCTCGTAACGCACCTTGTCATCGGACTCTGCGGCCTTGACGGTGAGCGGCAGCAGTGCTGTCTTGATCGCCGGCGAGGTGCTATTTGCCAGCGCCTTGACTGCAGCCAGACGAAGCGCCGGGTCGGCACTTCCCAGGCTGGCCTGGGCGTGGGCGAGGATCAGCAGCCCCTTGATCTCGGGGTCGGTTTCCTTGTCCAGTGCCTGCTTGAGCAATGGGGCCATGTCCGGGCTAACCTTGCTCTGGATTTCGCTGACCGAGGCCAGGCGAACTCCGCGGTCGGCGTCGAACAGTTTGAGGGCTGCAAGGGCGCCGGCAAGCTCTCCCCGGATTCGGTTGTTGACCAGGACGCTTTCTAGGTCGGCCGGCATCTTGATCGGCTCGCCGGTGATGGCATCAAGGGCCTTGTCGCCGGTGATGATCACCGCCTTGTCGCCGGCCAGGAAGAGGCTGTCATCCGACATCGCAGTCAGAACGCGCACGGCGTCCGGGTCGGCATTCTGGGCGATCTGGCGAATCGCCGTCACCTTGTCGCCCGAACCCTCGGCAGCCAGTTGGCGCACCAGTTCCGGGTCGAGTGCAGCTCCGGCAGACAGGCTTCCGAGGCAGAGCAATAAGGCAATAAACGTTTTTTTCATGAAAGGTCCGTCCGCAGTTTGTGCAGTGCAGCGACAGATTAACGGGCAGACCAAAGATCAGAAATACGATGAATTGCGTAGGCCGAAAACCCCCACCAATAAGGGAAAACACCCGATTCCGGCAGTCAACCGGCAAGTTGGGCGAAATTTGAAAGATTCCGGGGTGGGTGGTCTGTCTTGCTGGGGAAGGGCTTGCCGCTGGCGGGAGCAACTCTAGTTCTTGGCGACTGTCGCGGTTACCACTCGTCATGAGGCACGAATCGGACAAGAGCGGAAATTCAACACCTTGAATAGAAGCCATTTGAACGGCCGATCCACATCTGAAACCCGCCAGACGGCCAACGCGAACAACTCGGCAAAACCGTTCAGATGACCAGCGCCGAACAAACGGCAGGTGTACGGCAGCCAAGAGACGTTGGGTGTTACTGCGCTGATCAGATTGACCATGGTGTGCGATTTGCGCTGACCATCTTTGATTCACTAAACTGCCTGTCCGTATGTGGATATGGAAGTGCTAGGCCCTGACCAATCGGCGACGCGCTGGCTGGTCAATCCGCCCCGTGCAGCAACAGTGCTGTGCCTCAACAAGATGGAAGCCCACCAGGCCCAGGGCATCGAGATCAAGCCCCATGTCCTCGCCGCCGAACCGTTCGCCGCGTTACGCATCATGCATGTCGTCGACACCGACCAGATCGGCCAGTAAGATGTTTTCATCCATCATGAAAGGTCGCCTCCCATGAACATCTCCGAACTCAAATCCATTGCCAGTGCGATTGTCGCGAAGCAAAAGGGTGTGCTTGCGGCAGATGAAAGCAGCCCCACGATCAAGAAGCGTTTCGATTCGATCACGGTGGAATCCACCGAAGCAAACCGGCGGTGCTACCGAGAAATCCTGTTCACAGCCTAGGGGATCGAGCGCCATATCGGCGGCGTCATCCTCTTCGACGAAACCCTGCGCCAATGTACGCGCGATGGCATCCCCTTCCCCGCGCTGCTGTCGAATCGGGGAATCATTCCCGGCATCAAGGTCGATCAGGGGGCCAAGGCGCTGGCGCTGTATCCCGGCGACAAAGTGACCGAAGGCCTGGACGGCTTGCGAGAACGGCTCGCCGAGTACCGGCAACTGGGCGCGCGCTTCGCTAAGTGGCGGGCGGTGATCGAGATTGACGAACGCGGTCTTCCATCGGCGTTCGGGATCCGTGCCAATGCACACGCGCTAGCGCGTTACGCCGCGCTCTGTCAGGAGGCCAACCTGATACCGATCGTGGAGCCGGAAGTGCTGATGGATGGTGCCCATGACATTGACCGCTGCGAAGTAGTGACAGCGCAAGTGCTGGAGGCGGTGTTCGCCGAGCTGGATGCCCACCGCGTAGTGTTTGAGGGCATGTTGCTCAAGCCGAACATGGTGATCGCCGGCAAGAAATGCCCGCGCCAGGCCAGCGTGCAGGAGGTTGCCGAAGCCACGATCCGCTGCTTGAGGCGTTACGTGCCGGCGGCGGTACCCGGGATCGTTTTCCTGTCCGGCGGCCAAAGTGCCGAGGAGGCGACCGATCACCTGAATGCCATGAATGCGATGGGTCGGCATCCGTGGGAAGTCAGCTTTTCGTATGGCCGAGCATTGCAGGCGCCAGTCCTTGCGGCTTGGCAGGGACAGGAAAGCAATACCGCTGCCGCGCAGAAGGCGCTCCTGACCCGTTGTCGGCTGAACGGCTTGGCGCGCGACGGGAAATATGACCGGTCCATGGAGAGTGCTACGTGAAGCCCCCGACTACGCATAGTCGATGACTATCATAAAGATGTAAACAATCGATTGGTTTTTATACGAATGTGGCGCTAGATTGTTATTTGTTAGCAAATGCTAATAAATCGATTTCAATAGAACGAAAGGAAACATCATGTCCGACATTGCCAGCAACTGCCCGACCCTACCCCGGCTTAACGAGCCCGCCCCCTACTTCGAAGCCAAGACCACGCACGGCGTGAAGAAGCTCACCGACTACACGGGCAAGTGGCTGGTACTGTTCTCTCACCCGGCTGACTTCACCCCGGTCTGCACCACCGAGTTCATGGCCTTCGCCAAATACTACCCCGAGTTCCAGAAGCTGAATTGCGATCTGATCGGACTCTCCATCGACAGCTATTACGCCCACGTCGCCTGGGTGCGCAATATCAAGGAAAAGTTCGGCGTCGAGATCCCATTCCCGATTATCGAGGATCTGTCGATGAAGGTCGCCAAGGACTACGGCATGATCATGCCGGGCGCATCCGACACCTCGGCAGTGCGCGCCACCTTCATCATCGACCCCAACGGCATCCTGCGTGCCATGGTCTACTACCCGATGAGCAATGGCCGCTCGATTGCCGAGTTCGTCCGTCTGGTGACCGCCATGCAGACCTCCGATGCGAACAAGATTGCCACACCGGAAGGCTGGCAGCCGGGCGACAAGGTCATTGTGCCGCCGCCCCAGGACGTCAATGCAGCCGAAGCGCGCATGGGCGAAGGCCATGAGTGTGTCGATTGGTATTTCTGCAAGAAATCCTTGTAACGCGTCGACGATGGCTTGCCTTGGCTTGCCTTGGCTTGCCTTGGCTTGCCTTGGCTTGCCTTGGCTTGCCTTGGCTTGCCTTGGCAGGCTATTGGTACCCCCCAGAGTCATTTACTTTTTTGGAGATTCATCATGAGCATCATAGCGAACGGAAAATCCATCGAAACAGATGAAGCAGGTTTTCTCAAAAACCCAGGGGACTGGAATGAGGCTGTTGCAGAAGTCTTGGCAAAAGAACATGAAAAGGCGCACAAGCCGTTGAATGAAACCGCCATGGGTCTGGTTGACTTTTTTCGTGAACACTACGAAGAGAAACAGACTCATCCGAGCATGAATGATCTGGTAAAAGCCCTGGGCAAGCACCCTGGCCAAAGTTTTCATGATGCGGAAGCGTACAAAGATTTCCTGTATGACATGTTCCCTCACGGCCCAATCCAAATGCTATGCAAACTGGCGGGGCTGCCGAACCCAGGTGTTGAAAACCAGAGCTAAGTCATCACGGGAGATAGAAGCCCTTATGCGTCCTATCTGAATCAATAGGTTAACTCTTTGAGCCCAATTTGGCAGGCGCTCTTTTTCGGTCTCCTCGGCAGCGTCGGCGCCATGGGTGCCGCCGCGCTTCTGCTGCTGTCTCCGGACACCATGCGGCAGCGGTTGCTGCCTTACCTGCTATCCTATGCCACTGGCACTCTGCTGGGCGCAGCCTTCCTTGGCATGTTGCCCAAGGCACTGGAAAAGACGCCGCCACTGGCCATCACCGGCACGGTACTGGCCGGCATTGTCGCCTTCTTCGTCTTGGAAAAACTTATCGTCTGGCGCCATTGCCACGATCAGGATTGCGAGGTCCACGGACATGAGGGCGGCACCCTAATACTGCTGGGCGACTCCTTCCACAATTTCGTGGACGGCGTGGTCATAGCCGCAGCATTTCTCACCTCGCCCACCCTCGGCATCGCCACCGCGCTGGCGGTGATCGCCCACGAGATTCCTCAGGAACTGGGTGATTTCGCCATTCTGCTGAATAGCGGCCTGTCCAAGACCAGGGCCATTTTCTACAACCTGATTTCCTCTCTGACCACACTCCCCGGAGTCCTGATGGGCTGGTACTGGTTGGACGAAGCACGCCATGCCATCCCCTTCGTGCTAGCCATTTCGGCGGCCAGCTTCATCTACATCGCCGTCGCCGATCTGGTACCCGGGCTACATCGCCAAAGTGGTGCCGGCGCGGTGGCCAGCCAGACGCTGCTGATTCTGGCCGGCATCGGCACCATTGCCTTTTTTCGCTTCGTCCACTGAACACGCGGGGAAAGAACCGCCTTCATTCATTTGGGAGACTGAACCATGACTGATCTGACCCAGAACGAGATTCACGCACTGAGCGAAGCACTCGACGACGAATATGAGGCCTGGGCGACTTACGACCAGGTGATTGCCGATTTTGGCGCGGCACCTCCGTTCAGCAATATCCGTGACGCAGAGGCGCGCCATATCGAGGCGCTGCATTCCCTTTACATGTTCTATGGATTGCCCATTCCGCCCAACCCCTGGCCGGGAAAGACACCACGCTATGCCAGCCTGCAGGAGGCCTGCGTAGCCGGCGTGGCCGCCGAGGTCGCCAATGGCGAACTGTATGACCGCTTGCTCACGGCGACGTATCGCCCGGACATCCTTGCCGTATTTCGCAATCTCCAGGAAGCCTCGCAACAGCGCCACCTGCCGGCCTTCGAGCGCTGCGTACAACGAGGCTCCGGCGGCGGACGCGGCGGGCGACGCCACCGGGGCGGAAGGGGGCAGGCATGAGTGCCATTTTTGCTTGGGGCACTGAGCCATGGCAACGATCTTCGGCACCATCCCCCATTCGGCTCCACGCGCCGAGAACCAAGTCCGACGCCAGAGTCTAGTAACCGGCAGCTTGATGATCAGTAAGCGGCCGTTGTCCCTGAAATAGTCATCGGACCGTTCTGAGCACAATCGAGAAATAGTCCGAGGTGGCAAGCGGTCGTTCGAGCCGAATTCAGAGCCTACGGCCGCTGGCCCCCTTATTGCCGCCGTTGGCGGCACTGCGATCCATTGACCGCAGTGGCCGAGCAGCAGCCTCATGCCAGTGGCAACTGGCTGCACCTCGTCGGTCTTTGCTGACATTCAGGAGCTGGGTCTTCCTGATCGTCGATTTAACAAATACCAGCCGGCCAGAAACATTGGGCTACAGCTTCTTGATGAAGCATTTCTCGTTTCCCGTTTTATCACTTCGACTACTGCCGCGCTTCGCTTGGCGCCTGGCTCGTTCGGCTTCGCCGATCCGAGACCACGGGGAGTTCATATCTTAATCCGAAATATTTGAATATTATTAAAGCCTAAACTCTCCGTGATGTCGCCCTGTACTCCAGCAACGCTCATGAGCAACAGAATGCGTGCTCATGACACTGGGGGAGTTGCTCATATTCACTGGCATACACACGCTGACTACCTTTGAATAAGCAAACTACCAGTCCGTGTGTGGAATGGGAGTACTTGGCCCTGATCAATCGGCGACGCGCAGACTGGTCAATATGGCCCGCGCAGTAACAGTTGGCCTCCAATTGCTTGAAACCCCAACGCCGGCGGATTTTTTTGACGGTAAAATATCTGTAAATAAGTAGGTTCTCGTAAGCGGGGGAACGTTATGTTCAAACTCCCCCTTTGGTCTCTGGACGCTGCCCCAGAGCCAGGTGGCTAGATATCACGTGCTGAAATACACCGGCGCTTCCCACGCTATTGAGCCTGTTTTTCATTCTCAATCCCACTTAACCAAGAAGAAACGATGAACAAAGCAAATCAAATATTACGTATTGGCGCTCTTTGCAGCGCCATGGTCTTAGCACTGTTAACAGGTTGCGACAAAAAGGCAGACCCTGTTCCCGCTGCGGTTCAGGCTGACAAAAAGGCCGATGTTAACGTGCCAAGCATCGCCGAAATAAAGGCCATCGCCGAGGAAGGTTTCATCTACGGCCTGCCCTTGGTGATGAACTACGCGATCATGAACGAATACGCGGTAGACCCGAATTCGAGTCAGTTCAAGGCACCGTTCAACCAGATCAAGAGCCTGGCGCGCGTGTTCACCTACAAGGACACCGCCGTAGTCACCGCCAACAGCGACACACCGTATTCCTTCCTTTGGATGGACCTGCGTGCCGAACCCATCGTGCTCTCGCTGCCAGCCGTATCCAAGGACCGTTACTTCTCGGTAATGCTGGCCGACGGGCATACCTATAATTATGGTTATATGGGTAGCCGTGCCACCGGCAACAAGGCCGGCAAGTACATGGTCGTTGGCCCCGACTGGAAGGGCGAAAAGCCGGCAGGTATCGACAAAGTGTTCCAGTCACTCACACCATTCAGCCTTGCTGCATACCGCACACAGCTCATCAACCCGGCGGACATGCCCAACGTGGAGAAGATTCAGGCCCAGTACAAGGCCGAGCCACTGTCGTCGTTCCTGGGTGAGCCAGTTCCTGCGGCTGCGCCAAAGATCAATTTCCTGCCCGCTACCAGTGCCGGTATCAAAGACAATTTCTGGAGCTACCTGGGCGCCGCGCTTCAGTACATTCCCGAGGCTGATGAAGACAAGGATATCCGCGCCAAGCTGGCCAAGATCGGTATCGGTCCCGGCAAGACCTTCGACTTGAAGTCTCTGCCACCCGAGCACCAGCAGGCCATGGTCGAGGCGATGAAGGCAGGTAACGAGAAGGTCAACACCTATCTGGCCTCCGGTATGACCGACGTCAATGGCTGGCAGCTCGGCTCGTTGCCGGGTGACAGGGCGCACTACAACGGCGACTGGGTCATGCGTGCTGCCACCGCCAAGGCGGGTATCTACGGCAACGATGCCGCCGAGGCCGTATACCCACTGGGCCGTGCGGATGCCAACGGCCAGACGATTGATACCAGCAAGCACAATTACACGCTCACCTTCGCTAAAGACGAGATGCCGCCGGTGAACGCGTTCTGGTCGGTGACTATGTACTACGGCAAGTCGCAGTTGATGGTCGAGAACCCGATCAATCGCTATCTGGTCAACACCGCGATGGTGCCAGACATGGAGAAGAACGCGGACGGCTCCGTAACCATCTACATCCAGAAGGATTCGCCGGGCAAGGCCAAGGAAGCCAACTGGTTGCCGGCACCGGATGACACGGCCTACATGGTCATGCGCCTTTACTGGCCGAAGCCGGCCACCGAGGCGGTGTCAGTACTTCCGGTGGGCAAGGGCACCTGGAAACCACCGGGTATCGTGGTAGCTGAATAGGGTGCCTGCAGAGTCGCCAAACCCTGGATTCACAAGGAGTAAGTCGAAATGAAACTCCTGCCTCTATGCGCCACCATGGCATCCATGTGCATCAACAAGACCTGGCGACCAAGCGAGATTGAACTGGCGCAATGAACCAGACAAGCAACATGTCCATGCAGCGGAGCCGCAAACGCGGCCCGCTGATGGAGCGCGTTCCTGAGCGTCCGCTTTCCCATATCGCGAACTTCAGCTTAGGGTCGCGACACAACAGCCAACTCGTCGAATTCATCGCCGGAAAGCGGTCGGTGAAATTTCGCTTCCTGGAAGCGGCCATTCATCACCGAGTCCTGACGCCCCGTTCCTGTCATTCGCTGGCCCTATCGTTCAAGGGCCGGTTACAGAGTCGAGCAGTCAGCTGACACGCCTACTTACGGACAGCAGTTCGGCTTGACCTTGAGGAGCCTATCGTTGGTGTTACCCTTCTGGCAACCGCAATTTCCGTCGTGGCGGAAAAACAAATCCACTCCAGATGCCTGTGACCTGCCAGTTTGATGGTGACAAACTACGCTTGAATCTTTTTGCAATTGTCTTTGTCGCAGCGGTCTGGTGACACGCCTAATGCGTAACTTTGCTGCAGCATTTAATCTTTAAGGTGACTTGAAATGAAATTCCAATCTTTGTGCATTGCAACGCTGTCTACAGTTACGCTAACGATTACTTCTTTGTCGGTTTCAGCCGAGACTGCGACAGTCATCAATGTTGACAACTTCAACAAGGCACAGACGGACTTCGAGTTCTCCGGCATTGTCAAGCTGGCCGGCGGCATCAACAAGATTCACAGCAACCGGACGCCCACGCCGATCGAGAAACAGAATGTGATTCGTATGAATCGCGACACCTTGTACAGTTTGGGTGTGATTGACATCTCCAAGGGCGCGTCCGTCACGCTACCGGATGCCGGCAAGCGTTATATGTCGCTGATGGTCATCAATAATAGTGGTTATGTGAACGAAGTCTTCTATGGCGGTGGCGTGTACAAATTGACGACGGAAAAATTTGATACGCCATACGTAGCTGTGGTCATCCGCACACTTGCGAACCCTGAGGACGCCGCAGATTTGGCAATAGCCCACAAGCTTCAGGATCAGATCAAAATCGCCACAGAGTCAGACAAAGCATTCGTCTTGCCGAATTACGACAAAGCCAGCTACAAGGCAACGCTTGAGCCGATTCTTGAGTTGGCCAAAGGTTTGAAAAGATACACCGAGACCTTTGGCTCCAAACAGGAGGTCAATCCGGTTCATTTCATGATTGGAAGTGCATCGGCCTGGGGTGGTCTGCCGGACAAAGCGGCAATCTACGAAAATGTGCAACCCAATCTACCGATCGGTAAATATGAACTTACTGTAAAGGACGTTCCAGTAAGCGGCTTCTGGTCTATCAGTCTCTACAATGAAAAAGGCTACTTTCAGAAAAACAACCTGAATGCTTACAGTCTCAACAATCTGACGGCCAAACAAAATAGCGACGGCTCCTACACGCTGCGCTTTGGAGGCTGCACGGCAGCCACGGAAAATTGCCTGCCAATCATGAAGGGTTGGAACTACGCCGTCCGCATGTATGAACCGGGTAAGGCAATAGCAGATGGCTCATGGAAGTTTCCTGGCCCTCCGAAACCAAGGAATGACTGATTCGTAATCCGTCCAGCTTCACAAGGCCAACCCCATGACAGTAAATGTTATCGTTCTGGCACTTGCCTCCGCGCTCAGCAGTGTGAGTGCCAATGCACAAGCAGACAGTTCTAGAGAGGCCATAAAAACAAAGGCCGTGACTGGAGAATCGAGACCATGAAACAAAATATCCTGACGGCCTTGGTCGTGCTTTCCCTGGGGGTCGGCGGATCGGCTCTCGCCGCCAATAGCGCGGCGCAGGATCACAGCCACAACCATGGCGGGAAGCCGGCGACCCTGCAGCTAAATGCCGGCAAGAAATGGGAAACCGATGCGCCGCTACGAAAAGCGATAGGCGAAATTCGCCAGTCGATGTCAGCATCGCTCGATGCCATCCACAACAACCGCCTACCGGCGAAAGACTACGGCGCACTTGCGCAAAAGGTGGAAAGCGCAGTCGGCGATATGGTGGCTAACTGCAAGTTGGGACCGCAGGCCGACGAGCAGCTGCACATCATCATCGCCGACCTGCTCGCCGGTGCGGAGCAGATGAGCGGCAAAGCGAAACAAGCTAAACCCAGGGATGGCGCCGTCAAGGTGATTGTCGCTTTGGACAACTACGGCAAGTATTTCGACGACGCCGACTTCCAGCCCTTCAAGCACTAAAACCCAGGGACCGCGGTCATCATCAGATGCGGCCACCGTCCCGCCAGCGCCGACTTTTTCCTGTCTCTCACGCGGCGCAACACGGCCGATCGTCGATCTGAATCGCCTCAGGTTGTTTAGACACGCTCTAGTTGGTTTATCAGGATGTTGAAAAACAAATTCATTCACCACCCGAAGCCATTTTGTACTCGACAAGGTGAAACAAGGAGGAAATCGGCCTGAAACCCCACTTTCTGGACGACCCCCAACCTTTTTCAACGGCCTGTTAAATATGCTGTTCGAACAGTGTAGGAGAAATATCGCCGACGCATCCATGGTGGCGTTTCGGGATGGATATCCGCGTAGCAAAAATCATCAGATTTGTCGATACAGCCGCCCAAGATCGATCGTTACAGATTGGTACAATAATTATATTGCAGCGCAGCATTTATCGGGCAAAATGAAGCCTGTCTCCTCCATCTCTCCTCCAAGAATGGATTTAAGCCCGCCTAGTGCGGGCTTCTTTTTGTCTGTTATTTGACCTGAAGCTGACAGCCTGTTGCTGCTCGAAGTTGTCCTAAACTGTTGCTGCGCAGGTCACTGTCGCCAATTGCCCACGTATTGTCGTTGATTGTTCTATGGCGATTACGCATTCCGGAACAACATGACATACAGCAATCTTGGCGCTACGGTCTATTTTGAAAGTTGACATAAATGCTGACCCCTAATGCATAATCGTAGCGATGAAGAAGGTCCTTGCTCTCGCCGCAGTCGCCGAAGTCCTTACCGGCTTAGCGTTGTTGCTCGCGCCTTCACTGGTCGGCCAGATGTTGCTTGGCGCGGAACTGTCCGGCGTTGCCATGCCGGTAGCGCGCGTGGCCGGTATCGCCTTGATCGGGCTGGGGGTCGCCTGCTGGCCTGGTCCGCCGATAATGGGCATGTTGATCTACAACGTGCTCGTCACACTGTATCTCGCCTACGTTGGCATCGCTGGCGGCGTGACCGGCGTGCTGTTGTGGCCAGCGGTCATCGTGCACGTAATTTTGACGGCGCTTTTGACCCGAGCCTCAATCTTTGGCAAGCATAAGGATGAGTAGTATCACTAACAGACCGCGAAGCACAGATTGTTCAGTAGTAGTGGCACTTGCGTCGTGACAACAGGAGAAAACATGACGAATCGAACCGGGATAGCACGGGCACTATGTTGGCCGCCTCAGCAATTCTCGGCAGCGTCATCGTGGCACAGTACAAACCGGTGCCACCAGCGGCGCCTGCGCAGCAGACCAAGTACGAGCGCGCGCTCAATCTTTGTTTCAGTGAGCATTTCTCTCTGCGCGAGAGGTATTGGCGGTAGTGCGCGACCTGGGTTACTCCTCAGGCAGCAACAGTCAGTACGACACAATTCGACCGGACACTTCTAAAAAATGAAATTTATCAATTCCCGACTGTTGCTGATCGGCGCAGGTTCGCTGCTGCTCCTCAATGCCTGTAACCCCACCGATAATGCAAAACCCGCCGCCCCGGTGGTGAAAGAGCCTGCCGTGGCCACGGTCAACGGCATCGCCATCCCCAAAAGCCGTGTCAACATGATTGTCCAGCAGGGCCTCAGCGCCGGCCAACCGGACAGCCCAGAAGCCAGAAAAGGCATCATAGAAAAACTGGCCATGCAAATCCTGGCCGCCGAAGAAGCGGTCAAGAAGGGCTTGGACAAATCGCCTGAGGTCATGGCGCAAATTGATCTGATCCGCCAATCCGTCTTGGCGAATGCCTATGTTGAGGATCTGATAAAGAACAGTACAGCCAGCGACGACGTGCTTAAAGCCGAATACGAGAAAATCAAGGCAGCGCTAACCGGCAGTGAGTACAAGGCACGTCACATCCTGGTGGGAAAGGAGGCCGAAGCCAAGGACATCATTGCCAAACTCCAGAAGGATCCGGGTTCATTTGAGAAACTGGCCATGGAGAAATCTGAAGATACCGGCTCCAAAGCCAAGGGTGGCGAACTGGGATGGTTTGACTTGAACAGTATGGTACCGGAATTTGGCGTTGCAGCCAGCAAACTGGAAAAAGGTGCGTTCACACAAGAGCCGGTGAAGACCCAGTTTGGATATCACATTATCCTGCTGGAAGATTCCAAGCCTATCGAAGCTCCTCCCTTTGAGGAAGTCAAAGCCCAACTCGCCCAACAACTTGAGCAGCAAAGCCTGCAGAAACAACTGGACGACCTGAAGGCCAAGGCCAAGATCGAGTATGTGGAAGCACCTGCAGCAGCTAAGTAAACCCAGTTTTATCGTTCATTCACCACAACAAGGCTCAGCGTGGCAACGGCTAATAGCACGTTGTTCTGTCAGGTTACGGACATCCTGTTCATGTTCCCGAAGTAGGCTGTGTATCGACATGCGGATAGGCGGCAAACTGGCTTTCTCCGAATCAAGCAAAATAAGAAAAGGACCATCATGAACAACAAGAAGCCCCTCGCGTTTGCTTTGCGTGGTTTCGGTATCTGCCTGATTGCCGGGGCGACTGCCCTGTTCGCCGGCTGCCAGACCTACGATGCGGCGCTGGGCAGTGGAACGAGCGTGACCGCGACCGATTCGGCGCGCCTGACCCGCAGCGGCTTCCTGAGCGATTACGCGCGCCTGAAACCGGTCGCCGCGCTCGACGGCATCGAATGCTGGCGCGATACGCGTCTCGATGCGAAGCAATTCGACAAGGTCATGGTTTCGCGCATCGTCGTCTCGCTGGCACCGCCCAAGGCTGGAAAAGAGGGCGAGCCGAAGACGATCGACCCGAACGACCTCAAGACGCTGACCGACTACTTCCACGACTCACTGGTCAAGGCCTTGAAGCCGCAGATGCAGGTGGTCAACAAAGCAGGACCGGGCGTCGTGGTGATCCGCATCGCGCTGACCGACCTGGTACCGACGACGGTGACCGATAGCCTGGCCGGCACGCTCATCCCTTACGCATTCATCGCCGAAGCGGGCTCTGGCGTGGCCACCGGGCGCCCGGCGGGTTCGACCCCCTACCTGGGTGAAACCGGGATGGAAATGCAGTTCCGCGACGGCGCCAACGGGCAGATCATCGCCGAGTGCCGCGATACCGAGATCGGCCGCAAGTATGCCGGCGACGTCAATGGCACCGCGCTCGGCGCAGCCCAGACCTGGGCGAACGGCTACATGAGTTCCTTCCAGGCGTGGCAGTACGCGAAGCTGGCCTTCGACAAGTGGTCGCTGCTCGTCGCCAGGCGCTTTGCGGAGTTGCGCGGGGATGCCATGAAGTAACTCGCATTGATATGTAGACCCTCTGTGTCCAGAGCTCAAAAGATGGAGGAGAACAATCATGTGGTGGATCAGCTATGGGGGAGAAGGCCGTCACGGCCTCGAGAATATTGGTGTCTTCAATGATGACGGCAATGTGATCGATGGTGTGGTGATCACATTTATCGATATCAGCGTGGCGAAGAAACTTGAAGCGGAACTGCGGGCGGCCAAGGGGGCTGGCTTGTAAACCGAATCGATCCGATATGGAACGTCAATAAGTCGTTTCTAGCGGCGGAAAAAGACAGATGAGATCGGATCGTGCTCGGATGTACTCCAAGCACCGATGAAGTAACGCAATCGTAGGAAGTCGCTATCGCATCGCTTTAGTCGCAAATAACCTGTGATAAGCCGGTTTCTCCGGCCGGCGTTTCGGCCAGCCAGGAGACCAGCACGCAGCGCTGTGACAGGTCGTCGGCGACGCGGCGAATGAATGGAATTTCATGCGCACCGCGTTGTGCCAGTAGCGGGTCATGCGTGCCGCTTGCCAGAAGGGATTGATTAATGACCCAGGCGTGCGGCGTAATGCCTGCCCGGTTCAGGTCACCCTGTAACCGTTCTGCTTCATGGACGGGTGTCGCTTCCGGCAAGGTCACAATCATTACGCGGGTGTAGTCCTTGTCGCGCAACCGTGGAAGTAGTTCGCGGACGGATTCCGGCATGTCGCCCTGAGTACGCATGACTTCCCGGTGATAAGCCTCCGCCGCATCGAGCAGCAGGATGGTGTGGCCCGTCGGCGCGGTATCCAGCACGACAAAGCCATCCTTGCCTTCATCGACGGTTCGAGCGAAGGCCCGGAAGACCGCGATTTCCTCGGTACAGGGCGAACGCAGGTCTTCTTCCAGCATGGCCCGACCGCCGGCATCGAGTTGCTTGCCGGCCTTTTCCAGGACTTCCTGGGTGTACTGGGCTACTTCCTGGGCGGGGTCGATGCGGGTGACCGTCAGGCCAGCGATTTTGCCGTCAATCGTATTCGCCACATGCGATGCAGGGTCGGTGGTCGAGAGGATGACCTTGTGGCCTTTCCTGGCGAGGGCCACAGCAATCGCCGCCGCCACAGTGGTCTTACCCACACCACCTTTGCCCATGGTCATTACGACGCCATGGCCTGTTTTGGCAATGTCCTTGACCAGTCCACCAAGACCGGGTGGCATGGCGGTTTCAGTTTCGACAGGTTTCGTTGGTACTTCAGCCGCCTCTGGATGCACCATCAGACGCAACGCTTCCAAGCCCACCGTGCCACGGGGCAGGAAGGGGATGGTCGTACCCGGCAGGTCAGACAGCGCTTCCGGCATCTCGGCCATCGCCTTGGCTGCCCGCTGTGACATGGCCACCGCAACTGCATCGTCCCGCTGTTCAGTGTAGAAGAGGCCATTGATGGCCAGCATCAGGTTGGTAATGCCCAATTCACCCAGTTCGCCACGGGTCCGATTGGCTTCCCGAAGCGATGCAGCTTCCGGGCGGCTGACCAGGATAACGGTCGTCTCACTGGCGTTGGAGAGACGCTCAACAGTCGCCGCATAGAGGGCTTTCTGTTTCTCCAGACCGGCCAGCGGGCCAAGGCAGGAGGCACCACCGGTCGAGGACGAAATGAATTCGTTCCAGGCCGATGGCAGGGTTAACAAGCGTAGTGTGTGACCGGTCGGTGCGGTATCGAAGATGACATGGTCGAATTCGGCCGTCGCCGCCGGGTCGCCCAGGAGCTTGGAGAATTCATCGAAGGCTGCAATCTCGACAGTGCAGGCGCCAGAGAATTGCTCTTCCATGCTCTGGATAGCGGCGACCGGCAAGATGCCGCGATACGGTGCGACCATGCGTTCCCGGTAGGCATGTGCCGCAGCCTCCGGGTCAATGTTCAACGCGAACAAGCCCGGCGCACCGGGGATGGCAGTAGGCGCCTGGCTCAAATCCACACCCAACACTTCATCCAGGTTCGAGGCTGGGTCGGTACTTACGATGAGCACCTTCTTGCCGGCTTCAGCCATCGCCAAGCCTGTTGCACAGGAAAGCGAGGTCTTACCGACACCGCCCTTGCCGGTGAAGAACAGATAACGAGTTTGGGTGTTGATGAGCGCCATGGTGACTCCTTTAGCAGCAGCCGGATTTCGGTGAACAGCAGGACTTCGCGGCCGGCTTGTCTTCGCTGGTGACGGCAATACCCATCTTCTGGGCAAGCTGTTGACGGGAGGGATACATGCCTGTCGAAACGATGTTGCCATCGAGCGCGATGACCGGCAGACGCTCCATGCCCGCTTCCATTTCCTTGACCACGGCCGGATTGGATGCAAAGGCCTGCGGTTCCTGGCTAAGGTTGTGGCGGGCGACGGCTACGCCGTTTTCCTCAAGCCATTTCAGGTCGGCCGCGAACTGAGCCAGCACCGGGTCCACTTCCACGCCACAGACGCCGGTAGAGCAACACATGGCCGGGTCAAACACTTCAAGTTTCTTCAAGATTCTCTCCTTGGATTAAGGGGCTTCGTACCAGCCCTTGGATGCATTCACGACCTTCACCACCAGCAGCATGACCGGTACTTCGATGAGCACCCCGACTACCGTAGCCAGCGCCGCGCCGGATTCAAATCCAAACAGGCTGATGGCGGCCGCTACGGCCAATTCGAAAAAGTTGGAAGCGCCAATCAGTGCCGACGGGCAGGCGATGTTGTGCTTTTCGCCAACGACCTTATTCAGCCAGTAGGCCAGCGCCGAGTTGAAAAACACCTGGATAAGGATGGGGACTGCCAGCAAGGCGATAACCAACGGCTGCCTGATGATAGCCTCGCCCTGGAAGGCGAACAGCAACACCAGCGTCGCCAGCAGCGCCGAGATGGACCAGGGGCCAATCTTCTCCATCGCGGCATCGAAAGCTGCCTGGCCATTGGACAGCAAGTGCTTGCGCCACAACTGTGCGAGAACGACAGGAATCACAATGTAGAGGACGACTGAGGTGAGAAGCGTGTCCCAAGGCACCGTGATGGCCGAGATGCCAAGCAGGAAGGCGACCAGCGGGGCAAATGCAACCACCATGATGGAATCATTCAGTGCCACTTGTGAGAGCGTGAAAAGCGGGTCACCGTTCGACAGTCGGCTCCAAACGAAGACCATGGCGGTACAAGGCGCAGCGGCGAGCAGGATAAGCCCGGCGATATAGCTGTCCAGTTGCTCTACCGGTAGCATTGGCGCAAAGAGGTTGCGAATGAACAACCAGCCAAGGAAGGCCATGGAGAACGGCTTGACGAGCCAGTTCACGAACAGCGTCACGCCAATGCCCCGGACGTGCTGCTTGACCTCATGCAGGGCGCTGAAATCGACCTTGACCAGCATCGGGATAATCATCACCCAGATGAGCAGGCCAACCGGCAGGTTTACCTGGGCAACCTCCATGTGGCCGATAGCCTGGAAGAGGCTGGGTGCCATTTGGCCGGCTACGATGCCGGCCACGATGCAGAGAAACACCCAGAGCGTCAGATAACGCTCGAAGACACTCATCGGCGCGCCGGCAGCCATCTTGGCTGTCGCTTCACATTGAACAGCAGACATGGCGACTCTCGTTACAGGCCTAGGGCTTCGCGGACTGCCGGCACCAGGCGGGCACGAATGTCGTCGCGGACCGTGATGAAACTCTCCAGCGGTTCGCCGTGCGGGTCGTGGAAGCCGACGTGGATACGCTTCACGGGGCGCGGAAAGATGGGACAGGTTTCCTTGGCGTTGTCACAGACACTGACTACAAGGTCGATGTCCTGATCCATCACGTCTTCGACTATTTTGGGATACAGACCCTCAGTCGGAAGGCCTCCAAGCTTCAACGCCTCAATGGCACCATCGGCAACTTTGGGCTGTGGACTGGTGCCGGCAGAGATGCCGCGCACGAGGCCGGCCAGGTCTTGATTGAGGATGGCCTCGCCCATTTGGGAGCGGCAGGAATTGCCCGTGCACAGCACGAGGACGGTCTTCAGGTTACTCATTGTGTACTCCGTTGTTGTTTGGTAGTTATGGCTTTCGGCAACTGTTCAGTACTGCGTACGACCGATGTCATCCAACTGTTCCTTGAACGACAGGCCATCCAGTTTCTGGATTGGCAGTCTGGTAGATAAGGAAATACGGCGATTCAGGAGACGATAGGCAGAGGAGACTGCATCATGCTTTGCGGTATCACTACCCTCCATGGCGGCAGGGTCCTCAATACCCCAATGCGCGGTGATTGGCTGTCCGGGCCACACTGGGGCTTACCCTGGTTACCGGCGGGCGCGGAAGCGTCCTTTGCCTGAGTGGTTCAGCAAGGACTCCGCGAGGATGCTCCGAGCTGAGTTGTCTTTACAGAGAAAGAGAACATTGAAGATGCGTTCGCTCATGATGAGGTTCCTTTAGAGATTGGAATTCTTTGTGCGACGTTTTTCCGTCTTGTTGCAGGCGCCCGTCTTGGGTAAACATGCTGTGCCTTGGCAGCAGTTGTGCGTCAGAAATGCAATCAGTTCATCCATTGTTTCGTACTCGGCCGAGTAGTGGATAAATCGGCTTTCTCGCTCGCCCTTGATGAGTCCGACACGACTCAAATGCGAGAGGTGGAAGGAGAGTGTCGCGTTCGGGATACCCAATTGTTCGCCGATGGCGGAGGCATTGATTCCCTCCGGACCAGCCTCTACGAGCAAACGAAAGATGGCGAGTCGGGATTCATGTCCAAGGGCGGCTAGAATTTCGGCGGCGTTTAAGGCTTCCATATTTCCAATTATATCGAAATATAAAGGTTGGTCAAATTAAGGTTTTGTGACTGACCGCAAAGATTCCAACAGCAACCTGCATCTTTGATGCGGCGCCATGACTGCATCTGGCCGAGAGCGCCTATTTAGCTGCGCTCCCTGAAGCGGCCATCCAGAGCTTGGAATCAGCTGATTGGGTTTCGTCGAATCTGAAGCTTGTTAGGCATCATGGTGGCCAGTTTTCGACTTTAAGCGCCTTTTGGCTGTGAGCGTTACCTGTCTGTCAGCTACTCGGCATTTTGCGAATGAAGCGAACTGAATATTCGGACACTGTAACGGGCCGCAACAGGCGTGCATAAGAAATCGCTTATAATGATAGGGATTCTAGAGATTTCTGGGTGGCCCATGATTTTTTCATCGGCATTTCCCTAGAGTCAGCCGGCGATTCGGCCAATAGATTGGGCGGCTAACTTGCCGCAGCGATTTTGCGACCGGCGAACCAAAGTAATGAAAGGACCGATATGGCAGCAAACATTGAATATCAACTACACCAGCTGGTAGGTACGATCGATGACCTGGGCACCAGCCACTTCGCCGATAGCGAAGAGGGAAAGAAGAACGACGCTGTATTCCGCCCTCTGATCAAGATGCATCTGGCCGAGGGTGAGGCTGAATTGATCAACGTTTTTGTACCTGCTGCCATCGATTCTTGGCTCAAGCCGGGACTGAAGTGCAATCTCTATGTCGTGGAAGCCGAAGCGAAAGTGTGTTCGCCGGCGCATGATGGTTGCGCGATGGATGGTCCGTTCTGCCATGTCTTTGCCATTGACACGGGCGAGAAGTGTCTGTCCGCGGCGAGCGAGGCGGTGGACTATTTCGATGCCCTCAAGCGCCTGGGCGTGGATATGGTGATGTCCTGGGCCGGCATAGCGCTGCTGGTGTCGTTTATTGTCATCGGCATCCCGCTCCTTATCTATTTGGGCGTCCTGGCGATCATGGCGATGGCGGTGCGTGTTCCTTCCGGCGACGAACTTAGCCGTTTCCTGGGGCACCACGACTTCCCGGGCAGCTGCGACTGCGCGGCCTAGTTTTCCGCTACCCGTAGCTGGCGGTACATCCGGCGCCCTCGGAAAATTGTCGAAGGCAACCCTACCGCCCTGCTTTGCCATCACCAAGCCCTTCCGCTTGCGGACGAGAATCTTTGTCCCCCCAGCTCAACCGGCGTCCCAGCAGTGCCCAGAACACCGCCACCGGCGCGGCGGTCAGGGCAATCGCTCCGACGCCCATGCCCAATGCGGCGAGCCCGGCGTAGATCCAGCCACTGAGCAGGTCGCCGCCACGGTAAACAGCGGCATCGATGAAGGCCTTGGATTTGTAGCGTTGTTCGCGGTCGAGGTGGGTGAACAGCACCTCGCGGGCAGGCTTGGCCAGTGCGTGGCGGCTGCTGTCGTAGACCACCCGAACAACCAGTAATACCGTGAGTGCCAGCGATACCGGGGTCGCTCCAAGCGCAGCAAAGCCGAGTGCCGCCACTGCCGGCAACACCGACAGTGTCGTAACGACACCCAGGCGTTCAACGATGCGGGCGGTGAGCAAGGTCTGGGTAATGATCGTGACGACATTGACCGCCAGATCGATGCGTGCCAGAAATGCCCGGCGCAACGCGCGATCGCTTATGGCCTCCCCCACCAGATGGGACTGGACAAAGTAGAGGATCGTCGAGGCGAAAGTCATCAGCACGATCCACAGCGCGATATTGCGCAGTTCCGGCGAGCGGAATACCGGGCCGATCCCGCTCCAGGCGCTGCCGCCGACTGGCTTTGCGGGCTCGTGGCTCAGCGTTCCGGAAGCATCGTCGGCGCGCCGCGTGAGGTTGCGGGCGAGCCGGGCGGCGACTTCGAGCGGCACTATCGCAACGAGCAGGAGCAGGAACACGGGAACATGCTGTGCCAGAACGGATGTGGTAGCCGACCCGACGATCCCGCCCAGCGATGAACCGACCGTGATGAAACCGAAGAGCCGCTTGCCCTGACTGTCCCGAAACAGGTCGACCACCAGACCCCAGAACACGGTGACGACGAACAGCGCGAAGACGCTAAGCCAGACATAGAAGATGCGGTCGATCCAGACGCGTGCCGATTCGGGCAGCAGAACCAGCGCCGCATAGAAGGCGATCAGATTGAGTGCGAAGAAGCGATTGACGAGCGGGATGAAGACGCCCCGGCGCAGCCTGGCCACGGCGAGCGAATAAAGTGGCACGGCCAGCAACATGACGATGAACACGGCGGTCCACAGCAGTTGCAGATTCCCGCGATCGGCGGCGCCGATCTCGTCGCGAACCGGACGCAGCAGGTAGAAGGCGAACAGGATGCAAAAGCCATAGGCGGTGGCGAGCAGCGTCGGCGCCGTCTCGCCCGGACGTACGGGAACGACTTTTGCGAAAAAATTTTCGAGCAAGCCTCAGTTGTCCGCGATGGCGTCGAAATAACGCGCAATGGCCTGCCGCAGCTTCGCGTCCGGCAGCCTTCCGCGGGCAGCGCCGAGGTTGTCCTCGACGTGGGCGGCTTGCGTGCTGCCCGGAATCGCGCAAGTCACTGCCGCATTTCCCAGTACATACTTCAAAAAAACCTGTGCCCAGGAGTCGCTGTCGATCTCGGCCGCCCAGTCGGGCAGCGCCCGGCCAGCGACCGCGCGAAACTGCGCACCCCGACCGAACGGAAGGTTGACCAGCACCGCCATGCCGCGGTCGGCGGCCAGGGGAAGCAAGCGCTGCTCGGCGCCGCGATTGCCGACTGCGTAGTCTACCTGGATGAAATCCAGCGCCTCGCGGCGCATGATCGCTTCCATCTCGGCATACTGGCTGGCGCTCGAACTGGTGATGCCGATGTGGCCGATGCGGCCGGCGGCCTTCTGCTCGCGCAGCAGGGGTAACAGCGTGGCGGCGCCCCGAAGGTTGTGCAACTGGACAAGATCAAGGCGCGTGGTGCCGAGCGCCGCGAAAGACGCTTCGAGGCGTCGGCGGCCTTCTTCGCTGGCGTCACGATCAAGTTTAGTGGCAAGGAAGATCCGACTGCGCAGGCCGGTATCGCCCAGGATGGCGCCGATGACGTGTTCGGAATCGCCGTAGGAGGGCGCGGTATCGACCACCTTTCCGCCGAGACGGACAAAAGTGGACAGCGTATCGTTCAGGCGGGCTGTCCACGCCGGGTCACCGCTGCGGAAGCGGTTGGTCCCGATGCCGACGATCGGCAGGCGAACACCGGTCGACGGCACGGGTCGGGTCAACAGTTCCGTTTGCGCCTGAACCGTGCATGGCGCGAGTGCTGCTGCCGCAACTGCGAGACTGGTCTTGAGCAGGTTGCGGCGCGAAATCGATGGATGGCGTGTCATTTTTGGCTCATTTCCCGGGTCAACCGTAACAGTTGACGGCGTTTCCGGTCTCGCGCGGTAGTGGTTCGCTTCATTCCGGGGCCTCAAAGGTCGAGTGAATGACGGTGCCAGAAGCCGGTATCGGGAATCGGGCCAAGCCCGGCTTTGGCATTGTCGGCCATGTGCTCAGGTCGCCCGGTGCCGGGAATGGCGCAGGTCACTGCCGGGTGGCTCAGCACAAACTTGAGCAATAGCTGGGCCCAACTGGTGGCGCCGATCTCCGCCGACCAACCTGGCAGGGGACGGTCACGCAGCCGGCGCAGCAGCCCGCCGCCACCGAAGGGGCGATTGATCAGGACGGCCATGCCACGCTCCGCAGCGAGCGGCAGGATCCGGCGTTCGGCCTCGCGCTCGTCGAGCGAATAATTGATCTGCAGGAAATCAAAATGTTCGGCGCGCATGACTGCGGCGAGTTCGTCATAGGCGCCGGCGTTGTAATGGGTGATGCCGATGTAACGGATGCGCCCGGCCGCTTTCAGTTGGCGCAGCGTCAACAGGTGCGTGCGCCAGTCCAGGAGGTTATGGACCTGCATCAGGTCAATCGGATCGGCGCGCAGCAGGCGCAGCGATTCGTCGATCTGGCGCAATCCGTCAGCGTGGCCGCGGATCCATACCTTGGTGGCGAGAAAGGCTTTGGGGCGACTGCCTGCAGCGGCAAGCAATTCGCCGGTGGTCGCCTCGGCACGCCCGTACATTGGCGAGCTGTCGATCACCGAACCGCCGGCCGCGAACAGGGCGCGCAGGACATCAGGAAGTTGCGCGTAGGCAGCGGAACCAGGGGCGACGTCGAATCCCTGATAGGTGCCGAGGCCGATGACCGGCAGCGGCTCGCCGGTGGAAGGAATAGGCCGCGTCTGCATCGCCGCCGCTGTGGCGGCAAGCGACTGCAGTGCACCGCCGCCGAGTGCGCAGGCTGCGATCGCGCCGGCCGAGAGACGCAGAAACTCGGCGCGAGTCATCGACATTCGGGAATCGGATTTGTCAGGCCAGGCGATCAATTTTCACGGTCCTGTTGTAGGCATAATCTGAGTTCTTCGGGAAGATTATCATCAATTTCAGATCGCTATATTTCCTGATTTATCAGCAGCCACGCCCCGAGTTTGATTGCGTAATATCTCGCAATGAGATAATTCATTCATGATGCCGGTGATCTATGGTTTCTCCGAAGTTTGTAAATTTGTATTCTGAAGTAACAACTCTGACTGTAGGACATATGTCGAAATTTCTCAGCAAGTGTTTCGTGGCGGGCGGAATGGTTGCCCTGATGCTCGGCGCGGCTGCGGCAACTGCCGCCGAACGTCCGCGGGTCGGTCTCGTTCTCGGTGGTGGTGGCGCCCGTGGCGCAGCGCATATCGGGGTGCTTGAGGTCCTCCGCGAGCAACGGATACCTGTCGATTGCGTGGCCGGCACCAGCATGGGCGGACTGGTTACCGGCGCGGTTGCCGCCGGCTTGAGTCCGGACGAGATGCTTGACGCAATGGGCAAGGCCGACTGGCGGGAGATGTTCAACGACAACCCGCCGGTAGAGGACCTCAACTCGCGCGTCAAATACCAGTCCCGGCGCTTCATTCCCGGTACCGAGATGGGTGTGACGAAAGATGGCGCGCAGTCGCTTCCCGCGGTCGTTCAGGGCCAGAAGGTCAAGCTGTTCATCAACCGTTTGGTGCGTAGCCAGTATGGCGAGCCGCTGATCGAGAAAATGCCGATCCCGGTCTCCATCATCGCCACCGATTTGGTTACCGGCGACAAGGTGGTCTTCCGTGAGGGCAGCATGACCCATGCGATGCGTGCCACGATGTCGGTGCCCGGGCTGATGGCGCCGGTAAAGGATGGCGAAAGACTGCTGGTCAACGGCGGCCTGGTGGACAATGTGCCGATCGATGAAGTGCGTGCCCGCTGCAAGCCGGACGTCGTCATCGCGGTCAATGTCGGGTCTCCCCTGATGAAGGCGAACCAGATCGGCGGAATTTTTTCAGTGGCCGGGCAGATGATCAATATCCTGACCGAGCAGAATGTCACCAGTTCGCTGGCTACCCTGAAGTCCGAGGACATCTATATCAAGCCGGATCTGGACGGCATCACCGCGGCCGAGTTCGAGCGTTATTCGGAGACCGCGAAGCGGGGGCGGGCAGCGGCCGAAGCGTTGCTGCCGCGACTGCAGGCATTGAGCGTTAGCGATAAGCAGTACCAGGACTGGCTGGCCGCGACGACACCCGTACGCGGCAGTCTCCCCGTGGTGGACGAAGTCCAGATTGCCGGCCTGAAGCGCGTGAACCCTGCCTATCCAGACCGCTACCTGAAAGGCTATGACGGTGTTCCGTTGAATGTGGACCGGGTGGACAAGGATATGGGACTTATCTTTGGCGATGGCGAATACGACGGCGTCAACTTCGCGATGTTGTCGACCCGGGAACGTAATATCCTGCGCGTGACGCCGCTGGAAAAGGAATTCGGCCCGGATTACCTGCGCTTCGGCTTCAACCTCAACGCGCTGTCCAACGGCCCATCCACCTTCAACCTGCGGGTCGCCTATCAGAAGACCTTGATGAACAGCCTGGGCGGCGAGTGGTTGACCGGGGTGCAGATCGGCAATGAACCGGCACTGTTCACCGAATTCTATCAGCCGCTCGATGCCGAGCGCCGCTTCTTCGTCGAACCAAAGCTTTCCGCACAGCGCGTGCCGCTCTACATTTATCAGGACAACAAGCGACTGGCTGAATACACGGTCGATCAGGGAACGTTCGATCTCGCGGCCGGTATCAACGTCGGTTTGTTGGGGCCGGTGAAGGTCGGTTGGACAGAGCGTTACCGCAGTGCCAACCTGGAAACTGGATCACCGATGTTTCCCACCGGTAGCCAGCGTTATGGTGGCTTCACGGCGAACATGGACTTTGATCAGTTTGACCGCCTGTACGATCCGACGCGCGGATGGTCGGCCCATGGAAGCTATTTTTACGCGGCGGGTGATGGCTACGACAAGGCCGACCTGGACTTGCGCGCGGCAGAGAGCTTTGGTGATTACATCATCCATGGGCGGGTCCGTGGCGCCGGCTCCTTTACCGGCACCTTGCCGTTATACGACGCCGTGGGGCTGGGCGGCTTCCTGAACCTGTCGGGTTTTGCCCCCGGCCAGATCATCGGTGAGTCGCTGGTGTACGGCAACGTGCGAGCGGAGAAAATCGTCGGGAGATTGCCGCTCGGCCTGCGCGGCGACATGCGGGTTGGCTTGGCATTGGAGGCCGGAAAAGTCAACGGCCGCTACACCGAAACCAACCTGAACGGCTGGCAAAGTTCGGTGACCGCCTATATCGGTGGCGAGACGCCGATTGGCATGGCCTTTATCGGTTATGGCTACTCGCCGAATGGGATCAATAATTTCTATTTATTCATAGGAACGCCGTGATCAGTTCGCATCGCGCCGAATCGAGCAGGCTTTCGATAAGCGGTTTACCGGCATGTGCGCATCAAGTTGTCCAACATGGCAATCTGGTAACCGGCTGATCTTTCTTGCGCTGCCAGCGATGCGGAGGGGTAGCCCGAAGCATCATTGACAGCAGCTTGCTGCTGTCCTGGTATGAGTTTCTTCTCCAGCGCCAGGGGATTCATTTTCAGGCAACCCTTACGCTACCGGTGCTTTCCCGTCATTGCCGCACCAGCCAAACTATCGGGTGTTGCGTTGCAGCATGCTTTTGGCCAAGATCGCGCCATGGAAAATTCGAACCACTCACCGGTGCAGCGCGTCATCAAGGTCCGGCGTGACTACAACACGTGGGTGGCCAACGAAACCCTTGAGGATTATGCCCTGCGCTTCACGCCGCGCAGTTTTCGCAAATGGTCCGAAATGCGCGTTGCCAACACCGCCTTTGGCGCAGCTTCTTTCCTGGTTCTGGAGGCGGTGGGGGCGACCATGATGGTCAATGCCGGCTTCATCAACGCTTTCTGGGCGATCCTGGCGACCGGACTGATCATTTTCCTGATCGGCCTGCCGATCAGCGTGACCGCCGCCCGCCAGGGTCTCGACATGGATTTGCTGACGCGCGGCGCCGGCTTCGGCTACATCGGTTCGACCATCACCTCGCTGATCTACGCTTCGTTTACCTTCATCTTCTTCGCGCTGGAAGCAGCGATCATGGCCTATGCGCTGGAACTCGCCTTCGGTATTCCGCCGGCCTGGGGCTACCTGATCTGCGCGCTAGTCGTCATCCCGCTGGTCACTCACGGCGTCACGGCGATCAGCCGGTTGCAGGCATGGACGCAGCCACTGTGGGTTGTCATGCTCATCCTGCCCTATGCCTTCGTTTTCATCGAGGAGCCCGAAGCGTTGGCCGGGTTGTGGCAGTATGCCGGCGCCAAAGGTCAGGGAATCGGCTTCGATCCCCATTTGTTCGGCGCCGCGCTGACCGTGGGCATTGCGCTGGTCACCCAGATGGGCGAGCAGGTCGATTACCTGCGCTTCATGCCCGAAAAGACGCCGGCCAACACCCGACGCTGGTGGTTAGGCGTCGTTGTCGGCGGGCCGGGCTGGGTCGTGCCGGGAATTCTGAAGATGCTGGGCGGCGCCCTGCTGGCCTGGCTGGCGCTGCGCAATGCAGTGCCGGTGGCCAAGGCTGTCGATCCCAACCAGATGTATCTGATCGGCTTCTCCCATGTCTTCGACAACACCACGCTGGCAATCGCCGCGACCGCCATTTTTGTCGTGGTTTCGCAACTCAAGATCAACGTTACCAACGCCTACGCCGGTTCGCTGGCCTGGTCCAACTTCTTTTCCAGGCTGACCCACAGCCATCCGGGGCGGGTCGTCTGGGTGGTGTTCAATACGATGATCGCGCTCCTGCTGATGGAGTTGAACGTTTTTCAGGCGCTGGGTCAGGTGCTCGGCCTTTATTCGAATATCGCCATTTCGTGGATGGCGGCGGTGGTCGCCGACCTCGTCATCAACAAACCGCTCGGCCTGTCGCCTCCGGGCATCGAGTTCAAGCGCAGCAATCTGTACGACATCAATCCGGTCGGCGTCGGTGCGATGGCGATTGCCTCGCTGCTGTCGATTGCCGTCTTCGTCGGTTTGCTTGGGCCACAGATTCAGCCTTTCGCCTCGTTTGTCGCGCTGGGCAGCGCCTTTTTCATCTCGCCGCTGATTGCCTGGGCTACCGGGGGGCGTTATTACCTGGTCCGGCCGCAGGTGAGGACTGAGCCCGGGAGTGTTGCGGTCAACGCCGGAAAATGCTCGATTTGCGAGCGTGACTACGAAGGCGAGGACATGGCCTTTTGCCCTGCCTATCAAGGTTCGATCTGTTCGTTGTGTTGCACGCTCGATGCCCGTTGCCATGATCTGTGCAAGCCTGGCGCGAATCTGACGGCGCAATGGAACAGCATCCTGCATCGCCTGTTGCCGACTGTAGCCCGCCCTTATCTCGATAGCGGTCTCGGGCATTATCTGCTGTTGATGGCCGGCATCGTTCCGGTGCTTGCACTCGTTCTCGGCGTGCTCTACACCCACGAGCTGCTTGCCCTCGAAGCGCATCAGGCGGTGCTCATCGGTGCGCTGCAGGACAGCTTCATCAAGGCGTTTGCCGCCTTGCTGCTGCTTTCCGGCGTCGGTGCGTGGTGGATGGTGCTGACCCAGAAAAGCCGCGAAGTCGCGCAGGAAGAATCGAATCGCCAGACGCAATTGCTGATTCAGGAAATCGAATCGCACCAGCGTACCGACGAAGCGCTGCAAAAGGCCAAGCGGGTCGCCGATCTGGCCAACCAGGCCAAAAGCCGCTACATCACGGCGATCAGCCATGAGTTGCGGACACCATTGAACAGCATCCTCGGCTACGCGCAGATTCTCGATGCCGACGAGAGTGTTCCGCCCCACCGCAAGCAGGCGGTTAGTGTCATCCGCAAATCCGGCGACCATTTGTTGTCGGTCATTGAGGGCACGCTGGACATCGCCCGCATCGAGGGCGGCAAGCTGACACTGGACGTCAGGGCGCTCAATTTTCCCGGCTTCGTGCAACAGATTGTCGGCATGTTCGAATTGCAGGCGCGCAACAAGGGCCTGTCATTCAGCTACCAGCCGAGCGGTGAACTGCCAGCCGTGGTACGCGCCGACGAGCGGCGCTTGCGCCAGATACTGATCAACGTGCTCGGCAACGCGGTCAAATTCACGGTGCGCGGCGGTATTACGTTCAAGGTCCAATGCCGGCGTGAAATGGCGGTTTTCGATATCATCGATAGCGGCCCCGGCATTCCGGCTGCCGATCTCGAGCGCATCTTCGAACCGTTCGAGCGTGGCAGCAGCGCCCAGGCCAGCGGCAGCGGCGTCGGGCTGACCATCGCCCGCATGCTCACCGACCTGATGGGCGGCGAAATGCAGGTTTCCAGCACCCCCGGCGAAGGCACGCTATTTCGTATCCGGCTCTTTCTGCCGCAGGTACACTCGGCGCAGGCGGCACGCGAATTGCCGCGACTCAACCGGGTGGGCTATGTCGGCGTCCGCCAGCGCATTCTGGTCGTCGATAACCAGAAGGTGGATCGTGACATGCTGCAAAGCGTCCTCGATCCGCTCGGCTTCATCGTCGAACAAGTGGCCAGCGGCGAGGAGTGCCTGGAGGCCATTCCGCACTTCGCGCCGCACCTGATCTTCATGGACCTCGGCATGCCCGGTATTGACGGGTGGGAAACGATCCGGCGCATCCGTCGCGGGCAACTGACCGATGCCCATATCGCCATCCTGTCGGCCAATGCCTTCGACAAGGGGCTGGAAAACGATGCCGGGGTCGCCGCCGACGACTTCATCGTCAAGCCTCTGCAGGTACACGAATTGCTGACCTGGCTCGGGCTCAAGCTGAACCTCGAATGGGTGACAGCCGACACGCCAGTGGTGGCACCGCCACAGGCTATAGCGCCGCCACTGGTTGCGCCGGGCCGGACGCACCTGGCCGCGCTCGACGAGTTGATCGGCCTTGGCTACCTGCGCGGCATCCTGAACAAACTGGCCGAAATCGAGCGACTCGACCCGCAGCATGGCGAATTCGTGCGCGTCCTCCGTGATTTGGCGCGACAATTCCAGTTCGACGCCATGAAGGAATTTCTGAGAAAAATGCATGAATCCGCCGGTTGACCGCAGCAATTTGCCGGGCGGGGGCATTTCCGACATCGTCCTGATCGTCAACGACATCCCGGAAAACCTCTCCCTGCTTCACGATGCCCTCGACGAGGCCGGCCATACCGTGCTCGTCGCGACCAACGGCGAATCGGCGCTGCAACGCGCCCGCCAGAGCCTGCCCGACGTCATCCTGCTCGACGCGCTGATGCCGGGCATGGATGGTTTCGAGGTGGCGCGCCGCCTGAAGGCGGATTTCGCCACCCAGCACATCCCCATTGTCTTCATGACCGGGCTGACCGAAACCGAACATGTCGTCGCCGCCTTCGCCGCAGGCGGCGCCGATTACGTGACCAAGCCGATTCGCCCGGCCGAAGTGCTCGCCCGCATCGCCGCCCACATGCAGAATGCCCGGCAGATCAAGCAGGCACGGACGGCGCTCGACGCCTTCGGCCAAGCCACCGTTGCCGTGCGCGCCATCGACAGTCGCATCGTCTGGCAAACGCCGCTCGCCCGTGGCCTGCTGCACACCTACTTCGGCAATCCGGAATCCGTCGCCCCGGAAGAACTGCTCGACTGGATTGCCGCGGCCCACCGCGCCCGGCGCGAAGGGCGCGAGTCGGGCAGCCTGCTGCAGGCCGAAGGCAGCCGCCGCCTTCTGGCCTCGTTCCACGACCAGACCGGCGACGAGGAATGGCTGGTCGTGTTGCGCGAAGAGAACGACGCGTCGGCCATCGAGTCGCTGATCGCTGCGTTCCGTCTGACCCAACGCGAGGCCGAAGTCCTTTACTGGGTGGTACAGGGCAAAACCAGCAACGACATCGGCGAGATCCTCGGCAACAGCCCGCGCACGGTCAACAAGCATCTTGAGCATGTTTTCGAGAAACTCGGCGTTGAAACGCGTACGGCCGCAGCCAACATGGCGCTCGGCAAGATGCGTGGCGCCTGACAGCGCGAGAAATTTGCCGGGTTTTGCGGTCGACCGCAGCACGCATCGCGGGTCACCACACCCCTACGCAATCTAACGTATTTCTCACCGAAGGCCCCGGCCGTAATCTGACGCCGCACTGCAACAAAGCAGTCTTAGTCGAATTACCCAACGTCCAAGGAGCTTCCATGAGCAATCGTCGCAACTTCATCAAGGCAACCGTTATTGCCGCCGCGCTTTCCACGATCGGCATGACGGCCCACGCCGCAGATACCATCAAGGTCGGCATCCTCCATTCCCTGTCCGGCACCATGGCCATTTCCGAAACAGCGCTCAAGGAAACGGCGCTGATGACCATCGAGGAGATCAACAAGTCAGGTGGCGTGATGGGCAAAAAGCTGGAGCCGGTCGTTGTCGACCCCGCTTCAAACTGGCCACTGTTCGCCGAAAAGGCACGCCAGCTGTTGACGAAGGACAAGGTCAACGTGGTGTTCGGCTGCTGGACCTCGGTTTCACGAAAGTCCGTTTTGCCGGTGTTCAAGGAGCTGAACGGGCTGCTGTTCTACCCGGTGCAGTACGAGGGTGAAGAACTCGAAAAGAACGTGTTCTATACCGGTGCCGCGCCCAACCAGCAGGCGATCCCGGCCGTCGAATACCTTATGTCGAAGGACGGCGGCGAGGCCAAGCGCTTCGTGCTGCTCGGTACCGACTACGTCTATCCGCGCACCACCAACAAGATCCTGCGCGCTTTCCTGAAGTCCAAGGGTGTCGCCGATGCCGACATCATGGAAGAGTACACTCCGTTCGGCCATAGCGATTACCAGACCATCATCGCCAAGATCAAGAAGTTCTCGTCCGAGGGGAAGAAGACCGCGGTCGTTTCGACCATCAATGGCGACTCCAACGTGCCGTTCTACAAGGAACTGGGTAACGCCGGCCTGAAGGCCACCGATGTGCCGGTCGTCGCCTTCTCGGTCGGCGAGGAGGAACTGCGCGGGGTCGATGCCAATCCGCTGGTCGGCCACCTGGCAGCCTGGAACTATTTCATGTCGCTGAAGAACCCGCAAAACGAGAAATTCGTGAAAATGTACAAGGATTGGGCCAAGCGGAACAATCTTCCGAATGCGGGTACCGTCGTGACCAACGACCCGATGGAGGCCACCTATGTTGGCATCCACATGTGGAAGCAGGCGGTCGAGAAAGCCAAGTCGACGGACACCGACAAGGTCGTTGCGGCCATGGCCGGTCAGACATTCGCGGCGCCCTCGGGCTACACCCTGAAGATGGACGAAACCAATCACCACCTGTGGAAGCCGGTGTTCATTGGCGAAATCAAGGCCGATGGACAGTTCAACGTGGTGTGGAAGACCAAGGGCCCGATCCGTGCTCAGCCGTGGAGTCCCTTCATCGCAGGCAACGAGAAGAAGAAGGATGCGCCGGAAATGAAGTGATCCGGTTGCAGTACCAATATCGAATCGGGGGCTATGGCCCCCGTTTTGCCAATATCGACCGAAGGAACCCCCATGAATCGCGAAGAAGTTACTGACCTGATCGTTATCCAGAAAGTCAAGAAACAGCTGACCTGGGCCAAACTGGCCGAACTGATTGGCCACAGCAAGGAGTGGAGCACCGCTGCCCTGCTCGGCCAGATGACGCTGAGCGAAGCACAGGCCATGGCAGTCGGCGCAGCGCTCGACCTGCCCGAGGAGGCGGTCGCCCAGTTGCAGGTTGTACCCTACAAGGGTTCGCTACCGACGGCAGTGCCGACCGACCCGCTGATCTACCGCTTCTACGAACTGATCAACGTCTATGGCACGACCTTCAAGGCACTGATCCACGAAGAATTCGGCGACGGCATCATGAGCGCCATCGACTTCAACATGGACCTGACCCGCGAAGCAGACCCCAAGGGTGATCGCGTCAGGATTGTCATGAGCGGCAAGTTCCTGCCCTACAAGACCTACTGATCGTTGATGCGCTGAAAAATCGGCCCGATTTTCCGGTTGACCGTCGGAAGGCGCTGTCGCTTCCGGAGCGCTAGAGACCGGGCTTTTCCCTATCAGGCAGCCATCTCGAACCTTAAGCCGGCTGCTGATCTGACTCGCGGCCTGTTAAGGGCTCCGATCTCCGCTGACCAAGGGATGACCGGATTCGACCCAGGCTGTGTAAAAACTCTCTGGAAATTCCAGCATCTGAAGTGCGCCGTTGGTGCCACTGCAGCTTTTCTCGGAAACTGGCAGAAAGGGAGAATCGAAAAAGCCCTCTCAGGCTTGGATTGCCTCCATCAAGGCCCCAACGCCCATGATTTTCATCACTCGCTTCAGGTTGTAGGCGAGCACATGCAGGCTCATCTCCGTGCTGACGCGACCTATGGTCTTGGTCAGGAAGTGCGTGGAGCCCATCCAGGCTTTTAGCGTTCCAAACGGGTGCTCGACAGTTTGGCGTCTGATTCGCATGGCATCCGGCTTCAGATCGAGACGCTTTTGCATGGCCTCCAGCACCGCTTCGTGTTCCCAGCGACTGACACGACGATAATCACCTGGCGTGCATTTCTCCTTGATGGCGCAACGGGGACAGTCAGAACTCCAATATCGACTGATATTGTGCCTGGCCTCCACCCGACTGAAACGCCAAATCAGCCGCTTTCCTGCCGGACACTGATACTCGTCAGCGACAGGGTCGTAGATAAAATCCTGTTTATCAAATCGCCCGTCCGCCTTGGCGTTCGAGGTTTGTATCTTCGGTACAAAAGCCGTGATGCCCGCTTCATCGCAGGCCAGAATTTCATCACCGCTAAAATAGCCACGGTCGGCCACGACACTGAGTTCCGAACAGCCGAGGGTGGCCTTGGCCTGTTTTGCCATATTGGCGAGCTGGAAACGGTCGTGTCCCTGATTGGTCACTTCATGCGCGATGATCAGATGGTGCCGGGTATCGACTGCCGTTTGAACGTTGTAGCCGACCACGCCACTGCCGCGACCACTGGTCGCCATGGAACGGGCATCGGGATCGGTCAGGGAGATTTGCTTGTCCGGTGTTGCTTGCAGACGTTCCTCGACCTCATCAAGCTGAGCCATCTGCGCCTTGAGCATCTCGATCTTGTCTTTCAATCGAGAAGTCTTGGCTTCGGCAATATCGGGTTCAAGACGGTCGGCACTTTCCATGGCCACCAGATAGCGATTGATGCTTGTTTCGATCTGCTCGCGGCGCCTGACGATCTTGTTGCTGGTGTAGTTCCTGTCGCGATTGTTAACTGCCTTGAACTTGCTGCCATCGATGGCCACCATGGCATCCGAGAACAGCCTGAGTTCCCGACACAACAAGACGAACTAACTGCATGCCTTGCGAATTGCCGCCCCATTGTCTTTGCGGAAATTGGCGATGGTCTTGAAATCCGGCGCAAGGCGGCCGGTCAGCCAGATCAGGTCAAGGTTGCGTTGCGTCTCCCGCTCCAGGCGACGGCTCGATTGCATCCGGTTGAGATACCCGTAGATGTAGAGCTTTAGCAGAACTGCGGGGTAGTAGGCGGGTCGCCCGGTAGCTTCCGGATCAACCCCTTCAAACCCGAGCTTGCGCAGATCAAGGTGTTCAACAAAGACATCAACAACACGGACGGGATTGTCTGCACCCACGTAATCATCCAGGTGTTCCGGAAGCAGTACCCCTTGGGTTCTGTCTTCCCCTTGCACGAATCGCTTCATCGGAACACCTCCGTACAATATATGCCATAATCATATCATGGAAGGCGTTTTTACACAGCCTGGACCCAATCAGGCCTGATGACAATTGAAAGTGATATGGCCGGTTGCTGGTCATAAACCTGTCAGCCAGAGTCTCAAGCTTAATTCCAAACGGCTTGGCCTGTTCGGAAATGCCCACTGTGAGCGGTTGCGAGAAAGCCTGCCAGATTTACGATGCGCTTAGAGGCTTCAAACGGCGTCTGATTCAAACCTGCGTCTGCGTCACTGCTTTACGGAAGCGCAACAGCGCAATGGTAAAGAAGCAGGCGCCGACGCCGGTCATCGCCAGCAGGTCGCGCCAGATCACGTCGAAGCCCGCCCCCCGGTAGAGGATGGCCTGCGCCAGGCGGACGAAGTAAGTGGTTGGCGCGGCCAGCATGATGTTCTGCACGATCTCCGGCATGCTCTCGCGCGGCGAGACGCCGCCGGAAAGCATTAACAGCGGAATGATGCTGAGAATGACGAGCAGGCCGAACTGCGGCATCGATCGGGCCAGCGTGCCGAGGAAAATGCCGATGGACGCCGCCGCGAACAGGTAGCATGCCGCCGCCGCCAAAAACAGCGGTACGGAACCGGCAATCGGCACCTTCAGCACCTGCTGCACCATCACCAGCAGCGCAAAGGTAACGCCGACCAGCACCGCCAGCCCGTTGGCCCAGATTTTCGCCATCATGATCTCGAAGGGCGTCAGCGGCATCACCAGCAGGTGCTCGATGGTGCCGTGCTCGCGCTCGCGGATGAAGGCGGCGCCGACCAGGATGATGGTCAGCATGGTGACGTTGTTGATGACTTCCATGACGCCGCCGAACCAGACGCCGATCAGGTTGGGGTTGAAGCGCACGCGGGTGGTCAGCTTGATCGGCGACTCAGTCGCGTCGCGGGTGCCGGTCAGGTATTCGTTCACTTCGCCGAGCGCGATGGTCTTGATGTAGGTGGCGCCGATGAAGGCCTGGCTCATGATCGTCGCGTCGATGTTTAACTGCACGTCCGGTTTGCGCCCAGTTTCCACGTCGTGCTGAAAATTGGGCGGGATGACCAGCGTGAAGTTGAAGCGGCCGGAATCCATGCCCTTGTCCAGCTCGGCCAGCGTCGTCTGTTGCGGTGGACGGAAATATGGCGGGTAAAACGCGCCGACGATGCGCCGCGACAAGGGCGACTGGTCTTCGTCCACCACCGCAATCGGCGCATTGCGCAGTTCCTGCGAGGCGCCGGTCGCCGCCGTGTAGATCGCCCCCGAAAACGCCCAGCAGATCAGGATCAGCAGCACCTTGTCGGCGCGCAGGCTTTGTAACTCCTTCAAGCCCAGGCGGTAGATATTGGAAAACGTCGTGGAGAGCGTGACGAAGCGCATCGCTATTTCTCCTGCTTCCTGAGCAGCGCCACCGATAGCGCCGTCAGCACCGGGATGAAGCAGGCCAGCGCGATGAACTGCGGCCACAGGTCGGCAAAGCCGAGCGCCTTGGTGAAGGTGCCGCGACTGACGATCAGGAAATAGCTGGCCGGGAAGAACTGGCCAATCCAGTAGCTCGCGCCTTCCAGCGCCGCCACCGGCGTCGTCAGCCCGGAAAAACTGACGGTGGGCACGATGGTCAGCAGCGCCGTGCCGAACAGCGCGGCGATCTGCGTGCTGGTGAAGGTCGAGATCAGCAGGCCGAAACCGGTGGTGGCGATCACGTACAGGAAAGCCCCGAAACTCAGCGCCAGCAGGCTGCCCTTGATCGGCACATGGAACATAAGTTGCGACTGGATGACCAGCAGCACGAAGCTGATCAGCGCCACCACGATGTACGGCAACTGCTTGCCGAGCAGGAATTCGAGCCGCGTCACTGGCGTTACGTAAAGGTTGGTGATCGAGCCGAGCTCCTTCTCGCGCACCACGCCGAGCGCCATCAGGATGGCCGGGATGAAGATCAGCAGGATCGGAATCACCGCCGGCACCATCGCGTAGATGCTCTTGAAATCCTGGTTGTAGCGGTAGCGGGAAACAATATTGACCGGGTAGTCGGTCTCGACGCCGGTTGCCTCGCGGATGATCTGCTGCACGTACTCCAGGTGCATGCCCTGCATGTAGCCGCGCACGGTTTCGCCGCGATACGGCATGGCGCCATCGATCCAGACGCCAATTTCCGGCCAGTGGCCGCGCCGCAAATCGCGGCCAAAATCGGCGGGAATGTCGATGACCAGCGCCAGCTCGCCGTTTCGCATGCGGCGGTCGAGATCGGCGTCGTCGAGGATCGCCGGGCGCTCGATGAAATAGCGCGAACCGGCGATGTTCTGGATGTAGGCGCGGCTTTCCGGCGACTGGTCGCGATCCAGCGCAGCAAAGCGCAGCCCCTCGACATCGAGCGAAATACCGAAGCCGAGCACGAACATCAGCAGCACCGAGCCGAGCAAGGCGAAGGCCAGGCGGATCGGGTCGCGGCGCAGTTCCAGCGCCTCGCGGTAGGCGTAGCCGAGCAGGCGGCGCATGCTGAAGGCGCTTTTTCCAGCACTCTGCACGGCTTTGTTGCTGCTGCGGTCGACCTCGATTTTTGCCCCTTTTTCAGGGTCAACCGCA
>CAVUJN010000020.1:0-189827 GCA_963741765.1 uncultured beta proteobacterium
AATTTCCCAAGGCCGACGTTCAGGTCATCACCAGCGAACTTCCTGATGAATTGCGCAAACAGCGAATCGAAGAGATGGGGCGGTCTTCCCAACGGGTGCTGATCGCTACCGATTGCCTGTCCGAAGGTATCAACCTGCAAGAGCATTTCACTGGCGTACTCCATTACGACCTGCCGTGGAATCCTAACCGCCTCGAACAGCGGGAAGGGCGCGTCGATCGCTTCGGCCAGGTTGCCCCAACCGTCAAGGCTTGCCTGCTTTATGGCGCTGACAACCCCATCGATGGCGTTGTACTCGATGTGCTCTTGCGCAAGGTGAGGGAGATCAAGCGGGCCACGGGCATCAACGTGCCGTTCCCTGAGGATTCGCAGAGCATCATCGACACCATTACTCAGGCGCTGCTGCTCAACCCGGATCGCCAAATCACCACAAAGCGTATCGACAAACGGCAGATTGCCTTTGATTTCGGTGATTTCGACGAAGCCTCTGCCGCCAAGGCCAACGTAACGCGCAAGCTAGATGAGGCTGCTGAGCGCGAAAAGGTGTCGCGCAGCATCTTCGCCCAGAATGCCATCAAGGCACAGGATATCGAGGCTGATTTGCGTGAGGTCGATGAGGCGATCGGTGACCCCGGTGCAGTTGAGGATTTTGTTACATCGTCACTCAACAACCTGTTTGGTGTTCAAGTCGCGCGTGATGCCAAGGGCTACCGTATCGTCATGGGCAATCTGCCACCCCAGTTGCGCGATCTGTTGCCGGCTGGGGACCATGTCAAGGTCAGCTTCTTCTCGCCAACCCCGGAGGGTTATTACTACCTCGGGCGCAACCACCGCTTTGTCGAACAGCTCTGTCAGCTTGTCATGGCCAACACGCTGGCGCGTTCAGATCGACGTGCAGCCCGTACAGCTGTTATCCGTAGCCGACAGGTGTCAGTCAAGACCACGTTGATGCTGTTCCGCTGTCGCAACGTCATTGAGCAAGCCAAGGTCAATCACCAGATCGTGGCTGAAGAAATGTTGCTTTGGGGCTGGCGGGGCACGCCTCAGGACAAGGAATTTCTTGATCACGCTGCGGCCAAGCAACTTCTATCTGAGGCGCGGGCTTCTTCCGACATTTCCCCGCAGGCGCGTGCCAGCTTCCTGCAAAACGAGCTGAAGCTCATAAATGATCTCGACGCCGAGTTTCGGGTCATTGCCGAACAACAGTCCAAACGCTTGGTTGCGGCCCATGAGCGTTTCAGCGCCCTGATGGACAAACAGCGTTTCCAGGTCGTCTATCCCGTTTTGCCGATGGATCTGCTCGGCATCTACATTCTGCTGCCGGAGTAGGTGAGGGATGAGCGTATTACTTCCCGTCACTGCGGAGAACCAATTGGTGGCATTGGGCCAACTACCGGTTATTGCGGTTGACATGGGTTTTTCCGGAAAAACCGCCTCATGTGGTTATGCCTTCCGGGCAGCCGCCAATGGCGCTATCGAATCTGAAAACAAGAAATTCCATGATTGCCTGGCCACTGTTGTAAAGCAGTTCCAGAGCGTGGGTGAGGCCGTTCTCATTTTGGAGGCGCCGTTGTCCTCCGCGTTCGACCGGCTAGGCAATCCGCAGCCTCGGGGTGATTTCGAACGACACCCCAAGCCCCGTTGGTGGAGCCTGGGTCCAGGGGCTTCGATGTCACTGGCGGCGATGTATTTTCTGAAGCGTTTTGTCGAAGCAGTGCCTGCGCATACCAAGTGCCATCTTATTGAAGGTTTTGTTGTTGGCGCTGACTCAGGCCACGATGCCGACGTGGCTGAAGCGCTGATCAACGCTTTCTCGGGCGTGCAGAAATCTTCCTGGCAACCTCCTGCTGCTCCCCAACTGATGTCCGTAATTGACTGGCTTGTTCCAGGTTCATCCGGTCATGCCAGCCCAATTGTCCTGATTCCAAAATTCTCATGAGCTACCCCAGCATTCGCATCGAAGGTGCCATCTTCTCGCCCGATATTCTTGAACGGCTGGAAGAGTCACCCGGTCAGCGCCCGGCCGACTTCAATCTCGACACCGGCACCAAGGTCAAGGACGAAATTGCCCGCGCCTGGGCCGATGCGCAGGATTATTGGCGCATCTTCCAGCGCAAGCTGGATAGCCTGAAGCCGGATTCCCCGGCCACTACCGAAACCCGCCAGCAATGGATCGTGCCGCTGCTCGGTTTGCTCGGCTACCAGCTCGAATACCAGGCCAAGGGCGTCGAGCTCAACGGCAAGAATTACACGATCTCGCACCGCGCCATCAATCGCGGCCAAACACCCATCCATGTGGTTGGCTACCGTGAAGCGGCAGGGCTGGACCGCAAGCCCGAGCGCACCCACATCGGCGCGCCGCGCATGTCGGCGCATGGCCTGGTGCAGGAATATCTCAATCTGCATGACGAACTCTACGGTCTTGTCACCAACGGCCGTCTGCTGCGCCTGCTGCGCGACAGCTCGCGGCTGATCAAGCTCACCTACCTGGAATTCGACCTCGACCGCATCTTTACCGATGGCCTTTTTGCCGACTTCGCGGTGCTCTACCGGTTGCTGCACGCCACCCGTATGCCGCTCAGCAACGATGCCGCTGCCGAAAGCCTGATTGAGCGCTACCACCAGGATTCGCTCGATTCCGGCGCACGGATTCGTGATGGCCTGTCCAAGGCTGTAGAGCAAGCCATCCGTGATTTCGCCAATGGCTTCGTCACCCATCGGGATAACGAAGCCCTGCGGCAATCCATCCGCGATGGCAAGCTGTCGCCGGAAACTTACTATCAGCACTTGCTTCGCCTGATTTACCGGCTGCTCTTCCTGCTCGTCATCGAAGAGCGTGATCTCATCTTTCCGACCACGGCTACCCGTCAGCAGCGCGACGTTTTTCGTCGGTACTACAGCGTCGAACGCCTGCGCCTGCTTTCGGAAAAGCGCCACTTGGCTGACAAGCGCTTTCACGATCACTGGCTTGGCCTGCTCGCCACCTTCCGCTTGTTCGAAGCACATGGCCCTGGCGAAAAGCTCGGCGTTGCCCCGCTTGCCGGAGATCTGTTTCAATCCTGCTGCGATTGGCATCTTGGCTCAATGCAAATTGGGCAACGATGTTTTGCTGGGTTGCCTGCGTTCGCTTGGGCTGTACCAACATCCCGACAATGGCCAAACCATCCGCGTCAATTACGCCGCGCTCAATGTTGAAGAATTCGGCTCGGTCTATGAAGGCTTGCTCGAATTTCAGCCCGTATTCATCACCACCGGCGAGCGTGTTGAGTTCGACTTTGCTCAAGGTGATCAGCGTGCCGCCACCGGCTCGCACTACACGCCCGACGATCTTGTCCAGCCGCTCATCAAGCACTCGCTCGATTACCTGATCGCCGACGCGCTCAAGAAGCCCGATCCCGCCAAGGCGCTGCTCGACCTGCGGGTTGCCGATATTTCCTGCGGCTCCGGCCACATCCTGCTGGCAGCGGCGCGCCGCATCGCCACCGAACTCGCCATCGTGCGCACCGGTGAAGAACAGCCGTCACCCAGCGCCTTCCGTGCCGCCATCCGCGACGTGATTCGCGAATGCATCTACGGCGTCGATTTGAACCCGCTGGCAGTGGAACTGTGCAAGGTCGCCCTCTGGCTGGAAGCTCACACGCCGGGCGAACCGCTGAACTTCCTCGATCACCACATCAAGTGCGGTAACGCCATCGTCGGTTTCGCCCGGCGCGAAGAGGCCGAGCGCGGCGTGCCCGACGAAGCCTTCAAGACCCTGCCGGATGACGACAAGGAAACGGCCGCGCTGCTGCGCAAGCGCAACAAGAAGGAACGCGAGGATCACGCCTCTGGCCAGTTACCGCTTTCGGCCAGCCTGCAAAAGCAGCTCGACGACATCCTGCGCAGCTGGAACGAACTGAATCGCCTACCAGAACATACGCCGGACGAGATCGAGGCCAAGAAGGCGCGCTACCTGGCCTTCACGCAGAGCAAGGATTCTTGGCTGCTGCACCAGATTGCTTCAATCCCGATTGCCCAGTTCTACATCCCGAAAGCGGCCGACAACTTGCAAAAATTTGTCACCGATGCCACTTATCGGCGGTATTGGAAGGGTGAAGTCAGTCCGCAGGGACAGGCGACGGCGGAAGCCTGGGCAATGGCCGAGCGCAAGCGCTTTTTCCATTGGTTTCTGGAGTTTCCGGAGATCATGGAGCGTGGCGGGTTTGACTGCATTTTGGGAAATCCACCCTATCTAGGGGGTACGAAGCTAAGCGGAACATTACGGACATGCATTCTGCGAGTTATCTAGATGGTACTTTGCACCAGCGGGCCTAAATGATTTGGTTGTTTTCTTCCTTCGGCGATTGGTCGCAGGTCGTCCGTCCGGGAGGTTTCTTTTCTCTGATTACGACAAATTCAGTGAAAGACGGGGAGCTCAGAGAGGATGGACTAGATTATCTGCTTGCACATAGATGGGAGATCAATATGGCTGTCCGCGGAATGAGGTGGCCGGGACAAGCAAACCTATTCGTATCGTTGCTTTCGTTGCATAACGGAGGCTTCGCCGGAACAAGGTATCTCGATGGCAGAATCGTAAATAACATCAATGCTCATCTTGAAAGCGGCACCGTAGATCTACCGCCCCAAAAATTATCAGATAGCAAAAGCCGCATCTTCACTGGGTCGGTGATTCTCGGAATGGGATTCGTTATTTCTGATACAGAGGCTGAGTCACTACTTACGAACCCCACCTACTCAGAAGTCATCCTACCGGTCTTGAACGGTGCTGAAATAAACACGTTTCCAACGCAAGAGCCTGAACGAAAGATAATTTGTTTTTGGGACTGGCCATTAGAAAAGGCGCAAGCATTTCCCGATGCTTTGTCGTTTGTAGAAAGCCGCATAAAACCAGATCGAGAAAAGATTCAGCCAAATACGGCAATCAACCGTCATTATCATTATGACTGGTGGCAATACGGTGTTTTGGTGGCAAGTTTATACCGATCACTGCAAGGATTTAGGCATTGCTTTGTCGTCACAAAGACGACAAAGTATTTGAACTTTTCAAGAGTAAGCACTGGAATGGTCTTCACAGACCTTCTCAAAGTATTCGCAACGGATCGCTGGGATTTGTTCGCAGTCGTTCAGTCAACGCTCCATGAGGTTTGGGCAAGAAAATATAGCGGCGCTTTAGAAACGCGACTTCGCTATTCGCCGACAGATTGCTTTGAGACGTTTGCCTTTCCTGGGAATCTATGGGTGTCAAAGTTGCCGAAACTTGAAATTGTCGGCGAGCTCTACCACGAGCACCGCCGCGCCCTGATGAAGAGCCTCTGGCTCGGCCTCACCGACATCTACAACCTGTTCCACACCCGCGACCTCACTCCCAACGAAGTCGCCCGCGTCAGCAAGAAGCCGCTGCCGGAAGCCGAAGCCGGCTATCAGGGCATTCTCGAACTGCGCCGCCTGCACCGCGAACTCGACATCGCCATCCGTGACGCCTACGGCTGGACCGACCTCGATCTCGGCCATGATTTCATCGAAGTCGAAACCCTCCCCGAAAACGACCGCGTTCGCTACACCATCAGCGCCGCCGCACGCAAAGAAGTCCTAAAGCGCCTGTTGGCCGAGAATCATAAGCGCGCCGCAGAAAAGGCTACTGAGGCCGCTGAAAAGCCAACGGCCAAGCGCGGCCGTAAGTCCAAAGGCGGCGACTCTCATGGGGATCTGTTCGCATGACTGATACCAAATGGTCCATTGAGCAGCCATTCCAGGCACTGGCGCTGACAGGAGGCGGATTTCGAGGACTCTTCGCTGCTCAGGCGCTTCAATGTATGGAAGAGCATATCGGTCATCCCATTGGCCGGCACTTTGACCTTTCATGCGGCACATCCATCGGAGGAATCGTTGCCTTGGCGGTCGCATTTGAGGTGCCGATGAAGAAGGTGGTTGATGTATTTACCGATCTCGGCCCAACAATTTTCCCACCGCATACGCCGCCTGAAGGCAAATGGCAGATCGGCTTTGACTTGTTCAAACATCGCAATAAGCCGCGCTATTTATCCGCATCGCTGCGTGAGGCCATTTCGTCGCTAATCCCCGATGATGCGATTCTTGGTGACGCCCTGCATCCCGTGGCTATTCCGGCTGTAAATGTAACCGAGGGACGCCCCCAGGTTTTCAAGACTAGACATAAATCTGATTGGCATCGCGACTGGAAGTTGAAGGCAATAGATGTGGCGCTTGCCACGTCCGCTGCGCCCACATTCTTTGAGTTGGCTGAAGTATCGGGCAGCCTGTATTCGGACGGTGGCCTGTTCGCGAACGCCCCTGATCTCATCGCCTTCCATGAGGCCGATCATTACTTCGACGTGCCCGTAGATGCAGTCCGGATTCTCAGCATTGGCACTACGACAAAAAGCTATTCGATTTCGTTCAAAGCTGGTCGAGAGTTTGGTGTTGCTGACTGGATGCAGGAGACACGTCTTTTCTCAGTAATGATCTCCGCACAACAGCAATTCGTGGATCAGTTAATGGATCATCGACTAGGTGACCGGTATCTCCGTTTGGACAAGGAGCCGTCGCAAGAGCAGGCATCTGATCTCGGCTTAGATATAGCTACGCCCGTTGCGATTCGCACCCTCAAGGCACTTGCGAAAAAGGCAACGACTGACCTTATTGGCAACCGACTGGACGGCTATCTGACGCATACCCCACAACTCAAGTTACTCGGGAAAGACAATGGGTAAAGCGGCGCGGCTATTTAACGGGGCAGCGGAGCAAACGCTGATCGATCGGCTAACGCCGAGCCAAGAACAGCGCGAGTTTCTTCAGACGCAATGGAACGATCTGGTTGCGTATCTCAAGCCAAGTCTGTCTGACAATTACGGTTACCCAATTTCAACGTGGCTCCAGGGCTCATACAAGTTCGGGACGCTGATTAAGCCTGTCCACAAGGGTGAGGAATACGACGTCGATGTCGGTCTGTATTTCGAGTGGGAGGAGGAGGGCGAAGCTACGCCATCGCCCGGACAACTCAGGGAATGGGTTCAACAGGCGATGACTTCCTACAAAAGCAGTACGCCTGAATTGCGAGAAGTCGTTGATCCGCCCAAGGAACGATGCTCACGCGCATGCTTTTATGCGCAGTTTCATATCGACGTTCCAGTTTATTGGCTTGATCCATCCTCAGGTACGAGGCAGCTTGCGACATTGTCCGATGAGTGGGAAGACTCCGATCCAAAGGCGATTTATCTGTGGTTCAAATCGTTTGTGGAGCGACCGGAGCGGGATCAACTGCGACGGCTAGTGCGCTATTTGAAGGGATGGGCCGCTGTCGCTTTTGCGGGCTTCAGTGATTCTCGCCCGTCTTCAATCGTGCTTACTGTGCTCGCGGCAGAAGCCTTTTTGGAAGAGGGCTTGGCTGATAAAAACCTTGACGATGAAGATGCGCTGATTGCAACGATTCGTAGTATTGATGAGCGATTACGAGCTTCATCAAGGGTTCAGAATCCAGCCGACACAACGGAGAACCTCAACCGGATTCCAGAGAAGAATTGGCCGAAATTTACTGAGACGCTCGGCTTCCTTCGGGATGCTGCCGATAAAGCTGCTGATAGTAGTGAAGAATCAGGTGCAGCCTTGGCGTGGTCAGAAGCATTTTCGTTCTTAATGCCTCTGCCTGAGGCCGACGAGGTTGAAGTAGTCGATTCATCTGGACGGGCATTGATGGTGCTGCCAAATATCCAGATAGACGTGTTCGCGAGAAAACCTGAGAGACATGTCGCGACGCATACAAACGAGGTTCCTGCTGTATCCAAGAACTGCGACCTTAAGTTCAGAATAACCAATCCACATGTCGTACCTCAATTCGCAACGATTGAATGGACGGTTAGGAACGCTGGGCAGGAAGCTGAATCCGTCGGCGATCTCGGTCATTCCCGAGTAGTGGCAATGGGCTTCGAAGCATCTGAATCGACGTCTTATTTCGGCAAACACTACATGGATTGTATCGTCCGGCTAAACGGGAGCGTTGTGGCTCTTCGTCGTGTGCCCGTGAGTGTTCGATCAACAGAATATCCAGCCAGAAATCCACCAAAGCCATCCTACACAAGGATACGGAGTCTTTTTCGAAAGCGTTAGCGTGGCGACGAATGGGTTTGCTGTCGCTCGGAGATAAGTATGAAAATCGAAACCTCGTGGGTCTCACCCCCGCAATCAATCGGTGGCCTTGACCACCTTGGCACACAGGCACCATGTGTTTTGATCTACGGGCAACTGCTGCCGGGAATTACGAATGTTACTGATCGGGCCCGCTACTACTCGTTTTATCCCTGGCTGATCTGGTCATTCGATATACGTTATTCAAAGGACGACCCGGTTCGTTTCGTTGAATTCTTCAGACGTGCCGATTGCCTTTTCACGCTGATTGCCGAGCGCCATGCTCGGGACGACATGACTGACCATGACAATGAACGGCACGGTGTGGCCATGGTCGGGCGCGTGCAGCTGGTGAGTGCATTGGATAGGTTGGTTGCCGGCCAGGCACTCATTCTTTCTGATTTCACCAGTCAGGAGTCGCCGACGCGGTATTTCAAAAATCCCATGGGCGGACTGGCTCAATACTATGCGGGCACTTTGAGTGACCTGAGTCTGATGGACGGCGCTGCCAGGCCCTGGTTCATGAATACCGAAGAGCACGGTTTGCCGCTGGCTAAAAAGGTCGATTCGTTTGTGCCGGGTGATCTCTTTTGGAGGGTCGTGGAAGCCAACGAAGTCACCGTGGCTGATCTCGACGAACTGACCCAGTTCTGCGCGTGCCAAATTCCGCAGAGTCAGGATGAGTGCAGGACATTGACGGAAATCTACTTCGATTCCCTGAACGTCTATGACGATGAGGGACGGCAACGGCGGCGTTCACTGGCGCTCATCCAGCAATTGGTTGCTTCGCTGCCTGACGGATTCGACCTCAGCGAAGCATTATTCAGGGCATGTGCCTATGCTGGCGCGCTGCCAAATGCTCAGCCATGGAACGTGCCTGAAGCGCTTCAGGCCACACGGGCGAATTGGGCGATCTACGTCAGAAACGATTTGCTGTCAGTCGCGTGTCAGTTGATCCTGGCGCTGTCGTTGCGTGAGTTGCAACCGCAGACTTCGGCGGAACTGCGTTCTTTCCGCTCAGTCGAGTCATTCTCGGCATGGTTTTCAAAGACGTCGGCAATTTCAGCGGTAATCGAGCAGTTTCAGAGTGACACCTTTGGGGATCTGCTTGATGGGATTGCCAACCGCGCGCCGCAACTCGCCGCATGGGAGAACGAAACTCATGAGATGCAGCTTGGCAAAAAGCTGCTGGATGGCTGGAACCGCGGTGAGCCGACCGATGAATTGATGTTGCTTGCCTTGACGCTGCTTGCGACGTTGGTCATCCGCGATGATCCCAACCAGACGCCGTATGGGAATCTGGCTGTTCCCTCGGAAGCACTGACCGACTATCCGATCAATTTGGCGAGTTTTCGGCAGCGTGCAGACCAATGGCGTGCCATGCCGGTTTCAGAGATGCTGACCGATTTGCTGACATGGTGTTTGAACACCCACCTGCGCGTTGCCTTGCGCAAACTCCGGCAAACCGGTCGATCCACCTTCCATTTGCGACCGACCGAGCGTGGTATCGAAGTTGTGGGCACGGAAATTCCACCACCAGCACCAACCACCCCTCGATTTTCACCGGCGGTGCAGATTCTGCGCGACATCGGCGTGCTGACACGCGATCTCACGATGCCTAATCGGCAGACCCGGCTGACTCCCGTCGGCAGGCAGTTGATGGAGGCTGCCAGTGTCTGATGGGATTTCCATATTCGATGTGATCAAACGCGGTGGCTATGAAGCCTCGCTGATTACGACATTCAATGCGACATTGCCCTTTTATGAAGAGGTGGTGCTGCGCAAGCTGGTGAGTGCAGGTTGCCGGCATAACGTCGTGTTGATGGATCGCTCGCAATGCGCGGTTGCGTGGGAGAGTGAAGCAACGCGTCCGCGCCTCGCCGGTTATGCCTACACATTGCTTCCGGTCGGCGTGCCTGGCGCGTTCCATCCGAAGGTTTGTCTACTGCTTGGGCCAAAGAAAGCGTCGCTACTGATCGGCAGCCACAACCTCACGCTTTCCGGATTTGGCTATAACCGTGAAATCACCAACTGGATCGAGGTCGCGGGATCAAAGGATGCGGAAGGAGCGGCAATACTGAAGTCGGTCTGGCTGATGGTGAATCAGTGGATTGAGCTTGAGCGCAATACGGCGCCTGAACCATTGCTGGAATCTGCGCTGGCAATGGCCAATTTTGTTAGCCCGCTGATCGTTAATGCCGGCCCCATCACTTCGATTGTGCCGATCGCCCAGAGTCCCGGCGGGCAGCCTCTGATGGAACAGCTGGTCGATAAGGTGACTGCGCCAGTGAGGCGCATTGGCGTAATCGGAGCCTTCTTCGATCACGATCAGACCTTCATCAAGGAACTGCAACGCCGCTGGCCGACTGCTGAAGTTGTCGTCGGCATCGATCCGGACACCGTTCATTTGCCTGGTAATCCAGATTTCACGAGCGCAAAATTTGTCGATGCCCGGCAACTCTGGTCGGAGGGGGGCTACCTTCATGCCAAGTTGCTCTATCTGGAAACGGATGCGGCAGCGACGGATGTCTTTGTCAGTGGCAGTGCCAACCCTAGCCGTCCCGCGTGGATGGCGACCTCGGGAAGTGGCAATGTCGAGGCGGTTTTGTTGCGTACGGGTGAGGATGCCCGAACTGCGGCAGATACGACCAGGATTCGTGGTTTGTTTGATTTGTCGCCAATTTCGCCGGAGGTTTTCGCTTCAATTGCCCAGCGAACTGCCGCAAGCATCGACAGTGATGATGAGGCATCGATACCACTCTGGACTGGCGTTGCAGATCATGACCTCGGGGTGCTCCGCATGGCTTGTCGCGGCAGTGCTGCCGGCGTCACTTCCGCATCCTTGCTCGGTCCCAACATGGAGCGATTGGAGGAAATCGAGAAGATCGAGGTCAAGGGGAACGAGATTCTGGTGCGCCCAAGCATCGATCTGGCTGGCATTCGCTCATGCCTTCTCGCTGACAATGACCGCTGTATTGCTCGGGTCATGATCCTGCACCCAAACATTCTGTCATCGTCGTCACGTTCTTCCAGGCAGTATCAAATTCGTTCAGCACTCAGCGCATTGGGATCCAGTGATGGAGATATTTCCAAGGTCATTGCCTCAGTCGAACGCGTGATTTTTGCTGACGAAACAACCCGTGAAATTGATCTGGCTGTGCGAGAACATCAGGAGCGTCGCGCACGAGCGAATCCGGCAGCAGGCCCGGAATCGTTGGTCATCAGCGTCGCAGATTTGCCCAAGACGAAGAAGAAGCTGCGCTTGTTGAAGTCCGGTGATCTGGCCTATTTGATCGACGTGTTGTTGCGCCGGCTTTCTGAGGGGCTGGAAACTCAGATCGTGGAGACGGACAAGGCTGGACGAACTGAAGAGGAGCAGGTGGGCAAGGATGACGCTCCCGCCGAGGTCGATCCGTCAGATAGCGAATCACAGCCACCGACAACGCTGACCGACAGTGAGATCGCTGTTCTCGTAGCGCGGCGTGCCCGTGCGCTGTGTCGAAAAATGGTTCAACAACTCGAAGCAGCCGCCAAGGATGAAAATCGTCGAACTGGCGCGGTCATACAACTGATCGCAGTTTTGGCGCTGGTCCGTGAGTTGCGCCATCTCGACAAAACGAAGCGCTGGCGTGCGACCGGTCAGCCGTTGGTCGATGAGCGCGACCGCAGGTCTCTGCTTGATGAGAGCATCAAGTACCTGCTCGGCTCAACTTGTCACCTTATTGATGTTGCGGACAAGGCGGTGGGGGAGAGCACTGACGAAGCAACGCAACTACGCATCCTTCTACTTTGGCTGGCGTGGGATCTTGGTGAGGAACTTACCGAGCAAATTGCCCGTATCTGGGATGCGAAAGAGTTGCATGCCAAACTGACTGCAAATGCACTGTTCCTGAAATTGATGCCGGATGTGGCTGTCGACGAATTGGCAGTTATTGGCCTGAAGGAAAGTATCGAGAAGACGGTCAAGGCAACACCTGAATCCGCACGGCGTGCTGCATTGTGGCTACAGCGCCATCAGAGCTTTGGGGCTCTCTGTGCCCAAGGGCTAAACGATTCCGGAGAACTGCGCTTGGGAGGCTATTGCCGAATTCCAGGCATCGTAGAAGAACCGCATGTTGTGGTTGAACTGGATGACAGAGTTGTTGGATTCTGGGTGTTCGATCGAGTATGCTAGGTTCGAGCGAATCAAAGCCGTTGCGGTTATGCCTAGATCACTTCAACACGACTTGGCCAATCGAGAATAAACGATGCGCTGCGCCCGATTACCTTTCTGACGAGCTTTTTCATTTCGTTGGGAATGGCCACCCGGAGGATCATGAGGCGAACTTCGAAATTCTTCTCAAAATTCTCCGTTCGGGGTGTATTTCGTGTAACCCACCCGAGATCGGTTGGGGCAAGACGACACTGACCCTGATGCGTGGGCAGTCACTGCTGAACGAAACCCTGGTTAGAGGGCAAATCACATGTTACTGCGATATTCCGCGTGACTTGTTGGGGCGTCACACAGCCAAGTACGGATCTTTTGGGGTAGGGCTCCATCGTCTCCAGTTGGCACGATACGGCGCGCGACCAGTGCTGTATGTCCCCATGACATCAACGGATCACTTGGGTATCTACGGAGCGACATTGTTGCGGGACATCGAGGCAAAGTTCGAGGCTTTCATGGAGCATCTCTATGCTGGCAACACGCAAGGATGATTACACGCGGAACATGGCATCGATCCCATCCAATTCAGATGACACAATCCGCGCAATGCGCGGACTGATGGAAAAGGATTTCCTCGCCTACATTAAGCCCTACAACGCAGAGCTCGATCCCGACGACATTAACTATTTCTATTCAGAGCGTGAGTGGCGTCGCCTCGGGGGCTTCATGTTCAAGCTTAACGACGTCACCTCGGTTGTCGTGAAGTCAGGCTATAAACAAAAGCTTCATGATGCAATTCCCGATTATCGTGGCGAAATTGTCGAAGTCTGATCCTCGGGATGGATCAATTCGCCTGTATCCGACAAAGATAATCACTCATTGATCAACTATCTTGGCGAGAAGATACTCGATGGCAAGGTTTGCACTGCATTTAGCCGATTATCGTATCGAGATGGTATATCTTCTCTCGAAGATATTTGCCTTTGAGGCGGCGGCAAGTCGGCGCTAGAGCAGAGCTCGAGCGCGGCATCGAGTTGGCGAAGCCTGAGTCTGGGAAAGTTGGTTTTCTTCGGTTGCACCATGATGCAAAACGGTGCGGCATTTATTGCACCACAATGCAAATATTTGGCCGTGCCGTGAATGGACAGGCCCATTGGGAAAATATCGCCAAGACACTTTCGCCGACCTCGGTCGAACAGGTCTCAAGAATGGCTACGGGCGGGGGGGCGGGGATGAAGGGAACTGAGTTCGAGCTTACTGACCGCCGCCCAATACAGGGGCGATGTCCCTTGCTCGTCGGCGGATACACCCAACCCGAGTCGGTCTATCGTAACAGGTCGTCGGTTACGGATTTTGTTACGGACTGCGTTACAGCGGGCCGGGATGAATTGGTTTTTGAGGTTTTTTCCTGCGAAGCGACCGAAGATCGCGAAGCAGGTCGTCGTGGCCTGTGGTGTTTGTAACGTAGCCGACAAGGCTGCGTTACAGATTCTGTTACGGCGGAAAGCCGCTTCGGCAATGGTTTCCAGCTTTTTGTAACACTGTAACAACGAAACAGAACAAATAGAGAGATACGCGCTCCCCCCTCCGCCCCGACCCCCAAGGCACCCACATTTCTCCCGTCCCTGCCTTTGTCTCTCTTCCCTTTGTTACGGCGTTACAAGTTACATGCCCCTCATCACTCCCGGCAATCGGCCTGCCACGCCTCGACAATCATCGCCATCGCCAGCGTGTCGAGCTCACAGTAACGGAGCAGAGCGGACTTGATTCGCTCCCTGCGTCTGAGCGTCCATCTGCTCGAACTGAAGCCTGGCATACGCCGTCGCAGCAGCACCGCCTTCGGCAATGATGCTGTCGTCCCCGGCTTCAACATCGACGCCCTCGGGCAGCATGTCACGCGCCATCGACTTTCAGTTTTCCGTACGGATCCGACACCGTGCCGTCAGCGGAGACATCGATCCACGCGAACCCCTCTGGCGAGGTGAAGTTCAGGCTCGGCATCCCGCCAGGCGCGCCGTAGATCGGCTGGCTGTATTTCGTCTTCAGCAGATCCGAGCCCTTCAGGATCGCGGGCAAGACCTTCTTGATCGAGCTGCTCCCCTTGGTGTCCGGGTGAAAGTAGGCTTTCCCGGCGAGGTCGCAAAGATCGACCATTGCTCGATCGCCGCCTTTGGTCAGGCTCCCCAGGAAGTGCATCAGTTCTTCCCGGTCATCCGGCGGATTGTCGTCTTCCATCAGCTGCCTGCGCGATGGCGTTCAAGATCGTGTTTTCGTGATGGCTCCACATGAAAACAGTGCCATCGTCACCATCGAGCTCCCGCATTAGCGCACGGGCGAAATCGTAGTTCGGAAAGACGCCCGGTTCCGCACACAGGAACTGGCCGACATGCCGGATCTCGCCATTCGCGTCCATGACGTGATGAGAGAACTGAAAAGCAACCGACTGGTACGGCCGCATCCCGGCATGGAAGGGTAGGGCGACCGCCGCGGTTTCGAAATCGATGAAATGGTAGCGGGAAGCGCCATCCGGCCATCGCGTTGCGAACTAGCGTCGTATTCAGGTAGTAGCCCCGATCACGGTCTGCCTCGGGAAGGCCGGCAACTTGCATCCATTGCCGTTGCTTGATCGACAGTCCGTCTGGACCCGGTTCTTCATCGAAGTCACCGAGATCGTCTTTCTGAACCTGGCTGAGCTTGTAGATGCCCTGGTCAATCAGACTTTGCTTCTTGCGGCAGTTGTAGAGGTCAAGGACCGTGCCAGCGGCAAAATCTGCATCGGACCAGCCAAGCGCTTCTTTCCAGCACTCGCGAAAGCCACTTGCGAGTTCGCTGTCCGCCGGCGCATCGAACTGGCATTTACCGCAATGCGCACCGATCGGTGGTGTCACCGGCTCGTCATTCGCGTATTGCTTGCCCAAAGGTTGGCAGCCTCGGCAAAGGGCAGGGGGCCGCCGGGAAATGCCAAAGGGGATGCCAGGATGTCGGCAACCGATGGGGAGACATCAACCTTGGCCAGGAGCAACTCGGCCAGTGCCTTGCCATCGACGCCAGGCGGAATCGTCGTTTCCACCTCACGATCAGGCAGGATCCGGAACAATTGGTTGATCCCAGCAACCGGGGCGACTTGGGCTTTGTCGGGCATCATCAAGAAGGTCTTGATCACAGCGCCCGGGAAGGCTTGTTGCAGTACCCATGTCTGGAATGCGGCATCTTGGAAATAGGGCAGCATGTCCGACCGAATGCCGCCCCTGGCCCCGAAAAGTTCTGGTTTCAACGGAGTTGTACGATTTTGCCTTGACCTCAATGAGCTCGAAGCTGTTGCCGTCTTTGACGAGCATGTCGATGCGAATGAAGAAGTCGCCGACGCGGATCGCTGGCTCGAATAGAACGACCTGATCGCGTGCCAGAAGCTTCATGGTGGCGGCCTCGGCGGCGGCGTGATCGGTCTCGCGGATCTCGATCCCTTCAGGGTAGCGCAGCTTCGCCAGGGCGCCGACTTGGTAGCCACCCTCGGCCAGCATCTCGAGGAACGCATCATCGGCCATCGTGTCCTGGTAGATGTCCTTCTTGCCGGTGTAGAACAGCTTACGCGGGCACTCGACGGCGAGTTTGAAGCGCGATTTTGTCAGGTAGCGTTGCTTGCCCATATCAGTGCCCCCCGCTGTGGGTTGCGAACCACGAATTGAGGCATGCCCAGGCCGCGAAAAACCCGGAATCGCCGCGTTTTTTCTCACGAATTGCGCCGATCAGATTGATGATCGCCGACCCGGTCAGCAGGGCAAAACCGAGCATGGGGATACCGGTCGCAAGGGCGACGCCGCCGGCGACGGAGGCGAACTTTGGGGACTTGTTGAAGCAGGGTGGTGGGGTAGGGCATGGAACCTCCGAAATACGCGCTATGGACATTTGCGCTTGGGAGGCCGGGTAGGGCGGGCCCAAGCTCGTCAGGTGTGAGACGAGCGGGCTATACAGGGTTGGGTCCGGTTCCAAATCATCTATTTATGATGTTAACACCGTGGGGTGATGTCAAGACAAACTCACGCCCTAATCCTTAAGCTTGTGTTTAAACATAAATGAACGAAACGAGTTGGAAGCTACTTTTATGTTGGCGTAGTTTTTGGCGTAGCATCAATTTTTAGAGGATGGATTGGTGGTTTTACGCAGACTCACTCTCGAGCGTAAATTTCGCTCCATCGCCTTGTGCAAGAAGCGATGTCAGTTTGGGCAGGGTTTCGTGCAGCTTCTTTTCCAGCGTCCACGGCGGGTTGATGATGAACATGCCGCTGCCGTTCATGCCGAAACCGTCGCTCGAAGGTGCCTTGACTTCCAGCGTGACGTGCAGCCAGTTGGCGGCCCCCAGCCGCTTCAGCCTGTCCGGCAGCTTGCGCGATTCCAGTTTGCTCAGCAGCGGATACCAGACCACGTAGGTGCCGGTCGCAAAGCGCTTCAAGGCTTCCTGCAGCCCCTTGACGACATTGGCGTAGTCGTCCCGAGTTTCGTAGGAGGGGTCGATCAGGATCAGCGCCCGCCGCGGTGGCGGCGGCACGATGGCCTTCAGTCCGGCGAAGCCGTCGCCGGCGGTCACGGTAACCTGGCGGCCGGCGCTCCTGAAACATTCCTGCAGCAGCTTGACGTCGCTGCTGTGCAGTTCGTAGAGGCGCAGGCGGTCGCTCGTGCGCAGCGACTGGCTGGCCAGCCACGGCGAACCCGGGTAATGGCGCAGCACGCCATCGGGATTGAGTATTTTGACAAATTCGACATAGTCGACCGCAGCGGGCGGCAGGCCTTTCTTGTCCCACAGGCGGCCGATGCCGTCATGGTATTCGCCGAGTTTTGTGGCGTGCGGCGATTCCAGCGCATAGCGACCGGCACCGGCATGGGTGTCGATGATCCAGAATGGTGCCGGCTTTTCTGCCATGTAACCGGCAATCTGCAGCAGGATGATGTGTTTCAGGACATCGGCGTGGTTGCCGGCGTGAAAGGCATGGCGGTAGCTGAGCATTGATGCCTTGCCGGCCTAGAGCGGAACGAGGGCGAAGAACTCCAACCCTTCGGAGGCTTCGAGGCGCCTGCCGACCTGCAGCAGGTGGTCGGCTCCCGAGTTTGCGAGCCTGATCTTGTGCCCGCTGGCGAGATGGCCGGGGCGGGCGATGATGCCGGGGTGGTTGCCGAAGGCCGGCAAGCTATGGAGGTAGATGCCACAACGGTTTTCGCCGTGGCCGGGCAGCGGAACAACGCTGACCTGCGGCGACAGCGCCTGCAGGCCCAGTTCGAGGCGCCCTTTGTTGGTACTCGAGATGCGGCGCACCATGCAGACGTGCACCTTGCTCGATTCACGCGGCTGCAGGGCGACGATGTCGCCGACGCCAACCTGCCAACTGCCGCCCTGAATAAAACGGACGAGGAAGCCGTCCGGACTCTGGTCGATCAGCGACCATTCGCTGGGCGAGAAGCTGCGGTGGCCGTTGTGCTTGGGAACATCGATGGCGCGCCGGGAGAATGCATTGCCCTCGATGAAGGGAATGACCTGCGTAATGCCGCCCACGAGATCGGCGTGTGGCTTGAAACGCTTGCGCCCGTAACGCCGCATCGACTGGTTGCCAATTGCCAGTTGCAAGGTCTGGCGCAGCGCTGGTGAAATCTCGAGCCCCGGTTCGCCGGGGTGATCGGCTGCCTGTTCGACGGATTTGTCCAGCGCAGCGAGGACGCCGCTGCAATCGACGATGAAGCCGTCGAAGATCGGCGTTCCCTGCGCGAGGCGAAGCAGTGGCGTACCGGGATTGCCTTCGTCCGGACGGACCAGAAAATAAGGCGCCGCGGCCTTGCGCGTATTCAGTTCCGGCGTGATTTCGGCAATGCTGGCATGAACAGACAGTTGCTGAGTGCAGAAAATGGCGGCAGCCAGTTCGGCACGTGGCAATTTGCTGGGTTCGAGATAGGCGAAGAGCAGGGCGCTCAGGTACTGGTGTTCGATCGGCGAGATTTTCGCATCGGGCACACGGACGCGCAGGTTGCGTGCCATCTGGTAAAGCTCGTGCATCATCAGCCAGGAGGTTGATGACGGTCGGGAGTAGCTGCGGTAAGCCAGGTTCTGGCGCCGGGAAACAAGCAGCATTGCGCGATGGATGGTGCGCTGGACAAGGTGGGTCAAGTCCTTCTGGTGACTGCCTTCGTTAACTTTTCGGGCGATGTCGAAATAACCTGTCGCCAGCGCCTTGAGCAGGTTGTCGGCGGTCAGTGCCGAAGTAGTAGCGGCGAGCGGCAGCGGTAGGGCCGATGAATCGATGTGGCGCTCAAGTACCGGCAGCGCCTTTTCGGCCTCCTGGCGCGCATCTTCAAGCAGCTTGAAACGCATGTGGAGGTTCTGTTGTTCGACGATGCTCGGGATGACCTGGGAAGTCAGTTCGGTCGCCAAATCGTAGGGCGAGAGGCCGGAAACCGTATCGAGGAGTTCGCGCACCGCAGCAACCTTCCTTTCAGCCATCGGCTGGCTGAAAGGGAACAGATCGCGGAACAATCTCGTGGCTGACTTCATGATCGGACCATACTTTGGCTGACATGGCGATTATCCTTCAAATTTTATTGAAGTACCGTGGCATGTTTCACGGTTTACGTATACTTGGGCGATGGAATTTATCGAATTGCTGGTTCTCGGACTGATGGCGGCCGCCGTCTGGCTCTGGCTGGACAGCCTGAATGCACGTGAAGCTGGCATCAAGGCCGCGCAGACGGCGTGCGCCGAGGAAGGGCTGCAGTTCCTCGATGGCACCGTGGTGATCCGCGCGCTGCGTCCGGCGCGCGATGACGACGGGCATTTGAAGCTGCGTCGCGTCTATGCCTTCGAATACAGCGATACCGGCGACAACCGGCGCCCCGGCAGCATTACCCTGCTCGGGCAGCGGGTCGAATTCCTGCACCTACGACCGCAACTCTACGTCGTGCCCAAGGCACCTGAAACCAATGAAACCCTCCACTGAAACTATCGAATTCCACGGCATCGAAGCCATCCGGCTCAACGGTCCACGCGGTGCAACGGCAGTTGTCTCGCGGCTGGGCGGGCAGGTCCTGTCGTGGATCACGCCCGATGGCCGCGAGCATCTTTTCCTTTCAGAGCGTGCCGTATTCGACGGCAGTGCGCCGATCCGGGGTGGTATTCCGGTTTGTTTTCCGCAGTTCGGTGGCGTTGGCGATCTGCCGAAACATGGTTTCGTGCGGACTCGCGAGTGGTCGACTGCCGGGCAGCGCAGTGCTGACGACTATGCGCTGGTCACTCTCGAGCTGGCCGACGATCCGGAAACCCGCGCGCTGTGGCCGCATGCCTTCCGTGCCGAAATTACCGTGATGCTCGAGGTCGACCGCATCGATATCGAATTCTGTGTCGAAAATACCGGCTCGGCGCCGTTCGAATTTACCGGCGCCTTGCACTCGTACCTGCGTGTCGTTCAGGTCGAGGATGTCGTTCTGGAAGGGCTTTATGGCCACGATTACCGCGATGCCGTCGATGGCAATCGGGTGGTGCGTGAAACCGGCACCGAAATTCAGGTCGAAGGCGAGGTCGACCGTGCCTATTTCGGCGTCCGGCGTCCGCAACTCCTCACCGCCGGCAACCTGAGCCTGGCGATCCAGAGCCAGGGATTTCCCGATGTCGTGGTCTGGAACCCGTGGGTCGAGGGTTGCGCCGGACTCAAAGACATGGCGCCCGACGCGTGGCGGCATATGCTGTGCGTCGAGGCGGCGGCGGTGGGCAATCCGGTGGTCGTGCCGGCCGGTGAAGAATGGTACGGCCGGCAGACCCTGGTCGCGGTCTGACCTTCGGCCGGCGGCGTCAGGTGGTCGCTGGCGCGAGCGGCGACACGGCGACGCGGTTGCGTCCGTTCTGTTTGGCGCGATAAAGCCATTCATCCGCTTCATGGATCAGTTCGTCGAGCGTTTTGTGCAGATTTCGTTCGGCAATTCCGAAACTGGCTGAAAGGCTGAAGGGATTGCGCGGCGCGCCCATTTTCAATTCGGCGATCTTGCCGCGCAGGCGCTCGGCCAGTTGGGTGGCCTGCTCGGCGCTGGTTTCCGGCAGAACGATGATGAATTCCTCGCCGCCCCAGCGCCCGACGATGTCGCCGTCGCGGCAGACCCCGGCGAGCAACCGGGAAACGCTTTGCAGCACCTGGTCGCCCACTGCATGGCCGTGGCTGTCGTTGATCGTCTTGAAGAAGTCGATATCCACCATCACTGCTGCCAGCGGACGCTGGCTGCGGCGCGCCGTACTCCACACGGCGCCGGCATGTTCGCGGAAGGCGCGCCGGTTGAGCAGTCCGGTCAGCGGATCGATGCGGGCCAATTGCTCGGCATGCAGGCGGGCATGCTGATCCTGGCGCATCCGGTAGGCGAGGGCAAGGGCAAGCAGGACGCCTTCGGCGACCATGCCCCAGCCGGCGGCATGGAAGGCGAATGCCGAGTAAGGCAGGCCGAACCAGACGGCCAGCGCCGTGGTCGCGGTGCCCGCCATCGAGGCCAGCGCGGCGGCCAGGAAGTAGCGGGCGGCAACCTCGCCGCGCCGCAGGGCGACGATCCCGAGCCAGACCATGGTGATCGAAAACAGCAGGATGAAGACGAACGCGAACAGGATGGCATCCTGTTGCCGAAACAGGAGGATCGTCAGCAGGATCAGCACCAGTCCTGCGCGCGCCAGGTGGCTTACCAGCCGGTGAAGTTTCGGTTCGTGGCGGTGGAGATTCAGGAAACGGTCGGCAAAACGCAGCCCAAAACTGCCGAAGACGACCATCATCAGCGGAATGGCGTATTGCTGGAGGGTCGCCTGCTGCGGCCACAGCCAGACATAGCCATGACCGGTGTAGGCGAGGTTGGTCACGACGAAACTGCTGAGGTAGAGCGTGTAGTCAAGGTAACTGCGCTCGCGCAGGCCGACGAAGAGCAGGGCGTTGTAGGCGATCAGGGCGAGCAGGAAGCCATAGAGCAGGCCATAGCCGAAGTCATACTGGCTCTGGAGCTTGCCGAGTTGGGCGGCATCGAGCAGGCGCACCGGCAACAGCATCGGGTCCGGCGTCGCGACCCTGATCAGGATGTCGCTCCGGCCAGGCGGCAGCGCAAGGTCGAAGACGTAGCCGAGACCGGAAAGCGGATGTTGCTGCGCCGTATCGGCATCGCCAGCCAACCTGTGGGTGATGACTTTGCCGTCATGCACAACATACAGGTCGATGTCATCGAGCCATGATGTTTCGATCTGCACCAGGCGTTCGACGGCACGCCGCCAGCCATTGTCGACAGCAAGGTGGAGCCAGACCGGGTGCGCCCCGATGCCGAATTTTGGGACTGCCGTCTCGCTCCGCCTGAAGGCGCCACCCTGCAGTTGCTCAAAAGCCTCGTAGGGCGTCAGCGGGCGGTCGGTTTCGCTGAGCACGTCGATCCAGCGGCCAAGTGGTTCGGCTGGCAGGGCTTCGAGCGCGGTGGCCTGAGCGTGCGCCAGCGGCATCGCGGCCAGCCAGAACAGCACGATGCAGAGTAGCCAGGGCAGACCGGGCAGGCCGGGCAGCGGCGAAACGTGGCTGTGGCGCATGGAAGTGAAAAGATTAACGAGCATGGGCGTCAGGGTAGTTGCTTCTTGAGCGGGGCCAGTATGAAATTTTCCACAGTGGCGACATAACTATACTGATGGTAGGGAGATAATTTGATCTGGATCGCATTCTGCACCAGGGTTTTTCGCTAGGCTCACCTATCTGAACTTGTCCGGTCCCAGCACAGCCATGAATATCCAGCCTTTCACGCTTGCCACGCTGCGCCAGGCCCTGGCCGACGGCTGGCGACTTGCCAATGCGACGCGCGGCGTCAGCATCGCCTATTCGCTGCTCTTCGTGCTGGGCGGCGTGGCAATCATGGGCGGCTTGGTGGCGCAAGGCTGGTCGCCATTCGTGATTGCCGCTGCGGGCGCTTTCATGCTGGTCGGACCGGCGATCCTGGCCGGGTTTTTCGGCATTGCGCGCGCATACGAGGTCGGCGAACGGGTGACGCCAAGTGCGGTCGTTTCCGGCTTCGGCAAGGCAGCACCCACCGTGTGGGCGCTGGCGCTGGTCTGCGGGCTGCTGTTCATGATCTTCATTACCGACGCGGCCATTCTCTACGCCTACATGGTCGGCGCCGAACCGGTGTGGCTGAGCGATCTGCTGCCGGCCGCTACCGGTGTCGCCAGTTTCGTAAAGTGGGCGGGCATTTCCGGGCTGATCGTCGCCTTGCTCCTCTATGGCATCTCGGCGTTTTCGGTGCCGCTGCTGTGCGAGCGGCGGGCGAGCCTGGTCGATGCGGTGGTGACCAGCGTGCGCGTCGTGTTCGGCAACTTCGGGCCGGCAATTTTCTGGGCTTTTTTGCTGTCGACCGCAACGATTGCCAGCATCCTGCTGTTGCCGCTCCTGCCGCTGACCCTGCCCTGGCTCGCCTATGCCAGTCGGTCGCTTTACCGCAAGGTGCTGCCGAACGCTTGAGTCCGGGGCGTTGCATCGTGGCACGGGTATAATCGCCGGCTTTCCGCTTTTTGTTGCCCGCCGTGACCCTCCTCGATACCGAAATCGCCCGCCGCCGCACCTTTGCCATCATTTCCCACCCCGATGCCGGCAAGACGACCCTGACCGAAAAGCTGCTGTGGTTCGGCGGCGCCATTCAGGTGGCCGGTGAAGTGCGCGCCCGCAAGGCCTCGCGCCATGCGACTTCGGACTGGATGGAGCTGGAGAAGCAGCGCGGCATTTCGGTGACCTCGTCGGTCATGCAGTTCCCGTACCGCGAGTGCATGATCAACCTGCTCGATACGCCGGGCCACGAGGACTTTTCCGAAGATACCTACCGTACGCTGACCGCTGTCAACTCGGCGACCATGGTGATCGACTCGGTCAACGGCGTCGAAGCGCAAACGATCAAGCTGCTGAATGTCTGCCGCATGCGCGACACGCCGATCCTGACTTTCATCAACAAGCTCGACCGCGAAGGCAAGGAGCCGATCGACCTGCTCGACGAAATCGAGTCGGTGCTTGGCATCCAGTGTGCGCCGATGACCTGGCCGATCGGCATGGGCAAGCGCTTCCGCGGCGTTTACCATCTCTACGACGACGCCATCGCCTTCTTTGATCCAAAGGCAGAGAAGGGCACGGCCGAGATCATCCAGGGCCTCGACAACCCCCGGCTCGACCAACTGATCGGCTCGCAGGCCGAAGAATTGCGCATGGACATCGAACTGGTGCGCGGCGCCTCGCATGCCTTCGATGCCGAGGCCTACCTCTCGGGCAAGCAGTCGCCGGTGTTCTTCGGTTCGGCGGTCAACAACTTCGGCGTGCAGAGCCTGCTCGATGCCGTGGTTGACCTCTCGCCGCCGCCGATTGCCCGGCCGGCGGTGAGCCGACAGGTGCAGCCCAACGAGCCTAAGTTTTCCGGCTTCGTGTTCAAGATCCAGGCCAACATGGACCCGAAACATCGCGATCGCATCGCCTTCCTGCGCGTCTGTTCCGGCCGCTTCGAGCGTGGCATGAAGCTCAAGCAGGGCGGCAAGATGGTTGCCGTGAACAATGCCATCACCTTCATGGCGCGCGACCGCAGCACGACCGACGAGGCCTATCCGGGCGATATCATCGGCATTCCCAACCACGGTACGATTCGTCTCGGCGAAACCTTTACCGAAGGCGAGGACCTGCGCTTCACGGGTATTCCTTCATTCGCGCCCGAATATTTCCGTCTGGCACGTATTGCAAACCCACTTAAAATCAAACAATTGCAGAAAGGTCTTCAGCAACTGGCTGAAGAAGGCGCGACGCAGCTTTTCCGGCCGCTATCCGGCACCGACCTGATTCTCGGCGCGGTCGGCACACTGCAGTTCGACGTGGTGGCCAGCCGGCTGGAAAACGAATACGGCGTTCAGGTCATTTTCGAAAACTACAACTGCTCGACAGCGCGCTGGATCCATGGAGACCCGGCCGAACTGCGCCAGCTTTCCGACCGCTATAGCGCGAATGTCGCGCTCGATGGTGCCGATGACCCGGTTTATCTGGCGCCCAACAACGTGTACCTGAACATGGTCAAGGAGAAGTACCCGAATCTGCGCTTCGAGGAAGCGCGCGAGGTCATTTAGCCCGGGCGGCGTCTGGCCAGCAGGCGGTCGAGCTGGTTGGCGAAAGCCTGGCGGTCGGACTGGCTGAAAGCCGGCGGTCCGCCGGTCTCGACACCGCTGCTGCGCAGGACATCCATGAAATTGCGCATGTCCAGCGTCTGCCGGATATTTTCCTTGCTGTACAGTTCGCCGCGCGGATTGAGCGCCAGCGCACCCTTGTCGATGACCGCCGCCGCCAGCGGGATGTCGGCAGTGATGACCAGATCGTCCGCCTGCACCTGTTCGACGATGTGGTTGTCCGCCACATCGAAACCCTTCGGCACCTGTATCGAACGGATGCTCGGGTAAGGCGGTGTTTTCAGCCACTGGTTGGCGACCAGCGTCAGCGGCAGGCGAGTACGCTCGGCGACGCGGTAGAGAATTTCCTTGATGACGCCGGGGCAGGCGTCGGCATCGACCCAGATATGCATGGGGAGTCCGGTGGTGGCTGGACCCCGATGATACCCGAGCAGGTCAGCGCAGCGGAATGACGATCGGCGACAGGCCGATGGTGATTGCCGGTGCCGGGCGGGGCACATAATAATCCGGCTGATACACAACCCGTGGCGGACCGTAGTAGACCGGTGCCGGGGCATAGTAGCGCGCCGGCGCATAGACTACCGGGCCACGGTAATGACGGTGATGTTTATTTTCCCAGCCGCGACCTTCGTAACCGTGGCGGTCATGGCCGCGGCCGTCCGCGAATGCAGTCGTGGCGGAGAGGGAGAGCAGGGCGCCGGTCAGGACGGCGGCAGTGATTTTCGCAAGTTTTTTCATGTTGTCTATCCTCGTGTGAAAGGCAGGTAATCCCGGTTACCGGACTGCATGAAGCGAGGATAGCGAGGTCGCCACAGGCAAGCTGTAAAGGATTGTAAGCAAATGTAGCGCGGCGCGCGGCGGCCGGATTTGGGATAATGCGAACCTTTCCCCAGCGACGACGCCAACCTATGTCCATCCAATGGTTCCCCGGTCACATGACTTCGGCCCGCAAGAAAGCGGCCGAGACGCTGGCCATGGCCGATGTCGTCGTCGAAGTCCTCGATGCGCGCCTGCCGCAGGCGAGCAGCAACCCAATGATTCACGAGTTGCGCGCCTTCCGCCAGCGCCCCTGCCTCAAGCTGCTGAACAAGGCCGATCTCGCCGACCCGCTGGCGACCAAGGCTTGGCTGGACTATTTTGCCGAGCAGCCGGGTGTCAAGGCGGTGGCGATTTCATGCAAGAAGCCGGGCGATGTGGCGCGCGTTCCGGCGCTCGCCCAGCAGCTGGCGCCGCACCGCAACGATGCCGTCAAGCCGCTGCGCCTGATGATCATGGGTATCCCCAACGTCGGCAAATCGACGTTGCTCAACGCCATGGTCAGGAAGCGGGTGGCGGCGGTCGGCGACCAGCCCGCGGTGACCAAGAGCCAGCAGCGCATCGACATCAGTTCGCGGCTGACCCTCTACGACACCCCCGGCATGCTGTGGCCGAAAATCGAACATCCTGTCGACGGCCTGATGCTCGCGGCCAGCCATGCGGTCGGCGTCAACGCCTACATCGACATCGAAGTCGCCACCTTCCTCGCGGGCTTCCTGCTCGAACATTACCCGGCCATGCTGACGGCGCGCTATGGATTCCAGACGGAAGGTGTCGATGCCGTCGCGGTGATCGAAGCCGTTGCCAGGAAGCGCGGTTGCATCATCAAGGGTCGCGGCGGCGAACTCGATCTGGAAAAGGCAGCGTCGATCCTGCTGGTCGATTACCGCAGCGGGGCGCTCGGCCGCATCAGCCTCGAAACACCTGGACTGCGTGCGATGCGGGCCAGCAAGTTACAGCAGCCTGCTGCGGTCGACGGCGAAAAGAGCTGAAAAACCGGGAGCTTTCGCCGCGGCCGATTGATCGTTACGACGTATCATCGAAACGCCAACCATCATCAGACCGCAATATCCTGAAAACCTGACTTCATGCGAGAAACGGCCCCCGGAAAGGACGAGGCAACCCCCAGTGCTGCTTCTGCGCAGGATGCGATGGCGTATCCACCTGACGATGCGCTGCGGAGAATTCTGGAAAACATGCTCAACGGTGTCGCCTATTGCCGGATGCTGTTCTCGGAAGGCGTGCCACAGGACTTCATCTATCTCTATACCAACCCGGCCTTTCACGAACAGACGGGGCTGGGCCCGGTGTGCGGCAAGCGCGTCAGCGAAATCATTCCCGGCATCCGCACCGCCGACCCGCAGCTTTTCGAAATCTACGGGCGTGTCGCAGCAGGGGGCAAACCGGAGAGATTCGAGTCGTTCGTCGAGTCCCTGCAGGCCTGGTTTGACGTCCAGGTCTACTCGCCCGCGCCTGATCACTTCGTCGCGGTTTTCGATGTAATTACCGCGCGCAAACAGCTCGACAGCGAGCTGCACCTGCAGGCGCTCGTTCTCGACCAGATCCAGGAGCAGGTGACGATCACGGACCTGGCCGGCACGGTGACCTACGTAAACAGGGCCGAAGCCGAGGCGCTCGCTTCCCCGAAGGAGAACCGGCTCGGCCGGCATCTCTCCGTTTATGGCGACGGCCCGCAAGCCGATGCGACGCAGGAAGAAATCGCCGAGGCGACCCGCCGGTTCGGCGCCTGGTCAGGCAAGATCGTCAATTACCGGGCGGACGGTTCGCCCATGCTCATCGACCTGCATACTGCCCTGATTCGCGACGAGTCTGGCAAGCCGGTCGCCATGGTCGGCGTCAGTACCGACATCACGGAACGGCAGATTGCCGAGGAGACCCTGCGGACGAGCGAAGAGCGCTACCGCCGCCTGCACGAAAGCCTGCTCGATGCCTTCGTGCTGGTCGATATGGCGGGCCACATCCGCGAATACAACGCGGCGTACCAGGAGATGGTCGGCTATTCTGCCGAGGAACTGCAGCATCTGACCTACGTCGAGCTGACGCCAGCCAAGTGCCACGATATGGAGGCGCGGATCGTCGCCGAGCAAATCATTCCAAACGGTCATTCCGAGGTTTACGCAAAGGAATACATCCGCAAGGACGGCACTGTGTTTCCGGTGGAACTGAGGACTTTTCTCATACGCGACAAGAACGGGCAGCCGGAAGCGATGTGGGCCATCGTTCGGGATATCACCGAACGGGAGAAGGTGCTCAGGCAACTGGCGCAGGCGCGCGACGAAGCGGAAAATGCCAATCGCGCCAAATCACGCTTTCTCGCTGCCGCCAGCCACGATCTGCGGCAGCCGATCCTGGCCATCGACCTGTTCCAGGAAGCCTTGAGCAAAACGGGACTGAACCCGGAGCAAAAGCAGATTGCCGACTATCTTTCCCAGTCCGCTGAAAGCCTGTCGGGAATTCTCACGGAACTGCTTGAAATTTCACGGTTCGATGCCGGCGCCGTCCAGGCTTGCCAGGGGTCGGTCCCGGCCGAGGAAATATTTCGCCAGATCGATACGGAATTTTCCCCGCTGGCCAGGATAAAGGGGCTGCGTTTAAAATTTTTCTTCCCGCAAAAGGGGCTCGTGCTGTTCACGGACCAGAAAATGCTCCTGAACCTGCTGCGCAACCTGATCGACAACGCCTTCAAGTACATCGAGACTGGCGGCGTTCTCGTTGCCATGCGCAGGCGCGGCGACCGCGCCTTGGTCCAGGTCTGGGACACCGGCATCGGTATCGCACCGGAGCACATCGAAGCGATCTTCGATGAATACTTCCAGGTCGGGAATCCGCAGCGTGACAGGGCCAGGGGACTGGGGCTCGGGCTTTCCATCGTCAAGCGGCTGGCGCAGACCCTCGGCTGCCCGGTAGGTTGTCGCTCGCGCCTGGCCAAGGGCTCGGTGTTCGAGTTCCATGTGCCGCTGGCGGATGAAACGACGAGGTAAACCAGGCCGCTGGTTGTCTGCGCAAACAGGACGAACCTTTCGCTAACGGTTCGATACCTTCCAGACGACAGTTGCCTGGAGCCCATGCAGGTCTTCCGCCAGCGAAAGATCGAGCTCGGCCCCGTGCAGTTCGGCGATACGGGCGACGATGGCGAGGCCCAGGCCGCTGCCCGGCTGGGTGCCCTGGTCGAGGCGATGGAAGCGGCGCAGGACCGCATCGCGTTCGCCAACCGGAATGCCCGGGCCGCTATCGCTGACGCATAGCCGGCATTGCCCGGCAGTGCGGGCTACGCTGACCCGTAGCATGCCGCCGGCCGGCGTGTAACGGATGGCGTTGTCGACTAGATTGCGGATCAGCACCCGCAGCCACTCCGCCTGGCCGATCACTGTGCAGCCGGGAATGGCATCGAGGGCGAAATCGAGGTTCTTGTGCAGGATCAGCGGGCCGAGGTCGGCGCACACCGCTTCGGCGAGTATCGCCAGGTCGACCTGCTGTGGATCGGGCAGGCCGGATTCCGGGTCGAGGCGGGCCAGTTGCAGCATCTGGTCGACGAGATGCGAGGCGCGGGTCAGGCCGCTCTGCAGCTGTGCCAGCGAGCGGTCGCGTTCGCCGCTGTCACGTGCACGTAATGCAACCTGCACTTGTGCCTGTAGTGCCGCCAGCGGCGTCCGCAGTTCGTGTGCGGCATCGGCGGTGAATTGGCGTTCGGCCTCGAGGGCGGTTTCGACCCTCTGAAACAGGCCGTTAAGCGCCTCGAGCATGGTGCGGATTTCTTCCGGGGCGGAGGCGGGTGTCAGCGGCTGTAGTTGCTGCGGCGCCCGGTTGGCGATCTGTTTGGCGATGCCGTCCAGCGAGGCCAGGCCGTGTCGGGTCGCCAGCCAGACCCAGAGACCGATTAGCGGCAGGCCGAAGAGGGCGGGAAGAAGCAGGCGCCAGGCGATGTGGCCGATCAGGTCGTCGCGGATGTGATGATTCTCGCTGACCTGCACCTCCAGGCTGCGCTCGTCGTTCCACTGGCTGAAATGGCGCCAGTGGCCTTCGTCACCGCGCGTTTCGGAGAAGCCGTCGGTTGCGGTCAACGGCGTCTCCGGGGCATTTTTCGAGCGCATCAGCAGCTTGCCGTCAGCTTGCCAGATCTGGAAGCGCAGGCGGCGCTGGTATTTGTGCGCGACGTCGCCGAGATCCTCGATGTCGTCGCCCTCATCGTGCCCGGCCAGCGCCAGCAGGGTCTGCGCAGCTTGGGCGAGCTGGGCGTCGAACAGTTCGTCGACCTCGTGGTGGGCATCGAGGTAGCTGAAAACCATGGTCGCCAGCCAGGCGGCGGCGACACCGCCGAGCAGCAGGCCGAGCAGGCGGCGGCGCAGCGAGAACCAGGCGGTCGTCACTTGGCGATGGTGTAGCCGACCCCGCGCAGGGTGCGGATCAGTTCGCTGCCCAGCTTCTTGCGCAGGTGGTGGATATGCACTTCGAGAGCGTTGCTGTCCGGCTCGTCGCGCCAGCCATAGAGCGACTGTTCGAGCTGGCTGCGGGTCAGCACGCGGCCGGCGCTTTCGAGCAACATCTGCAGCAGCGAGAACTCGCGGCTGGAGAGCTCGACCGGCTGGCCGGCCAGCGTTACGCTGTGCGCGGCCGGATCGAGTTCGAGGTCGCCGTGGGTCAGCAATGGTGCGGCACGCCCGGCGCTGCGTCGGGTCAGGGCGCGGATGCGGGCGGTCAGTTCGTCGAGGTCGATCGGCTTGACGAGGTAATCGTCCGCTCCTGCATCGAGGCCGGAAACCTTGTCGCCGGTGGCATCGCGGGCGGTCAGGATGAGCACCGGCATGCTCTGGCCGCGACCACGGGCACGGGTCAGCACCTCCATGCCGGACAGGCGGGGGAGGCCGAGGTCAAGCACCACCAGATCGAAAGATTCCGATTGCAGCGCCTGGTTGGCGGAATTGCCATCTTTCAGCCAGTCGACCGCGAAACCCGCCTGGCGCAGGCCGATGGTCAGGCCGTCGCCAAGTTCCGGGTCGTCTTCGACAAGCAGGATGCGCATGGCCCGATTCTATCAGCTGGCAATCCACCAGCCGGCGACGGCAACCCAGACCAGCAGGATCGCCCCGGCGAGCGGTCGGGCCGACCGGATGGCCGCGTCCGGCATTCCCTGCTTGCGGCCGTTGACCATGGCGCGGACCAGATTTTCGCCGTGTAGCAGGCTGCCGGAGAGTACGCCGGCAACGTGGATGAAGACCACCGTCAGCATTGCCGTGGCCAGCCCTTCGTGCAGTTCTTCGAGCAGATGGCCGCCGATGTCGTTGTAGATTGCCCAGCCAGAGACGCCAGTCAGGATGCCGAGGCCGAGCAGCAGCACGATGGCCCAGCCGCCGGCCGGGTTATGGCCGACGTGGTGGGCCGGTTCCAGTTTGAGCAGGCTTGCGGTGTAATCCTTGACGGCGGCCGGCCCGCGCACGAAATCGACAAATCGTGCGTAACGGCTGCCGATGAAACCCCAGGGGAGCCTGAAGGCAGCAACCGCGAACACGGTGGCACCGGCGATGACATGGACGAGACGGAAGGTTTCGCTGTCGCCGGTCAGCCAGGCGACAATGAAGCCGCCGACCATCAGCCAGTGGCCGAGGCGAACCGGCCAGTCCCAGACAAGTATCTTTTGCATGGTTTATCTCCGAAGTTCGCGAATCAGGATGTCGTGCTCGCTGTAATTGCCGTCAGCGGCGCCACGATGGCAGGCTTCGCAATTGGCCGCCGATTTGATGCGCTGGTCTTTCCAGTCATTGGGTGCGATCTCGCGATGCTTGCGGATGAAGCGCGCGGTCTGGGTGATGCGCGGCGGTTCGCCGGCGCTGCCCAGCTTGCCGGCAGCGCCGGCATGGCGTTCGAGGAAGGTGCTGATTTCCTGCTCTTGTGGGGCGTCGACCGCAGCGTCCGTGCCGAAGTGATCCTTCAGGCCGGCCATCGTTCGCCGCCAGTCGTTCGCCGAGAGCAGGGCGGGTTGATAGGCCATGTGGCAACTGCTGCATTCGGCCTTGTAGCTGGCGGGCGTGCTGGGCGGGAAGGGCATGCGGTCGGCCAGGGCGGGCAGAGCGATGGCAAGTATCAGGGTAAAGGCGATTCGCTTCATGTCAGCGTACCTCGCTCATGTAGGCCACGAAATCGGCTTTTTCAGCTGGCGTGCAGGCGCGACCGACAACTTCCTTGCAGTTGCGACCGAACCATTTTTCTACCTTGGCCGGGTCGGCAAAGCGTTCAGGGTTGGCGGCGATGGCCAGCGGACGAATGGATTTGCCGGTGATTGCGTGCTGGCCGGGATTCAGCGGGCTGTCGGTATGGCAACTTGAGCATGCCGGCATCTTGTCGTTGTTGGCAAAGCGCTGGCGGAACAAGGCGTCGCCGCGTTTTGCGGAAGGCATGAAGCCGGCTTGCCGGGCGGCTGCCTCGGCAACATAGGTCTGGCTAATCTGTTGCGCCGTTTCGGCGTGAGCGGCGATGCTGGCGAGCAGCAGGCACAGGGCGGGCAGGACTCTCATCGTAGTTCTCCTTGTTCTCATCATGAATAAGGAGTGTAGGGAGTCAGTCTTAACGGCGTCTTAGGCCAAACTTAAGATCGCGTTAACGGCAAAAACACGCGGTCGTCGAGGGGCGCCTATTTCGCCGGCCGCCACAGCGGATAAAGGCCGATCAATCCGAGCAGCGGCCCGGGCAGGAGAAGCCAGGCGATGTTGCTGCCCCAGTCGCCAATCAAGGCCATGCCGAGGTGAATCGAAATCATCGTGATGGCAAAGCCGATGGAGTTCTGGATGGCCAGTGCGCTGCCGACGATTTCGGGCGGGCAGGCGCGCGCCGAAAGGGCAGAAAAATGTGGCGAATCGGCAACCACGCTGGCACCCCAGAGCAGCAGCAGGCCAATCTTGGTCCACGCCGGCCACGCTTCGCTGAACGGAAATATCGCGCAGCACAGGGCGGACAGGCCGAGCGCGAGTTGCCGCGACGCGCGCACTGCCGGCGCGCCGGCTCCACCAGCCGCCGAGCACGCAGCCCAAGGCGCCGATGCCGATGATCGCGAACGAAAGGCCGGAAAGCATCGAACTGCGGGCGGCGGCCAGCCCGCTCAGGACGAGCAGCGACGGCACCAGTGTCCAGAAGGCGTAAAGCTCCCACTGATGGCCGAAGTAGCCGAGTGCCGAGGCGCGGAACTCGCGTACCGAAAAGGCGTAGAAGACGCGCCCGAGGCGCAGTGGCGGGGCATCGTGGCGGCGTCTCAGGTGCGGCCCGTCGCCGAGGCGCAGGATCATCGCCGCCGCGATCAGCGCCAGCCCCGATGAAACGAGGATCGTCGCCTGCCACGACCAGCCGGCGCCGGCCAGGCGGATGCCATGCGGCAGCGCGGTGCCGAGCGTCAGCATGCCGACCAGTTGCGCCAGTGCCGCGCCGGCGCGTTCCGGCACCCAGCTGACGACCAGTTTCATGCCCAGCGGGTAAACGCCGGCCAGGCACACGCCGACTGCGAAGCGCAGCGGAACGCCGCTCGCCATGTCGCTGGCGAACAGGGCGAAGGCCGCATTGAAAAACGCGCCGAGCAGCGCGCAAACAGCAAAGATCCGGCTCGCCGCGTAGCGGTCCGCCAGCCCCGAAACGGCAAAGCTCAGCGTGCCGAGGATGAAGCCGAGCTGGACAGCGTTGGTCAGCGTGCCGATATCAGCCGGCGCGATACCCCAGCTGCGGATCAGATCGTCGGCGGCACTGTTGGCCGAGAACCACAGCGAGGTGCCGAACAACTGCGCGATGACGATGACTGGAACCGGATTTTTCATGGGCTGATGGCAATGAAACGCCCATGCAGGATAACGCAGTTACCCCTCAGTCGAGATCCCACAATTGATGCGCGTCGAGCAACAGGCGATAGCGCGACTCCAGGGCGTCGAGCTGGGCCAGTTGCGCCGCGAGCTGTGCTTCATTGGCCAGCCGGCGGGCGGCGAGCAGGTCGTTGAGGCTGCCTTCGCCCAGCTGGTAGGCGCGGGCGGTCATCTCGGCAGCGCGGTTCAGGCGCTCGGCAGCGCTGCGGCTGGCCTGCCAGCTGCTCAGTGCGGCATTCGCCGAATGATAGGCAGCGGCGGCTTCGGCAGTGATTCTCTGGTTGGCTGCGGCTTCGCGGCTGCTGGCGACATCGGCTGCGGCCAGCGCGGCGCTGGCAGTGGCCTGGCGGGCGCTACCGGGCAGGTTGATCGCGATATAGGCGCCGAGAATCTTCTCTTCGCCGCCGCGTTCGTTGGCGAACTGGACGCCCAGCGTCGGGTCGGGGAGGCGCTCGCGTCCGGCGCGTCCGGCGTCGAGTTGTGCCTTCTGGGCTTCGCCGCGTGCCATGCCGAGTTCGTGGCTGTGTTCGCGAATCCGGTCCAGCCATTCGGACTCGCTGCCGCTGAGGGCCTGCGGTTCGGCGATGCGCTCCGGCTCGGACAATGGCAATCCGGGGAAGCGGCGGCGCAGATTTTCGGCGGCAATCTGCTGACGCGCTTTGGCTTGCGCGCGTTGCGCTTCGGCCTGGGCCAGCGCCGCTTCGGCCTGAACGGCTTCGAGGCTGGCGGCGTCGCCGAGTTGCTGGCGGCGCCGGATGGCTGTGGATTGTTTTTCCAGCAGGGCGAACTGCTTTGCCCATTGTGCGGCGCTGGCGCTTTCCTTGAGCCAGGCGAACCAGTAAGCCAGCAGCGTGCGGCTTGCCTCGTGCAGCGCGTCGCCCTGTGCGGTTTCGGCGATGCTGACGCCGAGTGCCCCGAGTTCGGCATCGGCATCGGCCTTGCCCGGCAGGCGCAGCGGGCGTTCCAGCGCTGCGTTCCACTCGTTGTAGCGTTCGTCACTCCCGGTCGCCGGCGCAACTTTGCGCTGGTGGGCGCCAAAGCGGAGATTCCATTCGTAGCTGCCGGCTTCGAGGCGTTCCTTGTTGGCCTCCTCGACGCGAATCTGGCTGCTGGCGGCAGCGACCGAATGATTGGCGCGCAGCACCTTGGCGACGACTTCATCGGGCGGCAAATTGGGCAATGCCTCGCCGGCCATTGCATGGCTGCCGATGCAGGCGAGCAGGGTAACGATGATTTTCCTCATAAGCGCCCCATTTCGATGACCGGCACCAGCCAGAAGAAGATATTGGCATCCGGCAGGCTCGCCTTGATCAGCGCCAGTACCGCACGCATGTCTTCCTCGCTGCCAACTGTCCGGATCTGCGTGCGCTGCGAATGGCCGCTGACCAGTTCGGCAGCTTCGACCAGCGGGACGGCCGTACCGTGACCGTTGGCAACGCTGGTCGTGAAGCCGCGTACCAGATCGGGCCGCGCCAGCAGCAGGTCTTCGACGTGCTGGGCGACGTCGTTGGTCAGCGTGAGCGAAAGCAGGACATCAGCCATTGGGTTTCTCCGTGAAGGCCATCGTCGTCTTGACGCCGAAGCGGCGGAAGAGGATGGGCAGCAGAACCAGGGTCAGTGCGGTCAACGTCAATAGGCCGCCAATAACCACGATGGCCAGCGGCCGCTGCACTTCGGAGCCGGGGCCGCTGGCAAAGAGCATCGGCACCAGGCCGAAAGCGGCGATGCTGGCGGTCATCAGCACCGGCCGCAGACGCCGCTTGGCGCCTTCGACGACGACATCGGATACCGCCATGCCGCGCGCCAGCAACTGATTGAAGTAAGTGACCATGACCACGCCGTTCAGCACCGCAATGCCGAGCAGCGCGATGAAACCGACCGACGCCGGCACCGACAGGTATTCGCCGGCGAGCAGCAGGCCGAAGACGCCGCCGATCATCGCGAACGGGATGTTGGAGAGGACCAGCAGGGCCTGGCGCACCGATCCGAAGGTGGAAAAGAGCAGGAAGAAAATCAGCAGCAGGGCCACCGGCACGACGATCATCAGCCGCGCCGCTGCCCGTTGCTGGTTTTCGAACTGGCCGCCCCAGGCGATGCGGTAGGCTTCGGGCAGTTTGATGTCGCGGCCGACTGCCGCCTTGGCATCCTCGACGAACCCGACCAGATCACGGTCGCGCACATTGGACTGGATGACAACGTAACGCTGGGCATTTTCGCGGTCGACCTTGACCGGGCCGCCGATGCGTTCGATTTTGGCGACTTCGGCAAGTGGCACGCTGCCGCCATCGGGCAGGCTCAGGCGCAATGCCGCGAAATCGGCCGGCGAGTTGCGCAGGCTGGCCGGGCCGCGCAGGACGATGGGCGTGCGGCGGCCCTGTTCGATGACGGTGCCGACCGTGCGCCCTTCGAGCAATGCCTTCAGGTCGTTCTGGATGGCGTTAACGTTGAGGCCGAAACGCCCTGCGGCAAGGCGGTCGACGGCGATTTTCAGGTATTGCACGCCTTCGTTTTTCAGCGTGAAGGTGTCCTCGGCGCCCGGCACTTTCTTGAGTGTAACGACCACCTGCTCAGCCAGGTGGTTGAGCTTGTCGAGGTCGGTGCCGTAGATCTTGATCGCCAGGTCGCCGCGCACACCGGTCAGCATTTCGGAAACCCGCATGTCGATCGGCTGGGTGAAGGAAAAGCCGATGCCGGGAAAATCGGTCATCACTTCGCGCAACTGGTCGGCCAGCCAGGCCGGATCGGGCTGGCGCCAGATCGACCGCGGCTTGAGCACCATGAAGGTGTCGGTCTGGTTGAGGCCCATCGGGTCGAGGCCTAGTTCGTCCGAACCGGCGCGGGCAACGATGGCCTTGATCTCCGGTACGCGCTCGAGGATCGCCTGCTGGATGCGGGTGTCGAGGACGATGGCTTGCTCGAGGCTGATCGATGGCAGTTTTTCCAGTTGCATGATCAGGTCGCCTTCGTCCATCGTCGGCATGAAGCTCTTGCCGAGCAGCAGGAAGGCGCCGGCGGCGGCAAGCAGGGCGAGCAGCGCGCCGGCGATGAAGCGGCGGCTGTGGGCGAGGGCAGCGGTCAACACGCGGTCGTAGAGCGCGTCGAGTTTTCTGACCAGCCACGGCTGGTGATGCACGCCGCGTTTGATCAGGTAGGAAGCGAGCACCGGCACCACGGTCAGCGACAGCAACAGCGAGGCGGAGAGCGCGAAGATGATGGTCAGCGCGACCGGCCCGAACATCTTGCCCTCCAGTCCCTGCAAGGTGAGCAGCGGCAGGAAGACGATCAGGATGATGATGATGCCGGAAGTCACCGGCGCGGCGACCTCGCGGGCGGCGCGGAAGATCAGGTGCAGGGTGGGCAGATTGTCCGGTGCTTCGCTCAACTGGCTTTCGACGTTTTCGACGACGACGACGGCGGCATCGACCAGCATGCCGATGGCGATGGCGAGGCCGCCAAGGCTCATCAGGTTGGCGGAAAGGCCGAACAGGCGCATCAAAATGAACGTGGCGAGCGCCGACAGCGGCAGCATCAGGGCGACGACCACGGCGGCCCGCAGGTTGCCGAGGAAGGCGAGGAGCAGCAGGACGACCAGCACGATGGCTTCGAGCAGGGCTTTTGAGACTGTGCCAACTGCCCGTTCGACCAGATTGCTGCGGTCGTAGAAGGTGTCGATGGTGATGCCCGCCGGCAGCGTTGGCGCGATTTCGGCCAGGCGCGCCTTGACCCCGGACACGACTGCCTGGGCGTTGGCGCCGCGCAAACCGAGCACCAGCCCCTGCACGGCTTCACCCTGGCCGTTGCGGGTCACCGCGCCATAGCGGGTCAGGCCGCCGAAGCGGACCTCGGCTACATCGGCGATGCGCACGACATCGCCGGCGTCGCTGTGCAAAACAATGGCTTTTACGTCGTCGACCGTGGCAATTGCGCCTTCGGCGCGGACCAGTAAGGCCTCTTCGCCATCCACCAGGCGACCGGCGCCGTCATTGCGGTTGTTGGCTTCCAGCACCGCCTGCAAGTCCTTCAGCGCCAGTCCGCGCGCGGCCAGGTTTTGCGGGTTGGGGACGACTTCGAAGGTGCGCACCTCGCCACCCAGGCTATTCACGTCGGCGACGCCGGGGATGGTCCGCAGCTGTGGCCGGATCACCCAGTCGAGCAGGGCGCGCTTGTCGGCCAGCGACAGATCGCCTTCCAGCGTGAACATAAACATTTCGCCGAGCGGGGTCGTGATCGGCGCCATGCCGCCGCTGACGCCGGCTGGAAGGTTGCCCATCGCCGAGGCCAGGCGCTCGCCGACCTGCTGGCGCGCCCAGTAGATGTCGGTGCCGTCCTCGAAATCGATGGTGATGTCGGTCAGCGCGTATTTTGACGTCGAGCGCAGCAGGCGCTGGCGCGGGATGCCGAGCAGTTCCTGCTCGACCGGCACGGCGAGGCGGGTTTCGACTTCCTCCGGCGTCATGCCCGGGGCCTTCAGGATGATCTTGACCTGGGTCGTCGATACGTCGGGGTAGGCGTCGATCGGCAAGCCGAGAAAGGCCTGGACGCCCGCTGCGACGAGCAGGGCGGTGAGGACCAGCACCAGCAGGCGCTGGGTCAGCGAGAAGCGGATCAGCGCGGCCAGCATTATTCGCTGCCGACGCCGGACAGGATCGCCTTGAGGCCGGATACGCCCTGACTGGCCACCTGCTCACCGGCCTTGACGCCGGTGACGACGACGCGCTCGCCGCTCTGGGCGATGACCTGCACCGGCCGCGCCTCGAAGCGCATGGTCTTATCTCCGCCGGCGATTTGCACGAAAGCCAGCGGCTGACCATTGTTCCGGATCACGGCGGAAGCGGGCAGGGTCTGGCCGCGCTGCTCGCCACCGGTAATTTCAACCGCGACGACCTGGCCCGGGCGCAGGCTCTCCGCGCCGCCCATGACTTCGGCTCGCAGCAGCACGGTCTGGCTGGCCGCATCGACGGCGCGGCCTATGGCGATCAGCTTGCCGCCCACGCCGCTGTCGGCCATCTTGACCGCCATGCCGGTCTTCAGCGTTGCCGCAAAATCGACCGGCGCCTGGATTTCCAGCCACAGCGGCGATAATTGGGCGATGCGATAGACCAGCGTCGCAGCCTCGACGCGCTGGCCGAGTTGGACGCCCTGTTCGAGCACGACGCCGTCGATTGTTGCGGTCAACGCCAGAAATCCGCCCATTTTTTCTGCCGTTGCGCCGGCCAGCGCCAGCCCTTGACGGCGCTCGCCAGCCAGCGCATTGGCCTGCGTGGCGGCGGCGCGCGTCGCCTGCAGGCGCGATTCGGCGATCAGCCCTTCGGCGAAAAGCTGCTCGTCGCGCTTGAGATTCTGTTGCAGCAGGGCAGCCTGGCTACTAGCCTGCACGGTGTCGCGCTGCAATTCCAGCGCCTGCGGGCTGGCCAGCCGGGCGAGTATCTGGCCTTTCCTGACGCTTTCGCCCGGCGCCACCGCCAGCATTTCGACCAAACCTGCCACCGGCGCCGCGACCACGCGCATCTGCGCGTTGGGCACCAGCACCCTGGCCGGATAGGTGCCCTGGCGGAGGTCGTTGGGCTGCCCGACGGTGACCGTTTCGATGCCCAGTGCCTTGATCTGGGCGGCTTGCAGCACAATGGGTTCGGCGGCATGGGCTGCGCCGGCGAAGCAGGCAACAAACAAGGCGGCGAATATGGCAGGTAAACAGGCGGTGCGGCGCATGGCTCGACTCACATAAATGCGAGCTGCAAGTTTACCCCGTCTGGATTAACGTTTCCTTAATTTGCCCCGGAAGCGGATTTGCCGGCGGTCAGGCAAACTCGCGGGTCAGGCTTGCGCCGCCGGTGACTTTCGGCAGCAGGCGGTTTCCAGCCAGTGCGCCAGAGCCTCGGCAACGATGTGCCACTGGTGTTCGAGCATCAGCATGTGGCCGCAATTGGCGATCCGCTTGTGGCGGGCGCCCCAGCGCACGGCACTATGGCCGATTGTCGAGGGCGGAAAGACGGCGTCGTCCTGGCCGCCGATGACCAGCACGGGAAGCTTGGCGAACGCGCGGTGGAGGCGCATGCCGAGCATCAGCATGTCGGAGATCGCACGTTCGGATTCGGGCTGGATCAGGTGGGCGAATTCGAGCAGTTCCTCGGGTTCCGTGGCCGGTGAAAAGTAGACGTCGCGCAGCATCTCAAGGCTCTTGTCGCTGATCTGGCTCGAACCGAGCGAGCTGAGTTCGGTGAAAAGTTTCGGGTGCCTGAGGGCGATCCTCATGATCGAGCCCTGGGTACCGGATGGCGGGACCGGTGCCATGAAAACGGCGGCCCGCGCGGTGGCCCGTTCGAGATAGCGTTCGATGACCGAACAGCCCATCGAATGGCCGATCAGCACGACATTGTCCGGCAGGCCGGCAAGCACCTGGCGCAGGTCGACGACGAAATCGTCGATGCCGAAATCGTCCAGCCTGTCGCCGCCCTCGCTGAGGCCGTGGCCGGAGAGGTCGAGCGCGTGGCAGTTGAAGCCGAGACCGGCGAAATACGGTAAGAAATGGATGTCCCAGCAGCGGGAATCCATGTAACCGCCATGAATGAAGACCAGGTCGGGCGCGTCGATTTTCTTGCTGGCGGCTCGGTGAAGGGTATTAATCTGGCGCGGGTGCATGCCTTGGTCTCCGGTTCGGGATGTGTATTCTAGACCCGCAGCAGGGCGATCTTGAGCGGCGGCTGGCCGTCATGGCTGGGGAAATCCGCTTCGGGCGCGATCCATTCCAGTTGGCGGATGGTCCGCCCGATTTTCGCGGCGCACCGCGCAAGCTGGTCGGCCCAGGCGTCGCGCGGAACCTCGGCCGCGTTGTTGCAGCAGATCAGCGTGCCGCCTTCGCGGGTGCATAGCAGCGCCGGTTTCATCAGCGCGGCGTAGTCATGGACGATGTCGACGACGCCGAACGGGCTCTTGGCATAGCGCGGCGGATCGAGAAAGACGAGGTCGAAGGTGCGCGGGTCGAGCTTCGGAAAAGCCGGCATGCGCTTGCCCCTGACCATCTGCGGCTGGCCGATGCCGGCCAGCTGGCGCATGGCGGCGAAGGCGTCGCTGTGCACGAAGCGCTGGCGGATCGGCAGGTCGTTGAGGCGGGCGTTTTCCTTGCCGACCTTGAGGTTCGACTCGGCGAAATCGACATTCACGACATGGGTGGCGCCCGCACTGGCGGCGGCCAGACCGACGCCGCAGGTATAGGCGAACAGGTTGAGCAGTGATTTCCCGGCGGCTTCCTGCAAGATGCGCCGGCGTCCGGCCCGCATGTCGAGAAAGAGCCACGGGTCCTGGCCGCCGTGGCGGGCCTGGACAGCGTAGCGCAGACCCATTTCGTGAAATTCGCGCGGCGTGTGTGCCGCGGCCAGCACATCGGCTGGCAGCGGATTGCCGATGCGCGAATTGGTCTGGCTGCGATCGTTGTAAATGGCTGTCAGGCCGGGCAGGGCAGCCGCGTAGAAGGCTTCGGTGGCGGCCCGGTCGTGGCCGTCGAGCGCCTTGTGGAAGGTCTGGATCAGCAGCAGGTCAGCGTAGCGGTCAACCGTCAAACCGGGCCAATTTTCGCTGCTGCCGTTGAACAGCCGGTAGGCGTTGGTATCCTCGGCATGCAGGCTGTCGATGAGCGGCTGGCGGGCAATGAAGGCCGCTTGCAGGAGGTCGGTCAAGGTTTGGGCTGACATGGGTTTCCCGGCGGGGTGGCAGCGATCACTGCGGAGCGGCGCTCCCGGAAAGCCGTAACTAGGGCATTCTAGCGGATTGCATCGGGGTCCGTCGCTTTCAGGGCCAGCCAGACCTGCCAGTGGCCGCAGGCGCTGCGGGCGCGCCGCTCGGAACCGTCCCAGCCGCCGCCGACGCAGAGGCCGGTGACCGTTTCAGACGCGACCGCCACACTTTCAGGGGTCGGGCCGGGCTGCCGTTCGCCGCGCCAGCGCTCGCAACTGGCGCAACGCTTGCGGTCAACGGCCTGGATCAGCAAGTCTTGTCGGCGTGGCAGGCGGCGATGCTCTGCGTTGCGGGTACGACCGGCCCATTGTCGCGCCGCCAGCCCTTGAGGCCATTCTTGACGTTATAGACCTTGGCGTAGCCGGCCTGCTGTGAAAGCAGCTGGCTGACCGGCTTGGTCCGGTTGCCGGAACGGCAGATGACGATGACCGGATCGCCCGGCTTGACGATCGGCTTCAGTTTTTCCAGCCATGCCGCCGGGTCGGCGCGACCTTTTTCGTCGAAGAAGGTGAGCAGCTTGCTGCCGGCGACGATGCCGGTTTCTTCCCATTCCGGCTGGGTACGGATATCGATCACCGTGACGCCGCTTTTCGCCAGTTGAGCAAGTTCGGCATTGTCGATGTCGATGACTTCGGCGCGGGCGAGCAGGGCGGACAGGGCAAGAACGCTGAATAGAAGTGCTTTGCGCATGGCGGATCTCGTAAATAAGCAAATGCTGATTATAACCGAGCGCCACGCATCTTTGTACTCGGGGCCTCTGCGAGCGTCATGTGATAATGCCAGCTTTCCAAGGGGGCGGGCATGGCACTGAAATCGACGATCCACAAGGCTGAACTGCAACTGGCCGACCTCGATCGCGGCTATTTTGCCGACCATGCCCTGACCATCGCGCGCCATCCGTCGGAAACCGACGAGCGCATGATGGTCCGCCTGCTGGCCTTCGCGCTCAACGCCTCACCGACGCTGGCATTCGGGCGCGGACTGTCGGCCGAGGACGAGGCCGATCTGCAGGACCTGGATGCCACCGGCAGCATCGAACGCTGGATCGATGTCGGCCTGCCCGACGAAAAGGCGATTCGCCGAGCCTGCAACCGTTCACGTCATGTTGTCGTGCTGAGCTATGGCGCGCGGGCCGCCGAAGTCTGGTGGGAGCAGACCGCCGCCAAGGTTTCCGGCCAGAAGAATCTGCGGGTAATTTCGCTCAGTCCTGAAAATTCCCAGGCTTTGACCGCACTGGCGCAACGCAACATGCGCCTGCAATGCACGATTCAGGACGGCATCGTCTGGCTGGGCAGCGACGTCCAGCATGTTGAAATAACGCCCAAAATCCTGTTTTCGCCGGATGCGGAATGAAGTTGGCGCCTGGTTCAAGGTAGCGCATCGCGCATGATTTACGATGCCCTCGCTAACGCAGTGCTGGTAGTTCATCTGGCATTCATCGTGTTTGTCGTGCTGGGTGCCGCCCTGTCCTGGCGCTTCCCACGGCTGCGCTGGCTGCACTTTGTCGCACTGGCCTGGGCTGCGTTCATCGAATTCAGCGGCGGCATCTGCCCGCTGACCCCGCTGGAAGACCGCTTGCGTCGGATGGCGGGCGGCGAGGGGTACAGTGGCGGATTCATCGCGCACTACCTGATACCCATCATCTACCCGGAAGGACTGACCCGAGAATGGCAAATCGTTCTGGGCGTGGGCGTCATTGTCATCAACTTCGCGGCCTATGCTGCCATACAGCTTGCGGACCGGCGGCGTGAGCCCGGGGCTTAGACGGATAATGCTGAGCGTGATGACCGGCCTCGCATTGATTTGGGGAGGGCTTTTCTTGTTTCAGGACCACCTGCTCTATTTCCCCGCCAGCGCGCCGCTCGCCGAGGTCGTCGCCGAAGCCCGGCGCGATGGACTCGAACCCTGGCCGGAGGCCAATGATTTTCGCGGTCTGTTGCGCGAACCGCGCATGGCGGCACGCGGCACCCTGGTGTTCTTTCATGGCAACGCGGGTCACGCCGGTCACCGGGGCTGGGTGGCCGAAGCGCTTGCCGACGTCGGACTGCGCGTCATTCTGGCCGAGTACCCGGGCTACGGTCCGCGCCCTGGACAGCCGGGCGAGGCCGCGCTGGTGCGCGATGCGGCGGAAACGCTGGCCCGCGTTCGCGCCCGGTTCCCGGGCCCCCTGCTGGTCGGCGGCGAATCGCTGGGCGCCGGCATCGCGGCGGCGGTTGCTGCGAACTCTCCGGGCGATATTGCTGGCCTGCTGCTGGCTACCCCGTGGGATAGTCTCAAACGAGTGGCTCAACATCACTACCCCTGGGCGCCCATCGATTTGCTGCTGCGCGACCGCTACGACAACATCGCCAACCTGGCCGATTTTCGTGGCCCGGTTGCGGTGGTCATTGCGGCTCAGGACAGCATCGTGCCAGCGCCTTTCGGGCAGGCCTTGTTCGCGTCACTACCCGGTCCCAAAAGACTGTGGACAATCCCGGCCGCCGACCACAACGACTGGATGATGCGGGTCAACGGCACATGGTGGGCGTCGGTGGCCAGCTTCCTGCTCGGCGGATAGCACGCCGGCTCGGCGAATCAGGCGCATAATCAACCAGTGTGAACTCGTAGGCATTCTCGAGGAGAAGCGCGATGCGAAGCTGGCGTATCTGGCTGACATGGCTGTTGCTGATCTGTGCTGCGCCGCCACTGGCCGCCGTGCAGCCGGCAGTTGCACTGCTGGGCATTGATGGCGCGATCGGACCGGCCACGGCCGATCACGTTGAACGTGGCTTGGCGCACGCACAGCGCGCGGGTGCGCAACTTGTGGTGCTGCAGATCGATACGCCCGGGGGGCTCGACACCTCGATGCGCCAGATCGTCAAGGCCATCCTCGCCGCGCCCGTGCCGGTGGCGGCCTACGTCGCGCCAAGCGGTGCGCGCGCGGCCAGTGCCGGCGCCTACATCCTCTACGCCAGTCACATTGCCGCGATGGCGCCGGGCACCAATCTCGGTGCGGCGACACCGGTTCAGATCGGCGGCGCCCCCGAATTGCCACAACCCGGAAATCCGGATGGGAAAGCCGAGGGCGCCGGGGACGCCCAAGGCAGTGCCATGAGTCGCAAGCAGATTGCCGATGCCGCCGCCTACATTCGCGGGCTGGCCCAGTTACGCGGGCGCAATGTCGATTGGGCCGAACAGGCGGTGCGCAAGGCAGCCAGCCTGGCGGCGGCGGAAGCGCTGGAACAGAACGTGATCGAAATCGTTGCCGTCGATGTGCCCGACCTGCTGCGCCAGCTTGACCACCGGACGGTCAAGGTCCAGGGTCAGGAAAGGCAATTGGAGACAGCTGGTGCACCGCTGCTCGTCATCAAGCCGGACTGGCGGACACGTTTTCTCAGCGTAATCACCGATCCCAGCGTGGCGCTGATCCTGATGATGATCGGCATCTACGGCGTGTTTTTCGAATTTTCCAGTCCCGGCTTCGGGATCGCCGGCGTCGCCGGCAGCATCTGCCTGATCCTGGCGCTTTACGCCCTCCAGCTTCTGCCGGTCAATTACGCCGGTCTGGCGCTGATCCTGCTGGGCGTCGCCCTGATGGTGGCCGAGGCCTTTCTGCCCAGTTTCGGCGTACTGGGGCTGGGCGGCATCGCCGCCTTCGTGTTCGGCGCGGTGATCCTGTTCGACACCGAACTGCCTGGCTTCGGTGTTCCGCTCGGGCTGACAGTCGGGGTGGCGATCAGCAGCGCCCTGCTGCTCGCCGCGCTTGGGGGCATGGCGCTGAAGGCGCGGCGGCGCGCCGTGGTCAGCGGTGCCGAGGAACTGATCGGTGCCGCTGGCGAAGTGCTGGAGGATACGCACTGGGCGCGCGTTCATGGTGAAAATTGGCAGGTGACGGCGGCGGCGCCGTTGCGCGCTGACCAGAAGGTGCGTGTCGTTGCACGCAAGGGGCTGGTGCTTGAAGTGGTGCCGGCCGGCAAGGAGAGCAAAGGAGAATGATCATGGGTTTTGAATTCGGATTCGGCGGTTTCGTGTTGCTCTTTGTTGTCTTGGTGGTCGCATCGTTTCGCATCCTGCGCGAGTACGAACGCGGCGTGGTGTTCCAATTGGGCCGCTTCTGGAAGGTCAAGGGGCCGGGTCTGATCGTCGTCATTCCGGGCATCCAGCAGATGGTGCGGGTTGACTTGCGAACCATCGTGCTCGACGTGCCGACGCAGGACGTCATCTCGCGCGACAACGTCTCGGTGCAGGTGAACGCGGTGGTCTATTTCCGTGTCGTCGAGCCGGAAAAGGCGATTATCCAGGTCGAAGATTTTATGAATGCCACCAGCCAGTTGGCGCAGACGACGCTACGGGCCGTGCTCGGCAAGCACGAGCTGGACGAGATGCTGGCCGAGCGCGAGCGCCTCAACATTGACATCCAGAAGGCCCTCGATGCGCAGACCGACGCCTGGGGCATCAAGGTGGCAAACGTTGAGATCAAGCACATCGATCTCAACGAATCGATGGTGCGCGCCATCGCCAAACAGGCCGAAGCCGAGCGCGAGCGGCGCGCCAAGGTGATCCACGCCGAAGGCGAACTGCAGGCCTCGGAAAAGCTCATGCAGGCGGCAGAAATGCTGGGCCGTCAGCCCGGCGCCATGCAGTTGAGGTACATGCAGACCCTGGCCGGGATTGCTGGCGACAAATCGTCAACCATTGTTTTCCCGCTACCCATCGAGTTGCTCTCCGGCATGGCGGAACTTTCCGCCAAAGGTCGCGAGCGGGGGGCTGCCGGCGATTGACAGGCAACCTCTACGATCCCGACAGTTGGTCGCCGGAACTTCGCCGAAGATGAGGTGCTGGTGTTCGATGACGATCACCGGCTGGTAATTTCACCCGCGCCAGCGCTTTCGCGACCACGGCGGCGCAGTCACGGCCGGCACTTTAGCCTCGGCCTTTGTCGGTACCCGGAGCGGGATCGTCTGGAGTTTCCGAATCTTCGAGCGGATAGGGGTCGGCGACATAGGCCGGACCCTTCATCGCCAAGACGATGAAGGCGCCGATCGCCACGGTGAACACGACTGTCCAGTGCAAAACCACCAGGCTGATGCCATAGATATCGACGGTCATGATTCGCGTCGCGATTTCGGCCTCGCTGCCTTCCGAAATGAACAGCCGGGCAACCAGCGAGGGGATGGCCAGAAGCACCGAGCCGAGCACGAATATTCTGGGCAGCAGGCGCAGGATCGTGCGTTCGCGGCCGGGCGGGGTCTTGGTGAAACCGGGGAGTTTGTTGAACAGAGACACGTCGTGTGTTATGGACAGAAATGTTCATAAATGCGAGATCAAGCAAATGTTACGAGAAATGGCTATAATTGTCCAGGACAAAATGGATTATTGATTCGGAGTTCCCGTTTATGCGCTTCTCACTGCTGATGCAAATTCGGTTGCACGCCCTGCTTCTGGTTACCTTGCTTGGCTTGAGCGGCTGTTCGACGGCTCCACCGGAAGGGGTGACAGCGGTCACTCCTTTCAATCTGTCGCGCTACGAAGGGAAATGGTATGAGCTGGCCCGCCTTGACCATTCTTTCGAGCGCGGCCTCAGCGATGTCAGCGCCACTTATGCCGCACAGGCCGATGGCAGCGTCGAGGTCATCAACCGCGGCTACGACAGCAAGCGCAACGAATGGCGCCAGGCCGTCGGGCGCGCCTTGTTCACCGGCGATCCGACCACGGCCTCGCTCAAGGTTTCCTTTTTCGGCCCATTCTATGGCGGCTACCATGTCGTAGCCCTAGATCAGCAGAACTACCGCTGGGCGATGGTCGCCGGGCCGGATCGCGACTATCTCTGGATTCTGGCGCGCGACAAGCAGTTGCCGGCAGGGGTTCGGGACGTACTGCTCGAACAGGCCGGAGCGCTTGGTTTCGCAGTCAACAAACTGATCTGGGTCGGGCAGACGAGGGGAGACGGTTAGTGCCGAACCGCGCGCCTTGCGCGTAGTGGTCGCATCGGCGCCGGGCACGTTGCCGGCTTGAGGCAACAGCCTATTTCGCCTGACGGAAAAATTTCCAGGCCATTTCGACCCCGGTGACCAGCAGGTCGCCGACATCGAGATCTTCGATCCGCCCTTGGCGTTTGTCGCGCTGGTAGCGTGATTTTTCCCGTTCGCGCATGACGATGGCGTCGCCCAGGGCTTCGACGTCGAGCGTCGTGCGCTTGACCTCGGCATGCCGATAGCGGGCCAGGGCCTGTTCGATCGCATCGGGGTCGAGAATGGCGATCGGCGCACGGCAATGGCTGCAGGCGTGATCCCGACGAATATCGACCGGCGCGCCGCAGCCCATGCAGCGGACGATGCCGATCCGGGCCGACAATTCGGTGATCTCAGCCGCGTGCAGTTGCCGCACGAAACCCTTTTCGATCATGAACTGGGCGAAGGTGGTGAAGCGTCCGTGCTTCTGCAGGCAGCGGTGATAGTTGAACGGGCCACCATGCTTCGCGACATCCAGGCCCTGTAAAATCCGCTCGTTGCAGCGTGGACATTGCAAGGGATCGCGCAAGGGCGCGCGCTGGTCGTCGCGGTGTTCGTGGATCAGCTTGAACAGTCCGATGATGCCACCGGGCGTGATCTGCACGCTCTCGAATTCATCGAACCAGATGCCGTGGCAGGTAAAGCACAGGTCGAGGACGACCTCGCCGTGATGCATCCGCTCGAAGCGCTGCTTGACCATGATTTGACGGCAGGATGGGCAGGGCGTTGGTATCATCGGAAGCGTCGTGCGGGCAATGGATGGTGCGTTATTGAGTCGGCCAAAATGAACTTGAGTCAAGCGGCATACTTTACTGGATCATGTTGAAAGTAGCTACGAATGCGCCGGGGCCTGTCTGAACACCGCAATGGCATCTTCGTGCTCGGCCAGCCACGCTTTGACCGGTTTGCTGTGGTGGACTCGAAGATTGTCCATAGAGACCATGGTTTGCTGAAAGCGATGCAAGGATTTTGTCAATCGACGCTGAGCGACTTGCCAGAATCCCTGGGCCCGAAGGCCAGAATTTTCCTGACCGCTCGTACTGCCCACTGTTCGGGTGATTCGTAAGTTCCTGCCGCATTGCCGAACGAGATGCGCAGCATGTCCGTATCAATAATGCCGGGGTTCAGCGGTACTGCCGCCATGCCTTGAGGCAATTCCTGCGCCAGCGCCTTTGTCAGCCCCTCGATCGCCCATTTGGTAGCGCAATAAGGTGCAACACTAGCCGATGTGCTCCGTCCCCAGCCCGAACTGAAATTGACAATCACGCCACGTTTGACTTTGACCATGGCGGGTACAAAGTGCCGGATGACATTCGCGACGCCATTGATATTTATGCTGGTCAGCGCGTCGAATTCACTGGCCCGGATCTCCCAGAGCGGTGCATTCGTGTTTACCGAGGCTGCGTTGTTGATCAAAAGATCAGGAACGCCGACGGTATCGAGTATGTGAACCGCCCAATTGGATACCTGGACATCATCACTGACATCCACGCTGGCAAAGTGATGGGGCGCAGGATATTCCCGCCGAAGGATTTCGAGGCGCTCGGCATTGCGACCGCATCCGGCCACGGTATGGCCGGCAGCCACCAGTTCTTTGAGCATGGCACGCCCCAATCCCCGGGTGACGCCGGTCAAAACGATGATGCGTGGTGTACTCATTTGGCTAACTCCTCAGGCGTACGAGTATGTCAGATATTTTGCATCGTTCTTTGAACAAAATTCCGCTTGCCAAAAGCGATTTACTGTACAAAAATACAGTTATTGGTTTTTAGCGGAGATGGTCATGAAACTCACGCCACGGCAGCAGGAAATTCTCGATTTCATTCGCGACACGCTCGAGGTTCTGGGGGCGCCGCCGACGCGCATGGAAATCTCCAGCGCCTTCGGTTTCGCCTCGCCCAATGCGGCGGAAGATCACTTGAAGGCGCTCGCCAAGAAGGGCGCCATCGTTCTCGAGCCTGGCTCGGCGCGCGGCATCAGGCTGGTCGAGCAACTCGGCCTGCCGCTGATCGGCAGCGTCGCCGCCGGTTCGCCGATTCTCGCCGTCGAAAACGTGCAGGGTCGCTATGCGCTCGATGCCCAGTTGTTCAAGCCGCGTGCCGATTACCTGCTCAAGGTGCGCGGCCTGTCGATGATTGACGCCGGCATCCTGGACGGCGACCTGCTGGCCGTACATAAGACCGGCGAGGCGCGTGACGGCCAGATCGTCATCGCCCGGGTGGCCGAGGAGGTCACGGTCAAGCGTCTGAGGCGCCGCAACGGCCTGATCGAGCTGATCGCCGAGAACCCGGATTTTGAGCCGATCATCGTCAATCCGGCAGAAGTCGAATTTGCCATCGAAGGCATTGCCGTCGGCCTGATTCGCGGGGCGAACAGCAGCCTGTCATGAGCGCCTTGTCCCGGCCGCTGGCGCTTTCCGATGTGCTGGCCAGGGGCGATATCTGGCGTGGCGACACGCTGGCCCATTTGCCTGCAAGCGCCCTCCCGAGCGGGTATGCCGAACTCGATGCCGAATTGCCGGGTGGCGGCTGGCCGCGGGGAAATCTGACCGAAATCCTCGTCGACCGTAACGGTTTGGGCGAAATCGGCCTGTTGTTGCCCGTTCTGGCGCAGCTTTCGGCTGAAGGCGGCTGGCTGGCCTTGGTGGCGCCACCCTGTCTGCCGTATGCGCCAGCCTGGGCGGCAGCGGGTTTGGCGTTGGAGCGGCTGGTAGTTATCCAGGCTGGTCGGCAGGCGGCCTGGTGTTGTGAACAGTTGCTGGCTTGTGGCGGTTTTGCCGGCGTCTTGCTCTGGCCTGAGGCGGGCATCGATGCCAAGGCATTGCGCCGCTTGCAGGTAGCGGCAGAGGGCCGGCCGACCCTGGCCTGTTTGTGGCGCCCGCTTGCCGTGGCGGCCACGCCGTCGCCGGCCCCACTGCGGGTTGCGCTGGCCGCTGGCGAGTCGGGGCTGTCCTTGCGTATTCTCAAGCGGCGCGGCCGACCGGCGGCGCGGCCGCTTGATTTGTCCATTGCCCGTCCCGGGAGATTGCCGCGTGCTCTGGTTGGCCCTTCACTTTCCCTTGCTGGCGCTCGAAGCACTGCCACTGCGGCAGTCACCTGGTAACACGGCAGCACAAGCCGGCGCGCGTGCGGTCGTCAGCCGCGGGCGTGTGCTTGCCTGCGACCGGCTGGCCGCCGGGGCGGGGATAAGCGCCGGACAGAAGTTGTCGACGGCGCTCGGACTGCAACCTGGTCTGGCCGTCTTCGAGCGTGACGTGATACAGGAGGCCAGGGCGTTGGAAGCGCTGGCCTGCTGGGCTGGCCAGTTCACGCCAATGGTCAGCCTGCTGCCGCCGGATGGCTTGCTGCTGGAGATTGGCGGCTGCCTGCGCCTGTTCGGTGGTGCCGATGCAATTGCCGTGGCCGTACTGAACGGGTGTGGCGAACAGGCTTATTCAAGTTTGTGGGCGACCGCCCAGACGCCGCTCGGCGCGTATTGGCTGGCTCAGGCGGGCAATGGTGAAATTTATCTCGACATGCCGGCCATGCAAGCGGCGCTGGCCGCTTTGCCGTGTGCCATTCCCGGCTGGCCGAAGGAGATCGGGCAGCGACTGCTCTCCTTCGGCCTGGAACGGCTTGGCGAACTGCGTGCCGTGCCCAGCGCCAGCCTGCGCCGGCGTATCGGCAATGTGCCGGTCAACGACCTGCTGCGGGCCTGGGGCGAATTGCCCGACCCGCGCTTGCCTTTCCGTTTCCCTGAAAATTTTGCCATCGATCTCGAACTTCCGGCCCGGGTCGAGCATGCCGAGGCGCTGGCCTTTGCCGGGCAACGCCTGTTCGCGGCGCTGGCCGGCTGGCTGCAGGTCCGGCAATTGCTGCTGCGTGGCTGCACCTTGCTGCTGACGCACGACGATGGCACGCAGACGCCGCTAACCCTTCATTTTGCCGAGCCGGCCGCCGACGAGGGGCGTTTTCTGCGCCTGTTGCGTGAGCGTCTTTCCCGCCTGAAACTCGGGGCGCCGGTCGATACCTTGCGCCTGCAGGCCGACGAACTCGCCGCCAAGCCCGGCGCCAGCGCTGCGTTGTTCGAGCAGGCGCCAGCCGGCGAGGGGGTGTTGGCCTGCCTGGAGCGCTTGCGCGCCCGCCTTGGTGCGGGTGCCGTGCAGCATTTGGCCGAGGCGGCCGACTATCGGCCGGAGTGCGCCACGCGGCAGCGCGAGGTGATTGGCGATTTTGAGCCATTTTCGCCGTCAACCGCAGCAGCCGGAAAACAGCCGTCACTTACTGGCGCCGGCAGATCGCAGCGCCCGCTGTGGCTGTTACCGACCCCGCAGGCACTAATCGAGCGGGCCGGCAGCCCGCACTGGCATGGACCATTGAAGCTGCTGTCGCGGGCCGAGCGCCTGGAAATCGGCTGGTGGGACGAGGGGGAACAGGATGCATCCGGCGATGTGCGCCGTGACTATTTCGTCGCCCGCAATCCACTCGGGCAATGGGCCTGGATTTTTCGCGATGCGCGTGGCTGGTTCCTGCATGGCCTGTTCGCCTGAAATCAGGCGCGGAACGACCATGTCCCTGCCGGAATACGCCGAGTTGCATTGCCTGTCCAATTTCAGCTTCCTGCGCGGCGCCTCGCACCCGGCGGAACTGGTCGAGCGGGCGGCGGCGCAGGGCTATACGGCGCTGGCACTGACCGACGAATGCTCGCTGGCCGGTGTCGTGCGGGCGCATCTGGCAGCCAAAACGGCCGGGCTGAAACTGATTGTCGGCAGCGAGATGCTGGCAGATGACGGCCTGAAACTGGTCTTTCTGGCTACCAACCGGGAGGGCTACGGCAACCTGTCGGCCTTGATCACGCTGGCCCGGCGGCGCGCCGGGAAGGGCGACTACACGTTGCGGCGCCATGATCTGAATGTCATTTCGCCGAATGGCGCGGTGCCGGATTGCCTGGTTCTGTGGGTGCCCGGCAAGCTGCCTGCGGCCGCGGATGGGCGCTGGCTGGCCGAGCGCTTTCCCGGTCGGGTCTGGATCGCCGTCGAACTGCATGCCGGGCCGGACGACGCTTTCCGGCTTGAAACCCTGCAGGCGCTGGGCGAAGCCTGCGGCCTGCCGCTGGTGGCCAGCGGCGATGTACATATGCATAGCAAGGCGCGGCGGCCGGTGCAGGATGTGCTGACGGCTTTGCGCCTGAAAACCTCGGTATTCGAGGCGGGTTACGCCTTGTTTCCGAACGGAGAGCGGCATTTGCGGTCGCGGCTGCGTTTGTCGCGGCTTCATCCGCCGGAACTGCTGGCCGAAACCTTGCACATCGCCGCCCGCTGCGAGTTTTCGCTGGACGAACTACGCTACGAATATCCGGAAGAAGTCGTGCCGCACGGCGAAACGCCGGCCAGCTGGCTGCGCGCCGAGACCGGGCGCGGCTTGCTGCGGCGCTATCCGGCTGGCGTGCCGGAGGGTGTTCGCGAACGGGTCGAGCATGAACTGAAACTGATCGCGGAAATGGCTTACGAGGCGTACTTCCTGACCGTTTACGACATCGTCTGCTTCGCCCGCAGTCAGGGGATTCTCTGCCAGGGGCGCGGTTCGGCGGCCAACTCGGCGGTGTGTTACGCGCTCGGTATCACCGAAGTCGATCCGGCCCGTTCGGCGCTGCTGTTCGAGCGTTTCATTTCGAAGGAGCGCGGCGAGCCGCCGGATATCGACGTCGATTTCGAGCATGAGCGGCGCGAGGAGGTGATCCAGTATATCTACGCCAAATATGGTCGCGAGCGGGCAGCGCTGGCCGCGGCGCTGATCACCTACCGGACCAAGGGGGCACTGCGCGATGCCGGGCGGGCGCTCGGCTTCGGGATCGCCCAGATCAACGCGCTGACTGCTTCGCTGGCCTGGTGGGACAAGCGCGAGCAATTGCCGGAACGCTTCGCCGAGCTCGGCCTCGATCCCGCCGCGCCGCGCGTCGAAAAATGGCTGGCCATCGCTGAAGCCCTGCGTGGTTTTCCGCGCCACCTGACGCAACACGTCGGTGGTTTCGTCATCTCGCGCGGGCCGCTGTCCCGGCTGGTGCCGGTCGAAAATGCCGCGATGACAGCGCGCAGCGTGATCCAGTGGGACAAGGACGATCTCGATGCCATGGGCCTGATGAAGGTCGATATCCTGGCCCTCGGCATGCTGTCGGCGATTCGCAAGACACTGGCGATTTTGGGTGAAACTTCGGGTGGAACGCGCCCCGCAGGAAGCACTCTTGGGGTGCGGCGTTTGCAGGATATTCCCGCCGAAGATCCGGCGACCTACGAAATGCTCTGCCACGCCGACAGCATGGGCGTCTTTCAGGTCGAATCGCGGGCGCAGATGGCCATGCTGCCGCGCCTCAAGCCGCGTTGTTTCTACGATCTGGTCGTCGAAGTTGCATTGGTCCGTCCCGGCCCGATCCAGGGCGACATGGTGCATCCCTACCTCAAGCGGCGGCAGGGCAGGGAGCGCATCGAGAAAATCTCGCCGGCGGTCGATGCCGTTCTGGAACGCACTTATGGCGTGCCGATCTTCCAGGAACAGGTCATGCGGCTGGCCGTTGTCGCCGCCAGCTTCACGCCCGGCGAGGCCGACCAGTTGCGGCGCTCGATGGCCGCCTGGCGGCGCAAGGGCGGGCTGGAAGTCTTCGAGCGAAAGCTGCTCGCCGGCATGGCCGCCAACGGCCTGCCGGAAAGTTTCGCGCGGCGCATCATCGCGCAGATCCAGGGCTTCGGCGAATACGGATTTCCGGAGAGCCACGCCAGCAGTTTCGCGTTGCTCGTCTATGTCTCGGCCTGGCTCAAGCGCCATCATCCGGCGGCTTTCCTGTGCGGCCTGCTGAACAGCCAGCCGATGGGCTTCTACTCGCCGTCGATGCTGATTCAGGACGCCCGCCGGCATGGCGTAATGGTCCTGCCGCCGGATGTGACGGCCAGCGACTGGGACAGCCGGCTCGACGCCAGCGGCGCGGTGCGCCTCGGTCTGCGCGAGATCGGCGGCCTGTCGCAGGCAGCCGCCGAGCGAATTGCTGCGACCATAAAATCAACAGCTGGCCCCAGGAGCGACCGGAAAAACTGGCCATTTTTGCATGTCGCCGATCTCGCCGCGCGCGCCGGCTTGCAGCGCCACGAACTCGACCTGCTGGCCGCGGCCGACGCCCTGCAAAGCCTGGCTGGCCATCGTCGGCAAGCCGCCTGGGCAGCGAGTGTGGAAAAAACTGCCGCAGTGGCGCAGGGCGACCTGTTCGACGGCCTGCCGCCAGCCGAAGCAGTCACCGCACTGGCGGCGCCGAATGAGGCTGAAAACCTGGTCGCAGACTACCGCAGCCTCGGCCTGAGCCTGCGTCGCCATCCCTTGAACCTGTTGCGCCAGCAACTTGCCGAACGGCGTTTCGTCACGGCCAGCGATCTCAAGCGCGTGGGCCACCGCGCCCTGGTCCGCGTCGCCGGTATCGTCGTCGGCCGCCAGCGGCCGGGCACGGCGACCGGCATCGTCTTCGTCACGCTGGAAGATGAAACCGGGCTGACAAATGTTGTGGTTCATCCGGAACTGGTCGAAAGACAGCGCCGCGAACTGCTGGCCGCGACGCTGCTCGGCGTCTATGGGCAACTGCAGGTGGAAGGTGAAGTCATCCATCTGGTTGCCAGCCGCCTGGTCGATCTCTCGGCCTGGCTGGGCCGTTTGCCGACGCGCAGTCGGGATTTCCATTGAGCGTTGCAGAAGATCCTGGTTGGCGTGCCGTGGAGTCCTGACGGGAATTGCTCCGCCTGCAGTCAGGGCTGCTCTCGCCAGCGGCTCTGTGTTAAGTTTGCACCCTGCACGCGGCCTGGCGTTTTCCGTCACGTCTGCTGATCTTACGGAGGATTCGGTTTTGAATTGCAGGCAAGGTGGTTTTATCAATAGTGGTGTCCTGATCATTCTGATTGGCGGCCTCGCGCTTGGCGGGTTGTTCATCCACAGTCTCAGTACCGGGCAGGACTTACCGGTATGGCCGGCGATAGCCGTCATTCTGGTCAACCTGGTCGGTGCCGCGAAGATTGTCATCGACGTAAGAAATGCGAAGAGACAGCGGCAGAATCCGGCAGCGGATGCCACTCAGGCCGGTCAAAAAAAGTGATGTCAGCATGAGCGCGAAATGGTGGTGGGTGGCTTTGATGGCATTGCTTGCCGGATGCGGCAAGGGTACGGACGGTCCCGATCCTTTCGCCCTGATGGAAGGTGAGGGAATCTACAAGGCCGAGTGCGCGGCATGCCACGGGGAAAAACTCGAAGGCCAGCCGGAGTGGCGCACCCGGCGGGCGGACGGCAAACTGCCGGCGCCGCCGCACGATGCGAGCGGCCATACCTGGCATCATCCGATGGAGCAGCTGTTTGCCATCACCAAATTCGGCATGGTCCCGCCCAATGCGCCGGAAGGCTATGTTTCCGACATGCCGGCGTATGGCGGCAAGCTGACCGATCGTCAGATCCAGAACGTTCTGGCCTACATCGAAAGCAAGTGGACGCCGGAAATTCGTGCCAGGCGTGCCGAAAAAATGGCGCCGAAATGATTCCGGCGGCTTGGCACCTCCGTTACTGAAAAAGCCGGCCAGGGGCCGACTTTTTCAATGCGTCTGCCCGGTCAATTCGCCAGTGGCTTGACGACGCGCTTGACCGCGGTGTCGTCCGGGTGCGGGTGAATGCTGAAGCCGAGGCTGGTCATCAGGCGGAACATCTTGCTGTTGGACGACAGGACGTCGCCAACCACGGCGCGATAGCCTTTCTGGCGGGCACAGTCGACCAAGGCCGTCATCAGCTTGCGTCCGACGCCGCATTTTTGCCAGTCGTCGCCGACGGCGAGGGCAAATTCGACCGACTCGCCATCCGGATTGACGACGTAGCGGGCGACGCCGATCTGCTTTTCCTTGCCGTCCTCGGTGGGTAGCGTGGCAACCAGCGCCATTTCGCGGTCGTAGTCGATCTGCGTGAAGCGCACGAGCATGGTCTGGGTCAGTTCGCGCAGGGTATCCATGAAGCGGTAGTAGCGCGATTCGTCGGACATGCCCTTGACGAACTCCTGTTCCATGTCGGCATCTTCCGGGCGGATCGGGCGGATGGTGACGACCTTGCCGTCGTTCATTTGCCATTCCTGGATCAGATGCACCGGATACGGATAGATCGCCATGTGCGCGTAGCGATCGCCGCTGGAGCCGCTGGCGTGGTCGATGACGATCCGCGCATCGGCGGCGATGGCACCGTTTTCATCGACGATCAGCGGGTTGAGGTCCATTTCCATGATCCACGGCAATTCGCAGACCATTTCGGAGATGCACAGCAGGACTTCCTTGACCGCATTGAGGTCGGCCGGCGGCATGTTGTGGAACTGGCCGAGAATCTTCGAGGCACGGGTCGATTCGATCAGATCCTTGGCCAGGAACTTGTTGAGCGGCGGCAGGGCGACCGAGCGGTCGCTGAAGATCTCGACGTCGAACCCGCCGGCACCGAAAGTGATGACCGGCCCGAAGATCGGGTCGCGGAGGACGCCGATCATCAGCTCGCGGCCATTCGGGCGGTGCAGGAAGGGTTCGATCGAAACCCCGTTGATCTTGGCCGTCGGGTGGCGCTTCTGCACGGTGTCGATGATGTCGTGATAGGCGTTGCGTACCGCCGGCGCGTTCATGATATTGAGGCGTACGCCGCCGGCGTCGGTCTTGTGCGTCAGGTCGGGCGAATCGACTTTCATGGCGATCGGGAAGCCGATCTGTTCGGCGAGCAGGAGGGCTTCGGTCGCCGTCCGGGCGACCATGGTCTGGGCGACCGGGATCCGGAAGGCGCGCAGGATGGCCTTGGATTCCATCTCCGACAGCACCTGGCGCCGCTCGGCGAGCAGGGCCTCGATCAGCATCTTGGCACCTTCGGCCTCCGGACGGCCATGCTGGCGCGTCGGCTCCGGCGTCTGCAACAGCAGCTTCTGGTTGCGGTAATACTTCGAGATATGGTGGAACAACTCGATCGCCGTCTCCGGCATGCGGAAGGCCGGAATGCCGGATTCCTCGAGGAATTTGCGGGCTTCCAGAACCTGCTCTTCGCCCATCCAGCAGCAGATGATCGAGCGGTTGAGCTTGTCGGCGACCTCGACGATGGCTTTCGCGACTTCCATCGGCTGTGTCATGGCCTGCGGCGAGAGCATGACCAGCGTGCTGTCGACGTTCGGGTCGTGGGTGACCGTCAGAATTGTGTCGCGGTAGCGTTCAGGTGTCGCGTCGCCGGCGATGTCGATCGGGTTGCTGTGCGACCAGTTGGTCGGCAGGGCCTTGTTGAGCGTGGCCATCGTCTCGTCGGACAAGACGGCCAGCGGAATGCCGAGGTCTCCGGCGCGGTCGGCCGCCATCGCGCCTGGCCCGCCGCCGTTGGTGATGATCGCCAGGCGATCGCCCTTCGGACGGAATTTGGAGGCCAGCGCCTTGGCGGCGTAGAAAAGTTGGCCAATATTCTGCACGCGCACGACGCCGGCCCGGCGCACCGCGGCATCGAATACGGTGTCGGAGACGGCGGCCATGCCGGAGTGGGTCGCGGCGGCCAGCGACCCCGCCTCGTGGCGACCGGCCTTGAGCAGGATGATCGGCTTGATGCGGGCTGCCGAACGCAGCGCGCTCATGAAACGGCGGGCGTTGCGGATGCCCTCGACGTACAACAGGATGTAGTGGGTGCGGTTGTCGTAAATCAGGTAGTCGAGGATTTCACCGAAATCGATGTCGGACGTCGTGCCGATCGAAATCACCGACGAGAAGCCGATCTGGTTGCTCTTGGCCCAGTCGAGTACCGCCGAACACATGGCGCCGGATTGCGACACCAGCGCCAGGTTGCCGCTATTGGCTGTCATCCGGGCAAAGGTGGCGTTGAGGCCGAGATCGGGGCGGATGATGCCGAGGCAGTTGGGGCCGAGGATGCGAACGTTGTAGGAACGTGCGATTTCGAGCACCTTGCGCTCGAGGGCCGCCCCGATATGGCCGGATTCCGAGAAGCCGGCAGCAATGATGATGACGTTGCGGATGCCGCTGCGCCCGCATTGCTCAATGATTTGCGGAACCGTCTGTGGTCGCGTGGCGATGACCGCCATGTCGACGCGGGCACCGATCTCTTCGATCGACTTGTATGCCTGCTGGCCTTGTACGGTTTCGTGCTTGTGGTTGATGGCGTAGAGCTTGCCCTTGTAGCCCGAGCCCAGAATGTTCTTGAAGATGACGTTGCCGACGGCGTCCTCGCGGTCGGAGGCGCCAATGACGGCAACCGATTTTGGTTCGAAAAGCGTCGTCAGATAGTGCTGTTCAAGCATGACAATCCCCACAGAATACTATTATTGTGCAGCGCACAATATTAGCATGGTTGCACCTTGTAAGCCATGCCGAAACTAGGGAAATGAGTCTAATCGACCAATCCCGACTCGATCATCAGTGAGTGCGAGAGCGCGCGGTGAACAGGGCATTTGTTGGCGATTTCCAGCATTCGCGCGCGCTGCTCGCCGGTGAGGTCGCCGTCCAGCGTGATGTGGCGCAAGAAACGGTCGCGTTTGGCACCATCGACCGGCACGCTGTCGTGGCTCAGGGCGACGCTGACCCGCCTCAGCTGTAGCCCCTTGCGCTCGGCGTACATGCGCAAGGTCATCGCGGTGCAGGCACCGAGTCCGGCCATCAGAAAGTCGAAGGGCGCCGGCCCGGCGTCGGCGCCGCCTAGGCTGACTGGTTCGTCGGCCAGCATTCTGTGCTCGCCAGCGATCACTTCCTGCTGGTATCTTCCCTGACCATTCTCGCGAACGATGATTTCCGCCATGACTGCCTCCACCGATGAACAAACCACGATGATAGCGCCGTCGCCCTGGGTCGAGCGCCAACTGTCGTGCCTGCCACCGGGCGGCCGGGTGCTCGATCTCGCCTGCGGCCGCGGTCGCCACGCGCGCCTGCTGGCCGCCGCCGGGCATCAGGTCGTTGCGGTCGACCGGGATATTGCGGCGATTTCCGGCCTGCATGGGGTGCCCGGGGTCAGCGCCATGCAACTCGATCTCGAAGGCGACGATTGGCCGCTCGCCGGCCAGCGGTTTTCTGGCGTCATCGTCACCAACTACCTGTGGCGGCCGCACCTGCCCGATATCTGCGCCCTGCTGGGCAGCGGCGGCGTGCTGATCTACGAAACCTTCATGGTCGGCAATGAAGCCTATGGCAAGCCGTCGAATCCGGAATTCCTGCTGCACCCTGGGGAACTGCGCACCGTTGTCAAGGCTGCCGGGTTAAGGGAGGTCGCCTTCGAAGAAGGTTATACGGACCACCCGAAGCCGGCCATGCGTCAGGCGATCTGCGCCGTCCGCGAGTGAACGATGCGCGCGGCCAGATCGGCGATGCCGGCCACTGACAGATCGTCGGTCGCAAAGCTGCCAGGATTGGTCGGCAGGGGCGTTTCCGGTGCAGTCCCTGCTTTGTTCGGGGAGCGGTAACCGGCGAAGTTGCGATGCTGCGAACGCCGGTAGAGCGGGTCGTAGTGCAGTTCCAGCAACTCCTGAACCAGCGCCGGCCACGCCGCCGTCGCGATCATTTCCTGCCAGCGCGCCATCGTTTCCCGGCTGTGCAGGCTGTCCAATACAGCGAGTCGCTCGTTGACCAGGTCCGGCATGCTCAGGAAATAATCGTAGTCGGTGAGCAGAAAGGTGATGCGGGCGGCCAGCGAGGCGTCAATATTCAGGCATTCGCCGGCGCGGATGCGCGCGATCAGCGCATCCGGTAAATGTAGCCGGCCGATTTTCCGGCTTTCCGCCTCGACATAGACCGGGCGCGCCGGGTCGAAGCGTTCCAGTTCCTGAAACAACAGGGTTTCGAACCATTTCTGGTCGGGCTGCGGCTGGCCCGGCAGGACGCCGAGGACAGAACCCTTGTGGCTGGCCAGTGTTTCGAGGTCGAGCACCTGTTCGCCGAGGGCGCCGATGGCTTGCAGAATGCGCGTCTTGGCGCTGCCGGTGGCGCCGCAGATGACGCGGAAATCGAAGGTTGGCGGCAATTGTTCGAGGCGGGCGACGACGTGGCTGCGCCAGGTTTTGTAGCCGCCTTCAAGCTGGCTTGCCTTCCAGCCGATGGCACGGAAAATGGTGGTCATCGAACCGCTGCGGTTGCCGCCGCGCCAGCAGTAGATCAGCGGTTTCCAGTCACGCGCCTTGCCTAGAAAGTGTTCGCGCAGGTGACGGCCGATGTTTTCGGCGACCAGTGCGGCGCCGATCTTCTTCGCTTCGAATGGCGAAACCTGTTTGTAGCGCGTGCCGACCTCGATCCGTTGCGCGTCGTCGAGCACCGGGCAGTTGATGGCGCCAGGGATGTGGTCGGTGGCAAATTCGGCAGGCGAGCGGACGTCGATGATCTCGTCGAAATCGGCAAGTGCGGCAAGAGTGGCTAGCGGGGCGCGGTCGGCGGACATCAGTCTATTTTAGCAGCGGCTGCAGCCCGGGCCAGACGCCATCGAGGATCAGCGGCTGTGCTTCGGCAGTCGGGTGCAGGTTGTCCGCCTGAAAGAAGCGGCGCTCGGCGGCAATCGGCGCCAGCAGGAAATCGAGCTTGGCGCTTTTCCGGGCCTTGGCCGTTTCGCCGAAGCTGGTCGCGAATTCCTCGGCATAGGGGCCGTAATTGGGCGGCAGGCGCATGCCGATCAGTAGCGTGCGGGCGCCGGCGGCATGCGCCTCGTCGAGCATGGCGGCGAGGTTGTCGCGCATCTGGACGAGCGGCAGGCCGCGCAGCCCGTCATTGGCGCCGAGGGCGATGACGACGAGCGCCGGTTTGTGCTGGCGCAGCGCATCGGGCAGGCGGGCGCGGCCTCCGGCCGTGGTTTCGCCGGAAATGGAGAGGTTGGCAACGCTATAATCGGCATGCTTTTCGCTCAAGCGCTTTTCCAGCAGTACGGGCCAGGCCTGTTCGGGCCGAATGCCATAGCCGGCGGAAAGCGAGTCGCCCATGACCAGGATGGTCTTGGCAGCGAGTGCCGGGGTGGCGGAAAAGAGTAGGGCAAACAGGAGCAGGGTAATCCGCATGATCGAGAAACCGGTGGTTGAAGTTTTGGGGCTGGGCAAGACTGTCGATAACGGCGGCGCGCCGCTGACCATTCTGCAGGATATTTCGTTTTCGGTCCTGCCGGGAGAAACGGTCGCCATCGTTGGGGCCTCGGGTTCGGGGAAATCGACCCTGCTTGGGCTGCTTGCGGGGCTCGATGTTCCCACAGCCGGTGAAATCCGTCTCGACGGCGTTGCGCTGGCGGCGCTCGATGAAGACGAACGCGCCCGCCAGCGCGGCAAGTTGCTGGGCTTCGTCTTCCAGTCCTTCCAGTTGCTGCCTTCGCTCAATGCGCTGGAAAACGTCATGTTGCCGCTCGATTTGGCCGGTTCCCGGACGTCGACCGCAACCGCCCGCGAATGGCTGGAACGTGTCGGCCTCGAACACCGCCTGAAGCATTATCCGAAACATCTCTCCGGCGGCGAACAGCAGCGCGTCGCGCTGGCCCGCGCCTTCGCGCCGAGTCCGCGCCTGGTGCTCGCCGACGAACCGACTGGCAATCTCGATGCGGCGACCGGGCAACAGATCATCGACATGATGTTCGACCTCAACGCCAGGCAGGGAACGACGCTGATCCTGGTCACCCACGACGAAGCGATTGCCGCCCGCTGCGGGCGGCTGCTGCGGATTCAGTCCGGGCAACTGGAACGCTAAATCCGGCTGATGACGAAGCGATGCTTGCCGGAAACGCTGCGCGCTATCGTGTCGACATAGGCGATTTCGAGTTCCAGGCCGGTGTCGTGCCGCAATCTGGCGCGCAGGTCGAGGGCAATCGCGTCGTCGAGCGGCGCGGCGGCGACCATGCTGAGCGCGATCTTCCCCGGCCCATTCTGTACGAACTGGTACTGCTCGATCTGCGTCAGGCCATACAGCAGGCCGTTGAAGGTCAACGGATGAATGCGCCGACCGTCGGTTCCGAGGATCAGGTCGTTCTGGCGGCACATGTCCATTTCCATCAATGGAAAAGGCGAGCCGCAGCGGCAATCGCCCTCCTGCAGCCGGCCTGAGTCGCCGATGGCGTAGCGGATCATCGGCATCAGCCGGTTGGTCAGCGAGGTGACGAGTAGCTGGCCGTCGAGCGACTCGAGCCAGACCATGTCGGTAAAGACGTGCATGTTGCCATGGCGGCATTCGCAGGCGATGTTCGGAATCTCGCGGCTGCCGTACTGGTTGAACACCGGGCAGCCGAAGGCGTCGGCAATCACTTGCCGCTGCCCGGCGTCGAGTACTTCGGCGGTTGAATAAACGCCGCGCAGGCTGGCCGGCATGGCGAGCTGCTGGTCGTTGACGTAGCACGCCAGCGCCGCCAGGATCGACGCATAGCCCTGGAGCAGGACAGGTCGGTAACGCTGGATGATTCGGGCCCAGGCGTGCAGCTGGCTTTCCGTGATGGTGTGCGCGGGAAGCGTTTTCTCGGCGGCGATGAAGTCGCTGATCGCATCGCCGCCAAAGACGCCGCCGGCCACGGTGTCCTGGCGAGCGCCCCAGAAATTGAGAATCTTTTGCCCCGGCTGCCAGCCGGAGAACATGTAGCTGCGCATCATCCCGGCGCGCATCAACTCGTGTTTGGTATCGTCGTAATAGAAGGCCAGCGGCTTGCCCGTCGAGCCGCCCGTGTGGCCAATTTTGGTGAGCTGCGGATCGGCGCCACGCACCAGCAGGTCAGGCAGGCACGTTACGACATCCGTCTTGTGCAGGATGGGCAGGCGGGTGACGTCGCCAGAAAAAGCGGTGCCCAAAGTGCTGTAGCGCTCGCGATAAAAGGGGGTGTTTTCGGTAGCGAAGCGGACGATGTCACGCAAATCCTGGCGTTGCTTGTTCAATAGCTGCTCGCGTGTCAGCGCCTGGGTGGCGAGCAGCGAGTCGAGCCGGGCATAGCGCTCCGGGCGCTGGCGACGATGCAGTTGCTGCCTCAGCCAACGCAAAGTTGCGCCTCCCAGAGCGCGCGGTCGGACGGATATTGAATGATCGCTTGCAGCAGGTCAGTCCGCCACTGCACCCAGCCATCGGCCGCATTGATACGCCGGTGACCGGCGGAATCCGGGCCGAAATTGCGGGTGACGTTGGCGGCGAAGGCCGCGAAGTTGGCAACAGCAGCTGCGTGCTCTGGCGCGCCGTTCCACCAGCTGGCGGGATCGTGCAGCAGGTTTTCGAGCACCTGCAGGCGGTCGAGAATGGCGCGCTGCCGGCTGTTGTACTTTTCCAGCAACTCGGTGCGCACTGCATCGAGCGTGTTCGCCGTCAGGTCGGTATTGCTGAGGTGGCGAATTGTGCCTTCTGACGCAAGGCGCTCGATGGAAAACAGCATCACGTCGCCATAAAACTGACGCTCGAACTCGCCGCTGATGTCGATGACCGGCGCGATCACCTGTGCTGCCGTGGCGATGCCGGGGCGGAACTCGGACTGGCCGCCGCTTTCCAGCGTCCGTTTGTGCAGCATCGGCAAATTGGCAGAGACGAAGCGCGAACCAATCTCGCCCTGAAGGATGCGCCCGAGTGTCGGCCCGGACATGCGCAGGCGCAGCGTTGCAAACGGGATGAAATACTTCAGCGCTTGCGGCCGGAAAACATAGTTGCCTGCATAGACCGTGCGTGCCGGCTGCACGCTGCCCAGCGCGTCGGCGGGCTGATAATAGGAAACGCGGGTTGGGTGCTCGCCGTAGAAGAAGCTGTTCAAGCGCGCCGCAAAATGGGCAAAACAGTCTGCCTCGGTATGCACTCCAGCAAGCGCGCCGGAGAGCGTGCAGCGATAGCGGTAGGCGGTCGCTGCCTGCTTGAAACCGAACAGATCGGCCATGTCGTGATAGGTCGCGTCGCCGCCAGCCTGGCCCGAATTCCCATGCTGACGGCAGGCCGCCTGCGGGTCGCTGGCCGCCATCTGTTGCAGGAAACCGACTACATCGGCGAGGAAATTGCCGGTCATCACGGCGGGCGAAACGGGCGGATCGCCCACCACCTTGCCGGTCAGCACCAGCGCATCGGTGCGCGAGAAAATGGCGTCGAGGTCGTGGAAGTAATCCACGTCATACACTTCGCGGTCGCCCTCGGGCGTCGCGACCTTGACGCAGAATTCCTGATCGCTGTCGAGCGACCAGATGAGCAGCTTTTCGGCGGGGATATTCTTGATCTGTTCGGCTAACTTAAGGTAGGCGATATTGCGCATCACGCCCTGGCCTTTATGACCGAAATTCTCCCGTTTCGCCGTGCCACAGATGCGGGGCAGGCCGAGCGCCAGCGCATCGACCAGTGCAATCTGCTCGTCGGGGCCGAAATGGACTGTGGTTAGTCCGCGCTGGCTGAATTCCTGGGCGAGTGCGCGGTTCGCGGCGACATGGATCGCCTCGGCGCTGTCGTCGGCAATGAGCACGCTGACCCGGTCGCCATCGCCATAGGGATAGCGTTGCAGAAGTTGATGGAGGCTGTCGAGACAGGCCCGGATATGGCGTGGCCGGTCGGCTACCGGAATGACGATGATGAAGCGGTATTGCGCGCCAACTGCCGGTTCAGCGGTCGGACTTGTAGGCGGGGAAGACATTCTTGTCCCAGAGCATTTCGATCAGATTGGTTGTCCCGACGAGGTCGGCCTCGGCGAACAGCCTGTCGACGTCCTCCACGGTTTCGATGCGCCAGTGGGCGATGCCGAAAGAGCGGGCGAGCAGGGCATAGTCGGGATTGACGAAGTCGCAGTCGATATAGCGCTCGCGATAGAGCTGGGACTGGTTCTTGCGAATCAGACCCAGCGTGCCGTTGTTGATCATCAGCACATTCAGCGGGAGGCCATGGTTCAGCGCGGTCATCAATTCCATGCAGCACATCTGGAAGCCGCCGTCGCCGAGAATGGCGAAGGTTGGCTTGGCGACGGCGCAGCGCGCACCGATGGCGGCGGGGATGGCGTGACCGAGCGAGGAAATGCCGGCATTCGGAAAGTAGCGGTGTTGCGGCGAGGCCTTGAGATAGCTCTGGGCAAGGATGATATTGTCGTCGAAGATCTGCGCGCCCTGTGGAAGTTGCTCGACCAGGCGGGCATAGAAATGCGCGATGACGGCAAAGTGCGGCGGCACCGGCGCGGACTCCGAAGTCAGTCCTGACGGCACGGCCCAACCAGCCCCCAGCAGTTCCACCACATCTTCGAGTACGGCACGGATGTCGCCGTGAATGGCGAGGTCCGCCTGAAAAACCTTTTCCAGCTGGCTGGCATCGTTGTCAATCTGGATGACCTGCTTGCCGGCCAACAGTCGGGTATCCCACAGATAGCTGGTGCGTTCGTTGAAACCGGCGCCGAGCAGGATCACCAGATCGGCATGGTCGACGATCCGGCGATAGGCGAGGCCGTCGGAGGTGACGCCGAGGCAGCCAAGCGCGAGGGGCGATTCTTCATCAACCACGCCCTTGCCCTTGAGCGTGGCGGCGACCGGAATGCCCAGTTGCTGCAATGCGACCTGAGCGCCGGAGAGCAAGCAACCGTAGCCGGCAACGATTACCGGGTGCCGGGCCGCTCCGATCATCCGCGCCATCGCTTCGGTTGCCGCAGAGCGGTTGCCGCTGGCCTGAGGCGTCGAGGTAAAGCGAATTTGGTCGAGCAGGTTTGCATCGACCAGTTCCTTCTGCACGTTGTAGGGAAAACTGAGCAGCACCGGTCCGGGATTGGGTGAGAGCAAAATCTGCGCCGCCTGGCGCAAGACCTGAAGTAGGTAGTCGGTGCGCTCGACAATCCTGTGGTAACGCGTGATGCTGCCAAACAGGGCCGCCTGGTCGATGCTGCCGCCCTCGCCGGAACTTTCCTGCAGGCCGCCCTTGCCGAAGATGAAGGTCGAGGTTTCGCCAGTGACGACAAGGATGGGCAGCTTGTCCGCATAGGCATTGGCAATGCCGGTGACCAGATTGGTGGCGCCGGGACCGGCAGTCGTAATGCAGGCGCTGATACTGCTTGAGGCCCGGGCATGGCCACCGGCCATGAAGGCGGCGCCCTGTTCGTGCTTGACCAGTACGCTGCGGATGCTCGAATCGTAGAGCTGGTCGTAAACCGGCAGGATGTGCGAGCCGGGCATGCCATAGATATGGCTTATCCCCAGGCGCTCCATGAAGCGGACGATGAGTGCGGCGACGGTAATCTGCATTAGGTTGCGGAGCGCAAAGCCCGCATTTGAACACAAGCTGACGCGGAGCGGAATGGAGGTGTGACCGTGATGGCGGCTGATCCGGACTTCGGGGCTGTTCGAAAAACCCAACCCAAGTTGGTCAGGTCTTGGAACTGTTCGATACGCGATCCCGGATTGACGATGGCTGGAAGGCACTGGATACTGGCAAAAGTGGCGCTCGAAACTCCTGTCTTCCATTGACCGCCGGTTGGCCACTGCCTGGCGGAATGAAGTAGCCTTTCCGAGGTCTTTTGCAATGCGTCAACGCATACTTTTCGTCTGCATGGGAAATATCTGTCGATCTCCGACGGCAGAGGGCGTGACGCGGACATTGGCCGAACGTATCGGGGTGGCGGCGGGCTTCGAATTCGATTCCGCGGGTACCCACGGCTACCACATCGGCAATGCACCGGATGCCCGCGCTTCAAAGGCGGCGGCGCGCCGTGGCTACGATTTGCGCTCGCTCAAGGCGCGGCAGGTCAATAGTTCCGATTTCGAGCGTTTCGATCGCATCCTGGCAATGGATCGCGACAATCTTGAACTGCTGAAGCAGGACTGTCCGACAGTGCATCATGGCAAGCTGGGATTGTTCCTGGAGTTCGCTTCCGGTCATGACGAAAAAGAGGTGCCCGACCCGTACTATGGCGGCCCGGAAGGGTTCGAGCGCGTTCTCGACTTGATCGAGGATGCGGCACATGGGCTGCTTACCCGAACCGGCAATAGTCAGCCGTGATCAAGTGCGCGACAAACCTTGTCCTTCAGGACGAGGGAGGATAGCGCGGACAGCTTAGCTGTCGTTGCTTTCGGCTTTTGCGGACTGTATATTCGTCCAGCAATGAAACGTCTTCAAGCCTTCAAATTTGAACTGCGCCCCGATGGCCAGCAGCAGCGTGACATGCGACGCTTCGCTGGCTCATGCCGCTTCGTGTTTAACAAGGCGCTAGCTTTGCAGAAGGCGAATCACGAAGCCGGCCACAAGTTCATTGGCTACGTGGCGATGGCCAAACGGCTGACCGCATGGCGCAACAGCACAGAGACAGCCTGGCTCGCGCAGGCACCTGTTCATCCTCTCCAGCACGCACTGAAAGACCTGGAGCGGGCTTACAAGAACTTCTTTGCTGGTCGCGCCGACTTCCCGCGCTTCAAGAAGAAGGGCATGGGCGACAGCTTCCGTTACCCGGACGCCAGGCAGTTCAAAATCGACGAAGCGAACAGCCGGATTTATTTGCCCAAGTTGGGTTGGGTTCGCTACCGCAACAGCCGGAACATGCTCGGCACAGCCAAGAACATCACGGTATCGAGCACGGGCGGTAAATGGCTCGTCTCGATCCAGACCGAGCGCGAGATCGAGCAACCATTGCCCACGTCGACCACGGCTATCGGCATCGATGTCGGTATCGCTCGTTTCGCCACCATGAGCGACGGCAATTTCATCGCACCACTCAACAGCTTCAAGAAGCATCAGCAGCGCCTTGCCAAGTATCAACGCCGCATGAGTCGCAAGGTCAAGTTCAGCAGCAACTGGAAAAAGGCGAAAGCCCGCGTCCAGAAGGTTCACAGCAACATCGCCAATGCTCGAAAAGATTACCTGCACAAAACTTCAACAACGATCAGCCAAAACCACGCGCTCGTCTGTATAGAGGATTTGCAGGTGCGGAATATGTCCAAATCGTCCAAGGGCAACAGCGAACAGCACGGCAAAATGGTGAAGCAGAAGTCCGGCCTGAATCGTTCAATTCTCGATCAAGGCTGGAGCGAGTTTCGCCGGCAACTGGAGTACAAAGTATCGTGGAACGGCGGCATGCTGCTGGCTGTTCCACCGCACAACACCAGTCGCACTTGCCCTTGCTGTGGTCACATCGCAAAAGAAAATCGCATCACGCAGGCCGTGTTTTTGTGTGTCGATTGTGGCTACGAAAACAACGCCGATGTCGTCGGTGCGATCAATGTCTTAGAGCGGGGATACCGCTTGTTAGCCTGTGGAGAGTCGGTGCAGTCGGGCCGCTCTGTGAAGCAGGAACCCGCCGAAGCGACTACACAAGGGCTTGCCCTTGTTTAGTGCCGTAGGAATCGCCTTCCTTCAGGTGGGCGAGGATGTCAAGTTTCAATAGCTTGTTCGATAGCCCGCTGAAGCGATCGCTGCGGGACTGTTCATGCCGCGGGCTTATGGCGGTTTCGCAGCAGCTGATGTGCGGCGCGGCAGCCACTGCGCACGGCGCCTTCAAGGGTTGCCGGATAGTCAGCCCAGGTGTGATCGCCGGCCAGAATAATGCCTGAATGTGATGTGATGTGTTCGGGCCTGTAGAGTCCGTTACGTGCGGAAAAGGTGGCGCGCTTTTCGCGAATGATCTTGTGCCAGCTGGCCGGTTCTGCCATGCGCAATTCGGCTTGCAACGCTGCAGCCAGGGCCTCATCGGAAAGCAATTCCCATTGGCCATGTCCGCTCAGGACGCATGCGAGCAGGCCGTTGCCACGGTCGACGACCCACTGGCCGTGTTTTCCGTGCAGGTTGAATAGTGGGAAAGGCAATCCCGTTTTTGCCCCGAATTGCAGGTAGACCGTAGCAATCGGCTCATAGGAATAATTGCGGGCGCTGGCCGGCCACAGGGTGGCGGCATGTTGCGGGGCGGTAGCGAGGATGGCGGAGGAGAATATTTCGCCGTCGATTTCGATACCATTATCGGTTGGGACAAGCTGGTGGACGCGGTGGCTCAACCGCAGGTCGGCACCGTTTGCCAGCAACCACCGACCAGCCGGTTCCGGAAGCAATTCGCCGAGCGCCACGCGCGGCAGCAGCAGGTCGGTATCTGCGCGGCGCGAACTGCCCAGGCTGTCGCGTAGCACGTTGGCGAACAGTTGCGCCGAGGCACGGTCGGCCGGCGTGTTCAGCGCGGCGAGGCAAAGCGGTTCCCACAGGTGGTGGCGCAAGGTGCCGGTCTGGCCCGCGCTGTCGAGCCATCGGGTGACGGTAGTGTCCTCGGCCAGGCGAAACCCCTGGCGTTTGATGCCTTCCATCCACCACGCCGTCGTGACCTTTTCGCGCCAGTTGACCGTTGGACTGGTCAGCAATCCCCAGGCGACGTTGAATGGTGCCGGCAGCCTCGGCAGGGCGAGGTGAAAACCACTGGGGTCGATGACTTGCAGTGGGCGGCGATCGAATAGCTTGTCGGGGTCGGCACCGACTCGTCGCATCAATGCCAGCGTCTCGCGGTAGGCGCCGAGCATGATGTGCTGGCCGCTGTCCAGCGTTCGGCCATCGACGGTCATTGAACGGGCACGACCGCCGAGGACGCGACCGGCTTCGTAGAGTGTTGCGGCGACACCGGCGGCGGTCAGTTCGACGGCGGCCGCGATACCCGCCCAGCCGCCGCCGATGACGGCGACCTTCACGCGAAGGCCCAGGTTTTCCAGGCGATCCAGAGCTTGCGTACCGGCGTCAGGGCGATGCGCTGGTGCAGCACCTGAAAATTCTCGCGCCGGATTTCATCGAGCAGGGTGCGATAGATTGCCGCCATGATCAGGCCTGGGCGCTGGCTCCTGCGGTCAACCGCCGGCAACTGTGCAATTGCCTGGGCGTAGTATTTTTCGGCGCGCTCAGTCTGGAATTTCATCAATGCGGTGAAATTGTCCGAGTATTTCGCGCTCAGGATGTCGGCCGCAGGCACCTCGAACTGCTTGAGTTCGTCCATTGGAATGTAGATGCGGCCGCGCCGGGCATCCTCGCCAATGTCGCGGACGATGTTGGTGAGTTGGAAGGCCATGCCGAGGTCGTGCGCGTATTTTTGCGTCTGACGATCCTTGTAACCGAAGATTTCGGCGGCGAGCAGGCCGACGACACTGGCGACGCGGTAGCAGTAGAGCGACAACCCCTTGAAATCGAGATAGCGCGACTGCTGGAGGTCCATTTCCATGCCGTCGATGATTTCCAGCAATTGTTCCTTTGGCAGGTTGAACTGGCCGCTGACGCCCTTCAATGCGAGGCCGACCGGGTGGGTCGGCTGGCCGCTGGCGACGCGTTCTATTTCCTGTCGCCACCAGGCGAGCTTGGTCGAGGCGATGGAAATATCGTTGCATTCGTCGACGACGTCATCGACTTCCCGGCAGAAGGCATAAAGCGCCATGATCGCTCGCCGCCGTTCGGCGGGCAGGAACAGGAAGCTGTAATAAAAGGAGGAGCCGCTGGCTGCGCACTTCTCCTGGCAGTATTGGTCGGGGTTCATGGGGTCACATTGTAAGGGAGCGGCCAGCGATCACCAGCCAGTCCCATTTGCCGAGTTTGGGGCGGTTCTGGAAGACGTTGCCGCGAATCTGGCGCAGGCGTTCCAGTATGCGCAGGCCGCCCTGGGTGGTCAGGCGGATTTCCCAGCCGAGGCGGCCGGGCAGGGCATGAACCAGCGGCGCCCCTTGGCGCATCAGCGCCTGCGCGCGGTCGATTTCAAAATCCATCAGTGCTGCCCAGTTGGCCGACCAGCGCCCGGCGGCGATGTCGCTTTCGCCGATCCGGAAACGTGGCAGGTCGCTCTGGGGGATATAAATCCGCTCCTTTTGCCAGTCGACCGCAACGTCCTGCCAAAAATTGATTAATTGCAGCGCCGTGCAGATGCAGTCGGATTGTTCGAGCTGTTGCGGCTCGCTGCGTCCGAACAGGTGCAACACCAGGCGGCCGACCGGATTGGCCGAGCGGCGGCAATAATCGAGCAGTTCCGGGAAGTCGGCGTAACGCTTCTTGATCACATCCTGAGCGAAAGCGTCGAGCAGGTCGCGGAAAAGCTGGAGCGGCAATGCGTGCTGGCGAATGGCCGCGGCAAGATCGACGAAAAGTGGCGTTTGCGGCACCTCGTCGGCGGCGATGCGGTCCAGTTCTGCCCGGTAGGCGGCCAGCCCGGCCAGCCGTTCGTTCGGGGTCGCATCGCCTTCGTCGGCAATGTCGTCGGCGCTGCGCGCAAAACGGTAGATGACCTCGATCGGTCTCCGCAGTCGGGCGGGAACAAGGAACGAGGCGACGGGGAAGTTTTCGTAGTGATCAACGGGCATTGGCCACGAAGTATAGGGTTAAGCCGGGCAGGATGGTAGAATCCGCCCGCCTGCCCAGGTGGCGAAATTGGTAAACGCACCAGATTTAGGTTCTGGCGCCGAAAGGTGTGGGGGTTCGAGTCCCTTCCTGGGCACCATTTTGTATTAATAATCAGTATATTAAAGTTTAAACTTAAACTGAATTATAAATACGTTGCACCAAGAGTTTCGTTGACGAATCGGGCAAATGGCAAGCGGAAACCCGCCGCGTTCGGGTGTCCGCCGCCGCCGTAACGGGTGGCAATTTCCGCAACATCGACTTTTCCCGCCGCCCGCAGGGAGACTATCGCTTCACCGCCGGCGCCAAGCTGCCAGATCAGGCCGAAGCTTCCACTTTGCTCTGCAAGCCGGTTTGCGAGTTCCGACGCGAACAACGCGCTGGCATTGATCGCCAGGCCGTTGATGGCACGCCAGGTACGCTCGCCGTCGCTGATGGTAGGCAGATCGTGACGCCGTGCCTGCAGCGGGTCCAGCGGCTCGCCGCGCAGGCGGGCCGGCATGATGAGCGGGCTTTGCGCCAGGTGAGCGATCTCGGCCTGGTAGAAGCGTTCGATGGCTGCACCTTCGGCGAGAAACGCCTTGTAGTCGGTGGCATCCACATTCGACATGCGACGGGCGAGATCGTCCCAGGTTGCGAACGCGAAAGGACGCAGGCGCAATGCACGGCTGAACGCTCGCGTTCCAGGCAGCGCGAAACGCCACAGGTCGGTGTCCTCGATGTGACGGATTAGCAACGGTACCGGCTGTTCCGGATGGAAGTATTCCCAGGCCAACCGGGCACCGGATTTCTCGAGGTCGAAAATGACCGTCAGGGGCAGGCTGGGATGGCCGAAGCTTTCCCGGCCATCGGCGGCGTGGGTCAGCCGGCTGGCCCACGGCTGGCGTGCCGAAGCATGGTGATCGATCTGGATCACCGACTCGGCCAGCCCCGCCATTGCTTCGAGCAGCGCAGGCGGAAATGAAAAGTCGAGAATGTAGACAGCATGCCCGGAAATTTCGGCCATTTCCCACGGTTCACCGTGATGCATGGGGCGGTAGGCGGCATGGTCGCCGAAGTGCAGCCAGGCAGCGTAGGCAGCGCCGAAGCCGTCCGGACAATCGGCATGATAGAGAACGGTGACCTGGTTTCCGGGCACGGTTCAGTAATGCGGCGGCAGTTCGTCGCGCAGGCTGGGCTGCTCGGCTGGGGCGGCTGCTTGAACCTGGTCGCGCAGGGTCTTGAACTCGTTGATCAGCAGGTCGATCTGCTGTTGCTGACGATAGACGAGCCGGTTCAGTTCGTCGACCAGGTCTTCGGTATAGGTGATCTTGATTTCAAGTTCGGTGATTCGCGATTCCATTGGTCTGACTTCGCCTATTTTTCGTTGCGCCAGTCGCGCAGGGTTTCCTTCGCCGGCGGCAAAGGCGTCTTGTCCGTGCCGCGCCGACGGACCAGAGGCAGCGCGACGCCGATCACGAAAACCAGGCAAATCCCCAGTACGATCCACCCCTCGTTCATCGTGCGCCTCCTGGAAAGCGTGAAATCTTACTGCGATTCACGCCCGCCGTCGCGTGAGCTTTGGTATCTTTCGGCCATTGACCCAGAGATATTCAAGACTATGGAATTATCCGCACCTTGTCGGGCTCAGGCCCACGACCTGCTGAACTTCATCGACGCCAGCCCAAGTCCGTGGCATGCCGTGCAGACAGCGGCTGGCCGGTTGCAACAGGCCGGTTTCACCGCGCTGCGTGAGGACGAGCGCTGGCAACTGGCGCCTGGTGGACGGCATTTCGTGATTCGCGGCGGTGCCTCGATCATCGCGTTCGTGGTCGGCAGCGACGCATTGGTCGAGTGCGGCTTCCGGTTGGTCGGGGCGCACACTGATTCACCCGGTCTGCGTCTCAAGCCAAAGCCGTTGCTGAACGGTGATGGCCTGCTCAGGCTGGCGGTGGAAGTCTACGGTGGCCCGATCCTGGCAACCTTCGCCGACCGCGACCTGAGCCTCGCCGGGCGCGTTGCTTTGCGCGAAGGCGATGGCATCACCATGCGTCTGGTGCATTTTGGCGAGCCGCTGCTGCGCCTGCCGAACCTGGCAATCCACATGAATCGCGAGGTGAATGAAAGCGGTCTCAAGTTCAACAAACAGACCGAACTGCCGCTGGTTCTGGGTCTGGCCGGCGCTGATGCTGTGGATGAAGGGCGTCTCCAATCCATGCTCGCGGCGCAGCTCGCTGTTGCGTCCGACGACATCCTGAGCTGGGAACTGTGCGCCTGCGACACGCAGCCAGGCTCATTCTGGGGGGCGGGGCAGGAATTCATCGCCAATAGCCGGCTCGACAACCTCGCGTCATGCCATGCCGGACTTGAGGCGCTTCTGAGCGTGCAAGACCCAAAAACGACCAATGTCTGTGCCTTTTTCGACCATGAGGAAGTCGGCAGCGAGAGCGCCGCCGGCGCCGGTGGCAGTTTCATCGCCGATGTCCTGCGCCGGACCGCTGGTGGCGCCGGGCTCGACGACGAGGGATACCGCTGTGCGCTGGCCCGCAGCTTCTTCATCAGCGCGGATATGGCGCATGCCTACAACGCCAATTTCCCGGCAGCTTACGAGCCTGGTCATCATGTTGCGGTCAACGCCGGTCCGGTCATCAAAACCAATGCCAACCAGCGCTACAGCACCGGCGCGGAAAGCGCCGCGCGTTTCATGCGGCTTTGCGAAAAGGCGGCAGTGCCTTGCCAGCAGTATGCGCACCGCGCCGACCTCGGTTGCGGCAGTACCATCGGCCCGCTCGTCGCGGCGGGCCTCGGTGTGCCGAGCGTCGATGTCGGTTCGCCGCTGTGGGCCATGCACAGTATCCGCGAGAGTGCCGGGGTACTCGACCACGGCTACATGATTGCCGCGCTGCGCGCGGCCTTTTCGGATTGAGCGCTGGCGACAACCGGCGGGGCTGCGTTGCCGGCAATATTTGTTGACTTGCCTCGGGACATCCTTATAATGCGCGTCTCTTCAGGCGGTTAGCTCAGTTGGTTAGAGCGCCACGTTGACATCGTGGAGGTCGTTGGTTCGATTCCAATACCGCCTACCAAATTCCTGACGGAGCTGAAATGGTCTTTTTCCGAACTCGCCTTACCGTTCAGAAACTCTAACCGAGTCAGCTTTCGTTCGACCAGAAAAGTGCGGCTCGCCCCGCACTTTTTTTTTGCCTTGAGGCGCGTCATGCCTGATATCAAACTGCCCGACGGTTCCATTCGCTCCTTTGAACAGCCGGTAACGATCGCCGAGGTCGCTTCCAGCATCGGCGCCGGCCTGGCGCGTGCGGCGCTGGCCGGCAAGGTGAATGGCCAACTTGTCGATACCTCGTTTCGTATCGATCAGGATGCCGATCTCGCCATCGTCACCGATCGCGATGCCGAAGGCCTGGAAGTCATCCGCCATTCGACGGCGCACCTTCTGGCTTATGCGGTCAAGGAACTGTTCCCCGAGGCGCAGGTGACCATCGGGCCGGTCATCGAAAACGGTTTCTACTACGACTTCGCCTACAAGCGCCCGTTTACGCCGGAAGATCTGGTGGCGATCGAAAAACGCATGGGCGAACTGGCGAAAAAAGACATCCCGGTCAGCCGCGAAGTCTGGGCGCGCGACGACGCGGTCAGGTTTTTCCTCGATCAGGGCGAGAAATACAAGGCCGAGTTGATCGCCGCGATTCCGGCCGATCAGCAGGTTTCGCTGTACCGCGAAGGCGATTTCATCGACCTCTGCCGCGGCCCGCATGTGCCGACCACGGCCAAGCTCAAGGTCTTCAAGCTGATGAAGGTGGCCGGTGCCTACTGGCGCGGCGACTCGAAGAACGAGATGTTGCAGCGCATCTACGGCACGGCCTGGGCCAAGAAGGAGGATCTCGACGCCTACCTGCACATGCTGGAAGAGGCCGAAAAGCGCGATCATCGCCGCCTTGGCAAGCAGTTCGACCTGTTCCACATGCAGGACGAGGCGCCGGGTCTGGTCTTCTGGCATCCCAAGGGCTGGGCGATCTGGCAGGAAATCGAGCAGTACATGCGCGCCGTCTATCGCAACAATGGCTACATGGAAGTGCGCTGTCCGCAGATTCTCGACAAGACGCTGTGGGAAAAGTCGGGCCACTGGGAGCACTACAAGGACAACATGTTCACTACCTCGTCGGAGAATCGCGATTACGCGGTCAAGCCGATGAATTGTCCGGGCCATGTTCAGGTATTCAATGCCGACCTGCGCTCCTACCGCGAACTGCCGCTGCGTTATGGCGAATTCGGTTCCTGCCATCGCAACGAGCCGGCCGGTGCCCTGCATGGCCTGATGCGCGTGCGTGGGTTCGTGCAGGACGATGGCCACGTCTTCTGCACCGAAGACCAGATCGAATCCGAAGTGACCGCCTTCAATGCGCTGGTTCAGAAGGTCTATGCCGATTTCGGCTTCCACGAGGTGGCGGTCAAACTGGCCCTGCGCCCAGAAGGCCGCGTCGGCTCCGACGAGGTGTGGGACAAGTCCGAGGACGCCTTGCGCGGCGGCTTGCGTGCGTCCGGCCTTGAGTGGACGGAGTTGCCGGGCGAGGGCGCATTCTACGGCCCGAAGATCGAATTCCATATCAAGGACGCCATCGGCCGTTCGTGGCAATGCGGCACGATGCAGGTCGATTTCTCGATGCCTGGCCGCCTTGGCGCCGAATACGTCGCGGCAGATGACACGCGCAAGACACCGGTCATGCTGCACCGCGCTATCCTCGGTTCGCTGGAGCGCTTCATCGGCATCCTGATCGAGAACTTCTCGGGTGCCTTGCCGCTGTGGTTGGCGCCGGTCCAGGCAGTGGTTCTGAATATTTCCGAAAAGCAGGCCGATTACGCCGCCGAAGTCGCGAAAAAGCTACATCAGGCGGGCTTCCGGGCCGAGCCGGATTTGCGCAACGAGAAAATTACCTATAAAATTCGCGAACATAGCTTGAACCGGCTGCCTTACCAGCTCGTTGTGGGCGACAAGGAAAAGGCGGACGGACTGGTGGCCGTGCGTACTCGCGGAGGTCAGGATCTCGGACAGATGTCCGTCGATGAACTGATCGGGCGACTTCAAAACGAAGTTGCCGCGCGCAGTGGCACGGCTTAATTATTGATGTTTTCGGGGGTTTCACCATAGCTCAGAACAAGGCGCATCGCCTCAACGACGAAATTACGGTTCCGGAGATTCGTCTCCAGGGTGTGGAAGGTGAACAGCTTGGCATCGTCAATATTCGTGCCGCGCTGCAGATGGCTGAAGAGGTTGGGGTAGATCTGGTCGAGATCGCGCCGACTGCGAATCCGCCGGTTTGCCGGATCATGGATTACGGCAAGTTCAAGTACCAGGAACAGAAGCGCGCCCACGAAGCCAAGTTGAAGCAGAAGCAGGTTCAGGTCAAGGAAGTCAAGTTCCGCCCCGGAACCGACGAAAACGATTACCAGATCAAGCTCAGGAACATGACGCGTTTCCTGGAAGAGGAAGACAAGGTCAAGGTGACCCTGCGCTTCCGGGGACGTGAAATGGCGCACCAGGAATTCGGCATGCGTCAGCTGGAAAGAATCAAGGCAGATCTCGAGGCCATTGGCCAGGTCGAGCAGATGCCGAAGATGGAAGGGCGCCAGATGATCATGATCATCGCCCCGGCCAAGAAGAAGCCGCAGTAAGCAGCATTTGCAGTACCCATAAGTGCTTTCGGGTAATGAAAGCGTTCCCGCCGGGAACCACCTGACGGCATGTCATTAAGGAGCAGAAAATGCCCAAAATGAAGACCAAGAGTGGCGCCAAGAAGCGCTTCTCGATCCGCGCCGGTGGCACCATCAAGCGCGGCCAAGCCTTCAAGCGTCACATCCTGACCAAGAAGACGACCAAGGTTAAACGTCATCTGCGCGGTGCAGTTGCAGTTCACGAGCGTGATAGCGCATCCGTTCGTGCCATGATGCCCTACGCATAAGGAGATAGAAGATGCCTAGAGTCAAACGTGGTGTAACGGCGCGCGCGCGTCACAAGAAGGTTCTCGTCCAGGCCAAGGGTTACCGCGGTCGTCGCAAGAATGTCTATCGCATCGCCAAGCAGGCGGTGATGAAGGCCGGTCAGTACCAGTACCGCGACCGTCGGCAACGCAAGCGTCAGTTCCGTGCGCTGTGGATCGCCCGTATCAATGCCGCCGCCCGTCTGGAAGGCATGAAGTACAGCACCTTCATGAACGGCCTGAAGAAGGCCAATATCGAAGTCGACCGCAAGGTTTTGGCCGATCTGGCCGTTTTCGATCAGCCGGCTTTTGCCGCTCTGGCCAATCAGGCCAAGGCACAGCTCGGCGCCTGAGCGAAAGCGTAATTATAAAAAGGAGGCGCGAGCCTCCTTTTTTGTTGGTGGTTTTGTAGGTGGACGTCCATGGAAAATCTCGATCAAATCGTTGGCGAAGCCAGGGTGGCTTTCGCTGCCATTTCCGACCCGGATGCGCTGGAACAGGTGAAAGCCCGTTTCCTCGGCAAGAGCGGGCAGATCACCGAACTGCTCAAGGGGCTGGGCAAGTTGCCGGCGGAAGAGAAAAAGTCTGCCGGCGCCGCGATCAACGTGGCCAAGGTGGCTGTCGAAAGAGCATTGAACGAGCGGCGCGAAGCGATCCGCAAGGCGGCGCTGGTCGCACGCCTGGCGGAAGAGGCGCTGGATGTCACGCTGCCCGGCCGTGCCGAGGTACGCGGCGGCCTGCATCCGGTGACGCGGACGCTGGAGCGCATCGAGTCGCTGTTCCGCTCGATCGGCTTCGAAGTGGCCGACGGCCCCGAAATCGAGGAAGACTTTTTCAATTTCACGGCCTTGAACACGCCCGAGGATCACCCGGCGCGTTCGATGCACGACACGTTTTATCTGCAGAACCCGGACGGCACGGTGGCCGACAAGGTGTTGCTGCGCACCCATACCAGCCCGATCCAGGCGCGCTACATGCAGGCCCATGTCGCCCGTTACGGTCAACTCGGAAACAATGCCCGAAATTCGCATCATTGCACCGGGCCGCGTCTATCGCGTCGATTCCGATGCGACGCACTCGCCGATGTTTCACCAGGTCGAAGGCCTGTGGGTAGGCGAGGGCGTTTCCTTTGCCGACCTCAAGGGCGTGATCGCCGATTTTCTGCGCAGCTTTTTCGAGAGCGACGACCTCAAGGTCCGTTTCCGCCCGTCTTTCTTTCCGTTCACCGAACCGTCCGCCGAGATCGACGTCGCCTTCATGAGCGGCGCGCTCGAAGGCCGCTGGCTGGAAATTGCCGGTTGCGGCATGGTGCATCCGGACGTGCTGCGCATCGCCGGCATCGATCCGGAAAAATATACCGGCTTCGCTTTCGGCTTCGGCCCGGACCGCCTGACCATGCTGCGTTATGGCGTCAATGATCTGCGCCTCTTTTTTGAAGGCGACCTCCGTTTCCTGAGGCAATTCGCATGAAATTTTCCGAATCCTGGCTGCGTACCCTCGTCGACACCCAGCTGTCGCGCGATGAGCTGTCCCATCTGCTGACCATGGCCGGCCTCGAAGTCGAGGGCCTGGAGCCGGTCGCTCCCCAATTCAACGATGTCGTCGTCGCACAGGTGCTTGAAGTCGTCAGGCATCCCGATGCCGATCGCCTGAACGTCTGCCAGGTCGATACCGGCCGCGGCGCGCCGACCACCATTGTTTGCGGAGCGCCGAATGTCGCCGTCGGTCTGCGTGTGCCGTGCGCCTTGCCTGGCGCCAAACTGCCCGGCGATTTCACGATCAAGATCGCCAAGGTGCGCGGCATCGAGTCGTCCGGCATGCTGTGTTCGGCCAAGGAACTCGGCATTGCCGAAGACGCCTCCGGCTTGCTGGTGCTGCCGGCCGATGCGCCGGTCGGGCAGTCGATCCGCGAATATCTCGAACTGGACGACCACCAGTTCGAACTGAAGCTGACGCCGAATCGTGCTGACTGCCTGTCCTTGGCCGGCGTCGCCCGCGAAGTGGCAGCGATCGCCAATGCACCGGCAAAGTTGCTTGAGGTACCGGAAGTAGCGGCCACCATTGGCGATCAGCGCGCAGTCGTGCTCGATGCGTCGGAGGCCTGCCCGCTCTATTGCGGCCGCATTATCAAGGGTGTCGATGCCAGGGCGCCGACGCCGGAATGGATGAAGCGCCGCCTTGAGCGCAGTGGTATCCGCGCGATTTCGGCCCTGGTCGACGTCACCAACTACGTCATGCTCGAACTAGGTCAGCCGCTGCATGCCTTCGACAACACGAAGCTCGACGGTGTGATCCATGCCCGTATGGCCCATGCGGATGAGAAGCTGCTGCTGCTCAATGAGCAAACTGTTGCGGTCGACGCCGATATCCTGATGATTTCCGACGATGTGAAGCCGCTGGCAATGGCCGGGATCATGGGCGGGGAGGACAGCGGGATCACGCTGGACACTGATGAGCTATTCCTGGAGTCGGCATTTTTCGCACCGAAGGCCATCGCCGGACGCGCTCGACGCTATGGATTTGGCTCCGATGCCTCGCACCGCTTCGAGCGCGGTGTCGATTTTGGTGGCACGCGGCGTGCCATCGAACGTGCAACACGATTGATCCTCGATGTTTGTGGCGGCGCCGCCGGTCCGGTCATCGAAGCACGGGCCGAAATGCCCGCGCGCAATCCGGTTCGTCTGAGGACTGCACGTGCCGCTGCGGTGATTGGCATGACGTTTTCGCCCGAGCAAATCGCCGGCCTGTTTGCAGGGCTCGGCTTGCCCTTCGTTCGCGAAGGCGACGATTTCCTGGTGACGCCGCCGAGCTGGCGCTTCGACATCGAGGTCGAGGAAGACCTGATCGAAGAAATCGCCCGCCTGCACGGTTACGACAACATCCCGTCGCCGGCGCCGCGCGGCAACATGAAAATGATGGTGCAGCCGGAAGCGCAGCGTCCGCAATCGCAAGTTCGCCAGTTGCTGGTCGACCGCGGCTATCAGGAGGTGGTCAATTTCGCTTTCGTCGAAGAGGCCTGGGAATTGGATTTTGCCGCCAACCAGAACCTGATCCGGCTCGCCAACCCGATCGCCAGCCAGATGGCCGTGATGCGGTCTACTTTGGTTGGTGGCCTGGTTTCAAACCTGCTGACCAACCTCAAGCGCAAGCAAAGCCGCGTTCGCCTGTTCGAAACCGGCCGCATTTTCCAGCGTGACGCACAGGGCGTGCCGGTTTCCGGCTTCCAACAGCCGTGGAAACTCTCCGGCCTGGCGTACGGCAGTGCGCTGCCGGAAGGATGGGGCAGCGGGGCGCGCAAGGTGGATTTCTATGACGTCAAGGGTGACCTCGAAGCACTGCTGGCGCCGGCCCGACTGCGCTTCGAGAAACTTGTTCATCCGGCATTGCATCCCGGACGTGCCGCAAGCGTGATTCTTGATGGCCGTGACATCGGTTGCATCGGCGAATTGCACCCGGAATGGATGCAGAAATACGATTTGCCGCTGGCGCCAGTGTTGTTCGAAATCGATTTTGCTGCGGTTACGGCAGTACGCGTCCCGACTTACGCTGAGGTCTCGAAATTCCCGCCGGTAATTCGTGACCTCGCCATCGTCGTCGATCAGAACCTTGCCTTGCAGACCCTGTTCGATGGACTGAAAGGGCAGTTGCCGACCCTCGTTCGGGATATCCAGTTGTTCGATGTTTACGTCGGTAAGGGCGTTCCTGAAAACAAGAAAAGTCTTGCGTTCCGGATAGTTATGCAAGATACTCAACGTACTTTGCAAGATACGGAAGTCGAATTGGCGGTGCAGCAACTGGTGTCCTGTCTCGAGCAGGCATTTGCCGCGCAACTGCGTGCCTGATGGAAAACAAGACAATGACACTGACCAAAGCGGAGCTTGCCGACCTGTTGTTCGAAAAGGTCGGCCTCAACAAGCGTGAGGCCAAGGATATGGTCGAAGCCTTCTTCGAGGAAATCCGCAACGCGCTGGAAACCGGCGATGGCGTCAAGCTCTCCGGTTTTGGCAATTTTCAGTTGCGCGACAAGCCGCAACGTCCTGGGCGTAACCCGAAAACCGGCGAGGAAATTCCGATCACGGCGCGCCGTGTGGTGACCTTTCATGCCAGCCAGAAACTGAAGTCCGATGTTGAACTCGCCTGCGATGGAACCACGGCATAAGGTCACTGGCGGCGAGGAATTGCCGCCAATTCCCGCCAAGCGTTACTTCACGATTGGCGAAGTCAGCGAACTGTGTGGTGTGAAGCCGCATGTGTTGCGCTACTGGGAGCAGGAATTCAACCAGCTCAAGCCGGTAAAACGGCGGGGCAACCGCCGCTACTACCAGCATCACGAAGTCCTGCTCATCCGCCGTATCCGCGAACTCCTGTACAGCCAGGGCTTCACGATCAGCGGCGCTCGCAACCAGCTTGACGAGGGTGCCGGGAACGAACCCGTTGCCACCCCGCAGGAATCACATCGCGCTTCGGTCGACATGCCGGGCACGGGAAATACAGCGAGTGGTCTACGTGCCGAACTGGCGTATGTAATCGAGATCTTACGCCTTTGAACCCGTGGTTTTGCGTTATAATTACGCGCTTGTCGGGGCGTAGCGCAGCCTGGTAGCGCACTTGCATGGGGTGCAAGGGGTCGCGAGTTCGAATCCCGCCGCCCCGACCAATGGAATCAACGGGTTAGGCCAATCTTCGGATTGGCCTTTTTCGTTTCTGGTCGCCTGGGGGAACCGCTGGGGGAACCGGGGAAAATTTCGGTATTTTGACGGTTGACCGCAGCGTTCGATTATTGATGTCAACTTCGTTTGCAGTATGCTGCAAAGAGATTGATTGGAGGCTCACTCGATGAAACTCGCATTTCCGTTGGCCCTTGCGCTGATTTTGGCCGCTTGCGGGGTGGAAACCGCCAGTACCGCGGCAACCGCTGCGGCGCTCAAGAAGCAGGAGATGGAACAGGGCAAGAAGACGATGGAGCAGATGCAGCAGAAAATCGACCAGGCCAACCTGCAGGCGCAGCGGCGCACAGAACAGGCGGGTGGCGAGCGGTAGTTTCAGCGTCTGCGCAAGGCTTCGCGGCGGGCGAAGCCGAGCTTGCTTGAACGTTCCATCTTTTGCACAAAGGCCGGGAAGTCGAGTCCATAGTTGGCTCGAAGTTCCTTGGCGTAATTGTGCAGCCAGCGCCAGCGCGGTTCGAAATAACGCTCCTTGAATGCATAGAGGACGTGATTGCCGTCTTCGGGCACCGAAATTACGATCACCTGGTCGTCGAAAACGTGCATGGCCTCGCCGATCAGGCCGGCATAGCTTTCTTTTTCGCCGGCCAGGTTGATGACCAGAACGCCGTTGCCGGAAAGTTTGGCGAAGGCGTTTTCGAAGAAGCCGCGATTGGCCAGGCTTGGGGCGAAGCCGGTTTCGTCGAAGGCATCGACGAGGAGGGCGTCGATGCCTTTTTCAGCCTGTCCCAGATATTCGGCGCCGTCAGCATTCAGGATTTGCAGGCGCGGGCCATCGGGTGGCAGCATGAAAATATCGCGCCAGGCGATGACATCGGCGTCGAGTTCGATTGCCGTCAGTTGCGTGCCGGGCAGCCGGTGGTGGCAGAACTTGACCAGCGATCCGCCGCCGAGGCCGATCAGCACGATGCGTCTGGGGTGCGGATGAAAGAGCAGAAATGCCATCATTTTCTGCGTGTACCGCAACAACAACTCGTTCGGTGCCTTGAGCGACATTGCGCTCTGCATCAGTCGCACGTTGAAATAGAGATAGCGTGATTTGCCGTCGTCGATGACGAAGGGCTTCGGATAGCTTTCGTCCAGCAAGCGGGCGCGCAATTCCCCGGCTTTGGCCGAGGCCGGTTCCAGCATCAGTACCGTGCCCGCTTCAACCTCGAAGGGGCTTGGCAACTCGTAGGGTCGGATCAATCAGGGACTGGGTCGGGCAAATCGGCGGCGCGCAGCAGGAAGACGAATTCGTCGCCGGCGGCGGTGTCGAGCCAGGTGAAAGGCAGGGTCGGATAGGCGGCTTCCAGCGCTTCGCGGTTGTGGCCGATCTCGACGACGAGCAGGCCGTTCGGCGTCAGGTGACGCTTGGCCTCGCGCAGGATGATGCGGGTCAAATCGAGGCCGTCCTTGCCCGAGCCGAGCGCCAAAATGGGTTCGTGCAGGTATTCCGGGGGCAGCGCGGCGACCGAATCGGCGTTGACGTAGGGCGGATTGGAGATGATCAGGTCGTAGCGTTTGTCCGCCAGGTTGGTGAAGGCATCCGAGCGGATGATCCCGATGCGCTCGCTCAGGCCGTATTCCTCGATGTTGCGTTCGGCGACGGAAATTGCCTCAAGCGACAGGTCGACCGCATCGACCCGGGCTTGCGGGAAGGCGAGGGCTGCGAGAATGGCCAGGCAGCCGGAGCCGGTGCACAGGTCAAGTGCGGTTTCGATGGCCCATGGGTCGTCGACCCACGGCGCCAGCTGTTCCTGAAGTAACTCGGCGATGAATGAACGCGGCACGATGACGCGTTCGTCGACATAGAAACGGTGGCCGGCAAGCCAGGCTTCATTGGTCAGGTAGGCGGCCGGCAAGCGATCTTCGGCGCGGCGCTGGTAGATGTCGAGCAGGGCGTCGCGTTCGCTGTCCAGCAGACGGGCGTCGAGGAAGGGTTCGAGGCGATCGAGCGGCAGGCTTAGGGTGTGCAGCGTCAGATAGGCGGCTTCGTCCCAGGCATTGTCGCTGCCGTGGCCGAAGAAGAGGCCGGCGGCATTGAAGCGGCTGACCGCGTAGCGGATGTAGTCGCGAACGGTAACGAGTTCGCTGCGGGCAGTCGGGTCGCTCATGTTCGAAGCAGTCGTTCGAGGATGCGGGTATAGATGGCCGAGAGCTTGGGCAGCGCCGCAACGTCGACGCACTCGTCGATCTTGTGGCTGGTCGCGTTGACCGGGCCGATTTCCAGCAACTGGTCGCAGATTTCGGCAATGAAACGGCCGTCCGAGGTCCCGCCGGTGGTCGACAGCTCGGTGTCGATGCCACAGATTTCGCGGATGGCGCTCTCAGCCGCCGCGGCGAGCGGGCCGCGTTCGGTCAGGAAGGGGCGGGCGCCGAGCGTCCATTTGATGGCGTAGTCCAGACTATGCTTGTCGAGGATGCCGATCAGGCGCTGCTGCAGGCCTTCGACGGTGCTGGCGGTGGAAAAGCGGAAATTGAACTTGATCTCGACGCTGCCCGGAACGACGTTGGTGGCGCCGGTACCGCCGTGGATGTTGGAAATCTGCCAGGTCGTCGGCGGGAAGTATTCGTTGCCTTGATCCCATTCGGTGTCGCCCAGTTCGGCGATCGCCGGTGCCGCCAGATGGATTGGATTGCGGCCAAGATGCGGGTAGGCGATGTGGCACTGGATGCCCTTGACGGTCAGGACGCCGGAGAGCGAGCCGCGACGGCCATTCTTGATCATGTCGCCGAGTGTCTCGACCGAGGTGGGTTCTCCGATGACGCAGAAATCGAACTTTTCGCCACGCGCCTTGAGGGCTTCGACGACGGCGACTGTGCCATCGTTGGCGTCGCCTTCTTCGTCGGAGGTGAGCAGGAAGGCCAGCGAGCCGGGATGCTGCGGGTTGGTGCCGATGAATGACTCCGTTGCGGTCAACATCGCTGCCAGCGAGGATTTCATGTCGGCCGCGCCACGTCCGTAAAGCATGCCGTCACGGATTTCCGGCATGAAGGGCGGCGAAGTCCATTGCTCGAGCGGTCCGGTCGGCACGACATCGGTGTGGCCGGCGAAGACGAACAGCGGCTTGGTGGCGCCGCGCCGCGCCCACAGGTTAGTAACGCCGTTGCGGTCAACGAATTCGATGGAAAATCCGAGGTTTCTCAGGCGCTCGGCGAACAGGTCGCAGCAGCCGCCGTCCTCGGGCGTCACCGAGGCCCGGGCGATGATCTGCCGGGCCAGTTCCAGGGTTGGATCGGACATCAGGCGTTGTCTTCGTTGCTGTCGGCGAGACTGATCGTGAAATCCTTGAACGATGCACCACCGGCGTCGGTGCTGTCGAACTCCAGTGCGGCATCGGTTTTTCGCTCGTCCTTGCCGTTACCTGGATTGATTTCGGAATTGTTGATCAGCCAGGAGAGATTGGTCGGCGAATCGGCATTGGACAGCGCCTCGTCGAGCGAGATCGAGCCTGCCCGATAAAGCCGGAACAGGTCCTGTTCGAAAGTCTGCGATCCGGGGGCCAGCGTCTGCTCCATCGCATCCTTGATGCCCTGAACTTCGCCGCGCTCGATCAGTTCGCTGATGTGGCGGGTGTTGATCATGACTTCGCAGGCCGGGAGGCGCTTGCCGTCTGGTTTCCTGGCCAGGCGTTGGGACATGATGGCGCGCAGGGCGACGGACAGGTCGAGGAACAGGGCAGGACGGTTTTCCAGCGGGAAGAAGCTGATGATGCGGTTGAGCGCGTGGTAGCTGTTGTTGGCGTGCAACGTGGCGAGGCACAGGTGGCCGGTCTGCGCGTAGGCGATTGCCGCCTGCATGGTTTCCTTGTCGCGGATTTCGCCGATCAGGATGCAGTCCGGCGCCTGACGCATGGCATTTTTCAGTGCTGCGGCCCAGTCCACCGTGTCCATGCCGATTTCGCGCTGGTTGACGATGGATTTTTTGTGCTTGAACAGAAACTCGATCGGATCCTCGACGGTCAGGATGTGGCCGGACCGGTTTGCGTTGCGGTGATCGAGCATCGAGGCGATGGTCGTCGACTTGCCCGATCCTGTGGCGCCGACGATCAGCACCAGCCCGCGTTTTTCCATGATCAGGTCGCCAAGCACGGGCGGCAGGTCGAGCGAGTCGAGCTGCGGGATATTGCCGAGAATGAATCGGACGACGATGCTGATCGAGCCGCGCTGGCGGAAGATATTGACCCGGAAATTGCCGATCTGCGGCACGCCGAAGGAGAGGTTCATCTCCATCGTCGTCTCGAAAACCTTGGCCTGGTCCGGCGACATGAGCTCGAAAGCGATTTTTTCGATCATGTCCGGCAACATCACCTGCTGGTTGACCGGCATGGTGTTGCCCTGGATCTTGATGTGAATCGACGTGCCGGCGGATATGAAGATATCCGAAGCCTGCTTTTCGGCCATCAGCTGGAACAGTTTATCGAGGATCATTCAGGACCTCCGGGTCTCGGGGTTGCGCTCAGGCGCGCAGCAGTTCATTGATGCTGGTTTTGGCGCGGGTCTGCGCGTCTACCTTCTTGACGATGATAGCAGCATAGAGACTGTACTTGCCGTCGGCTTTGGGCAGGCTGCCGCTGATGACGACGGAGCCCGGCGGGATGCGGCCGTAGCTGACGGTGCCGGTTTCGCGGTCGTAGATCGGGGTACTCTGGCCGAGATAGACGCCCATCGAAACGACGGAGTTCTCGCCGACGATGACACCTTCGACGACTTCCGAGCGGGCGCCGATGAAGCAGTTGTCTTCGATGATGGTCGGGTTGGCCTGCAGCGGCTCGAGGACGCCGCCGATGCCGACCCCGCCGGAGAGGTGCACGTTCTTGCCGATCTGGGCGCAGCTGCCGACAGTGACCCAGGTATCGACCATGGTGCCTTCATCGACATAGGCGCCGATGTTGACGAACGATGGCATCAGCACCGCGTTCTTCGCTACGAACGAACCCTTGCGCACGATGGTGCCGGGCACGACGCGGAAGCCGCCCTGGCGGAACTGTTCTTCGGTCCACCCTGCGAACTTGGTATCGACCTTGTCGTAGAAGCGAATGTCGCCGGCTTGCTGGATGCGGTTGTCGCGAACGCGGAAGGAAAGCAGCACGGCCTTCTTGATCCACTGGTGGGTGAACCACTCGCCGGCAATTTTCTCGGCGACGCGCAGTTTGCCGGCGTCGACATCGGCAATGACCGATTCGATGGTGGCGATGGTGGCGACCGGAGATTGCGGGGAGAGGTCGGTGCGGCGCTCCCAGAGTTCTTCGATGGTGGCTTGCAGGTGATGGGTCATGAAACGGGTCTCCGATTAAAGTTTTTGGGCAAATTGACGAATCCGGGCGGCTGCATCCAGGCATTCGGCCAGCGAGGCGACCAGTGCGATGCGGACGAAACCGGCGCCCGGATTGACGCCATTGGCCTCGCGGGCCAGGAAGCTGCCGGGCAGAACGACGACATTATAGTGTTCGAGCAGGCCGCGGGCGAATTCGCTGTCGCTGATTGGGGCGAGTTTGTTTACCCTCGCCCACAGGTAGAAGCTGGCATCGGGCATTCCGGTGCCGAGCACTTCCGCGATCAGCGGTGTGCAGGCAGCGAATTTCTCGCGGTACTGGTTGCGGTTGTCCAGCACGTGCGCCTCGTCGTTCCAGGCAGCGACCGAGGCGGTCTGCACCGGCGGTGGCATGGCGCAGCCGTGATAGGTGCGGTAAAGCAGGAATTTCCTGATGATGGCCGCGTCGCCGGCGACGAAGCCAGAGCGCATGCCAGGCACGTTGGAACGCTTGGACAGGCTGGAGAACATCACCAGCCGCTCGTTCGTGCGCCCGAGCAGGCTGGCGGCCTGCAGGCCGCCGATCGGCGGGTTCGCTTCGTCGAAATAGATTTCCGAATAGCACTCGTCGGAGGCGATGATGAAACCGTACTTGTCGGACAGGTCGAAGAGGGTTTTCCAGTCGGCCAGCGACAGCACCTTGCCGGTCGGGTTGCCCGGCGAACAGACGTAGAACAACTGGACGCGCGCCCATTCTTCTGCCGATAGCGCGCCGTAGTCGAAGGCGAAGTCGTTTCCCGGCAGGTTGTTCAGGAAGCGTGGCTCGGCGCCGGCGAGATAGGCCGCGCCTTCGTAGATCTGGTAGAACGGGTTGGGACTGACGACCAGGGGAACATGACCCCGAGTTTTGGAAACCGAGGGGTCAATGACCGTTTGCGCGAAGGAAAAAAGCGCCTCGCGTGAGCCGTTGACCGGCAGGATTTCGGTTTCCGGATTCAGCGCCAGGTCATAGCGGCGCTGGCACCAGGCGGCAATCGCCTGGCGCAGGGCGGGAATGCCCTGGGTCGTCGGGTAATTGGCCAGCCCCTTGAGGCCGTTGGCCAGCGCTTCCATGATGAAGGCCGGTGTCGGGTGCTGAGGTTCGCCGATGGAAAGCTTGATTTCCTTGTATTGCGGATTGGGCGTAACGCCGGCAAACAGGGCGCGCAGCTTTTCGAAGGGGTAGGGCTGGAGTTGGGCGAGGTGCGGATTCACGTCGAGTGCCGAATGGGGTCGCAAAGCAGGAATTATCGCTGAAAATGCTATTGGCTGCCTTGCCGGCAACGGTGCCATCGCCGGAAAGTGCCGACATTGATGCAAAATAGGCGGACCCAAATTTTCTACGTGACTTTTATGCCACACACGCTTGCCCACCGCACTGCCGGACTGATTTTCGATACGCACCTTGAGCACTTCGACCGCGACGTTATCCAGGCTTCGCATTCCGTACCGATCCTGGTCGATTTCTGGGCCGACTGGTGCCCGCCGTGCCGCGCGCTGACGCCGGTTCTCGAACGGGTCATCGCCCATTACGCCGGCAGGCTGAAGATGGCCACGGTCGAAGTCGATGAAGGTGCCAACATGAAGCTTGCAGGTCGCTATGGCCTGCGTGGTTTTCCAACCGTGCTGCTGTTCGTCAATGGCGAAATCACTGGGCGCTTTTCCAGTGCCAAGGCCGAGCACTGGGTCCGCGAATTCATCGACGAGCACCTTGATATCGCGTAAAGCCTTGTGGAATCTGACCACATCACACTTTAGCGCCGAACTCGGATGAAGATTTTGCGCTTTGCTGCGTTGTTCCTGATCCCGCCCCTGTTCGTGGCCTGTGCCGTCGGCTACCAGGCGCGCGGCAGCCTGAGTGACTTTCCGGGCGAACTGCGCGGCAAGGGATATCCAGGCAACAGCGGCGGCGGGCGTTTCGTGCTGAGCGATCCGGAAGAGCATCTGACCTGCGACGGCCAGACGCTGCCGCCATCGGTGTCGCCGATGCCAAGCAGTTGCATCGGGGAAGGCGGCGAGGGCGTCGTGCGCTGCACCGATGGCCGTCAGATCCCCATACGCTGGGAGTCGATCACCTGCCGTTCGTGGAAAGGCAGCGGCGTCGACGCCCGCGGCAACCGGCTGGAGTTCCGCGTCGAACGGCATTGATCGATGCCCGCCGTGCCCTGCGCAGGCTAGAACTCCGGCATCTTCTCTAGTAGTATCGATCTCATGGAGCATCCTATTCACAGCGCTTTCGCCGGTTTCGACTACCTGGGAAAAGCCACGCGCTTTGCCCACGAGATTCACGAGGTCATCGACCGTTCATCCCTGTTCGAAGAATTCAGCTTTCAGGAGTTCGAAGCCCTGTGCGACTACATGATCTGCTACACGGCCCCGCGCCACGGTGTGTTGATCAGGGAGGGGGATATCGGCGATTTTCTGGTGATCCTGCTTACCGGCAAGGTGGATGTCGTCAAGGATGCAAGCGATGGTTCCACGAAGTTCATTGCCGTTGTGGGGCCCGGTGCCTCGCTCGGGGAAATGTCCCTGATCGACGGGCAAGCACGCTTTGCCACCTGTATTTCGACGGAACCGGTCGATTTTGCAGTGCTGGACCGCAAGGCGCTCAACGCGGTTCTCGCTGCACACCCCCGTTTGGGAAACAAACTTCTATTGTTGCTGTTGCAACTGATGGCAAAGCGTCTGCGGGACTCCAGCGAACGCCTGCTTCCCCATATCGGCTCGTCGGTGGTGTAACCGAATCGACGGGGTCATATTCCGACCCCTTTCATTGATCAATAAGGCGTGCGCTGCGGGTTGCTGACCCAGCGCTGTAGCGGCAGCAGCGAATCCGGCATCGGATGGTGTTCCATGACGATGCTGCGCGTCGAGAATTGACGGTTCAATTCGTTGTACAACTCGTCGTCGCAGAAGCCGATGGCAGCGGCCTCGACCCGGCTGTTGGCAAAGACGATGCGCCCGATGCGCGCCCAGTAGGCCGCGGAGAGGCACATCGGACACGGCTCGCTGGAAGCGTAGAGCGTGGTTTCCGGCAGATGGAAGCTGCCGCCGCCGCGCACGCCATGCGAATGGCGCCGATTTCGGCGTGCGCGGTCGGGTCGCCGCTCGCCACGACCCGGTTCCAGCCTTCCCCGATGATCTTTCCGTCGCGTACGATGACGGCGCCGAACGGGCCGCCTTCGTTCAGTTCGCTGCCCTTGAGCGCCAGTTCGAGGGCGCGGGCGAGGAAACGCTCATCGGCGTTCATTCAGCCCCGGGTGTTCAATTCGCTGTCGAAAACGCTGAGATCGACGCGCGGCGCCGGTTGCCAGCCCGGCTTGCGGAATTCGGCGACGACATTGGTGAATACCCCGCCGCGTACGTAGAACTTTGCGGTCAGGCGCATGAAGCGCGGCGCGGTGGCGGCGACCAGGTCGTCGAGAATGCGGTTGGTGACGGCTTCGTGGAAGGCGCCCTCGTTGCGGTAGGACCACATGTACAGCTTGAGGCTCTTCAATTCGACGCAAGTCTGGTCCGGGATGTAATCGAGAATCAGCGTCGCGAAATCCGGTTGTCCGGTCATCGGGCACAGGCAGGTGAATTCGGGAATCTGCATGTGGATGTGAAAGTCGCGGTCAACTGCCGGATTCGGGAAAGTTTCGAGGGTTTTTGTCGGTTGGCTGGGCATGTCGGGATTCGTCAAAATGGGGCGAATGGTATTATACGGCCCCCGTCAAGGCAGGGTGTTTTTCCAACTGCCGCCACCCGATGCGCCTCACAAAACTCAAACTCGCCGGTTTCAAATCCTTCGTCGATCCGACCGCGGTGGCCCTGCCTGGCCAGCTGGTCGGCGTCGTCGGGCCCAATGGCTGCGGCAAGTCCAACATCATGGACGCCGTGCGTTGGGTGCTGGGCGAGTCGAAAGCATCGGAGCTGCGCGGCGAGTCGATGCAGGATGTCATCTTCAACGGAACGACCAGCCGCAAGCCGGTGGCGCGCGCCTCGGTCGAGCTGATCTTCGAGAACCTGCTCGGGCGGGCACTCGGGCAGTGGTCGCAATACGCCGAACTGTCGGTCAAGCGGGTGCTGACGCGGAGCGGACAGTCTGACTACTTCATCAACAACCTGAAGGTACGGCGCAAGGACATTACCGATCTCTTCCTCGGTACCGGCCTGGGGCCGCGCGCCTACGCCATCATCGGCCAGGGCATGATCTCGCGCATCATCGAGGCCAAGCCGGACGACCTGCGCGTGTTTCTCGAAGAAGCGGCCGGCGTCACCCGCTACAAGGAGCGGCGCAAGGAAACCAACGGACGGCTGGAAGACACGCGCGAAAACCTGACGCGGGTCGAGGATATCCGCCTCGAACTCGGCAGCCAGATGGAGCGGCTGGAAGCCCAGGCCGAGGTGGCCCGCCGCTATCACACGCTGAACGAACAGCTGGTGCAGCGCCAGCAACTCCTATGGCTGCTCAGGAAGCGCGAAGCCGAGGCCGAGCGGCAGCGGGTGGCCCTTGAAGTCGAGCGCGCGGTGACCGAACTGGAAGCGCAGAATGCCGCGCTCCGCGAAACCGAGGCGCGCGCCGAAGAAATGCGGGAGGCGCATTTCGCCGCCGGCGATGCGCTGCATCAGGCGCAGAGCGAGATGTACACCGCCAATGCCGAGGTGGCGCGGCTCGAGGCCGAGATCCGCCATCGCCGCGAATCGCGCAACCAGCTTGAGGCGCGGCTGCTTCAGCTGGAGGACGAGTCGATCCACTGGCGCCAGACTGCGGAGAAACTTGCGGTCGACCGGCAGAAGTGGGAGGAAATCCAGGAAATCACCCGTCTGCGCGTCGCGGAAGCCGATGAGCGCCTGCAGCAGCAGATGAACATCGCGCCGCAGGTCGAGGAAGACCACGCGCAGGCGCAGGAAGAACTGCAACGCTTGCGGACGCGGACGACTAACGGCGAGCAGAAGCTGGAAGTCGAGCTGACCAACAAGTCGCATGCCCAGCGCGCCCTGCAGGCCATCGCGCAGCGTCGCGAACGCCTGCGCGAGGAGGGCGGCGATCAGGGGGCGCCGGATGCGCTGGATCTTGCGGAGAAGGAAGAGGAACTGGCCCTGCTGCGCGAAGAACTGGCCGGCGACCAGGACCAGTTGCAGCAATTGCAGCAGGAACTCCCGCAGCTCGAAGCGGGGCGCCGGGAAGTACAGGGCGAGTTGCAGGGCATCGAACGCGAACTGGCCGCCGGCCAGGCGCGCAGGGCGGCGCTGGAGCAGATGCAGGCGCGCACGCAGCAGAGCGGCAAGCTGCCCGAATGGCTGCGCCGGCATAATCTGGACAGTGCGCCGCCGTTGTGGCAAAAAATCCATGTCGAAAGCGGCTGGGAAGACGCGGTGGAAGCCGTCTTGCGCGAGCGGCTGGGCGCCATTGCCTGCGACGACCCGGCCAAGCTGGACGAATGGCTGCACGATCGGCCCGAGGCGCGCCTGTCGGTCGTTCTGGCCGGAATCGCTGCGGTCGACGGCGAATTTGGCACAAAAACGCTGGCCGCCTGCGTGCGCAGCGACGATCCGCTGATTCGCGCAGCGCTGGCCGACTGGCTGGGCACGATCCATATTGCCGAAACACTGGCGGATGGACTGGCGATGCGCGGCGAACTGGCGGAAGGTGGCTTGATTGTCACGCGTGGTGGCGACTTGCTGACCCGCAGCAGCGTGACTTTCTTCGCGCCGGATCAGGGCGAACACGGTTTGCTGGAACGCCAGCGCGAAATCGAAGTGCTGGGCGAAGGCATTCTGGTCGCCGAGGAAAAATCCGAGTCGATCCGCGAGCGCTTGTTGATGCTCGACGAGCAGATCGACGACAAACAGGTTGAAATGGGCGAAGTTCGCCAGTACGTCACTGATCGCCAGCAGCGCGTGCATGCCGTGCAGCTGGAGGTGTTGAAGCTGTCGCAAGCCATTGAGCGCTACCAGGAACAGCGGGAGCGCCGGCAGGAACAACTGGCCGAGCTGGCCGCGGAAGAGGAAAGCGAGCGCGAGCGCGAAATGGCGGCGGACGACCGGATTGCCGAGATTCGCGACGGCCTGGCGCGTATTCGCGTGCTGGTTTCGGGCGCACAGTCGCGGCTCGACGAATGCGAGCGGGCGGTGCGCGCCGAACGCGAACGCAACGCGGATTTCGACCGCGCCCTGCGCGAAGCCCAGTTCTCGTTGCGCGAAGCGGAGGGCAAGCTGCAGGATGTTTTCGCGCAGCAGGCGATTGCCGAGCGCGAACTGAACCGCATCGAGAAGGACCGGGCGCAGTGCGCCGAGCAGGTCGAAGCGGCGCCGCCGGATGTCATGGAGGGCAGCCTGCAGGCCGCGCTGGAGACGCGCCAGGAGAAGGAAAAGGCGCTGGCGCTGTGCCGTGATGCGCTGGAATCGGCGACCGGCGCATTGCGTTCGCTCGAGGAGCAGCGCCTGAAGATCGAACAGGGGCTGGAGCCGCTGCGCGTACAGATCGGTGATCTGAAACTGAAGGAGCAGGCTGCTGCCTTGAATACCGAGCAGTTCGCGCAGCAGTTGCGCGAAGCCGGGGCCGACGAGGAAGGGCTCGCGCAGGAGATTGGCAGCGCCAGGGCGGCCGGGTTGCAGGGTGAGATCACGCGCCTCGGAAATGCCATCGGCGAGCTCGGCGCAGTCAATCTGGCGGCATTGGAAGAACTCGATACCGCGACTGAGCGCAAGGGTTATCTCGACATGCAGGCGGCCGACCTGACCGAAGCGATGGAAACGCTGGAAAACGCCATCCGCCGCATCGACCGTGAGACGCGCGACCTGCTGCAAAGCACCTTCGATGCGGTCAACGGCCATTTCGGGCAACTTTTTCCGGAATTGTTCGGTGGCGGCCGGGCCGAACTGGTGATGACCGGCGAGGAAATCCTCGATGCCGGCGTCCAGGTCATCGCCCAGCCGCCAGGCAAGAAGAATTCGACGATTCATCTGCTCTCCGGCGGCGAAAAGGCGCTGACCGCGATTGCGCTGGTCTTCTCGATGTTCCAGCTCAATCCGGCGCCATTCTGCCTGCTCGATGAAGTCGATGCGCCGCTCGATGACACCAATACGGAACGTTTTTGCGGTATGGTTAGAAAGATGTCGGCAAACACCCAGTTTCTATTCATTTCCCATAATAAAATTGCGATGGAAATGGCGGGGCAGCTGGTGGGCGTGACAATGCAGGAATCAGGCGTTTCGCGTGTCGTCGAAGTGGATATCGAAGAAGCATTGAAGATGAGGGATGCGGCTTAAATGACCGAGCTTCAACTGGGATTGATCGGGCTGGGTGCGACGGCGGTGGTCGGCGTAGTCGCCTATAACAAGTGGCAGGAATACCGTCATCGCAAGCTGGCCGAAGCGGTTCTCAAGCCGCGCCACGACGATGTCCTGCTGGGAGAGAAGCCGAAGGCGGCGGCGCCCGCCATGCGTAGCGAACCGGCGTTGCACGCGGACGTGCCGAATGCCACTGCGGAACGCCGGGAGCCGGTGCTGGCGGATGGATCGCCGGGGCAGGGGCCCGGAGATACGGCGGCGAGCGAACCGGTATACAGCACGTCGTTGCCTGAAAATGATGAAGACGATATTCCCGAACTGCCCGCCGGGTCGGTGCCCGGCAGCCTGCTTGACCCGCGCCTCGAATGCATCGTCACGATGGAGCTGGTCGATCCGGTGTCGGTGGATCAAATCATCCATGCGCAGCACGAGGCATTGCAGCGCGTGAGCAAGCCGGTACATTGGGTGGGCTTCAACGAGCGCAATCGTGAGTGGATGCGTCTTTCGCCTGACAGTGAAGTGCCCGTGCGTCGCTTGCGCGTTGGCCTGCAACTGGTCGATCGCATGGGGCCGGTTTCGGAAACCGATCTGGCGAATTTCACCGGTGCCATGCACGCGCTGGCCGACGAACTGCTGGCGGTCGCCGACATGCCGGCCAGCCCGCTGCTTGACCAGGCAGCCGAGATCGATCGCTTCTGCGCTGCGGTCGACCTCGAAATCGGCGTCAATCTGGTCAGCCGCGGGACGCCATTCTCCGGCACCAAGATTCGCGCGCTGGCCGAAGCGGCGGGCATGGTGCTTGGTAACGACGGCGCCTTCACGCGCTCTGATGATCTGGGCCGTATACAGTTCACGTTGCAGAATTTTGAAACCACCCGTTTCTCCGCCGACTCGATCCGTAACGTGACCACCCATGGCCTGACCTTCGTCCTCGACGTGCCGCGGGTTGACCATGGCGAGCGGGTCTTCCAGCAGATGGTCGAACTTGCCAAGCGCTTTGCCGAGACCCTGCAGGGAACCCTGGTCGACGACAACCGGCAGCCGCTGAACGACGTGCAGCTTGATCACATCCGGCGCGAATTCATCGGCAAGCCGCAGGCAACGATGGCCAGCTACGGCATGCCAGCCGGTTCGGCACAGGCGCTGCGCCTGTTTTCCTGATGGCCGTACCGGCAGGTACAGGCGAGCGCGCCAGCGCGTTGCGCACGGAAATCGAGCGCCACAACCATGCTTACTATGTGCTCGACGCGCCGACCATTCCGGATGCCGAGTACGACAAGCTGTTCCGCGAGTTGCAGGAACTCGAGCAGCAATATCCCGAGCTGCTGGCGGCGGATTCGCCGACCCGGCGCGTCGGTGCCCCGCCGCTCAAAGCGTTTCCGCCGCACCGGCATGGCGTGCCGATGCTGTCGCTGAACAATGCGTTCTCGGCGACCGAGGTCGAGGCCTTCGACAAACGCGTGCGCGAGGGACTGGAAACGATTGCTACGATCGACTATGCCGTCGAGCCGAAATTCGACGGTCTGGCGATCAGCCTGACCTACGAGGACGGAATCTTCACTTGTGGGGCAACGCGCGGCGACGGCGTAGCTGGCGAGGATGTGACGCCCAACCTGCGTACCCTGCGCAGCATTCCGCTGCGCTTGCACGGGGCTGGCTGGCCGGCGCTGATCGAGATTCGTGGCGAGGTGCTGATGTTCAAGGCGGATTTCGCCAGGCTCAATGCACGCCAGCGCGAACGCGGCGACAAGGAATTCTCCAACCCGCGCAATGCCGCCGCCGGCAGTCTGCGCCAGCTCGATTCGAAGATCACCGCCGGTCGGGCGCTCTCCTTTTTCGCCTACGGCGTCGGCGCCGGGGCGGATGCACTCGAAGTCGCGACGCATGGCGAACTGATGGACTGTCTCGCGGCCTGGGGCTTTCCGGTGGCCGACGAGCGGCGCGTCGTGCAAGGCGCGCCGGGCCTGCTCGGCTATTTCGCCGAGATTGGTGAGGAGCGCCCGATCCTGCCGTACGACATCGATGGCGTCGTCTACAAGGTCAACCGCTTGGACTGGCAGGCGCGACTCGGCTATGTGTCGCGGGCGCCACGCTTTGCCATTGCCCACAAGTTTCCGGCCGAGGAGGCGCTGACCGAGGTGCTCGGCATCGACGTTCAGGTCGGCCGGACCGGGGCCATCACGCCGGTGGCGCGCCTGAAGCCGGTTTTTGTCGGCGGCGTGACGGTGACCAACGCGACGCTGCATAACATGGACGAAGTACGGCGCAAGGATGTGCGGGTTGGCGACACGGTAATCGTGCGCCGCGCCGGTGACGTGATTCCCGAGGTGGTCGCGATCGTTGCGGAAAAACGGCCGACACGCGACCTGTTTGGCGGCGAGCCGCTTCATCCGCCCTTCGAACTGCCAAAAATCTGCCCGGAATGCGGGTCGACCGTAACAAAAGGCGAGGACGAGGCGATTGCCCGCTGTAGCGGTGGCCTGTATTGTCCGGCGCAGCGCAAGCAGGCGCTGCTGCATTTCGCGGCACGGCGGGCGCTGGATATCGAAGGTCTGGGCGACAAGCTGGTCGATCAACTGGTCGAAGGTGGCCTGGTGCATACACCGGCTGATCTTTTTGGGCTGACTGTCGACGCTTTGGCGGGCCTTGACAGGATGGGCGAAAAGTCGGCGCAGAATCTGGTTACGGCGATTGGAAATAGCAAGCAGACGTCACTGGCGCGCTTCATTTTCGCGCTCGGGATCCGCAATGTCGGCGAGGCGACTGCGCGCGACCTGGCGCGTCACTTTGGCAATCTGGAAGGGCTGCTGGCGGCCGATGCGGATGCGCTGCAACTGGTGCCCGATGTCGGTCCGGTGGTGGCCGCGAGCATTTCCAGCTTCCTTGCCGAAGCGCATAACCGGGAAGTCATTGCCAGCCTGCGCCGGGCCGGGGTGAACTGGCCGGACGGCGAGCCGGTAGCGATTGCGCCGCAATTGCTGACCGGCAAGACGCTGGTCCTGACCGGCACGTTGCCGACGCTGAAACGCGAGGAGGCCAAGGCGCTGATCGAGGCCGCCGGTGGCAAGGTGGCCGGTTCGGTCTCGAAGAAGACGGATTACGTGGTCGCCGGAGAAGAAGCCGGTTCCAAGCTCGAAAAAGCGCTGGAACTCGGCATTCCGGTGCTCGATGAGTCAGAATTGATGGAGTTGCTTGAAAAGGGAGTCAAATAATGAAAAAAGTTACCAAAGCGGTATTTCCGGTAGCCGGCATGGGAACGCGTTTCCTGCCGGCGACCAAGGCCAGCCCCAAGGAGATGTTGCCGATCGTCGACAAGCCCTTGATCCAGTTTGCCGTGGAAGAGGCGGTTGCCGCCGGGATCACCGACATGATCTTCGTCACCGGGCGCTCGAAGCGCTCCATCGAGGACCACTTCGACAAGGCCTACGAGCTGGAAACCGAGCTGGAAATGCGCGGCAAGCATGAACTTCTTGAATTCGTGCGCAACATGATCCCCAAGGAAATCAATTGCATCTACATCCGCCAGGCCGAAGCGCTTGGCCTTGGCCATGCCGTGCTCTGTGCCAAGCCGGTGATCGGCGACGAGCCGTTCGCGGTGATGCTCGCCGACGACCTGCTCGACGGCGACCCGCCGGTGATGAAACAGATGACCGACACCTTCGACTACTACCGCTGTTCGGTTCTCGGCGTGCAGGAAGTGCCGCGCGCCGAGACCGGGAGCTATGGCATCGTCGATTCCCGTACGGTTGCCGAACGCGTCGAGCAGATCAACGCGATGGTCGAGAAGCCGAAGCCGGAGGACGCGCCATCGACGCTGGCAGTCGTCGGCCGCTATATCCTGACGCCGCGCATCTTCCACCATCTGGAAACGGTCAAGCCGGGCACCGGTGGCGAAATTCAGTTGACCGACGGCATCGCCTCGCTGCTCAGCGAAGAACAGGTGCTGGCCTACCGCTATTCGGGAACACGCTACGATTGCGGTTCGAAGCTGGGTTACCTGCAGGCCAGCGTGGTATTCGGGCTGCGCCATCCGGAAGTCGGGGCGGAATTTGCCGAATATCTGAAATCGCTGGCGCTCTGATGGGTGACTGCATTTTCGATGCTTGATTCGAGCGGGGAGCATCCGGCGTGAGCGGAGCCACGGTCAGCGAGTTTCTCGACTACTGGCGCCAGGAAGGTGATGCCTATATGCGCGCCGGCGATTACGAGTGGATGGCAGCACAGGTTCCCGGCAGGCGCATCCTCGAAGTCGGTTGCGGCCTCGGCTTCGGCAGCGCGGCGCTGGTTGCCCGTGGTCAGGATGTGCTGGCAATCGACAGCCTGCCGGAGTGTTTGGCGGCGACCCGCGAACGGCTGGGCGACGATGCAGCCAGGATGACGCTGATGGCGGCCGATGTCACCGCCCTCGATGCGGAACAGATGGTGGCGATCCAGGCGTTCACACCTGACGTGGTGATCTGCTGGCTGATGGGTGCGCCGGTCGAGACGACCGGAGCGACGTCGGGCGACGCAGGGCAGGCGGTGGCGGCGTATCGCGAGGGCATCCACCGTCAGGTTGCCGAACTGGCTGAACGTTTGCCTTCGGTGCGGGCGCTGCATTTTGTCGACCGCACCGCCATTGCCTGGCAGGCCAAGGATCTCGGCCGCGATACGCTGGTCAGATATCATCAGGGCAAAACCCTGCTCGGCTTGCCCTTCGTTGCCGAGCGACGCAATGCCCTGTATCGAAAACTCGAAGGCAGCCTCGCCGATCTCGCGCAAATCAGGCGTTCCCATCCGTCGCTGCGGAACGTGGTGCCCGTGCTGGCCTCGCTGTTGGTCGAAAGGAAGAACTGAATGTTGGCAATCATTGGCGGCAGTGGTCTGACGACGCTGTCCAATCTCGACGTTTCGCATCGGGAAGTGGTACGGACACCGTATGGCGAACCCTCCGGCGCGCTGGTCTTCGGGCAGATCTGCGGCAAACCGGCGATGTTTCTGCCGCGTCACGGCTACGGGCACACGATCCCGCCGCATGTGGTCAACTACCGGGCCAACCTGTGGGCGCTGCATCATCATCAGGCGACCGGCATCATTTCCGTGGCTTCGGTCGGCGGCATCCGGAGCGACCTGCAACCGGGCGACATCGTCATTCCCGACCAGATCATCGATTACACCTGGGGACGCAAATCAAGTTTCTTCGACGGCAACGGCACCCCGGTGACCCACGTCGATTTTACCGAGCCCTACGATTCCGAGCTGCGCTGCCGGGTTCGCGAGGCCGGCGCCGGGCTGGGTATTGCGATCAAGGATGGCGGCGTCTATGCGGCGACGCAGGGGCCGCGCCTTGAAAGTGCGGCTGAAATCAATCGTCTGGAGCGCGATGGCGCCGATCTGGTCGGCATGACCGGGATGCCCGAAGCGGTACTCGCCCGCGAGCTCGGCCTGCCGTATGCAGCCATCAGTGTCGTCGCCAACCATGCGGCGGGACGTGGCAGCAGCGCCCATGGCATCCAGTTCGAGAGCCTCGAATCCGTCCTGCAGGAGGCCATGGGGCGCGTCCGCTCAGTCATCGAAAAAGTCGTCAGTGCGCAGGCGGATTGCCTGCCGGAAGCTGAACCCGGTTAAACCTTCAGGCGCTCCATCAAGTCGCTTTCGAGCCGGATGCGGCGCTTGCTCTGGCTCAGGTCGCCGCCGCTGATCAGAAAGACATCCTCGACCCGTTCGCCGAGCGTCGAAATCTTGGCCGTATGCAGGCTTGCGCCGTGCTCGGCGATGGTTTGGGCTACCGTATAGAGCAGGCCGGGGCGGTCTGCAGCGGTCAGGTTCAGGACGAAATGAGAGCCTCTTTCGTCGGCCCTGATTTCGGCTTCGGCCTTGATCGGGAAATGTTTCACCTGGCGCGAAAGGCGCCCGGAGGAGGGCGCTTCCAGCGGCGCCTGCTGAATCAGACGGTCAGTCAGTTCATGCTCGATGTAGGAGATCATTTCGCGGTCGTTGCAGTTTTGCGCAACACTGAGCACGTAGAAGCTGTCCAGTGCGTAACCGTGAGTCGTCGTGTGAATCTTGGCATCGACGATGCTGTAGCCGGCACGCGGGAAGAAGCCGACAATGCGGGCGAAAAGATCGGGCTGGTCCTTGGTGTAGACCATGACCTGCAGGCCTTCGCCTTCATGGTTGAGGCGGGCGCGGACGACTGGCTTTTCGTTGAAGATGCGGTAATGCAGCGAGCGGGTGTGCCAGGCGATTTCGTCTGCCGAATGGCGCAGGAAATAGACGGTGTCGAGCTGGTTCCACAGGCGCTCATGTACCGTTTCCGGCAGGGCGAAGTAGCGCATCAGGCGTAGTGCTTCGGCCTGGCGTTCGGCGATGATGCCGGGTGGCCCCGGCGGGGCATCCTGAACGAGATGCTCCAGGGTCAGGTAGTAGAGATCGGCCAGCAACTTGCCCTTCCACTGGTTCCACACCTTCGGGCTGGTGCCGCGGATGTCGGCGTGGGTCAGCAGGTAAAGGGCACTCAGGCGGCGCCGGTTGCCGACCAGCCGGCTGAATTCGGCAATGACTTCGGGATCGGAAAGGTCTTCCTTCTGCGCATACTGGGACATGATCAGGTGGTGACGAACGAGCCAGACCACCAGCTCACTGTCGGCGGGAGATAAACCATGGCTTTCGCAGAAAATCTGTGCGTCGACCGTACCGAGTTCCGAATGGTCGCCGCCACGGCCTTTGGCGATGTCATGGAACAGCGCGGCGACGTAGAGCAGCCACGGGCGGTCGAACTCGGCGATCACCCTTGAGCTGAGCGGGTATTCGTGCGCGAACTCGGGCATCGTGAAGCGCCGGAGGTTGCGCAATACCTGCAGGATGTGCTGGTCAACGGTATAGACATGAAACAGGTCGTGCTGCATTTGCCCGACGATACGGCCGAAGGCCGGCAGATAGGCACCGAGAATGTCGAGCTGGTTCATGCGGCGGAATTCGTGGACCACGCCGCGCCGTCCCTGGACGAGCCTGAGGAAAGCGGCGCGGTGTTCTGCTTGGGCGCGAAATTCTGGGGTGATGAGGTCGCGGGCGCGCCACAAGGCACGCAGGGTGCGAGCCGTCATGCCGTGCAGGTCGGAGTTTCGCTGCATGACCAGGAAGCTCTCGAAAATCAGTGCCGGGTCGAGATGGAAGGCGTCTTCGTTGCACACGTCGAGCAGGCCGCCGACCGACTGAAAATTGGCGTCTATCGGCTGCGGAAGCTGCTCGTTTTCCGGCGCCAGCGCGGCGCCGATGTTCTGCATCAGAATCGTATTGGTCAGCGTGACGGTCTTGGCATTACGGTAGTACCCCTGCATCAGGCGCTCGGACGCACGTTTCCCCGGAGTTGATTCGAGACCGTACTCGGCGGCCAGGGTGTTCTGGTAATCGAACAGCAGGCGGTCCTCGCGGCGCCCGACCATCAGGTGCAGGCGGATACGCAGGTGGCGCAGATAGTCTTCGCAGCCTTCGATATGCTGGAGTTCGTCGGCGGTCAGGAAGCCGTGTTTCTCGAGGTCCGCCCAGCTGGTGCCGAACCCGGCGACGCGCGCGACCCAGAAAATGACCTGAAGGTCGCGCAGGCCGCCCGGCGCTTCCTTGAAATTGGGTTCGAGGCTGTACGGCGTCTCGTTGAAGCGCAGGTAGCGTTCCTGTTGTTCAAGGCGTTTACGCTCAAAGAACATCAGGGGATCGAGATTCCCGCGCAGGCGCTTGCGGAAGGTGGCGAACAGGGCTTCGTTGCCGGTCAGCTGGCGGGCTTCGACCAGGGCGGTCTGAATCGTGATGTCGCCGGCGGCTTCATCGACGCACTCCTGAATCGTGCGGACGCTGTGGCCGATTTCGAGGCCGATATCCCAGAAATGGCCGACCAGGCGCGCCAGACTTTCCTGCAATGCGGCATCAGGTTCATGCGGCAGGAGAATCAGCAGATCGATGTCCGAGGCGGGGTAAAGCTCGCCGCGGCCGTAGCCGCCAACCGCCGCAAGTGCGAGCTCGGCTGGCATGTCAAGGCCGCTCCACAGGCGAATGAGAACGTCGTCAACCTGCTGGCAGCGCGAGCGGAGCATGGCCAGCGCGTCATTGGTCAGCGCATAGGCTTCACGCAACGCCTGTTGCCCGGCCTTGACTTCGCTGCGCAGCGCAGCAAGGTCCACGTTCATCAGGCGATCCAGTCAGGTTTGGGGCGGCAGCCGGCAGAAAGTGTCAGGACTTCGTATCCGCTCGCCGTGACCAGTACCGTGTGCTCCCATTGCGCCGACAGGCTGTGATCCTTGGTGACGATGGTCCAGCCGTCGGCCATTTCGCGGATGGCGGCCTTGCCGGCATTGATCATCGGCTCGATGGTGAAGATCATGCCGGGCTCCATCCGGGCGCCCGTGCCGGGCTTGCCGTAGTGGGTCACCTGCGGATCCTCATGGAATTTGCTGCCGATGCCGTGACCGCAGAATTCGCGCACTACCGAGTAGCCGTTCTTTTCCGCGTGCTTCTGGATGATCGCACCGATATCGCCGATATGGCCACCCGGGCGCACGACGGAAATGCCCAGCCACAGGCACTCGAAGGTGATTTCGCAGAGCCGCTTGGCCTGGATCGAGGCTTCGCCGATCAGGTACATCCGGCTTGTGTCGCCATGGTAGCCGTCCTTGATCGGTGTCACATCAAGGTTGACGATGTCGCCGTTTTTCAGAACCCGGTCACCCGGTACGCCATGGCAGACTTGGTGATTGACCGAGGTACAGATCGATTTGGGGTAAGGATTGTGGCCGGACGGTGCGTAATTGAGTGGCGCGGAAATGGCGCCTAGCACATTGACCGTATAGTCATGACAGAGACGGTCGAGTTCGTTGGTAGTGACGCCGGCCTTGACGAACGGCTCGATGTAGTCGAGCACTTCCGAAGCGAGGCGACCGGCGACACGCATTTTCTCGATTTCTTCGGGTGTCTTGATCGAAATGCTCATAAATTGGGGCTGGTTGGGCGATTGGAGAGGGGCAAGGATAATGGATTAGGAGTCATTCTCAAAGCTGGCAGCCGGCGCTGGCATAATCTCGAACCTTGGATGTGATACAGGAAAACCATGAGCATTCTTCTTCTCGGCAGGGACGGTCAGGTTGGCTGGCAACTTCAGCGTTCGCTGGCGCCGCATGGCAAGGTTGTTGCCTGTGACCGCGCAGCATGCGATGTGACCGACTTCGATCAATTGCGTTCAGTGATCCGGAAAATTCGCCCGGCAGTGATCGTCAATTCGGCGGCCTACACGGCTGTAGATCGGGCCGAAGCGGAACCCGACCTGGCGCTGCGGATCAATGGCGAGGCGCCGGGCATAATGGCCGAAGAGGCTGCAAGGCTGGGTGCCTTGCTGATTCATTATTCGACTGACTATGTCTTCGATGGCTGCAAATCGGCGCCTTATCAGGAAGACGACCCAAGCGCGCCGCGCAGTGTCTATGGCCGTACCAAGCTGGCCGGCGAGGAGGCGGTACGTGCCGCCGGTGGCAAGTCGGTCATTTTCAGAACAAGCTGGGTTTTTGGTGCGCGTGGCGCAAATTTCGTCAAGACCATCCTGCGTCTGGCCCGCGAAAAGGACGCGCTGAATGTCGTGAGTGACCAGATCGGCGCGCCAACCGCAGCGGCAATGATCGCGACGGTCACCGGCATCGTGCTCGCCATGTTGCGCCAGGGCGGGTCGATGCAGGAAGGGGAGCAACGGCTTTATCATCTCTGTTGCGGTAGACCGGTAAGTTGGCACGAATTTGCAACGACCATCGTCGAACTGGCGGGAAGGATGCCAGGCTTCGACCTGAGTCTGACGCCGGGGGCGATTCGTGCCATTCCGGGTAGCGAATATCCGACTGCCGCCGAGCGTCCGCATAATTCGCGGCTCGACTGCACGCGACTGGAACGTGATTTCGGCTTGCAGATGCCCGATTGGCAACCCTATCTGGAAAGGATGCTGCAATTGTTGGCGTTGAAACAGAACGGCTATTGAGCTTGGTTTTCGAGCTTTTCCAATGCTATAATTCAAAGGTTTTTCCGGGTCCAGTGACCCGAAAAAGCGGTTGCCCGTCTGATATGGGCAATCAATCCTCACATCCGCCGATTAAGGGTGTCCGCCAGAATTCTGATTTGGCGGGCGTTGCTGGCGGATGGCGGTTCAACCCTTAAGGAGTTTTTGTATGTCCGTAACCATGCGTGAAATGCTGGAGGCTGGTGTTCACTTCGGCCACCAGACCCGTTTCTGGTCCCCCAAGATGGCACCGTACATCTTCGGCGCCCGCAACAAGATTCATATCGTCAACCTCGAACAGACCCTGGCCAAGTACAACGAAGCTATGTCTTTCGTAAAGAAACTGGCGGCCAAGCGCGGGACCATCCTGTTCGTTAGTACCAAGCGTCAGGCCCGCGAAATCATTGCTCAGGAAGCCCAGCGTGCCGGTGCGCCTTATGTTGACCAGCGTTGGCTGGGCGGGATGCTGACCAATTTCAAGACGGTCAAGACCTCGATCAAGCGCCTCAAGGAGATGGAACTGGCGGTCGAAGCCGGTGATCTGGAAAAGATGCCGAAGAAGGAAGCGCTGACCTTCCGCCGCGAAATGGAAAAACTGCAGAAATCGATCGGCGGCATCAAGGATATGGCCAGTGTGCCGGATGCAATTTTTGTCATCGACGTCGGCTACCACAAGATTTCCATCACCGAAGCCGGCAAGCTCGGTATCCCGATCATCGGTGTCGTCGATACCAACCATTCGCCGGATGGTGTCAATTTCGTCATTCCCGGCAACGATGACTCGTCCCGCGCCATCCAGTTGTATGCACGCGGCGTTGCCGATGCCATCCTCGAGGGCCGCAGCCAGGTCGTCCAGGAAATCGTTGATGCAGGCGGAGACGACGAGTTCGTCGAAGTGCAGGAAGCTGCAGAATAAGGTTGCAAGGGCGGGGCCAGATGCCCCGCCGGTTTTAAGAAGCTCAGGAGAACATAATATGGCGGCAATTACCGCAGGCATGGTCGCAGAACTGCGCGGCAAGACCGACGCGCCGATGATGGAATGCAAGAAGGCATTGACCGAGGCCGATGGCGACATGGGCAAGGCCGAAGAAATCCTTCGTGTCAAGTTGGGCAACAAGGCGAGCAAGGCGGCTTCCCGCATCGCAGCGGAAGGCGTGGTTGGCCTGTATATCGCAGCTGACGGCAAGCTCGGCTCGATGATTGAAGTGAACAGTGAAACCGACTTCGTCGCCAAGAACGACGAGTTTATCGCTCTGGCCAAGGGGTGTGCCGAACTGGTCGCGACCAAAAATCCGGCCGACGTCGCTGCGCTGTCGGCGCTTCCGATGGGCGAGGGTACCGTCGAGTCGACCCGCTCGGCGCTGGTCGGCAAGATTGGCGAGAACATGGCGATCCGCCGCTTCGTACGCATCGAAGCCAAGGGCAAGCTGACTTCCTATGTCCATGGCGGCTCCAAGATCGGCGTCGTGATCGATGTCGTTGGTGGCGACGAGCAACTGGCCAAGGATCTGGCGATGCATATCGCCGCGTCCAAGCCGAAGTCGCTCGATGCTTCAGGCGTTTCTCCGGAACTTCTGGATACCGAGCGCCGCATCGCCATCGAAAAGGCGCGTGAGGCCGGCAAGCCGGAAGCGATGCTGGAGAAGATCGCCGAAGGCACCGTCCAGAAATACCTCAAGGACGTCACGCTGCTCGGCCAGGTATTCGTCAAGGCCGCGGATGGCAAGCAGACGATCGAGCAACTGTTGAAGGCCAAGGGTGCCTCGGTGGCCGGCTTTACGCTGTTCGTGGTGGGTGAGGGCATCGAGAAGCGCGTCGACGACTTCGCCGCTGAAGTCGCTGCCCAGGCTGCCGCCGCTGCCGCCAAGAAGTAATTTGCAAGGAAACGCCATGACCACGCCCCGGTACAAACGCATCCTCCTGAAACTCTCTGGCGAGGCCCTGATGGGCAACGACGCCTACGGCATCAATCCGCAGACCATCGCGGAAATTGTCGGGGAGATCAAGGCGGTTGCCGACCTAGGCGTGGAAATTGGCGTGGTCATCGGTGGTGGCAACATTTTTCGCGGCATGGCCGGTACGGCCACCGGCATGGATCGGGCGACCGCGGATTACATGGGCATGCTGGCCACGGTAATGAATGCCATGGCACTGTCCGACGCCTTCCGCCAGGCAGGCCTGAATGCCCGCGTGCAGTCGGCGCTGAATGTCGAGCAGGTGGTCGAGCCCTACATCCGCGGCAAGGCCATCCGCTATCTGGAAGAAGGCAAGATCGTCATCTTCGGGGCCGGAACCGGCAACCCGTTTTTCACGACCGATACCGCAGCCGCCTTGCGCGGGTCGGAAATCGGCGCGGAAATCGTGCTCAAGGCGACCAAGGTCGATGGCATCTATTCTGCCGATCCAAAGAAGGACCCGGCGGCGACCCGTTTCGACAAGATCAGCTTCAACGACGCGATCTCGAGGAATCTGGCCGTCATGGATGCAACGGCCTTTGCCCTTTGTCGCGACCAAAAACTGCCGATCAACGTGTTCTCGATCTTCAAGGCCGGCGCGCTGAAGCGCGTGGTCTGCGGGGAGAGCGAGGGGACGTTGGTCTACTGCTGAGGAGAAAACAATGATCCCGGAACTCAAGAAAACGGCCGAGAGCAAGATGCAGAAGTCGCTGGAGGTGCTCAAGAACGACCTTCTGAAAATCCGTACGGGCCGCGCTCATATCGGCCTGCTGGATCATGTCCAGGTCGATTACTATGGCTCGATGGTGCCGGTCAATCAGGTCGCGAACATCACGCTGGTCGATGCACGGACGATCGGGGTCCAGGCGTGGGAAAAGAACATGGCTCAGAAGATCGAGAAGGCCATTCGCGACTCCGATCTCGGCCTCAATCCTGCCTCACAAGGCGAATTGATCCGCGTCCCGATGCCGGCGCTGACCGAAGAGCGGCGCAAGGAAATGATCAAGGTCGTCAAGAACGAGGGTGAAACTGCCAAGGTGGCGATCCGCAACCTGCGTCGCGATGCCAATACCCATCTCAAGGATGCGTTGAAGAAACACGAGATTCCAGAGGACGACGAGCGCAAGGCGCAAGACGATATCCAGAAACTCACCGATCGCTATGTCGCCGAAGTAGACAAGATGCTCGCCCATAAAGAGGCCGAGCTGATGCAGGTTTGAGCCCGGTTTCGGACTGATCGCAGCCTGCATGGCGCTCTTCACCAGTTCGACGAGACAGATTCCGACGGCGGTCGTCGTGCCTCGGCACGTCGCCATCATTCTTGACGGCAATGGCCGCTGGGCCAGGAAGCGCTTCATGCCCCGTTTCTCCGGGCATGCCAGAGGTGTCGAAATGGTGCGCGAAACCGTGCGCTCCTGCCTCGAACTTGGGGTCGAGTACCTGACGCTGTTTGCCTTCAGCTCGGAAAACTGGCGACGCCCGCAGGAAGAGGTCAGCCTCTTGATGCAGTTATTCGTCAAGGCCCTCGAACAGGAGGTCGACAAACTCGATCGCAATGGCGTCCGCTTGCGCGTCATCGGAGACCTGTCGCGCTTCGACAATCGCCTGCAGGTACTGATCCGTTCGGCCGAGGAACGAACCGCCCCAAATTCCCGCCTGCAACTCTCCATCGCCGCCAACTACGGCGGCCGCTGGGACATCATGCAGGCGGTCAATGCCATGCTGGGGTCGCAGCCGGAAAAACGCTCCGGGTGGGTCGAGGCGGATCTCGAACCGTTTCTGTCCATGCATTTCGCCCCTGAGCCCGATCTCTTCATCCGTACCGGCGGTGAAGAGCGCATCAGCAATTTTCTCCTGTGGCAGCTTGCCTACACAGAGCTGTATTTTACCGGGACCCTGTGGCCGGAGTTTGATCGTGCCGAGTTCGATTTGGCGATTGCTTCGTATCAGAGTCGTGAGCGGCGCTTCGGTCGGACCAGTGAGCAGTTGGCCGGTGCTGCCGGTGCTTAAGACACGCGTCATCACCGCGCTGATTCTGCTGGCCCTGGTCCTGCCCAGCTTGTTTTTTCTTCCCCAGTTCCATTGGGCGCTGCTCGTGGCTGCGTTCATTGGCGTAGGTGCCTGGGAGTGGGGTGGTTTGCTCGGGTTTGCAGCGGGCCGCCGCCTCGTCCTTGGAATCGGCATGGCTGCACTATGCGCCGCGGTTGCATTGTCATCTCCGGGCGCAATCGGTGCCGGTACGTCGGCCGCGTTTGCGGCGCCCTGGGTGGTCGCGACCTATGGCATTGCCGCAAGCTTCTGGTGTGTTTTGGTGCCGCTCTGGCTGAGATCGCAATGGCGGCTTCCGCATGGCCTGCCGGGACTGATTACCGGCCTGGTGGTCCTTTTTCCGACGTGGCTGGCCCTGGTCCAGTTGCGGCTTGCCGGGCCGGGTGCCTTGCTGGCGATACTGGCGATTGTCTGGATGGCCGACGTGGCCGCCTATTTTTCCGGAAAGACCTTTGGCAAGCACAAACTGGCGCCGTCGATCAGCCCGGGCAAGACCTGGGAAGGAGCGATCGGGGCTTGCGTCGGTGTGGTCCTGTATGGAATTGCGCTGCGTCTGGGCTTCTCGTTTACGCCGGTCGCTCTACCCTCGTGGATTCTCGCCTTGCTGGCGGTGACTGCGATCAGCATCATCGGCGATCTTTACGAATCAATGCTAAAACGGCAGGCAGGCATCAAGGACAGCAGCAATGTGCTGCCAGGTCACGGAGGCGTTCTCGATCGCATCGACAGCCTGACCTCGACGCTTCCCGTTGTTGCACTGCTCTGGTTACTTGTGTTGCGAGGGCAGGGTTGATGCAGCGCGAGAAAATCACGATTCTCGGCGCCACCGGTTCGATCGGGGTCAGTACGCTCGACGTCATTCGTCGCCACCCGGATCGCTACGAAGTGTTCGCGCTGTGTGCGCATACCCAGATCGACAAGTTGTTCGAGCAAGTTCGTGAATTCAAGCCGGTATTTGCGGTCGTGCGTGATCTGGCTCTGGCCGAAGAACTCGGAACGCGCTGCAGCAATGCCGGGTTGCCCACGATGGTGCGGCACGGCATGCCGGCTCTGGTAGAGATGGCGGCACACCCGGAGGTCGATTCCGTGATGGCGGCCATCGTTGGTGCGGCGGGTCTGGAACCGACGCTGGCCGCAGCAAAGGCCGGCAAGAAAATTTTGCTGGCCAACAAGGAAGTGCTGGTCATGGCCGGTGAGTTGTTCATGCACGCGGTGCACGAACATGGTGCCGTGCTGCTTCCAGTTGAACAGTGAACATAATGCAATATTTCAATCACTTCCAAGTGATTTCTCGCGTGGTTTATCAGAATGTGGCGTACGTCGGATTCTACTGACCGCGTCGGGTGGTCCATTCCGCACCACGCCGCGCGCCGCGCTCGCCGAGGTGACGCCGGAGGCCGCGTGTGCCCATCCGAACTGGGTAATGGGGCCGAAGATTTCGGTCAACTCGGCTTCAATGATGAACAAAGGACTCGAGGTGATCGAGGCGCACTGGCTGTTCGCCTGTACGCCCGAGCAGATCCAGGTCGTCGTTCACCCGCAGAGCGTCATCCATTCGCTGGTCGAGTACGCGGATGGTTCGGTCCTCGCCCAGCTTGGCAATCCCGACATGCGGACGCCGATCGCCTACGCGCTGGCCTATCCGGAACGTATCGACGCCGGCGTGCCGTCACTCGATCTGTTCCAGATCGCCCGCCTCGATTTCGAGGCACCGGATTTCGAACGTTTTCCCTGTCTGCAACTTGCCTATGCGGCGTTACGCGCCGGCGGGACGGCTCCTGCCATCCTGAATGCAGCCAATGAGATCGCAGTCGCCGCTTTCCTCGGCCGGCGCCTGCCCTTCCTTGGCATTCCGCGCCTGATCGAAGCCACGCTGGCGGCGCTGCCGGCGGGTCCCGAGGGTAGCCTTGGCGACGTGCTGGCGGCCGACGCCGATGCGCGGCGAATCGCCACCGACCTGATCAGCGAAGTCGTTGCCGCGTGAGTCAGTTTCCGCTCTATCTCGCTGCCTTTCTCGTCGTACTGGGTGTCCTCATTGTCGTCCATGAGTTCGGGCACTATCTGGCGGCACGTTATTGCGGGGTTCGTGTGCTGCGATTTTCGGTCGGGTTCGGGCGCACGCTTTGGCAACGTCGTCTCGGCAAGGATGGAACCGAATGGGCGATCAGCATCTTTCCGCTTGGCGGTTACGTCAAGATGCTCGACGAGCGTGAAGCCGAGGTGGCGCCAGAAGAGCGTGATCGTGCCTTCAACCGTCAATCGGTGGGCAAACGTAGCCTGATCGTCGTCGCCGGACCGGTTGCCAATTTCGTTCTGGCAATTTTTCTGTACTGGGCTGTTTTCATGCTGGGCAGCGACGAGTTGCGGCCGATTCTCGGCACGCCGCCGGTCGAGTCGCCCGCCGCCATCGCCGGCATTGTCAACGGCGAACAGGTCAGGGCGATCGACGGCGAGCCGGTCGCCACCTGGAATGACTTGCGCTGGGCGTTGCTGCACAAGGCGGTTGGCCAGGAAAGCACCGACCTTGAACTGATCAACGAGCAGCATGAAGTTGCGCTGCGCCGGCTGCCGCTGGCGGCAGCCGGTGAGCAGGGCTGGGAAGGGGATGCTCTGGAGCGTCTGGGTATCCGTTTCTTCCGGCCGGATATCCCGCCGCTGGTCGGCAAGGTCATGCCGGCAAGCCCCGGCGAAGCTGCCGGCATCCGCCAGGGCGACGAGATCGTCGCGATCGACGGGGCGGCCGTTGGGAACTGGCACACCTTCGTGCTGAAGGTCCGCGACGCCGCCGGACGTTCGTTGCGTGTCGAATTGCTGCGTGATGGTCAGATTGTTGCGGTCAACGTCGTTCCGGAGGCGGTTTCCGAGCGCGGAAAGACGATCGGCAGGATCGGCGTGGCCGTTGCCGAGAGCCAGGATGCCAGGCGCGAAATAAAAATCTTCGTGCGCTACGGCTTTTTCGAGGCTGGCGCCAAAGCGGTAGTTGAAACCTGGGACAAGTCGGTATTCAGCCTGGTCATGCTCGGCAAGATGCTGACTGGCGAGGTTTCCTGGCGAAACCTGTCGGGGCCGGTGACGATTGCAGACTATGCCGGCCAGTCGGCGCGGCTCGGCATCGATTATTATCTGAAATTCATGGCACTGGTCAGCATCAGCCTTGGCGTACTGAATCTGCTCCCGATCCCGGTTCTGGACGGTGGGCATTTGATGTATCATATGATTGAAGTCGTCAGGCGTCGGCCCCTCTCCGAGCGGGCGATGGAAATTTCCCAGCAATTCGGGCTTTCCATTCTTTTCGTGCTGATGGCTTTCGCCTTTTTTAATGACTTGAACCGCCTGTTTTCCGGCTGAAAAATGAAGAAATCCCTTCTCTCCGCTCTGATCGCCGGACTCTTTGCGCTTCCCGCGCTCGCCTTTGAGCCCTTTACCGTCAAGGATATCCGTGTCGAAGGCATTCAGCGTACCGAGGCAGGTACGGTGTTCGGCTACCTTCCAGTCAAAGTTGGCGAAACGCTGACCGATGAAAAGGCCGCACAGTCGATCAAGTCCCTCTTCGCCACTGGATTTTTCAAGGATGTGCGGATCGAGGTCGATGGTGGCGTCATGGTCGTCATCGTCCAGGAGCGGCCTGCCATTGCCCAGATCGACTTCGTCGGGATGAAAGAGTTCGAAAAGGACGCGATCATCAAGGCACTCAAGGACATAGGCATTGCCGATGGCCGCATCTTCGACCGTGCGCTGCTCGACAAGGCCGAACAGGAACTCAAGCGCCAGTATCTGACCAAGGGCAAGTACGGTGTCGAAATCACGACAACGGTGACGCCGCTTGAGCGCAATCGGGTCGGCATCAATTTCAACATCGAAGAGGGTGCGGTCGCCAAGATTCGCCAGATCAACATCATCGGCGCCAAGGATTTCACGGAAAAGGAATTACAGGGGCTTTTCCAGCTGACTACGCCGGGCTGGATCACCTGGTACACCAAAAACGACCAGTATTCCCGGCAAAAGCTCTCGGCCGACCTGGAGAAGCTGAAGTCCTTCTACATGGACCGCGGTTATCTTGAGTTTGCCGTCGACTCGACACAGGTTTCGATTTCGCCGGACAAGCAGGATATTTTCATCACCATCAATATCAGTGAAGGTGAGCGCTATCAGGTATCGTCGGTCAAACTCGCAGGTGATTTCACGATCAGTGAAGAGGAACTGCGAAAGCTCGTCCTCGTAAAACCGGGCGATGTTTTTTCGCGCGAGAAGCTCAATGAATCGAACAAGGCCATCAGCGAGCGCCTGGGCAAGGAAGGCTATGCCTTCGCCAACGTCAACGCAGCGCCGGAAGTCGACAAGGAAAAGCGTCAGGTTGCCTTTACCATCTTCGTTGATCCAGGCAAACGGGTTTATGTCCGGCGTATCAACATTTCCGGCAATACCCGGACACGCGACGAAGTGATCCGTCGCGAGCTGCGCCAGATGGAGGGTGGCTGGTACGATGGAGAGCGCATTACCGCCTCCAAGACGCGCCTCGATCGCCTGGGTTATTTCTCCGAGGTGGCGGTGGAGACGCCGGCGGTTCAGGGAACGAGCGACCAACTGGATGTCAATCTCAGTGTCGTCGAGAAGCCGACCGGCAACCTGATGGTCGGGGTTGGCCTGTCGAGTACCGAAGGTGTCGTGTTTTCGGGGTCGATCGCCCAGAACAATTTCCTGGGCAGCGGCAACAACGTGGCGATCGCCGTCAATTCTGGCAAGATCAACCAGCTCTATTCGTTCTCCTACACCAATCCGTATTTCACGGTCGATGGCATCAGCCAGGGTTTTGACCTCTATCACCGGAACGTCAACACGACCTCGTCTTCGACGACCACCGTGACACCCTACAAGTCTTCATCGAATGGCGGAGCGGTCCGTTTTGGCTTCCCGATCGGTGAAAAGCAGTCCTTGAGTTTTGGCCTGGGTGTAGACCAGACAGAGATTACGGCATTCAGGGGGAGTTCGTCGCCGCAGACGATCCAGTTTGTCGAGGACACGGGCGGTGACCCGAATTCGTCGGAGCCATCGGCAACCAACCTGACCATTCCGCTCACTGCGAACTGGATCAGCGATGGCAAGGACAGTTACCTGTTCCCGACCACGGGTTGGTACCAGAAGGCTTCTTTTGAAGTAGCTGTTCCGGGCGGAGACCTGACTTTCTACAAGGCCTCTTATCAGTTGCAGCGTTACTTTGCCCTTTCCAGGACGTTTACCTGGATGCTGAACGGTGAGGTCGGCTATGGCAACAGTTACGGAGATACCACCAGTCTGCCGTTCTACAAGAACTTCTATGCCGGCGGCGTGAATACGGTTCGTGGTTTCAAGGCGGGTAGCCTGGGCCCGCAAGACATCTATGGCAACACTTTGGGTGGCAACGAGCGCGTCATCGGACAGTCAGAGCTGCTGTGGGGTGTTCCCGGCATGGAAAAGAGTATCCGCCTCGGGTGGTTTGTAGACGTCGGCCAAGTCTGGGCCAGCGGTGGAACCTCGACGGGTGTGCCTGGCATCGATGATAGTCTGCGCTATTCTACCGGTTTGTCGTTCGCCTGGATTTCGCCGGTCGGACCGCTCAAGTTCAGTTATGCGTATCCCATCAACAAGCAGGATGGCGACAAGACTGAATCGTTCCAGTTTCAGCTTGGTACAAACTTTTAATTCAGGAGTGACATGTTGAAAAAGTCCTATGTTCTCGCATCTTTGATGTCCGCCTTGCTGCTCGTTGCCGGTGAGGCTGCGGCCGAACTGAAGGTTGGCTACGTCAATACCCAACGTATCTTCCGCGATGCTCCGGCGGCGCAGAAAGCCGGCAAGAAACTCGAGAGCGAGTTCTCCAAGCGTGATCAGGAACTGCAGGCCATGGCCAAGCAAATCCAGGCCCTGCAGGCCAGTCTGGAGAAAAATTCGGTAACGATGGCTGAAACCGAACGCCGTGCCAAGGAAAAGGAATTTGCCGAGCTTTCCCGCGAATTTCAGCGGCGCCAGCGCGAGTTCCGCGAAGACCTGAACCTGCGTCAGAACGAAGAAAATGCCGCCGTGATCGAAAAGGCCAACAAGGCGATCAAGCAGATCGCCGAGTCCGAAAAGTACGATCTCATCCTGCAGGATGCCGTCGTCGTCAGTCCAAAGATCGATATTACCGATCGCGTGATCAAGGCGCTCTCCGAAGGCAAGTAATGGCGCAAGCCTGTGAGGTACGGTTTACCCTTTCCGATATCGCCGCCCGCCTGGGCGGCGATATGCTTGGTGACGGACAAACGCCGATCCAGCGCATTGCCACCTTGGCATCGGCGGGCAGCGGGGATATCGCTTTCCTCGCCAATCGTAAATACAAGTCGCAACTGCATTCCACACTGGCCGCTGCCATCATTCTGGCGCCCGACGCTGCAGACGCGTTCAGCGGGCCCCGCATCGTCACCGAAAATCCCTATGCCTATTACGCCCGTGTCGCGGCATTGCTCAATCCGGCCTCTGCCGGGTTCAGCGGCGTGCATCCCTCGGCGGTCGTCGCATCGCCGTTGCCTGCGGATTCAGCCGTCGGGCCGCATGTCAGCATCGGACAGCGGGTCATTCTGGGTGATGGGGTCGTCATTCATGCCGGTTGCAGCATCGGCGACGATGTAAGTATCGGCGCCGGTAGCATCCTCTATCCGCAGGTCACGATTTACCATGGCTGTCGGGTGGGCAAGCGTGCGATATTCCATTCTGGGGTAGTGATCGGCGCCGATGGCTTCGGATTTGCGCCGGATGGGAAAGACTGGATCAAAATTCCCCAGATCGGTGGCGTCAGCATCGGCGACGACGTCGAAATTGGCGCCAATACGACGGTCAACCGTGGCGCTCTTGATGACACCGTGATCGGTGACGGTTGCAAGATCGATAACCTGGTGCAGATCGCCCACAACTGCATCGTTGGTGCCAACAGCGTGCTGGCGGGATGCGCCGGGCTGGCCGGTAGCGTGACGCTGGGTGAGCAGTGCATCGTCGGCGGCGGCGGCATGGTTGCCGGCCATGTGACGGTGGCGCCCGGTACCGTGCTTTCCGGCGGCTCGCTGGTCATGAAGAACATTACCCAGCCGGGGCGCTATACCAGCGTATTCCCGCTCGATACCCACGATCAATGGTTGCACAATGCATCGCATATCCGGCGCCTTTCACGCTTGGCAGACCGAATTTCAGAGCTTGAGAAAAAACTTAAACAATTAGATTCAGGGAGTTGATTAAATGGATATTATGGAAGTTCTTGAGCACCTCCCGCAGCGCTATCCATTCCTCTTGGTCGACCGTGTCGTCGAAGTCGAGCCCGGCAAGTTCATTCATGCCTACAAAAACGTCAGCATCAATGAGCCGCATTTTGTCGGCCATTTCCCGGGCTATCCGGTGATGCCCGGGGTATTGATCATGGAAGCCCTGGCTCAGGCAGCGGGGATCCTTGCTTTCAAGACGGCCGGCGAGAAGCCGACCCCGAACAGTCTCTTCTTTTTTGCCGGTATCGATGAGGCGCGTTTCAAGAAACCGGTCGTGCCGGGTGACCAGCTGCACCTGCATGTCGAACTCGAGCGCCACATGCGCGGTGTCTGGAAATTCAAGGCCGAAGCCCGCGTCGATGGACAACTGGTGGCCGAGGCACGTTTGATGTCGGCCAAGCGGGACATCTGACATGATTCACCCGACCGCAATTGTCGATCCCGGCGCCAGAATCGGCGCCAACGTCGCGATCGGCCCTTATTCGATCATCGGTTCGGATGTCGAGATCGGCGATAACACCGAGATCGGCCCACATGTAGTGATCAAGGGACACACCCGTATTGGCCGCGACAATCGTGTTTTCCAGTTCTGTTCGCTGGGTGAGATTCCGCAGGACAAAAAATACGCCGGTGAACCGACACGGCTGGAAATCGGTGAACGCAACACCATTCGCGAGTTCTGTACCTTCAATTTGGGGACCGTCCAGGGCGGCGGTCTGACCAGTATCGGTGACGACAATTGGCTCATGGCCTATGTGCACATCGCGCATGACTGCCATGTCGGCAACAAGACTATCTTTGCCAACGGCGCCTCGCTGGCCGGGCATGTCACAGTCGATGATTTTGTCATTTTCGGTGGTTTTACCGGCATCCATCAATTCTGCCGGATCGGTGCGCACGTGATTACCGCGGCATCGTCCCTCGTCCTTCAGGATGTGCCGCCTTATCTGATGGTGGCCGGCAATACAGCGCAGCCCTATGGCATCCACGTCGAAGGCCTCAAACGGCGAGGCTTTTCCAGCGAGGTGATTACCGAGCTTAAGCGCGCCTATCGCACACTGTACAAGTCCGGGTTGCTATTCGAAGAAGCCAAGACCAAGCTTGCGGAGCACGCCAAGACGGTGCCGGATGTCCAGCCCATGGTCAATTTTCTCGAATCCTCGAAGCGCGGCATTATTCGCTGATGGGCACTGTGGTGCGGATTGCCATGGTGGCGGGAGAGGCCTCCGGGGATCTTCTGGCCGGCCTCCTGATCGGTGCGCTGAAGAAGAAGCTGCCGGACGCCATTTTTTATGGCATCGGCGGGCCCAAGATGCAGGCCCAGGGCTTCGACGCCTGGTGGCCGATCGACAAGCTGTCGGTCATGGGCTACATCGACGCGCTGAAAAATTACCGCGAGATCGCCGGTATCAGGCGCCAGCTGAAGAAGCGTCTGCTCGAACTGCGGCCTGACATCTTCATTGGCGTCAACGCGCCGGACTTCAATCTCGGTCTCGAAATCGAGCTCAAGGCGGCGGGGATAAAGACGATTCACTATGTCAGTCCGTCGATCTGGGCCTGGCGCGCCGGGCGAATCAAGAAAATCGGGCGCGCGGTCAACCGGGTTCTTGCACTTTTTCCGATGGAGCCGCCGCTTTACGAAAAGGAAAATATTCCGGTGACTTTTGTCGGGCATCCGCTGGCCGACATCATTCCACTGGAAACCAGCAAACTTGCGGTTCGCGAGAAACTCTCCATCCCGCGTGACCTGCCGGTATTTGCACTGCTGCCGGGCAGCCGCAAGGGCGAACTGGAAAAAATGGCCGACACCTTCGTGCTGACGGCCAAGCGCATCCGCGAGCGCTTCCTGCCCGATGCTCAGTTCGTCGTGCCGCTGACCACCCGCGAGACCCGCCTGCAGTTCGAATCGGCGATCCACCGACAGCAAGCCGTCGAAGTCCCGTTCCGTCTGCTGTTCGGTCACGCCCAGGATGCCCTGGGTGCTGCCGACGTGTCGCTGGTGGCGAGCGGGACGGCAACGCTGGAGGCGGCGCTGATCAAGCGGCCGATGGTGATCACCTACAAGGCGGCGCGCTCGTCCTACTGGATCGCCAGGCGCCTCGTCCGCCTGCCCTATGTCGGCTTGCCCAACATTCTGGCCGGGCGCTTCGTGGTTCCGGAAATCCTGCAAGACGAGGCGACGCCGGAAAACCTTGCCGATGCACTGGTCAAGCTTTACGAGGACAAGGAGAACGCCGAGGCGGTCGCCGAAGCGTTTACCGACATTCACCTGCAACTGCGCCAGAACAATGCCGAGAAGGCCGCAGCTGCGGTCGTCGAATGCCTGAGCTGATCATTCCGCCCGGTCTGGTCTGCGGCATCGACGAAGCCGGGCGTGGACCATTGGCCGGTCCGGTCGTCGCGGCTGCAGTTATCCTCGATCCGGCGCGGCCGATCACTGGACTGAACGATTCCAAGAAATTGAGCGAGAAGAAGCGCGACACGCTGGCCGTCCTGATCCGCGAACGGGCAGTGGCTTGGGCAGTGGCCGAGGCGACGGTCGAAGAAATCGACCAGCTCAACATCCTGCAGGCGACGCTGCTGGCGATGCAGCGTGCCGTGGCAGGCCTGGCGGTGCGGCCGACCAGTGCGCTGGTCGATGGCAACCGCTGCCCAAAACTGGAAATGCCCGTCGAGGCAGTCATCAAGGGCGATGGCAAGATCGCCTCGATCGCCGCCGCATCGATCCTGGCCAAGACCGTCCGCGATGCCGGGATGCTGGTCCTGCACGCCCGCTATCCGCAATACGGCTTTGCCAGTCACATGGGCTACCCGACGGCAGCGCATTGCTCGGCACTTGAAGCGCATGGCGTTTCGCCGGTACACCGTCGCAGCTTTGGCCCGGTGGCCCGCCAGCTTGTACGGCCATGAAACTGATCGAGTCGCGCGCCAATCCGTTCTACAAGCAGCTCAAGCGCCTTGCCGAATCAGGCCGCGAGCGGCGCAAGCGCGGGCGAACGCTGCTTGATGGCGTGCATCTGGTCGCGGCTTATGAAGCTGCACATGGCCCGGTCGAAACACTGGTCGTCGGAGCGTCGGCGCTGGCCGGTGGTGAAATCGCCGATTTCCTGTCCGGGCGCGCGCCTACGGTTCTGGCGGACAGCCTGTTGCGCGACCTCGGGCTGGTCGATACCCCGAGCGGTCTGCTGGCGGTCGTCGGGATTCCCGTAGCGACCATTGCGGTCGACCGCGAAAAGGATGCCATTTTGCTCGACGCCGTGCAGGATCCCGGCAATGTCGGCACGATCCTGCGGACCGCGGCGGCCGCGGGTGTCGGGCAGGCCTTGCTGGGTCCGGGTTGTGCCGCGGCGTGGTCGCCCAAGGTGCTGCGCGCCGGGCAGGGTGCTCACTTCGCGCTGGCCATTCATGAGGATGCCGACCTGGGCGCCTTCATGGCCGATTTTCGCGGAACCACCGTGGTCACCGCGCTGCATGATGCGATTCCGCTCTGGGAGGCGCGCTGGGACGGCCCGCTGGCCTGGATTTTCGGTGCCGAAGGGCAGGGCGTGAGCCGGCTCCTGACGGATGCCGCCAGGCTCAGGGTAAGAATTCCGATGCCCGGCACGGTCGAGTCGCTGAACGTGGCTGCGGCGGCGGCGGTATGCCTGTTCGAGGCGCTACGCCGCAAACTGGCACCCTGAGCCCGAAGCGTCTGCACTGGCGCAACGCTTATCCGCTGTTGCGCAAACCCGAAGCGATTCCGTTGATCGCGATATGAATGCTGCGGGCGACGCGTTCATCGGTTTCGCCCGCCCGGTGGCGCTTGAGCAATTCGACCTGCAGGTGGTTGAGCGGGTCCATATAGGGCAGGCGCAATTGCAGCGAGTGCTTTAGCAGCGGATTGTCGGCCAGGAAATCATCTTGTTCGCGAATGGCAAAAAGATGGCGGCAGGTCAGTTCCCACTCGGCCTTGATGCGCCGGAAAATGCTGTCGCGCAGTTCGCTATCGGTCACCAGTTCGGCATAGCGCGAGGCGATGGCGAGGTCGGTCTTGGCCAGAACCATGTCCATGTTGGACAGCAGGCTCTTGAAGAAAGGCCAGGCGTGAACCATGCGCCGCAAGGTTTCCAGTCCATCCGGATTGGCCTGCAGGTAGCCGTCGACCGCGGAACCGAAGCCATACCAGCCGGGCAGCATCAGGCGGCACTGCGCCCACGAAAATACCCAAGGGATGGCGCGCAGGTCTTCGATGCGGTCGGATGGCTTGCGCGAAGCCGGCCGGCTGCCGATATTGAGCGTCGCGATTTCCGAGACGACGGTCGATTCGCGGAAATAGGTGGTAAAGCCGGGGGTTTCGTAGACCAGGCCGCGATAGGCCGTGAATGCGCGCTGTGACAGATCATCCATTACGGCATGGAACTGCTCGGCCGGTTCGACGCGGTTTTCATGGTCGGTCAGGCTGGCTTCCAGCGTCGCGGCAAGCAGTACCTCGAGATTGCGGCGGCCGGTGCCGGGGTTGCCGTACTTGGTCGAAATCACTTCGCCTTGTTCGGTCATCCGGATCTGGCCTGAAACGGCGCCGGCCGGCTGGGCCAGGATGGCGTGGTAGGCGGGGCCGCCGCCGCGACCGACCGAACCGCCGCGCCCATGGAACAGGCGCAGGTGTACGCCATGTCGGGCAAAAATGCGGGTCAGTTCGATTTCCGCCTTGTAGAGCTCCCAGCCGGATGTCAGGAAGCCGCCATCCTTGTTGCTGTCCGAATAGCCGAGCATGACCTCCTGTTCGTTGCCACGCCCGGCGATCAGCTGGCGGTAGGCGGGCAGCTTGAAGATGGCATCCATCGTCGCAGCGCTCTTCTGCAAATCCTCGATCGTCTCGAAAAGCGGGATGATGTTGACATCGAGTTGCGGCGTCTTCCCCGGACGCAGCAGGCCGGCTTCCTTGAGCAGCAGTGCCAGTTCGAGCAGGTCGGACACGCCGTCGGTTTTCGAGATGATGCAGTTGGGCAGCGCTGCCTGACCATAGCGCTGGCGCAGCTCTCGGGCGGCGAAGAAGATATCCAGTTCGCCCTGTGTTTCTTCGGAGTAGCCGAGGTAGGGCGAGTAGAGCGGGCGTGGCGTGGCGATTTCCTCGATCAGCAACTTGATGCGGTCAACCTCGGAAAGTGCCTCGTAATCAGGGCAGCGACCGGCACCAGCCAGAAGTTCGGCGACGCTGCGCGCATGCACTTCGGAATTCTGGCGCAGGTCGACCGGCGCCAGGTGGAAGCCGAAAACCTGCACCGCGCGCAGCAGGCGACGGAGACGGCCATCGGCCAGCGCGGCGCTGCCATTCTGCTTGAGCGAGGTCGACAGCACCTTGAGGTCGGCGCGCAGGGCATCCGGATTGTCATACGGGCTGGCCTGGCCGATTTCGTGGCGCAGCGGTTCGAAGTGGTCGAGCGTCCGGGCGGTGGCGGCGACCCGTGCGTAAATTCCGGACAAGGCCCGGCGGTAGGGCTCGTCGGCACGTTGCGGCGAATGGTCGGTGGAGCTTTCGGCGAGGTCGTTCAGCTCCGGTGTGGTATCGATCAGCAGGTTGGAAAGCGGCAGTTCGCCGCCCAGTTCGTGGATTTCGTCGAGATAGTGGCTGAGTGCGGCAGCCGATTGCAGGCGCAGTGTTTCGCGCAGGATTTCGGCGGTAACGAAAGGGTTGCCGTCGCGGTCGCCGCCGATCCAGCTGCCGATCCGGAAAAATGGCGGCAGTGCCCAGATTTTCTGTGGGTAGCGCTTGTGCAGTTGCTGTGCAACCTGCACGTATAGACGCGGCAGTTCGGTGAAGAAGGTTTCCTTGAAGTAGCTGATGCCGTTCTTCACTTCGTCCAGCACTTTCAATCGCACCGGGCGCAGCATGCGCGACTGCCACAGAGTCAGAATGGCGTTGGCGAGGCGGAGATGGTTTTCGGCATCCTCTTCCGGCGTCAGTTGCAGCCGATCACGCTGTTCGATCAGGGAAGCGACGTCGCGGTGATTGCGGATCAGGCTCTGGCGCTGGACTTCGGTCGGGTGGGCAGTCAGGACCGGGACGACGACTGCGTGGGCGAAAAAATCGGCCACGGCATCGGCCCCGATCTTGCTGTCGGCAAGACGGTCGAGGGCATGCACGAGACTGCCTTCGCGCGGCGGCGAGTTGGCCAGATCGTGGGCGCGGCGGCGCCGGACATGGTGCTCGTCCTCGGCGATGTTGGCCAGTTGCAGGAAATAGCTGAAGGCGCGGACGACTGCCTGCGTCGTGTCGCGCGGGAGCGGGTCGAGCAGGGCGGCGAGCTCGGCGCGGGCCGCCGGGTCGCCTTCCCGTGCGAAGCGAACGGCAGTCTGGCGGACCTGCTCGACGATGTCGAAGACCTCTTCGCCTTCCTGCTCGCGCACGGAATCGCCGAGGATGCGGCCAAGAAGACGGATATCCGTCCAGAGCGGTTCGTTCTTGTTGCTGCCAGACGTATCCAGAGACATGACTTGTTCCTGATGGAAGTAACAGGGAATTCCACTATTCTAGCGGCTTGTTGGTGCTTCCAGCCACGAATCGGCGGGGCAGCGATTCGCTCAAGCCCTTTCCCGCAACAGGTCGCGCAGCCGTTTCGGTGCCGGTTTCAGCGGGATGCGGACCGAAGTCCACGCGCCTTGCCGGGACGGCGTCAGCCAGTTGAAGCGGCTGGCCAGCCAGGAATAGACGCCGTAGAGCGTCGGGTTGCGATAGATTGCCGCCCACGTCTGCCAAACGGTGGTCACCAGCCGGCTATAACCCGCTCCCTGACCGCGTAGCGCCGGATTGGAGTGCGGTTCGGAAAACGACTCTTCCCGCAGGCGCATCAGCAATTCGGGAATCGGAATCTTCACCGGGCAGACCTCGCCGCAGGCTCCGCACAGCGACGACGCGGTGGCCATGGTCTTGGTCGCCTCCAGCCCCAGCATGTGCGGCGAAATGATTTTGCCGATCGGGCCGGGGTAGGTGGTGCCGTAGGCGTGGCCGCCGATGCGGGTGTAGACCGGGCAGTGGTTCATGCAGGCGCCGCAGCGGATGCATTGCAGCGTCTTGCGCAGCTGTTCGTCGGCATAAGCCTGGCTGCGGCCGTTGTCGAGCAGCACCAGATGCACTTCGCCGGGGCCATCCTTCTCGCCCGGTTTGCGCGGGCTGGAGATCATGTTGAAGTAGGTCGAGATGTTCTGGCCGGTCGCCGAGCGGGTCAGCAGCGAGAGTAGTGGCGGCACGTGTTCCAGCTTCTCGACGATCTTTTCGATGCCGGTGATCGCGATGTGCACCGGCGGTGCCGTGGTGCACATGCGGCCGTTGCCTTCATTCTCGACCAAGCACAGGGTGCCGGTTTCGGCAACGGCGAAATTGACGCCGGAAAGGCCGATGTCGGCCTCAAGGAATTTTTCGCGCAGCACCTTGCGGCCGATCTGGATCAGCGCGTCGACGTTGTCGGTGTAGTCGACGTCCGGCACTTTCTCGTGGAAGAGCTTGGCGATCTCTTCCTTGGTCTTGTGGATCGCCGGCATGATGATGTGCGAGGGCTTTTCGCCGGCCAGCTGGACGATGTACTCACCCATGTCCGATTCCAGCGCGCCGATGCCGGCTGCTTCGGCGGCATGGTTGAGCTCGATTTCCTCGCTGACCATGGACTTGCCCTTGATCATCAGCTTTGCCGAGTGTTTCTGGCAGATGCCGAGGATGATGGCGTTGGCTTCGTCCGGTGTCTCGGCCCAATGCACCCGGATGCCGTTGCGGGTCAGGTTTTCCTCCAGACGTACCAGCAGTTCCGGCAGTTTGCCGAGGTTGTACTGGCGGATATGTTCGCCCAGCGTGCGCAGGCTTTCCAGCTCTTCCTGATCGGGAAACTGGCTGAGGCGCTTGGTGATCAGGAAATCCATCGCGCCCCGGAAACTCTGGCGCAGGAACGGGTTCTCGACCACATCCTTGGCCCGGGCACGGAAGCCCTCGGAGGGCATGAAATTCATCGCATGCTGGCTCATGCCTCGCCTCCCATCATCAGCACCACCAGTTCCTTCGGACCGTGCGCGCCATAGGCCAGCGTCACCTGGATGTCCGCCGTCTTCGACGGGCCGGAAATCAGCAGGGCGTTGGTCGGCAGGCCATCCTTCCAGCCTTCGCTCTGCATGGCTTCGTAGAAGGTGTTGTAGATCTTGCCGGCATCGAGCAGCACGATATGCACCGGCGGTACCAGCGACATCAGGCGCGGCTCGTCGGCATCCGGCCAGAGGATCAGCGTGCCGGTCTCCGCTATCGCGGCGCGGGCAGTGGTCAGGCTGGCCGGTGTCTGGTGGAACATTTCATCCTTCCACGCTTCGATGGCCCGGTCGTAAACCTTGCAGGCAATGCCGCTTTCCGAGAGTTGGGCCATCGCATGCCGGCCGTGTTCGGTGCCGGGGGAAACGAGGAGTTCGGTCAATCCCTTGTCGCTCAAGACTTTCCCGAGCTTTTGTCCCCAGTTCGCTAAGCTGACCGCATGAACCTCGGCGTGGGCGAGTTCAATCAGCGTACGAAAGCGAGCGGCCTTTTCGCTGCTGGTTTCAACCAGCCGATGGCTGGCAAACCAGCCGGCGACATCAGGTGCCCCGCGGTTCTCAGCCGGTGCGGCGGCATTGAGCTTGGCGAGGATACGATCTCGGGCGCTCATTTTCCGCTCCCTTCGCTGGTTCGTCGTAGCAGAAAACTGGCGATATGCTCGCCAGGCAGGCTGGGTTTCGCGAGACCCGCCTGTTCATCTTTCCAGGCGGCATGGCCAAGGATGTTCATCAGGCAGCCGCAGTCGGCGCTGACGACGCGCTCGGCGCCGGTGGCCTTCAGCGCCTTGACCTTGTCTTCGACCATGGCGCCGGAAATCTCCGGCTGCTTGACCGAAAACGTGCCGCCAAAACCGCAGCATTCCGATTCGTGATCCTGCTGCGCGACGGTAACCTTGTGAAGGTCGCCGAGCAGCTTGCGGCCGGTCAGGTGAACGCCCATTTCGCGGCGCGCCGAACAGGAGGTGTGGAGAACGACGGTGCAGTCACCACCAAGGTCTTCGGGTTTGAAGTCGAGCACATTGACCAGAAAGTCGGTCAATTCATAGACTCGGGAAGACAGCTTTTCAGCCTGTGCCTTGCGCGCCGGATCGGCCGCGAACAGCGTCGGGTAATGGTGTTTCATCATGCCGGCGCAGGAGCCGGAAGGCACGACGACCGGCCAGTCACTCGGGAACAGCGTCAGTTGATGTGCCGCCACCTTGCGCGCCTGGTCGGGAAAACCGCTGGTATAAGCTGGTTGACCGCAACAGGTTTGCTCTTCCGGGAAATGCACGCGGATGCCCTGCCGTTCGAGCAGGGTGATCGCGTCCATGCCGGCGCCGGGAAAGAACTGGTCGACCACGCAGGTGGCGAAGAAATAGATGTTTTCCGGATGACCGCCGGAATTGCCTTGCTCGCGCATGTTGTCTCCACTGGTAAATTGGTCAAACCAATAGTCATTGGATGGACAATGTAGGCGGTTTCAAGTTCGAAGCGCAACAGGTTGTTGATGATGCGGAAAAAAGCCGGATGATTCCAGCATCGACAGCTCATATGATTGCCACGGTCGACCGTGGCAATCAGGCAAAAATCAGGATGGTTTCGGAACCTTGCCCTTGACCAGTTGTGCGACAAGCCTCGTCCAAGCGATTTGGTTGCGTAGCAACCTTTAGGCGAAGCCGCCGAGTTTAGTCGGGGAAGGATAGCGCGGACGGCATCGCCGTCCTTGCCGTTGCCCTTAATGCGGTGTCTGTTGCTGTTCGATGTACTGGCGAATGATGCTGATCGGAGCGCCGCCACACGATGAAGCGAAATAGGATGGCGACCACAGCACCCCTTTCCAGTACCTGTCTCGAATATCAGGCCGCTCCTTTCGCAGCAGCCGACTGGAAACGCCTTTCAAGCTATTCACCAGTGCCGACACCGCGAGTTTCGGCGGGTACTCCACCAGGAGGTGCACGTGGTCATCTTCGCCGTCCATCTCGATCAGGTGCGCCTCAAAACCGGCGCACACCTTGGCGAAGATGGTGCGAAGCCGCTGAACGGCATCCCCATCGAAAACCCTGCGGCGATATTTCGCCACAAAGACCAAGTGGACGTGCATCTTAAAAACACAGTGCCGTCCGTGTCGAATATCATTGTTTTCTGTCATAGACCAAACTATATTACGAGCTATGCAACGGCTTCAAGCCTACAAATACGAGCTAAAGCCCAACGGCGAACAACAGCGTAACATGCGCCGCTTCGCTGGGTCATGTCGCTTCGTGTTTAACAAGGCGCTGGCAATGCAGAAAGCGCTGTACGAACAGGGCGAGAAGAAACTGGGCTACGCGGGATTGTGCAAAGCGCTCACGACCTGGCGCAACGCCGAAGATACGGCATGGCTTGCGGATGCCCCGGTGCACCCGCTGCAACAGGCCCTCAAGGATTTGGAGCGTGCCTATACCAACTTCTTCGCCAAACGCGCCGACTTCCCGCGCTTCAAGAAGAAGGGCATGGGCGACAGCTTCCGCTACCCCGATGCCAAGCAATTCAAGATCGACGCCGGCAATAGCCGCGTGTTCCTGCCCAAGCTGGGCTGGATTCGCTACCGCAACAGCCGGAACATGCTCGGCACAGCCAGGAACATCACGGTATCGAGCACGGGCGGCAAATGGTTCATGTCGATTCAGACCGAACGGGAAGAAGCAGCGCCGGTTCATCCCTCAGCCTCCATCGTGGGCGTCAACGTAGGCATTGCCCGCTTTGCCACCCTCTCCGATGGCACGGTCTTCGAGCCGATCAACAGTTTCAAAAAGCAGCAAACGCGGCTGGGCCGTTATCAACGGGCGATGAGTCGCAAAACCAAGTTCAGCAACAATTGGAAAAAGGCGAAAGCCAAAGTCACGAAGCTCCACCAGAAGATCGGCAATATCCGCCGCGACTACCTGCACAAGACCACGACCACGATCAGCCAAAACCACGCGATGGTGTGTATCGAGGACTTGCAGGTGCGCTACATGAGCAAGTCCGCAGCGGGGAGCGCCGAAGCACCGGGACGGAACGTTAAAGCCAAGTCGGGACTCAACCAGTCGATTCTCGATCAAGGCTGGTTCGAGTTCCGGCGGCAACTGGAGTACAAGCAGACATGGCGAGGCGGTCAGGTGGTGGCGGTCAATCCGCGCAACACCAGCCGGACCTGCCCTTGCTGCGGCCATGTATCTGCAGAAAATCGCCAAACCCAAGCCCGCTTTGCCTGTGTGGAATGCGGTTTCGAGGAAAATGCCGATCTGGTCGGTGCGATCAATATCTTAGCGGCAGGACATGCCGTGTTGGCCTGTGGAGGAATGGCGCAGTCGGACCGTCCAGCGAAGCAGGAACCCGCAGAAGCGACTACGCAGGAGCTTGCTCTTGTTTAGCGCCGTAGGAATCGCCTTCCTTCAGGTGGGCGAGGATGTCAAGCAGTGCGGGGCTATTTCCGGCGACAGGGCTTTCCCTCGTACTGATGCCGTTGCAATGCGTATTGACTGCCATTCCAGCGTTCGACCGGAAAACAGAAGCCGGGTCCGCCGACTTCGATGTCCGGCCAGTTGCCAACGCCTTTGGTATTCAGGAAAGTCGGGATGCCGGGTCCGCTGGTCATCAGTTTCCAGCTGCCGTTAGCCTGCTTGCTGACGACACTGTAGCCGGCTGCGGTACTGCCGTAGCAATAGGCGCTGCCTTCTGAGATGACCGCCTCCGGATGGCCGTCGCCATTGAGATCGCGAACCTCCTGGATTTCGCCGGGCGTGTAGCTCGGCGTCGGATCGTCGCAACCGTGCCATTTACCGTTCTTGAGCGTGTAGCCGGCGGCCTTGAACGCCGCGCTCTGGTCAGCGGGCGATAGAGTTGTTGGCGCGCCGAGTACGGATAGAGAAACCAGCAGCAACGGCAGACTTGCAACCAAAAGGTTTGGGTTCATCTGATACCTTCCTTTCAGCATGGTCAAAGAGAGATGGCCAGGACCTTTCCGGGCCGATGTGTTCAAACTTTCGGCAACCAAAAATTGGACAGGGAGTGAATTGAACAATTCAAGGCATTTCAGAAAAAAGAGAAATGCCAGTGAGTAGATGCTAAAGGGCGAAAAACCAGGGCACCATGATGACGCTGACGACCATGACGATCAGCGTCAATGGCAAACCGATGCGCAGGAAGTCGGCGAAGCTGTAGTTGCCCGCCGTCGCCACCAGGGTGTTGATCGGGGAAATCGGCGTCATGAAGGCGCTCGAAGCCGCCAACGCGACAATCATTGCGAAGGGATATGGGGAGGCCTGCAGTTCGTCGGCAATCGCCAGCGCAATCGGGATCATCAGTACCGCATTGGCCGTACCGACGATGAACAGGCCGAGGGTCGCGGTGATCGTGAACAGCAACGCCAAGATGCCATAGGTTCCGGCGTTGGCGGTCAGGCCGACCAGAGCGTGTGCAGCCATATCTACGCCACCGGTGCGCTCCAAGGCCATGGCGAAGGGCATCATGCCGACGATCATGATCAGGCTTTTCAGGTGGATCGAACTGTAGGCCTGGTCCAGATTGATGCACTTGAAGAAGCCCATCATCAGGCAGCCGATCAACGCCGCATGCACGTTGGGAACGATGCCGGTCGCCATCATGGCGATGACCGCGGCCAGGGTCAGTACCGCGTAGGGCGCCTTGCTGGCTGCGGGCAGCACGTCTTCGAATTCTCGGGGTAGATTCAGGACCACGAGGTCGCGGCTATCTTCCTGGAGCTGGCGGATGTTCGCCCAGGGACCGGCGAGCAGGAGGGTGTCGCCAACCTTCAGAATAACCTCGCGCACGTTGAAGGGTTCTCGTGCGGTTTTTCCGCGGCGTACGCCGACGACGGTCAGTTCGGCGTGGTTCAGGAGCTCGGCCTCGGCGACTGTCTTGCGCGCGAAGCGGGAGTTCTCCGGGATGATGACCTCGGCCATGCCGACGTCCCGGGAGCGGTCGATGAAATAGCGACCCGAAGCCGGCAGCAGATCGACCTTGAATTCCTCGCACAGCGCTGCCACATCTATGGACGGCCGATCAAGATCGAGCAGCAGTACATCATGTGCCTGGATCCTGTTATGCGGCGAGCGCGTCAGAAATCGCCGGTCGCGGCCAGTGCCACGTTCGATGAGGATCAGCCGTACGCCAATCCGGTCAGTCAGGTTCAGCTTGCCGATGGGAAGTTGCAACAAGGGTGAACCGGGCAGCACGCGAACACGGATTTCGCGACCGGCGAGCTGGTAGCGCTTGACCCATTTCTTGATCTTTGGCCGACCCGGCGCCAGCCCGTCGCCGGAAGAGTCTGCGCGCAGCCAGCGGCGCGCAAAATGCATGTAGATGATGCTCAACAGCAGAATGGGAACGCCGAACGGCGTAAAGGAGAAGAAATTGAATCCTTCGGCGCCGTGGCGGACGAGCTCGTAGTTGATGACCAGATTGGGCGAGGTGGCGACCAGCGTCAACATGCCGCTGACAAGTGCCGCGTAGGCCATCGGCATCATCAGCTGGCTGGGCGCGATACCAGTCCGGCCGGCGATGCGCATCACCACCGGGATGAACATCGCGACGACGCCGGTCGAACTCATGACCGAGCCGAGGAGGCCGACGGTAAGCATCAGGGCAGCGAGCTGGCGCCACGGTTGGTTGCCGCCGCGAGTCGCCAGCCAGTCACCGATGCGTCGCGCCACGCCGGCACGGGCCAAGGCTTCGCCAATGACGAACATCGCCCCGATCAGCACGATGTTAGGGTTGGCGAAGCCGGCGAGGGCTTCATTCACGGTAATGACGCCGGTAAAGGGAAGCGCCACCATGGCGAGCAGCGCGACGGCATCAACACGCGGCCGGTTCGCGGCAAACATCACGATGGCCGCCCCGAGCAGCAGCAGGACAATCAGCAGGTCAGAATTCATGCAGGGTCGGTCATCCCTCCTTGCGAATTGACGTCCAAGTATAACTTAGGTTCGTTGCTGCGGATTTCCTCGATCCCGGCGGGATGCTGCGTCCGGGCCATGAAACACCGTGCATCTGCTAAGATTCGCCCCACTTTTTCAGGCGTTTCCTTTTGTCTTCCCTCCCGGAAATCTTTTCTCCCGACGGCCCGCTGGCGCAGGCGATCAGCGGCTATCGCGTGCGCCAGCAGCAGGTCGACATGGCCGAGCGCATCGCTGCAGCAATCGACGGGTGTTCGGTATTCATCGCCGAAGCGGGTACCGGCACCGGCAAGACCTTTGCTTATCTGGTGCCGGCGCTGCGTTCGGGTGGCAAGGTCATCGTCTCGACCGGCACCAAGACACTGCAGGACCAGCTTTTCAACAAGGACCTGCCGATGGTCCGCGACGCCTTGAAGGCGCCTGCCCGGATCGCACTGTTGAAGGGCCGCGCCAACTATGTCTGCCCCTACCATCTCGAACGCGCGCTGGCCGACGGCCGCTTCCTGACCCGCGAGGATGCCGCCGACGCGCGGCGCATTGCGGTTTTCGCGAAGGTCACGCACAGCGGCGACAAGGCCGAATGTCTCGAAGTGTCGGAGAACTCCCCTGTGTGGAGCCACGCCACGTCGACCCGCGAAAACTGTCTCGGCCAGGATTGCCCGAATTACAAGGACTGTTTCGTCATGCTGGCGCGGCGCGAGGCGATGGCGGCTGACCTGGTCGTCGTCAATCACCATCTCTTCTTCGCCGACGTCATGCTGCGCGAAGAAGGCATGGCCGAACTGCTGCCGGCCTGCAACACGGTGATCTTCGACGAGGCGCACCAGTTGCCGGAAGTGGCGACACTTTTTTTCGGCGACACGGTGTCGACCGCGCAGGTCATCGATCTGGCGCGCGATGCGCGCTCTGAAGGCCTCGCCCATGCCCGTGACTGCCTCGACCTGCAAGCGGGTAGCCGCGACATCGAAAAGGCCGCCAGGGATTTGCGCCTGGCGGTCGGCATCGACAGCGGGCGCTTTGCCTACGGTCAACTCCAGGAAAAGCCCGAATTTTCTCCGGCGCTCAAAGGGCTGCAGGAGGCCGTCGCCAAATACGCGGCCATTCTCGAAACCCAGGCCGAACGCGCCGAAGGGCTCGAGAAATGCTGGCAGCGGGCGCTTGAACTGGTGCAGCGTCTCGGCGAATGGCAGAAGCTCACCGAAGGTTACGTGCGCTGGGCCGAAGCCTTCACGCATTCCCTGCAGCTGAATTCGACGCCGCTCGACGTCGCCGAGATTTTCAAAAAGCAGATGGGCGGCCATCCGCGCGCCTGGATTTTCACTTCGGCGACGCTCGCCGTGCAGGGCAAGTTCCAGCATTACTGTGCCGAACTCGGCCTTGGCGAGCCGGAATCGGCGTGCTGGGAAAGCCCCTTCGAGTACGGCAGTCAGGCGCTGCTCTACGCGCCGCTCGGCATGCCCGAGCCGAATTCGTTCGGTTACACCGAGGCCGTCGTCGATGCCGCGTTTCCCGCCGTGGTGGCCTCCGGCGGCGGCGCATTCTTTCTATGCACCAGCCTGCGCGCCATGCGTCGTACGCACGAACTACTCAAGGCGCGGCTCGAAGACGAGGGCCACGAACTTCCGCTGCTGCTGCAGGGCGAGGGCAGCAAGAACGATCTGCTGCAACGCTTTCGCCATATGGGCAACGCCATCCTGGTTGGCAGCCAGAGCTTCTGGGAAGGCGTCGATGTGCGCGGCGAGGCGCTGTCACTGGTCATCATCGACAAGATTCCCTTCGCGCCGCCCGACGATCCGGTCCTTTCGGCGCGCATCGAGCAGATGCGCCTGCAGGGCCGCAATCCGTTCATGGAATACCAGTTGCCGCGCGCCGTCATCAACGTCAAACAGGGCGCCGGGCGGCTGATTCGCGACGAAACCGATCGTGGCGTGCTGATGATCTGCGATCCCCGACTTTTGTCAAAGCCTTATGGCCGTCGCGTGTGGCAAAGTCTGCCACCGATGAAGCGCACCAAGGAACTGTCCGACGTGATCAATTTTTTTGCCAACCGATGAAATCCATCTTCGCCAGACTGTGCGCGCAGCAGCCGCAACTGTTCTCCACTGCGGCAATCACCATCGACGCCACGGCGCTACAGGCGATGGCCGAAGTGATCGCCGCCATCGAGTCGGTCGTCGCGCTGCCATCCTGGCAGTCCCGGGTGCTGGCCTGGGCGCCGGCGATCGCCCGCCAGCCGGTCGCCGCGCGGGGCGTCTTCCTCGGTTACGATTTTCACCTGACCGCCGACGGCCCCAAGCTGATCGAGATCAACACCAATGCCGGCGGCGGGCTGATCAACGCCTACCTGCGCGCCGCCCACGGTCATGCGGAGGAGGGGGCGCGGATCAAGGATGCCTTCGTCGGCATGTTCCGCGAGGAATGGCGACTGGAACGCGGCGCCGCGCCGCTGCGCAGGATCGCCATCGTCGATGAAAACCCGGGCACGCAGTTTCTGGCGCCCGAATTCGCGCTGTTCAAGGAGGTGTTCGAGCAGCACGGCATCGCTGCCGTGATCGTCGATCCCGGCGAACTGGTGCGCGACGGCAACCGTCTGCTGCACGCCGGCGAGCCGGTCAACCTGATCTACAACCGGCTGACCGACTTTGCGCTGGATGCCACGGTCAACGCCGATTTACGGGCGGTATTCGAGGCCGGCGGCGTGGTGCTGACGCCGCATCCGCCGGCCCATGCGCTGTATGCCGACAAGCGCAACCTGATGCTGTTGTCCGATGCTGCGGCCTTGACCGGACTTGGTGTCGATGCGGCAACCCCGCGGTGCTTCTGGCCGGCATTCCCCGGACTGTCGCGGTTGACCCCGAAAATAGGCAGTTTTCTGGGCCGAGCGCAAGCACTGGTTCTTCAAGCCGCCGGCCGGCTTCGGCGGGCGTGCGGCCTATCGCGGCGACAAGCTGACCAAGCGGGTATTCGAGGAAATCCTGCATGGTGGCTACATCGCTCAGGAAATCGCGTTGCCGTCGGAGCATGTCGTGCAGGTCGACGGCGGCGAGCAGCGCATGAAGGCCGATATCCGCTGCTTTGTCTACGACCGGCGCATCCAGTTGGTTGCAGCGCGTCTCTACCAAGGCCAGACGACCAATTTCCGGACGCCCGGCGGCGGTTTCGCGCCGGTATTCGTCGCCTGAACAGGTAAAATCCCGCCATGAAAGTTTTTGGCATCGCCGGTTATTCCGGCTCCGGCAAAACGACCCTGCTGGAAAAGCTGATCCCCCAGTTCACAGCGCGCGGCCTGAAGGTCTCGGTGATCAAGCACGCCCATCACGGTTTCGACATCGATCGCCCGGGCAAGGACTCCTACCGTCACCGCGAAGCCGGGGCGGGCGAGGTGCTGCTGTCGTGCAACGACCGCTGGGCGCTGATGCACGAGCGGCGTGACGAATCCGACGTGACCCTCGACGAACTGCTGGCGCGCCTGGCGCCCTGCGACCTGGTGCTGATCGAAGGATTCAAGCAGGAACCGATACCCAAACTCGAAGTCTATCGTCCGGAGAACGGCAAACCACCCTTGTTTCCCGAACGCAGCGACATCGTCGCCGTGGCGACCGACGCCGAGATCGCGACCAGCCTGCCGCGGCTGGCCCTCGATGACGTTGCCGCCATCGCCGGCTTCGTGATGACAACCCTCCAATTGCAGGAACGCCCATGCTGAGTTTTGAACAAGCCCTGGAAAAACTGCTCGCCGCCGCCCAGCCGGTCGAGGAAATTCGCTCGCAGCCCCTGACGGCCGCCGCTGGCCGCGTTTTGGCCGTTGCCCAGCGGTCGACCGTAGCGGTCCCGCCACTCGACAATTCGGCGATGGATGGCTATGCCGTGCGTAGCGCCGACGTGACTGCTGCCGGGGTCTGTCTGCCGGTCAGCCAGCGCATCCCGGCCGGCACCGTTGGCACCGTCTTGCAGCCGGGCACGGCGGCGCGCATCTTTACCGGCGCGCCGATCCCGGCCGGCGCCGACGCCGTGGTCATGCAGGAACTCTGCGCGCATGGCGACGCCGGCGTGGTCATCAACCAGGTGCCGCGCGCCGAGGAAAACATCCGCCGCGCCGGCGAGGATATCGCCGGCGGCGCCGAGATCCTTCAGGCCGGCATCAAGCTGCGTCCGCAGGACATCGCGTTGGCGGCAGCCGCCGGCTTGCCGGAACTGCCAGTCTATCGGCGGGTCCGGGTCGGCGTCTTCTTCACCGGCGACGAACTGGTGCAGCCGGGCGAACCCTTGCCGCCGGGGGCCATTTACAACTCGAACCGCTATGCCCTGCGCGCCCTGCTCGAAGGCATCGGCTGCGAAGTGCGCGACCTCGGCACCGTGCCCGATACGCTCGCCGCCACCCGCGACGCGCTGCGCCGCGCGGCAGCCGACAACGACCTGATCATCACCAGCGGCGGCGTTTCGGTCGGCGAAGAAGACCACGTGCGGCCGGCGGTCGAAGCCGAGGGCCAGATCGACATGTGGAAGATCGCCATCAAGCCGGGCAAGCCGCTGGCCTTCGGCGAGGTGCGCCGCGACGGCGGCAAGGCATGGTTCATCGGCCTGCCCGGCAATCCGGTGTCGGCGATGGTTACCTTCATGATCATGGTTCGCCCCTTCGTCCAGCGCCTGCAAGGCATCAGCGACGTGACGCTGCGCTCCTACGCCGTGCGCGCCGATTCGGACTGGCAGCGTCCCGACGTGCGCGCCGAGTTCCTGCGCGGCCGGATCAACGGGGAAGGCGGTGTCGAGCTCTACCCGAACCAGGGTTCCGGTGTCGTGACCTCATTGTGCTGGGGAGACGGCCTGGTCATGAACCCGCCGGCGCTGGCCTTCAAGCGCGGCGATATCGTGCGCTTCGTGCCGTTTGCGGAATTGCTGTCGTGAGCGTCAGGGTCCTTTATTTCGCGAGCCTCAAGGAGGCACTCGGTACCGGCGGCGAAACGGTCGATCTGCCGGCTGGCGTCAGTACGGTAGGCGGCCTGCGCGACTGGCTAGCCGGGCAGGGGCGCGCGCGTCTGGCCAGTGCCGGCAACCTGCGTTGCGCCGTCAATCAGGACATGGCGGGTCCTGATGCGGCGGTCGCCGATGGCGACGAGATCGCTTTTTTCCCACCCGTAACCGGGGGTTGACCGTGACAGTCCGCGTCCAGGAAGCGGATTTCGACGTCGGTGCCGAACTGGCGACACTGCGTGCCGGCGATGCCCGGATCGGCGCGCTGGCCAGCTTCGTCGGGCTGGTGCGCGATGTCAATCACGGCACCGGTGTCGCCGAAATGACGCTGGAACACTACCCCGGCATGACCGAGAAAGCGCTCGGCGCCATTGTCGACGACGCGAAATCGCGCTGGGCGCTTTACGACGCGCTGGTCATCCATCGCGTCGGCCGGCTTCAGCCATGCGACCAGATCGTGCTGGTCGCCGTCACCAGCGCCCATCGCGGCGCAGCCTTTGCCGCCTGCGAATTCATCATGGATTACCTGAAGACGCGCGCCCCGTTCTGGAAACGCGAGGAGACGGCGGACGGCGCCCGCTGGGTGGACGCCCGCGACAGCGACGATACGGCAGCGGCGCGCTGGCAGTAGCAGCGTCCCAGCGCCATGATATTTGAGTGGCGCACCTGAAATCCGCGGTTGAAATTTGCGTGACCGGCCTCATCTGACGGGTATCAGAATATTCCTACCCGGAGAACTTCATGCGAATCGACAAATTCACCACCAAGTTTCAGCAGGCGCTGGCCGATGCCCAGAGCCTGGCCGTTGGCGGCGACCAGCAATTCATCGAAGCGCAGCACCTGCTGCTGGCGCTGATCAACCAGGACGACGGCGGCACGGCTTCGCTGTTCGCCCGCGCCGGCGTCAATGTGCCGGCCCTAAAGAAAGACCTGGAGCAGGCGCTGACCCGGCTGCCCAAGGTCGAAGGTCATGGTGGCGAAGTTTCGATTGGCCGCGACCTCGGCAACCTGCTCAACCTGACCGACAAGGAAGCCCAGAAGCGCGGCGACCAGTTCATCGCCAGCGAGATGTTCCTGCTCGCGCTGACCGACGACAAGGGCGAAACCGGGCGTCTCGCCCGCCAGCATGGCCTGACGCGCAAGGCGCTGGAAGCGGCGATCATGGCCGTGCGCGGCGGCCAGGGCGTCGATTCGCAGGATGCCGAAGGGCAGCGCGAAGCGCTCAAGAAATACTGTATCGACCTGACCGAGCGTGCCGCCCAGGGCAAGCTCGACCCGGTGATCGGGCGCGACGATGAAATCCGCCGCGCCATGCAGATCCTGCAGCGACGCTCGAAAAATAACCCGGTGCTGATCGGCGAACCCGGCGTCGGCAAGACGGCGATCGTCGAAGGCCTGGCACAGCGCATCGTCAATGACGAGGTGCCCGATACGCTGAAGGGCAAGAAGGTGCTGGTGCTCGACATGGCCGGCCTGCTGGCCGGCGCCAAGTACCGCGGCGAGTTCGAGGAGCGGCTCAAGGCCGTGCTCAAGGAGGTTTCGCTGGAAGAAGGCAAGATCATCCTGTTCATCGACGAACTGCACACCATGGTCGGCGCCGGCAAGGCGGAAGGCGCCATCGATGCCGGCAACATGCTGAAGCCGGCGCTGGCGCGCGGCGAACTGCACTGCATCGGCGCCACGACGCTCAACGAATATCGCAAGTACATCGAGAAGGATGCGGCGCTCGAACGCCGTTTCCAGAAGGTGCTGGTCGAGGAACCGAGCGTCGAAAGCACCATCGCCATCCTGCGCGGCCTGCAGGAGAGGTACGAACTGCACCACGGCGTCGATATCACCGACCCGGCCATCGTCGCTGCTGCCGAACTCAGCCATCGTTACATCACCGACCGCTTCCTGCCCGACAAGGCAATCGACCTGATCGATGAGGCGGCGGCGCGCATCAAGATGGAAATCGATTCCAAGCCGGAAGTGATGGACAAGCTCGACCGCCGCATCATCCAGCTCAAGATCGAGCGCGAGGCGGTCAAGAAAGAGAAGGACGAGGCATCGAAGAAGCGCTTCGGCCTGATCGAGGACGAAATCGCCAAGCTGACCAAGGAATATTCCGATTTTGAAGAAATCTGGAAGTCGGAAAAATCAGCGGTGCTTGGTTCGGCGCAGATCAAGGAAGAGATCGACCGGGTCAAGGCCGAGATCGCCAAACTGCAGCGCGAAGGCAAGCTCGACAAGGTGGCCGAACTGCAATACGGCAAGCTGCCACAGCTTGACGCCCAGTTGAAAGCGTCCGAAAAGGCCGTTGAGGGCGATGGCGAGGGCAAGAAGAATGTGCTGTTGCGCACCCATGTCGGCGCCGAGGAAATCGCCGAGGTGGTCAGCCGCGCAACCGGCATTCCGGTCAGCAAGATGATGCAGGGCGAGCGCGAAAAACTGCTGCACATGGAAGAACGTCTGCACAAGCGGGTGGTCGGCCAGGACGAAGCTGTCCGTCTGGTCGGCGATGCCATTCGCCGTTCGCGCGCCGGTCTGTCCGATCCCAACCGGCCCTATGGTTCCTTCCTGTTCCTCGGCCCGACCGGCGTCGGCAAGACCGAGCTGTGCAAGGCGCTGGCCGAGTTCATGTTCGATGCCGAGGATCACCTGATCCGCATCGACATGAGCGAGTTCATGGAGAAACACTCGGTTGCCCGCCTGATCGGCGCGCCGCCGGGCTATGTTGGCTACGAGGAAGGCGGCTACCTGACCGAAGCCGTGCGCCGCAAGCCGTACAGCGTGATCCTGCTCGACGAGGTCGAGAAGGCCCACCCGGATGTCTTCAACGTGCTGCTGCAGGTGCTCGACGACGGGCGGATGACCGATGGCCAGGGGCGCACCGTGGACTTCAAGAACACGGTGATCGTCATGACCTCGAACCTCGGCAGCCAGATGATCCAGCAGATGGCCGGCGATGACTATGGCGTGATCAAGATGGCGGTGATGGCCGAAGTCAAAACCTATTTCCGGCCGGAGTTCATCAACCGGATCGACGAAGTGGTGGTCTTCCACGCGCTCGACGAGAAGCATATCGCCGGCATCGCGAAGATCCAGCTCGGCTATCTCGAAAAGCGGCTGGCCCAGCTCGAAATGGGCATTGTGGTCGACGACAGCGCGCTGGCCGAACTGGCCCAGGCCGGCTTCGACCCGGTGTTCGGTGCGCGGCCGCTCAAGCGGGCGATCCAGCAGCAGATCGAGAATCCGCTGGCCAAGGCCATCCTCGAAGGCAAATTCGCCGCCAAGGATACGATCCGCGTCAGTTGCGATCCATCGACCGGCGGGATCATGCGCTTCGCCAAGGCTTGATTCCGGCGTTCGCCAATATCATGGACACCCGCGGGGTGTCCATGATTTGCCGGTACCGGGATAATATAAATGCCTATTGCATAGAGTCGGCAGTCTGGTAGCATGGTGTCGATGATACGTTTTTTTCCCGATTTGCCGGTAGAAGCCGTAATGCCAGAGGGGCGTGAATGAAAAGAAGATCCATCTGTACCGATCCAAGCTGGCATGGGCGGGCGGATTGCGTTCATTGTGCGATCCGCAACCGCGTGCTGTTCGCCGATCTGCCGCCGGAGGAACTCGACGCAGCGCTGATCGTCATCGACGATCTCGTCTATTCGCCCAACAGCGTGATTTATCGTGAGGGCGAAGAAGGGGTCGCCTTGTTCACCATCCGCCGAGGCATGGTCAAGCTGGTTCGCCATCTTCCCGGCGGCGAACAACGGATCGTTCGTCTGCTGGGTGTTGCCGATGCGCTCGGACTCGAGGCGGTGATCGGATCGCCCTACAGGCATACGGCAATTGCGCTCGGCGAAACCGAGGTTTGTCGCATTCCGCTGCCGGTGATCAATCGCCTTGGCTTGAGCCACCCGGAGTTGTCGATTCAACTGATGGTGCGCTGGCAGAGAAGTCTGGACAATGCCGACCACGCGCTGGTCGAATTCTCGACCGGCACGGCGGAAGTCCGGGTCGCCCGCCTGTTGCTCCAGCTTTCGAAACACGGCGATGACGCGACTTTGCCGGAAATCGGGCGACAGGACATGGGTTCCATTCTCGGCATCACGACCGAAACGACCAGCCGGGTCATGGCCGAATTCAAGCGGCGCGGCGTCGTTGAAGACGCGCTGCCCGGCGATCGCTTGCGCTGCGATGTGGCGCAACTGGCGACCATTGCCGGCCACGCCTAGCGGACGTTTTTCTCGGCTGGCCGTTGACAATTATCAATGCCGTATCAGGAATTTCGAATTAAGGTGATTACGGTTGTTCAACGGGATGGTCGCACCAGACCGAAAACCTGCCACCGCACTTTTTGATATCGGCGGCAGTTCGGTTGCTACAAGGCGCGACCGGAACAGGCTTGTGACGATGACGATCGGCCCGGCGCCCCTAGCGAGACCCGGTTGAAAACCGGGCGGTTTCGGGTTGCGTCAGGGAGATCAGTTCTTCTTCGGCAAGCCGAACGACTGGCGAGACCGATCAGCGGGGGAATGATTCCGTCTCTATTGCTTCGACGAGTGCGGCTTTGCTTGTGCCGCGCGAAGGGAGAAATGATGCAACGGAAACAATTTCTGCGCTACATGGGCGCGGCATTGGGCTGGGCGGCCATCGCGCCGCTGCTGACGGCTTGCAATGGTGATGATTCATCCACTACAACCCAAGTTCCGGACACGACGGTTCCGCCTGCGGCAAGTTTGTCGGCCGAGGAAATCGCCGGCCTGAAGTTTATGCGCGAAGAAGAAAAACTGGCGCACGACGTCTATGTCGCGCTTTATGCCCTGTACGGCAATGACGCTATCTTCTACAACATATCCCTCAGCGAAACCGCCCACACCGAGGCCATCCTCGCCCTGCTGGTCAAGTATGGCATTCCTGACCCGGCTGAAGGCAAGCCCGCCGGCGTGTTCGAGGATCCCGATCTTCAGGCGCTATACGACACCCTGGTGAAAATGGGTTCCGCCAGCCACATCGAGGCGCTGAAGGTCGGTGCGCTGATCGAGGAAACCGACATTCGCGACATCAGCGAAAGAATGGCGGTTACCGACGAGGCCGACATCCTGACGGTCTACAACAACCTGCTGTGCGGCTCCCAGGATCACCTGCGCGCCTTCAACAGCCAGTTGCTGGCCTTGGGCGTCATCTACGTGCCACAAGTGATCTCGCAGGCCATGTGGGATGCCATCGCCAACGCACCGATGGGAAGCTGCCTCGGCTAGGTTTTGTCGGTCGAAACACCGCCTTGAGGCCTCAAGGCGGTGAGCGTTGCGGTCGACGGCAAAAATCAGGTAAAAATTGCTCGGCTTTCAGGCCAAGGAGAAGCCTGCAAGCCGGGCAGGCCGATTTACTGCTTGACCGCCTTGACGTCGCCGGCGGTACCGATACCCAGCTTGTATTCGAACGAAACGTGGTGGAAGCGGGCGCTCGCGTGGTCAGCGTGGATGGCGATGCCGAAGGGGATCGCCTTGCCCGGCGCCATATCGACGCCGCCGGCCAGCTTGCGTGTGAAGGTCACGGTGTAAACGTCGCCGGCCTTGGTGGCTTCTGCCGACACACCTGCCTTGCCGCCTTCCATCGAACGCTTGTCGCTGACCGTGCCGTCGGCCACCTTGCCGCCGTCGCCGCTGCGCCACTGCATCAGGTCGAAGCTGCCCTGTGATACCGACTTGGTCTTCTTCTCGTCGCCGCCGGGCATGCTCCGCTGATCCTTGTGGCATGACGCCCAGCAACCGAAGACTTCGCCCTTCGTCACGTTGTCATCGGCGAACATCACGGTCGCCTTGACGTCATTGGCCGTGTCCGACTTGTCGAAGCCGCCGGCCGGCGCCGTGAACGTCAGGCGCAAGTAAAGGTTGCCGGCGTCGTACGCCGCCTGCACGGCAACCGGGTAGGACATCACCTTGGGCGCGCCCTTGGGTTCCATCTCCTTGCCTGCCAGGCGCTTGAGGTCGATGCTCAGCTTGCCATCCTCGATGTGGCATTCGGCGCAGGGGGTGCCTTTTTTCAGTCCGCTGGCGCCGCCGTGCTCGCCGCCTTTTGCCGTCAGCCATTCAACCGGGCTCACGGCGGGGTGGACGACGAAAATGTCGGTCTTCGGCACCTTGCTCCAATCGGGCGCCGCAAGCGCAACCGGCATACCGGTCGCCATCAGGGCGCCGATCGCCAACAACGAATTGACTCTCTTTTTCATCGATTGCTCCAGTCCATCAAACAGGGGGGATTGATTTTCCTAAAACAGCGGGAGCAGAAAATAGCCCGCATTGTAAAAAACGTGCAACGCAATCGCCGGATAGACACTGTCGTGGCGATCGCGGAAATATCCGAACAGCAGCGAAGGCAGCAGCACCCCGGCGGCCCACAACGGCGGATGGCTGGCGAAATGCAGCGCGGTGAACAACGCCGAGGTCGCCAGATTCGCCAATGTGAAGCCGGCGAATTGCCGCTTGCCCCAAGGCAGGGCCAGCAACTTGCCCTGCACCAGCCCGCGAAACAGCAGTTCTTCGAGCACCGGTAGCAGCAACGCCAGCCAGAGCAGCGGCGCCCAGCCCGGGAAGGGTGCTGTTTCACCCAGCGTCGCCAGGCCAAACCAGAACAGCACGCCAGCCAGCAGCGCCAGGGCGAAATGCCGATCGCCAAGCCAGCCCCAGCCTGGGCGCAGGCCGAGGTCGCGCCGCCAGCCCGGGGGCAGGGTGGCGTGATCGGAAGGTTTTGTCAGCGGCATCGGATTCTGCTTTCCTCAAAAAAACGCCGACGCAATCCTGAAGATTGCGCCGGCGTCGCCGGCTGCGTTCCTGCCTTTACCCTGCGTTGCCACAGGGGTCAGGCCAACGCGGTATTACTTGCCGGCCTTGTAGCGCCGCCAGCCAAGGAAACCCAGTCCGGCAAACAGCATGGCCGGCAGGGTCGGGTCGAAGCGACCGTCGTTGCCGATGGTGCAACCGCCACCACCACCGCCACTGTCCGAGACTACCGGAACTTCAGGCGTCGGCGTGGTCGGATCGGTCGGCGGCACTTCGTACACCGGCGGCATGGGCGGCTCGGGGATGGCGCCATCATCAGGAGGGTTGACCGGGGTAGTGCCACCACCATCATCCCAAGTCGGCGTCGTACCGTCCCAAGCCGGTGCAAGCTGCACATCAGCCACAATCGGGACAATACGCACGGTAAACTTGCCATCCGGAATGCCATCGCCGACCTTTAGAATGTAGTTGATGCCTAGGTTCAGCACGTCTTCGATATCGTCGATTGCGTAGCGTTTGAGTGAGTCGGTCGCCAGGTAATTGATTTCAGCCTGGGTAAATACCTTGAATCCACTGTCGTAATTGCCCCGCCACTCGGTACCATTCCAGAAGGCTGTCAGGATGGCATCAGTTGCCGGATCCTGGTCGTCATCGAAAAAGATGCCTTTGGGTTGCCATTTGGAGGGCAACCATTCACCGAACGGGAGACCCGCAGTTGGTGCAGGCATGACTGGACCGCTATAGTTGCTTTGGAGGACTCCAGTCGAGTAAATGGTGTCGGACGCGATCAGCGGAACACCCGCGGGATAGTTCGCATTGGCGTAGGTCGGACACTGAATAGTCGGCTCCGTTACACATTTCTGTGCGACCTCGAAGCCTGCCGTACGCTTGTCGAAGAAACCGTTGGTCGAGAAATGCTTGTCCGGTGCGCCGAACAGGCCGTGCGAGAAGGTTGCCAGACCATCTCCGTCGAAAAGATCGGAACCGTCATAGACGAGGTTGTTCCCGCCGCCGCTGGCGCCTTCACCGATACCCAGCGAAATGTGTAGTTTCTCGGCCAGTCCCTGCTCACTGGCTGCCTTGAAGGTGCTGCCGGTGCCGGTACCGATGACAATCTTGTAGCCCTTTAGTCGCTTGCCGGTGTAGTTGTTGATCTTGCTGAATACCTGGTAGGGCCGCAAGCTACCGTCGTCGGCCACGTTGAAGACCAGATCGATGCCCTTTCCTTCGGCGCCATCGGCTACACCTAGAACGGTGTCAGGCAACATGGCGATCTTGAAACGCTTGTGCGTCTGGAACGGGCTGGAGCAGATGACCGGTTGCGGGTGGGCCGAATCCAGGTAATTGGCATCGGGAACGGTCGAGTTTTCGGGGCTCAGGAAGGCCGTATTGATGATGCAGTTCTTGGGCTTGCCCTTCGATACTGCCGGATCATCGACCACGAGCCTTGATCCCCGTCGGTTCGCCGACCGGCCAGATCTTGCCGCTGACCGTGGCCATGGAGACGCCAAGTGCATCCTTGACCCAGCTTGCGAAGGTGTCGCCGTACGTCATCGCCGTGTAGGCGCCGGTGGCCTTGTCGAAGGAGCCGAACGGCGTACCATCCGCCTTGTATAGGTTGACGTCGACGTTATCAAGATTCCACGCGCCGACGCATGCAGTTGGCGTTCCCACGACACCGCAGTCGCCCTTGAAGGCGCCAGACACTAAGTCCTGGTTGGTGTTGCGAATCACCCCCGCACTGACGCCTCCGGCCAGCGACATTCCAATGAGTGCCAAGCTGATTGCGGTCAGTCTGAACGAACCGTTGCGAATATTTTTCATTCCTGCCTCCTGTAAACAACCTTATAAACAATGACTTCAAAAAGCACCACTTGCCTGAGAAGGTGTGTCTGGAACCTTCCAGCAAGAATACGTAGATAAAATGTATTACTAAAAATAACTTACTGCATTGACATATCGCAATCCATTGCACTATTTCGTCGCCCGGGATTTTGCCGGCGGTCCGTCGAATCCAGGATTCATATCTTGTAACAATTTGTCGAGATCGGGTAACACCTTTATCAGAACTGAAGCATATACTGAATACGTAACGAGTTCATTCATTCATCAATAAAGGAGATGGTCATGCGCAAGAATATGTTGATTGTTGCAGCCTTGGTTGCGGCGCTCGGAAGTGGTGTAGCAATGGCGAAAGGTGGCGGCAGTGGCGGTGGCGGCGGTGGTGGCGGCCAGCAGATGAATTCAGGTGGCGGCGGTATGCAGGGCGGCGGCCAAGGTATGGGCGCCGGTGGCGGTAACGGTGCCATGAACCAGGGTGCGACAGGCGGCTACCAGTCTGGCAGTGGCTCGATGGGTGGCTCGGGTCAGGGCATGAATTCCGGCATGGGCGGCATGCAGGGCGGCAGTGCCGTCACCAATCAGGGCGTCCAGGGCGGTTCGCAGACTGGCGCCGGTGGCGGTGGCGGCAAGCAGCAGCATCAGTATCAGCATCAGTACAGGTATCAGAAGGGGCAAAATGGGTCAGGCATGGGCGGCGGTGTGCCGGCGCAGAACCAGAACCTGAACCAGAACCGCACTCAGTAGCGGGCCCAGCCACAGTAGTTTCCGGTCTCGCGCCGAGTTGCATCAGCGAAAGCGAGGGCCACGCATCCGCAAGGGTGGGTGGCCCTTGTGCATTGGTGCAACTGAAGGGCGCTTCAGATGCCCGCAGGTTGCGCACATGACCAGTTAACCGGATACTGATGAATTCAAATCTTTGATTTCAGGCATTTCCATGCCATGCGTCCGGCATTTTGACGAGCGGTGGAATTTGGCATTCGGCCCGGGTTTCGTTTGCATCGGTATGGCAAGGGTAAACGCGACTGAAGCGGGATCGTTTGGTTACAATAGTAGGCTTCGTTGCAATTCGGCTGAACCAGGCTTCAGGCCTATTTGCGGCGAGCGATAATTTCAGGGGGCATTCTGGTTTTCAGACAGGTCTTTCAAGGGGCGTCGCCGCGTGTTCCGGCAGTGCTTGCATTTGTCATCAGCGTCGCCCTGCTGGTGTGGGTGATCGGCTACTGGGGCGTCCGGTTTGTTACGCCAACAGGCGCTGCGCGACCAGCGCTGGCGTTGCCTGCACCGGCAGCGGCAGCGCAGGCGATTTCCACGCGCCACCTTTTCGGGCTGGCCGACGGTGAATCGGCGCCGGCCGCGGGTTCCGGCTCGGTGCGCGTCCTCGGCGTCGCGGCCACGGGTGGCTCCGGCGGGGCGTTCGCCATCGTCAGCGTTGACGGCAAGGCGCCGGTGCCGGCGTTCGAAGGGCAGGAATTCGGTTCCGGGCTTCGCTTGACCAGGGTGACGCCTGCCGGTATCGAGTATCAGCGGGGCGGGACGACCCAGCGGGCGCTGCTTCCGGAAAACAGATCGGGCAGTTCGCTGCCGCCGCCGCTCGCGCCAACTGCGGGCAGCGACTTGCCGGCGCCTGCACCCTCGGTTAATGTGCCGGTCACCCCGGCGCCCGCCTCATGAAGCAAAGACGGTAACTATGCATAGACTCGCCATTTCAGTTTTGACGGTATCCCTTGCGATTGTGCTGGGGGCGACAGGGCCGGTGCTGGCCCAGACACCGGCGGCGGCATTGCCTTCCGGTCAATTGGGTGGCGCAGCGGGCGATACCGTGGCGCTGAATTTCGTCAATGCCGATATCGATCAGGTCATCAAGGCGATCGGCATCATTTCCGGACGGAATTTCCTGATCGATCCGCGCGTCAAGGGAACGCTGAATATCGTTTCCGCGACGCCGCTGCCGCGCGAACTGGCGTATCAGGTCTTGCTCTCGTCGCTGCGCCTGCAAGGATTTGCCGCCGTCGAGGCGAACGGAGTGACGACGATCCTGCCCGAGGCGGATGCCAAGCTGCATGGCACGCCCGTCGAAGTGCAACTCGCGAAGGGCCAGGGGGCCATCAGCAGGCCGGCCGGCAAGGCGAGTGGCGACCGTCTGATGACGCAGGTTTTTGCCCTGAAGAATGAATCCGCACTGCAACTGGTGCCGATTCTCAGGCCGTTGATCGCCGCAAACAACAGCATCGCGGTCAATCCCAACAACAATACGCTGGTCATCACCGACTATGCAGACAACATTGCGCGCCTGACGCGCATCATCGAAGGTGTTGACCGGCCGCAGAGCGATGTCGTGGCGATTCAGGCCCGGCATGCCTCGGCGATCGACCTGGCGTTGACGTTGAACCGGCTGTTCGGCGATGGTACGGGAGGGTCCGGAGCCGTAGCCGCCGGCGCTGCAGGGGGCGATGCCAGCCAGCGCTTTCTGGCGATGGCCGAACACCGGACCAACCAGGTACTGATCCGTTCGGGCAATGCGTCGAAGATCGCCGGCGCCCGGCAACTGTTGGCGCGTCTCGATATCCCGGGTGTGAACGGGAACTTTCATGTCGTTTTTCTGAAAAATTCCGAAGCGAGCAAAGTTGCGGAGACCTTGCGCGCGGTCCTTTCCGGAGAACTTGCGACGAATGCGCCGGCGACCGGTTTGTCCAGTTCGTCGAACAGTACGCAAAATTTGTCGGCGAATTCCGGGTTGACCGGAACGGCCGGCATCGCGCCGGCAGGTAATGGCCTGACGCCTTCCGCCAGCGGTCTCTCCCAGTCCGGCGGCAGCATCGTGCAGGCCGATGTCGCCAGCAACGCGCTGATCATCACGGCGCCGGAGCCGGTCTATAACAGCTTGCGGCTGGTCATCGACCAGATTGACCGCCGCCGCGCCCAGGTTTTCGTCGAGGCACTGATTGCCGAGGTTTCCGCGGAGCGGCTGGCTGAATTCGGCATTCAGTGGCAGACGACCGGCGGAACCGGCTCGGTCGGTAATCCTTCGGTGATCGGCGGGACCAATTTCGGGGTGAGCGGGCAAAACATTATCAATGCTGCGATCAATCCGGCTTCGGTTGGACGTGGTATGAACCTGGCCGTGGCGGCCGGGACGGTGACGGTCGCCGGTGTCGAAATCCTCAACCTCGGCATGCTGGCTCGGGCCCTTGAAACCGATGCCGACGCCAAAATTCTATCGACCCCCAACCTGATGACGCTCGATAACGAAGAAGCAAGGATCGTTGTCGGCCAGAACGTGCCGTTCATTACCGGCCAATACACCAATACTGGCGGCGGGACGACACCGGCCAACCCGTTCCAGACCATCGAACGCAGGGATGTCGGACTGACACTCAGAGTCAGGCCGCAGATTTCGGAGGGCGGCACGATCAAGATGCAGATCGCGCAGGAAATCTCGACGCTGGTCGGTACGACGCTCAATAACCCGACTGGCCCGGTAACCAACAAGCGCAGCATCGACACGACCGTGATGGCCGACGATGGCACCATCATCGCGCTGGGCGGATTGATCCAGGACATATACGAGGGTGGTATCGAGAAGGTGCCCCTGCTCGGTGATATTCCATTCCTCGGCTGGCTGTTTCGCTACGATTCACGCAAGCGGCAACGGAGCAATCTCATTGTTTTCCTGCGCCCGGAAATCATGCGTGACCGGGATGCCTACTTCGACGTCACGAAGCGTCGCTACGACCATGTAGTTGGCGACCAGAAGCGTCAGGATGCGGGCGAGAACCTGATGCTGAACGAGGCCTCACGGCCGATGCCAGTGGTCAAGGGAAGCGTGCCGTGGGATGCGCTGGGCGCATTTCCCAGTCCCAACAAGGTCGAATGATTCCATGAGCGTATCCGGATCCCGTGCGCTCCGGCTCCCCTACGGATTTGCGCGCACCCAGGGGGTTCTGATTCCTTGCGCAGTTTCCGGTCCGGACGAAGCTGCTGCCGATGAGGCGGGCGAGGTTTCGTTGCTGGTTCGCGAGGACGCGACGGTTGCGGCTGTCGCCGAGGTACGGCGGCTGGTCGGACGGCCGGTCACCGTGCAGGCGGTTCCGCGCGCCCAGTTCGAAGCGCAGTTGGCGGAAATCTACGGACAGGGCGATGGCTCGGCAGCCGAGGTGGTGGCCGATGCCGGCCAGGATCTCAATCTGCGCGACCTGATGCAGGACTTGCCGGCGATCGAGGACCTGCTGGAAGCCCAGGATGATGCGCCGGTCATTCGCATGGTCAATGCCCTGCTGATGCAGGCGGTGCGCGAGCGGGCGTCGGATATTCACATCGAGCCTTTTGCCCAGCGCTCGGTGGTCCGCTTGCGCCGCGATGGTCTGCTGGCCGATATCGCCGAGCCGCCGCGTGGCGTCCATGAGGCGATGGTGTCGCGGATCAAGATCATGGCGCAGCTCGACATTGCCGAGCGCCGTTTGCCCCAGGACGGGCGCATCGGACTGAAACTCGGCGAGCGCAGCATCGATGTCCGGGTTTCGACGGTGCCGACCGCGCATGGCGAGCGCATCGTCCTGCGCATCCTGGAAAAGGATGCGTCGCGCCTGCACCTCTCGGCGCTGGGCATGACCGGGGAAATGCAGGCAGCGTTCGCCCAATTGCTGGCGCGCCCGCACGGCCTGCTTCTGGTGTGCGGCCCGACCGGTTCCGGAAAGACGACGACGCTTTATGCTGCCCTTGCCGGACTGGACGTCAAGCGCCTCAACATCGTCACGGTCGAAGACCCCGTGGAATACGACCTTCCCGGTATCGGGCAGATTCCGGTCAATGCGCGGATCGACCTGACTTTCGCACGGGCGCTGCGTTCGATTCTGCGTCAGGATCCGGACGTGGTCATGATCGGCGAGATCCGCGATCTAGAAACCGCGCAAATCGCCATTCAGGCCAGCCTGACCGGCCACCTGGTGCTCGCCACCCTGCATACCAATGACGCCGTTGCCGCGGTGACGCGCCTGGTCGACATGGGGGTCGAGCGCTACCTGCTGGCCAGTTCGCTGATCGGCGCCTTGTCGCAGCGCCTGGTGCGCTGCCTGTGCCCGGCTTGCCGCGTGGCGCAGCCGATCACCGAGGCCGAGCGCGTGCTGTTGGCGACTGGTGCCGGCGCGGCTGCCATCCAGGAAGCTGCGCTGCCCGATCACCTGTGGACGGCACCCGGTTGCCCGGCGTGCCGTGGACTCGGATATCAGGAGCGCAAGGGGATCTATGAATTGATGCTGGCCAGCGATGCCCTGAAGCAGGGCATTCATGAAGGGGCAGGCGAACAGTCTTTGCGCCGGATTGCGCGTGCCGCTGGCATGGGTACCCTGCGCAGTGATGGCCTGCGCTATCTGGCCGCAGGTGAAACTTCGCTGGACGAAGTGCTGCGCGTGACGCGCGATTAGCGGCATGGCGCGGGACGGAAGCTAGCGCATGGCGGCATTTGCTTATCTGGCCTTGGCAAGCGACGGTAGCGAGATGCGTGGCGTCATCGACGCCGAAACCGCGCGCGCCGCCCGCGCCACCCTGCGTGAACGCGGCCTGCATCCGGTCGCGGTCGATCCACTGGGACTTGACTCGGCGCTATCCAAAGCTGAAAAAGGCGCTCACCGCTGGTTCGAACGGCGGACCATCGGTGTTGGCGACCTGTCCTTGCTGACTCGCCAGTGGTCGAGCCTGCTCGGCGCCGGCCTGACTGCCGAACAATCGCTGGCGGCGCTGATCGATCAGGCGGAAAGCACTGCCATTCGGCAGACTTTGGCCGGGGTGCGCGGCGAACTGACGGCAGGCTATTCGTTGCGGGCGGCGCTCGACCGGCACGCGGCGAGCTTTCCGCCGGTCTATCGCGCCTCGGTGGCGGCCGGCGAAAAATCCGGGCAACTGCCGGCGGTCATGGACGAGCTTGCAGATTATCTCGACCGGCGCGATGCGCTGCGCCGGAAGACCTTGCAGGCGCTCATCTATCCGGTGCTGGTTGCTGCGGTGGCATTGGTGATCATTACGGCGCTGATGGTTTACGTGGTGCCGCAGGTGGTGTCGGTATTTCAGGGCGGAAAACAGAGTCTGCCGTGGCTGACGCGGGCGCTGATCGTCGTTTCCGGACTGCTCCGCAACTACGGCTGGCTGCTGGTTGCAGGATTGCTCGCGTTGTTTTTCCTGGCGCGCGCGGCCTTGCGCGAAGATGCTGTCCGCCGGCGCTGGCATCGCTGGTTGCTCGGCCTGCCTTTGCTTGGGCGGCATCTGCGGACCCTCGAGTCGGCGCGTTTCGCAAGTACGCTGGCGATGCTGGCCGGCAGCGGGGTGCCGTTGTTGACCGCACTCGAAGCGGGCAAGCAGGTGATCGGCCTGTTGCCGCTGCGCGATGCCATCGATGTCGCGATTGCGCGGGTCCGCGAAGGCGTTCCGCTGTCCCGGGCGCTGGCCGAGAGCCGGCGCTTTCCGGCCTTGCTGATCCATCTTGTGGCGAGCGGCGAGCAGACCGGACGCCTCGACGCCATGCTGAAGCGCGCGGCGCTGCTCCAGGAAAGCGAGCTCGAAAACCGGACCGCGATTCTGACCAGCCTGCTGGAACCGGCACTGTTGCTGACCATGGGCGGCTTCGTGCTGCTCATCGTGCTGGCGGTCATGCAGCCGATCATTGAAATCAATCATTTATTCCGTTGAGGTGAATACTTTGAAAAATCGACATTCCGGGTTCACATTGATCGAGGTCATGATCGTCATCGTCATTCTTGGTGTTCTGGCGGCGCTGATCGTACCCAAGGTGATGGGGCGTCCCGACGAGGCGCGGGCGGCTGCCGCCAGGCAGGACATCTCGACCATCATGCAGGGGCTCAAGCTGTACAAGCTGGACAACCGGCGCTATCCGACGACTGAACAGGGTCTTGCGGCCCTGGTGCAAAAGCCGACGCAGGCGCCGCTGCCAACGAACTGGAGCGCCGGCGGCTACCTTGAAAAGCTGCCCAACGATCCCTGGGGGCAACCCTACCAGTACCTCAATCCAGGGCTGTATGGTGAAATCGATGTCATGAGTTTCGGCGCCGACGGGCAGAGCGGGGGCCAAGGCGTGGATGCCGACATCGGTAACTGGATGAATTGAAGGCCGTGCTTTCGCAGTCGACCGCAACCCCGCGCAGCGCCGGACTGCCCCGAACCGGGTATGCTGGCGTGCAGGGCTTTACCCTGATCGAAATGCTGATTGTGCTGGCCATCATCGGCATCACCCTGACCATGATCCGCCTCGGCGGCGGCGTGCTGGAACGTGTCAGTGGCAATGCGCCAGGACAGGGCGAGACGCAGGCCGCGTTGCAGCGACTGGTACGCTCGGCCAGCGTAGCCAGCGAGCAGGCGATGATTCGCGGTCAACCGATCGTGCTCGATCTAAGCACTGGCCGCTACCGCTTTCTTGCACTCGATGTCTCGGGCAACTGGATTCCGGTCGATGGCGACCCCGTCCTTGCCGAGCGTGCGCTGCCCAGCGACTGGCGCTGGAAAGGTGTCTGGCGGGATGGGGAGGTGGTGGATTCGCCTTACCGGGTGTTGTTCGGCAACGAGCCGGTCAAATTCAGCATACAGATCGCGACGCATGACCGGCAGTTTCTGGTTCGGGGAAATTCGCTTGGTGCGGTCGACTGGGTTTTCCAATGATTTTTTACCAAGCGTCGTGGCGGCGTGATGTTGCTGTAACCCGCCATCTGGCCGGCCGCCGCCAGTCCGCCTTTACGCTGCTTGAACTGATGGTCGCACTGGCGATCCTGGCCATCGCCTTGTCGGCGGTCATGCGTGCGGTCGGGGCGGCGACCGGCAACGTCAACGAGTTGCGTCTGCGCACCCTTGCCGGCTGGGTGGCCGACAACCGGCTGGCCGAGCATCGCGCGCTGCGCCAATGGTTGCCCGTGGGGCGCAAGGAAGGCAGGGTAGCCCAGGGAGGCGTCGAGTTTCGCTGGGTCGAGGAGGTTCAGGCAACGCCAAATGCCCAGTTCAGACGCCTCGAGGTCAGCGTCTGGACGGTTCCTGAAACAGATGGGTCACGGGAGGCGCGTGTGCTTGCGACATTGACCGGTTTTGTCAATTCGTCCGGAGGAGCGCAATGAGTCGCCAGCGCGCGGACCGTCGCGGATACCACGGGTTCACGCTGATCGAACTGATCATCGCGCTGGGTATTTTCATGGTGCTCGGTGTGCTCTCCTATCGGGCGCTGGCATCCATCGTCGACAGTCGCGACCGGGTCGGCGCAGCGCAGAGCCGATGGTCGTCGGTGACGCGCTTCATGCAGCGCCTTGAGATCGACCTCCAACAAATTCCGGCGAACTTGCCCGATGCGCTGACCTATGACGGCAGTCGCCAGACGTTGCGCCTGGTTCGGCTGGCCCCGAACGGGCTGGGTGATGATCTGAGAACAATCCGCTATCGCTGGCGTGCCGGGCGCATCGAACGCGACGAACGGAAATTCCTGGCCCCGCCCTTGGCGAATGACCTTTCGGAAATGATCGAACCAGAGGTAGTGCTGGAATCGGTACAGGCTGCCGAATGGTTATGGCCGGCGAGCAAGCAAAGCGCTGATGACGGAATCGAATGGCAAGTGCCGCCGCTGGCGGCGGGAAGCGCGCCGCCAGCGGCGATCGGCATGCGGATCCGGCTGGCCGACGTTCCCGGCGACATTTTTCGTATCGTGGCACTGCGATGAAACGCGCATGGTCCACAATGGCGGCAAGCCACTCGCGCGGCGCAGCGCTGATTGCGGCATTATTGACCGTTGCCCTGGCGACCTTGCTGGCGACCCAACTCATCGTCGGGCAAAGCGATGCGATGCAGAATGTGAGCGGGCGCCGCGACCTTGCGCAGGCCCGCTGGCTGGCGCGCGACGCGGCCGACTGGGCACGGTCGATCCTGGCCAGCGACGCGCGAAACAGCCGTACCGACCACCCAGGCGAATCGTGGGCGATCAAGGTGCCGCCGATGCCGATCAGGAGCGGGCAGAGCCAGGATATTGTCGAGGGGGCGCTTAGCGGCGAGATTACCGAGCTCGACGGACGCTTCAATCTCAACCGCCTGGCACCGGGCGGCAAGGCGAATCGCGACCAGATCGACGTCTTTGTCCGGTTGCTGGCCTTTCTGGGAACGTCGCGGGGCGAGGCCGAGCGGTTGGCGTTGGCAGTGGCGGACTGGGTCGACAGCGATGCGGTGTCGGCCGATGGGGTTGCCGAGGCAAGCTACTATGGCGTTCCGGTCGATAACCAGCCGCTGCTTGGCGTCGGCACGCTGCTCAGGGTACCCGGCTTTTCGCCGGCTTTGGTGGCGCGCTTGCAGCCATTCGTCAGTGCGCTGCCGCGGCGTGTTTCGCTCAATCTGAATACGGCGCCAGCCGAGGTTCTGGCCGCCGAATTGCCTGACCTCGACCTGGCCGTGGCCCAGCGCGTGGTTGCCGAGCGGGTTCGCGCACCGTTTCTCAGTGTCGCCGATTTCAACAAGCGCTTTGAAGGGGCCGGAGCCACTGCCGCGCAAGGCGTATCCAGTCGTTATTTTCTCGTTACCACCCGCGCCAGTTACGGCGAATCGGTCGCCATGCTGCGTACCCTGCTGCATCGCCCCACCGGCAGCGCATGGCCTGATATCCTCTGGCAACAAACCTTATGACCACACTGACACTTCTCATCGATGAACGCTGGCCCGATACGCAGGCTGCGGATTGGGCCCTTTGCGATGCGCGCGGCGTACTCCTGCAACAGGGACACAGCGAGCCAAGGCACTGGCCGGTGGCGGAACGGCGGGTGGCCGTCCTGGCGGGCGCCCAGGTTTCGCTGTGCACCGTGCCCCTGCCCAAGGCGCGGCGCCGGGACCGCGAGCGCCTGATCGCCTATGCGCTCGAAGAGCGACTGCCCACGGAAACCGAAGCTCAGCACTTTACCCTGCTCGAGCACGAAGGCGAGCGCGCAGTCGTAGCTATCGTCGATGCTGCGCGCTTGCGTCGTATCGTCGATGCTTTTGCGGCGATCGGCCATCCGCTAACCGCCGTTTTCGGGAGGGCGCAATGCCTGCCGCAGCTTGCCGGAACGGCAGTATGCATCGACGAGGGGGCGATGCGCTATTGGCGCTGGCCCGATGGCAGCGGGCTGAGCGAAGATCTTCCAGCCGCGGGTAGCGAGCCGGTGTCCTGGCTGGCGGTCAAGGCTGGTCAGGCGGCAGCGGTCGAACGCGTGCTTGGCCCGGCGCAGGTGGCAGAGGCTCTCGGACTGCCGCAAGCGACCGGTGAGGTACAAAAAGCGCAGCAATGGTATTTACCGAACAGCGCGCCCAATCTATTGCACGGACAGTTTTCGCCGCACCAGGGCGGGGCCGGCTGGTGGCAGCGCTTGCGCTGGCCGCTGTGGATAGCCGGTGGCGCGGTGGCGCTGCACCTCGTCGCCGGGGTGGTTTCGGTTCTCGCGGCGCGCCAGAACGAGGCGGAACTCAACGCCAAAACACGGGCGGTCTTCGCATCGGCATTTCCCGGTGCCGCTATCGTCGATCCGGTTTTGCAGATGCGCCGCCAGCTCAACGAGTTGCGGTCAAATAATGGCGCTTTGCGTGACGATGACCTGCTCGTCCTGCTCGCGTCGCTTTCCGAGGCGCTTGCAGCCGATAGCCGTGATGTGGTGACGCAGCTTCGTTACGAAGCCGGGGTGCTCGAAATCGGTTTTGGCAAGGCCTTCGTCCAAGCGCAGCGGCAGGCGCTCATCGCCGCGCTGGCCATGCGCGGCATCGCTGCCCAGCCATCGACAACTGCTGGTGACAATACCCTGACGCTGCGCCGGGGGACGTCATGAAAAATCTGTTCAAGCACCTGGCCGCACGCTGGCGACAACTGCAACCGCGCGAGCGTCGTCTGGCGATCTGGTGCGGCGTTATTGTGAGCGCTGCGCTTTTGCTGAGCGTGGACGACTGGCAGCGGAACGAACATCGGCGTTTGCAAAAATCCATACCGGCGGCCGAGACGCGTCTGGCGACGATGCAGAAAATGGCCGATGAACTGGACGGATATGCCGCGGCAAGCCGGAGTGAGCCACCGGCATCGAGCGAACTGGTCGCCGCCTCGCTGAAGGCCAGCGGATTGCCGCTGACCCTTGCGGCAACCGGAAGCTCGCAATTCGTCATTAATGGCGAGGTCGCTTTCGACGACTGGATCAACTGGCTGTCAGGGTTGGCCGCTCAGGGCTGGCGCGTCGAACGGGCACTGGTCCGCCGGCAATTGACGAGTACGGGCAGCACCCCGGCGGGTCCGGTCAAGGTCGAAGCCACGCTCGCTGCGACCGGCGGCTAGCCGTAGCTCGCGATGGTCATGAACTTCGCCTCCCGGAGCGGCTCGTCGCGCGGTTTGCTAAGGAAATGGCTGGTCAGCGCGGGCATTCTGCTCGCGCTGTTGCTGCTCGTGCCCTTGCTGGTCATTGTGATTGCCCTCCGACTTCCTGCAGAGCTGCTCGAAGGGCCTGTTTTGTCGCTGACGCGTGGGCAGGTCCGGCTGACGCTTCCATCCGGACAGATCGGATCGGGAAAGGCGGAACTCTGGGTCCGCGACCCCGCCAACCGTGAGTGGCAACCCTGGATGCCGATCGAGTGGTCACTGAATACGGCCTGGCGCCAGAACGGGATGGTGGCCGAGTTTTCCAGCAATGTCGGACGCGTGACCGTCGATCATACGGGCCTGACCATGAATGAAATCAAGGTTGGGCTACCGCCCAGCCTGGTTCTGGCAGGCATCGCACATCCGATGGCGAACGCGCCGTGGCGGGGCGATATTTCATTGACCAGCAGACGTTTTGCCTGTGAGTGGTTCGGCTTGCGTCCCCATTTTTCATCGTGCGACGGCGCGGCAACGGTGCGTTGGCGTGGCATGGGCAGTTCGATCCTGCCGCTTCCGGAATATGGCGACTACATTGTCGAAATTTCGGCCCAACGCATGAATGGCGGCAGGCTGCGCGCCGATGTTTCGACGGCATCCGGGGTGGTGTCGATCAATGGCTTTGTCGAGGCAAGGCAAGGCAGCGGGCGCTACCGCCTTGTCGTTGGCAGCGACCAGCCCTTGGTCGTCGGCTTGAACAGCATCGTTGGCGACCTCGCCACACAACGCGGCAAAACAGGCGAATATATTCTGGATAGCGGGTGGTAGAAATTCGCTAAAACGCAACTCGTACAAGCATTCTTGCAATGCGATTGACAATAATCAACGACAAATTCGTCATATCGCGTGAGGATGAAGAAAATCATCTGGAAAGCCGCGAGTTTATCTGGGTGCGACAACAAGTGCCTGTTGAGGGGATTACAAAAAGTGACGGGATTTTCGAAATGGCTTTTTGGCTTGCTGGCCATGTGCGTGCTGCTTTTTTCTTGGCAGGTATCAGGTCAGACTACTGCCGAACCGGAAAAAAAGGCCGAGCAGGGCAGCGTCGGGGAACTGATGAAGCATACCCGCGGGAAAAAGTGCCTTGCCTGCCACAAGGGGATGGAGGGCGGCTCGGCGACCGCCGTGGCTCATGCTGAATGCGAGAGCTGCCATGTCGATTCGGGTTCCGATATCCAGGCCAGCCTCAAGGCTGGTGCGGCGATCAAGATGCCCACGAATTCGGACTGCACGAGTTGCCATAAAAATGACCGAAAACTGATGAACTGGGCGTTCAGTGCCCATAACAAGGCCGGCAGCTCCTGTAGCGACTGCCATCAGATCCACGGTTCGTCCGTATCCAAAGGGGTGCGCCTCTCCGCCGACAAGTCGGACCGCAATTCGGCGATGTGCGTCAAATGTCATCAGGACACCGGTGCAGAGTTCAAGATGCGCTCCCATCATCCTGTCCAGGAAGGCGGGATGTCCTGCACTGGTTGTCATGATCCGCACGGTGGCGGCCATACCACGTTGAAGAGCAAGACCGGGCAGTGTCTCGAGTGTCACCAGGCAATCGGCGGGCCGAAAGTGTTCGAACACGCGCCCGTCGTGGAAGATTGCACGAATTGCCATGCGCCGCATGGCTCGGCGAACCGGGGTCTGTTGAGCACCTCGCAGCCCTCCGTGTGCCTGCAGTGCCATTCAATCGCTACCAGCAAGCATGGCTTCGGGTCAGACCCGACACCGTCGCCAAAGGCCAATTCGAGAATAGTATCCGGTTCCGTGCTCAGGGGATGCACGAATTGTCACGGCGCGGTCCACGGTAGCCAGCAGGATCCGCTGTTGCGCTATTGATCAGCAGGGGGAGGGGACATGAAGCCATTTTTGCTGAAAAGATTGTCGCTCATGATCAGTCTGATGTTCGTCGCGAACATCGGCTATGCGGAAGTGGAAAAGGATGAGGCCACGCCGGCGGCAACGAGCGGTTCCTGGCAGGGCTACATCACGCCCAAGCTCGGCTATTTCAATAATTCGGGAAACGCGTCTTATCTCAACCAATACAACCTTCTCGACAGCACCTTCAGCCACAATACCGACAATGGCTTCATCGCCGATCTCGATTTCAGCCTGCTCTACAGTGACGACAGCGGCGCGTCGCTGTTGCTGGAAAAGGAAGGCTACGGTACAAACAATCAGCGCCTGCACCTGAGAGGCATAAACGATTCCGGAAAACTCGGTGCCTACTACACGACCTTCAAGTCGGCCACGGGAACATTCAATTTCCAGTACAACCCGGACATGGTTGTTGGCGGGACAGACCCGCGGTACGCTGATCCCATCCTCAATGCGACGGGCAGGACGGGCTTTGTCGCCTCGTTCAACAATGACAGTCCGGAGGTGCTTGACTATGAAGTCAGGCGCTCTAACTATGGCTTCAGCAGCGTTCTGAAACCGCCCAGCTTTGGCGATCGCGCCTCCGTCGAGTTCAACTTCGACGGTTACAGCCGCAATGGCCAAAAAGTTTCAAATTACGTCCTGAACGATGATTTGCTGATCAGCAATCATGGCAGTGCCGAGCCATACCAGTGGCGTGGATATGCAAAAAATATCGACGAGCAGAATTCGAAGCTGACCTATCACTTCAACTACACGCCCCAGGACTGGTTCATCAATTACGAATTTTCGATCGACAAATTCCAGAACAACGTGCTGCCGATTACGCTTGGCACCGTTCAACAATGGGCGGCACCCAACCTGAAGTTTGCTCCTGGTGTGGATTTCCTGACCCCGCTCGGTTTTGTGCCCGATTCGACGCAATACACCAATGGCCTCAGGGTAAGCCGGACTTTCGGCGATTCGGCAGTGGTCAGCGCCGGCGTCAGCTATGCGCTGTTGCAACAGGACAGCTATTCGGAGCCGCAAACTACCTTTGGCTACACGGATGGACAGACCGCAACCAGCAACGCCTACCTGACCGGGAAATTCAATGTTTCGCAGTCGGTCGGACTTGAGGCCTTCGCACGCTACAACCGGCGGCAGAACAATTCAACTTATCCGGTTGCCGGATTTTTCGAACCGGTTTCGCAATTCGAGGATCCGCGCATGGTAATGCCGCGGATCAACAACTACACCAATACGGCGCTCGGCCTTGAAGCCAAGCTGTATCCGAGCGTAATGAAAACAACCTGGTCTGCCGGCTGGACCTATGAAACGAAAGAGCGCGGACTGACCTATGGTGTGGTGCCAGCCCTAGCGCCGCCAATAATGCTCTATGGCGAGAATTACAGCTCGAACGAGGTTTTTCTGAAGATGGTTTCGCGCCCGGCCCGGGGCTGGATTGTGCGCGTGACGCCCTCCTACCTGTGGGCGAACGAAACGGGGCTGACGACCGACCCGAACCAGATGATCAAGCTCAAATCGTCGGTCATGTACACAAAACCGGCATGGAACGAGCTGGCGGTCACCGGGTACTACAACTACAACCGCAAGAAGAACGATTCGCTGAGCTACTCCGATTACAACCTCAATCCGCGCGGCTTTGCCGATCCACAGAACCAGGAAACCACCAACACCACGCAGTCGGCCGGTTTGAATGTCAGCCTGGTACCGGCGGAAGATATCAAGCTCAGCCTGGGTTATGACTGGAACCAGAACGACCTCAGCGCCTATTACTTTGTAACCAACCGGCTGCGCTTCGGTTATCCGATGGTCTATCCGCCAGTACCCAACCCGAACCCCGACGTTCCACTGGATTTCTACAACCTTGACCAGTTCAACTACAAGGTCAATACGAACACCCTCACGGCAGGGCTGGAGAAGCAATGGGAACGCTATCTGTTCACCGCCAATTACAGCCTGATGCTGGCCAACGGCTACAACGCCAACGGCCTCGGCGGGCAATCCTTGCCGGGCGTCGATGACAAGATCGACTACCTGTTGCACACGCTGTCCCTGGGAACCGAATACCAGTTCAAGAAAAATGTTTCGGTGCGCGGGGTCTATATCTACGATCGCTACGAAGACAATGCGTACAATTCGCTGAACGGCAGCCGAAATACCCTCTGGCTTGGGATCAACTATCGGTTGTGACCGCTATAGCGCCACTCGTTCAGGCTGGGGAAGGAATGGATATGGCTGCGTTGCATCATCGCTGGCAGGCGGCCCAGCAGGCAGAACTCGCCGCCCCCGACAGCTGGCTTGGCCTGATCGGGCTGGTCTGGCTCGAAGCAGGCGAGAATACCGTTGGCCATGCCCCGGAATGTGCGGTTTGCTTGCCATTCGGCCCGGCCCGTCTGGGTAGCCTGTGGGTCGATGCCAACGGGGTGGCGTGGCAATCAGCACCCGCCTCCGGTGTCGAGATTGCCGGGGCGGGCGAACTGATGGACGAGCGGCGGCAATTGCTCACCGATCGCGATGGCGCCCCCACTGAGGTTCTCAGCGGCTCGCTGGTCCTGATTGTGATCGAACGAGAAGGGCGACAGGCGGCGCGCGTCCGCAACCGCAACTGGGTTGCCGGCAAGCGAGTGGCGGAACGTGCCTATTACGATTACGACCCGGCCTGGAAAGTCAACGCGGTATGGGAGACCCTGGCGCAACCGCAGAACATGACGGTCCCGAACATGTCTGGCGATTTCAAGCAGGTAGAGGTTACGCATCAGGCGGCTTTCACAGTGGCCGGTGAGGTCGTTGCACTATTGCCGATGTCGGTTGGCGACAAGGAGATTTTCTTCGTTTTTCGTGATCGTACCAGCGGCCGTGAAACCTACGGCGCCGGCCGTTTCCTGAAAGCGCCCGTTGCGGTCGACGGCAAAATCAGCCTCGATTTCAACTATGCCTACAATCCGCCGTGTGCCTTTACACCATTCGCCACCTGTCCGCTGCCACCTCCGGAAAACTGGCTGCCCTTTGCCGTACCGGCGGGCGAGCAAAAGTGGGTGAAAGCGACATGACCGGCAGCTATTGAAGCTTCCAGGCTATTTGCTCGTGCTTTCCTTCTCGCGCAAGGCTGTTCGCTTGACCCTGGTGTCGCACAGGCTGGCATCCTTGATCATGTAGTCCTCGCCGACGGCATGGAAGCCGAGCCGGATGTAGAACTGCTTGACCCGGTCGATTTCTTCGGCGCTGCGGATGGCGCCGGGTGGTTCTGCAATCGGGAAAGCCTTGAGACCGATCACGCAGTTTTCCAGATCGATCGATGCGCTCATGCGCTGGAACAGTGTGGTGCCGATGCCCTGGCCGCGATGGCCGGGCGTGACGACTACTTCGTCAACGTATACGAGGCACTCGCACTGACGCTGTACCGCGCTTGATTTGGCGTATGGCAACGGCACGTAGCAGTTGCTGTCGGCGAAGGCAGCGTTCTTGAATTCGGCGACACCATGGGAGATCGACTCCAGCAATTCGTCCATGGCGAAATTGTCGTGGCGCGCCAAAGCCAGATCGACGCGATGGCCGGCGATCCTGCCAACCAAGGTTTCCTCGCCAGCCTCGTCATCCCAGGCACGCGCTTCGCCCCTGAAATGGAGTACATAGTGTTCGATCCCGGGGTGGGAATCGGGCCGCAAGACCCATTCAAATTCGAGTGGTTCGGTCATCGTTCCGGGTTCCAGGGGGTGAGAATGCAGGTTGGCAGTTTCCAACATCGCCGAGGCACCGGGTTTGATGAGTATCAATTCATGATGATTTCAGGTCGGATCGGCGCATAAGTGATGCAGATGACTGGAAATCGGCTTGATATTCCGGAATTTCCGTTTCCATTCTATCCACAATTCGCTGGATTGAAGCAGAAATGCCGGCGACGGGCGCAATTGCGTCCCATATCAGGCCATATCAATTTCCCTGACGCAACGCCTTCAACAATTTCTGTCCGCCGCGGCCGCTGGCTTCCATGGCGAGTCGTTCCTGTTCCTGTTTGATCGCGGCACGGCTCTTCTCGCCGAGCATGCCGTCGATCTCGCCGATATCGTGGCCGCGTGCCGCGAGCAGGGTCTGCAATTCACGGCGTTCAGCACGCGACAGGCCGGGATCGTCGGTCGGCCATGGCGTGACGAATGGCCCGCCGCCACGCAGCCGGTCCGAGAGGTGGGCGATTGCCAGCCCGTAGCTTTCGGCCGCGTTGTAGCCGTAAATGACATCGAAGTTGCGGGTGGTCAGGAAGGCGGGTCCGCGCGGGCCGCTCAGCAGCAATAGTCCGACACGCTCGCCCGGGGCGAGGCCACTGGCAGCGAGGGGACGGCCATCGGTGAGCGTCAAGCCCTTGGCTGCCCACTCGGCGAGCGGTCGCTTGTTCTTGCGTCCGGCGATAGTATCGTCAAAACCGTTCGGCAGTCGGACCTCGACGCCCCACGGCAAATCGCTTTGCCAACCGCCCTTGCGCAGGAAATTGGCGGTCGAGGCGAGGGCGTCGTCGCTGTTGTCGACCAGGTCGCGGCGACCATCACCGTCGAAATCGACGGCCAGGCGTTCGTAGGTGGCCGGCATGAACTGGGTGTGGCCGAAGGCGCCGGCCCATGAGCCATTGAGGCGCTCGGGGGCAATGTCGCCACGCTGGAGAATGCGCAGGGCGGCAAAGAACTCGCGCTGGAAATAGCTCTGACGGCGGCCGAAGCAGGAGAGCGTACCCAGCGCCTGGACCAGCGGATACTTTCCGGTAATCCGTCCGTAGTTGCTCTCGACGCCCCAGACCGCGACGACCGTTGCCGGATCGACACCGTAGGTCGCCTGAATCCGTTGCAGGACGTCGGCGTAGCGGTCAAGGCTGGCCTTGCCGTCGGCAACGCGCTCATCGTCGACCAGGCCTGAGAGGTAATCCCAGATCGGCAGCCTGAATTCGGGCTGGTAGTTCAGCTTGTCGAGCAGCGTGAAGTCGGCCTGCACACCCTGGGTGTAGCGGTGGAAACTGTCCTGGCGAACCCCGTTGCGCTGGGCCGCCGGCTGCAGGCGCACCAGGCAGGACTCGAATTCGCCCTGCGATTGCGTCTGGGCAAAACACGGAGTCCAGGCTAGTCCCAAAAGCGCACTTGCAATAGCTATGAGTGCGGTATGGGGCAGGGAATTCGCTTTGATGGCCAAACGTTGCTCAGCTGACGGCATCGAGAGCACGTGCCAGGTTATCCACCGTACGTTCCGGGTTGTGCAGCTTTTCCAGCCCGAACAGGCCGATGCGGAACGTCTTGAAGTCGGCAGGTTCGTCGCATTGCAGCGGCACGCCGGCGGCTGTCTGGAACCCGGCGGCAACAAATTTTTTGGCCGACTGGATATCCGGATCGGTGGTGTAGCTGACAATTACTCCGGGCGCCTGGAAGCCGGCGGCGGCGGCACTGGGATAGCCTTTGCTGACGAGCAATTCGCGAACGCGGCGCCCGAGTTCCTGTTGCTCGTGCTTGACCTTGGCGAAGCCATAGGCTTCCGTTTCCAGCATGACGTCGCGCATGGCGGCCAGAGCGTCGGTCGGCATCGTCGCGTGATAGGCGTGACCGCCGTTCTCGAAGGCTTCCATGATCTGCAGCCATTTCTTGAGGTCACAGGCAAAGCTGGTGCTGGTGGTGGCGTCGATACGGGCACGGGCGCGTTCGCCGAGGGCGATCAGGGCACAGCACGGGGAGGCGCTCCAGCCTTTTTGCGGGGCGCTGATCAGGATGTCGACAGCGTTGGCGACCATATCGACCCAGACGGTTCCGGAGGCGACACAATCGAGAACGAAAAGCCCGTCGACCGCGCGTACCGCATCACCGACCGCTTTCAGGTAATCATCGGGCAGGATCATTCCGGAAGCCGTTTCGACGTGCGGTGCGAAAACGATATCCGGCTTCTCTTCGCGGATGGCGGCGACGACGTCGGCGATTGGTGGGGGTGCAAACGGCTCCTGGCTGCCGGCTGCGATCTGGCGCGCCTTGAGGACAATGCTTTGCGAGGGGATCTGTCCCATCTCGAAAATCTGTGACCAGCGGAAGCTGAACCAGCCATTGCGGATGACCAGGCATTTCTTGCCGGTGGCGAACTGGCGGGCGACGGCTTCCATGCCGAAAGTGCCGCTACCGGGAACGACGACGGCCGACTTGGCGTTGTAAACTTGTTTCAGGATGCGCGAAATATCCTTCATGACGCCCTGGAAGCGTTGCGACATGTGGTTCAGGGCACGATCGGTATAGACCACCGAGTATTCAAGCAGGCCGTCGGGGTCGGGTTGTGGCAGCAATGCAGTCACTTTGTCTCTCCGGATTGTTTTTTGGAATCGGGCATGCCAGGTTGGCATCCCTCAAGTCAGTTCTTGAACCCTGCATTCTATAGAGGTCGCCCCGCTTTGCGGCGATCGCGCGGAATCAAGAAACTGCGGCTCGGGAATGCTGGCGTGCCCGAGCCGGGATATTGCGTCAAAACGAGTTCAGGACGCTTGCTTGCCGTGTTCGGCGTCGGCATCTTCCCAACCGGAGATCATCGCCTTGAGGTGGGCGGTGACGGTGTGGCCGGTGGTAATGAGGTAAACGTGGGCGATCAGGAAGCAGAGCATCATGAAGGCGCCGGCGGTATGGAGCAGGGCGATCGTACCGAGGTTGAGCGCTACCCCGGCTGCTTCGAGCTCGTTGTAGTACAGGTAGGCAAGGCCGGAAATCCAGATCAGCGGGTTGATCATGATTTTTACGCCAAGATAGGCAAAAGCCTGCAACGGGTTGTGCTTGCGTGCACGCGTCATCTTGAACGGGTGCGGCTCGCCCTGAAAGATGCCCCAAGCGTAGTGCCGGATCACGAGATCGATATTCTTGAAACTAGGCAGGTACTGCCGCCATTCGCCGGTGGTGAAGTGCCAGAAAATGGCGAAGACCCACAGGGTGATCAGCGCCCACGCCGCCGAGGTATGCAACTGGCTGGCCTTTTCGAATCCGAGCAGTTTGTAGGTACCGTGGATTTCGAAGCCGGTCACCAGCATGGCGATGATCAGCAAGGCTTGGGTCCAGTGCCAGAAACGTTCGAAGCGGGTGAAGATATAGATGCGTTCCATGATGGGAGCCTTTTGATCAGTTTTTGCGACGCACGATGCGCACCAAACCGTGGAGCAGGACCCCGGCCAAGGTGCCGGCGGCGGCCAGCCAGCCGATCAGGTTGAGCGTTTGATTGGCGTCACGACCGGGAATATAGATGCCTTCGATCTTTTCCAGAAGACCGCCCCTGGCGTGGCACTCATTGCAGCCGACGGACTCCCCCTTGGGCGCGACCATGTGCGTTATCGGCCACGACATTTCCGTCTTGATGAAATCAACCTTGCCGGAGAACGGCGCCCCGTCTTCTTTCATGCCCGTCGCGACGGCCTTTTCCCAATTGAAGTTGGTCCAGTAGGCGGTGTCGTCGTCGCCGGAGAGGTGCGGCTTGACCAATGTCTTGTTGACCGGATCGTAGGGCTGGGTGCTGCGCATGACCTTCATCGGCCAGATCAGCGAACGGCCATCGCCGGCACTGCCGCCCAGCATGTTGATCATCGTTACACCTTCAGACTTATCGACCTTGTCGCCGAGCAGGGTGTAGGTTACGTCGCCGTTGAACCAAGCGTATTCCGGCGTGACATTTTCAGCCAGCAGGAAATCACCCTTTCTGGAATCGTAGATGACATGACCGTGTTCATCTTTCTTCAGGATGGGTTTGCCATCCGCATCCAGTTGGCCGGCGGTGGACCAGTCCCAGCCCATTTTGGTGGCAACGCCGCCACGCGCAAACTCTGGAATGTGACAGGTCTGGCAAGCGACCTTGTCGGTATGCTGGTTCAGTTTGCTTGCCTGGCTGCCCGCCTTGTGCGGCGTCTGACCGTGACAGGACTGGCAGGTCGCCGGATTGGTCTTGTCTGCCTTGCCGCGGATATGCGCACCGTCGGTATCTTTTCCGACCGGCACATAACGGCTGCCGGCCACGTCATGGCTGGAGGCCTTGTGGCAGGTACTGCAGGTGAAGTCGAGACCGAGGGCATCCATGTGGACATCGACCACCTTGTCCGGCGCCGCCAGTGACGAATCCATGTCGCCGTGCTTGACCCCGTCACCGCCACCGCCGAAGAAGTGGCAGGCGCCGCAGGTATCGCGGCTGGTCTTGCCCACTCTCTGGGCGATCCTGGCGAGGTCGACAGCTTTGACGGTCTTGCCTGACCCGGGTGGCGACTCGGTATCCTTGACCGGCGGCTGGCCGCCGTTGGGGAGTTTTTTATAGTTGCCGGTGGTGTCGTGGCACACCAGACAATCGACATTCTCCTGTGACTTGAAGTCGAAGCTGGCATCCGTCCAGCCGTAGCCCACGTGGCAGGTGGCGCAGGCACCCATGTTCGTTCCGGCAGACAGGCAGAAATTGTTGATGACGTGTTTCTTGCCCAAACGCTGCTGGGTTTTGGGGTTGAGTAATTCCCAGGTCCAGTGCTTGGTCCGGTGAATCTGCAATGCAGCCTCGGTATGGCAGGTGATGCAGGCCTTGGTGACCTCGGGGCCCGAGCTGAATTCTCGCTGCAGTTCCTTGAACTTGCTGTGGTCGGCCGTCGTGTTCAATTTGCTCGGGGCTGGCGCCTCGACGGCATGTAACGCACCGGCGACCAACAGGCCGCCGAGCAGTATGGCAATGGAAAATTTCATGATATTCCTTTGTCGACCGCGCCTGTCTTAACTGCAACTGGCCGGCGCGTCGCCATCCTTGGCACCCTTGATCACAAAAGCCTTGACGTCGGCGGCGAGTTCTTCGTCGGGCAGGTCGGCAAACTTGTCGGCGGCCTTGTTCTGCGCGCGAATGCTGGCGCGATAGGACTTGCTGAAGTACTGTTTCAGCGAATCCTTGCCCTTGGCGTGCTTGTCGGCCTGCAGGTAGGCGTTCCACTCCGCCTTGGTCATCGTGCTTGGGGCGATCGAGCCACCCGCTTGCGCGGCGTGACAGGCGGTGCATACGCTGCGGTAATAGATCCGGCCGCGCTTCCAGTCGGCGTCGTAGGCTTGGGCCAGCGTCGATGCACAAAGGAAGCCGGCGGCGATGACGATCGATAGGGAATGGCGTGCTTGCATGGTGTTCTCCTAGGCGATGTTGGAATAGTCAGCTGTTACCGGGCCAGCAGGATTCAGATGTCTGAACCCGTTCCGGCCGGCAACATCCCATGACGTAATAATACCGTCGTACTATCGACGACGGCTTGTCTGTGTCTGATGTAGATCAAGGGTCGTGCGATTTTTCGCTGATTATTCGCCATTCTGCCTATCGCGCTGAAGTGATCAGCGCCATGCCGGTCAGCCTGGTCTGACCCTGCAGCGTCAGATAGTGGGCGCCGGCCATTGCCGTGAAGGTCAATTCCTGATCGGCCCCCTGTGAGAGTTCCGCTTCAAGGAGCGGTTCGAAATGGCGGTCGGTGATTTTCAGCCGCCCCTGGTCATGGGAAGCGAAGGAAAGTCGCAGGCGATAGTCGCCAGTTGCTAGGTGGCCCAGGGCAATGAAATAGGCGCCGGAATCGGGATTCCGCCATTCATCGAGGTCGGCGGCCGTCCAGATCCCGCTGTCGGGTATCCGGCCGGGCTGCGGGTAGTGAGCGCAGTTCTCCTTGATGTAACGCAGCAGCCCGAAGAAGGCCGCAACGTCCGCGTCAACAATCGGCCCCAGATAGCGCTGCATGTGTTGACGGGCGGCGGCCGCGCCCGACGAAAAGCTCAGGCGTCCGCTGCACTCACCCTCATGGCAATTGGTACAGACGGTATTGAAACGGACGATCGCACTCTGCGGAATCTCATCGCCCGCAGCGCTTGTGCTGCAAAGAGCAGCAATCAGGCCCAGCAGCCCGATCAACGCTTGCCATTGAATTCGGGCAAGCCGTTTTCTGGTCAACGAAATGCACGCAGGTAATGCGTTTCGAAATAACGCTTGGCCCAGTGGAATACCTTTGACGATGGCAGCATCATGCTGCGTTTCGGGTCACGGTAGACCAGCATGCCGGTATCGACGCTATCGACGATGCAGATCAGTTCCGGACGTGGCTTGGCTGCCAGTGGCTTGTTGTCCAGCGCCAGCAGCAGGTTTTCCGCTGCCGCCTGCGCTTGCAGGTCGGCCATGTGCGCCTGCTTGGGCAGCCAGTCGGGACCGGGGTAGCTACCCGCATCGCCGGCGACGAAAACCTTGTCGCAGCCTTTGACGGCGCAATATTCGTCAGCCGGGAAGAAGCCGCCGGGCGACAGTTCGATGCCCGATTGCGCCGCCCAGGCAGGGCCGGTCAGGCCAGGCATGAACAGGATCAGGTCGGCCGGCAAGCTTGCATTTTCGGTTTTGACCGAGTGTTCGTCGAAGCCGAGAATCTTTTCGCCGAGATGGGTGGCGACGCCGCGCCGCTTCATTTCGACGAGCAGGTTCTTGACCGCTTTTTCGCCAAGGCGCTTGCCCGGTTCGGCCGCAGCGTTGAAAAAGGTCAGGTGGAACTTGTCGCGCTTGCCTTGTTGGCGCAGCCAGGTTTCGACGCCGAACAGCAATTCGAACATCGGGCCGCCGCGCATTGCCGAGGGTTCCTTCGGGTTGCCGCCAAAACCGAAGGCGACATGGCCGCTGGTCATTTCATTCAGGCGGTCGCGGATGCGTTCGGCGGCAGCAATGCCCTCGCACAGCGTCAGGGCATGCTCAATCCCGGGCATGCCCTTGAGGAAACGGCCGCCGGTGGCGATGATCAGGGCGTCGTTTTCCACTTCGCCGTGGTCGGTCAGCACGGTCCGTCCCCCGTTCGCCAGGCCTTGAACGGTGCATTGGCGAAAGTCAACACGATGCCGTTCGATGAATTTCCGGAGCGGAATCAGCAGCTGGCTACCCTGGCGAATGCCTGACGGAATCCAGATCAGGCTTGGCAGATAGACGAATTCTGCTTGCGGCGCAAGCAGCGAGATTCTTGCCTGCGGTGCCCGGGTTCGCAGTTCGCGAACCGCGCTGAGGGCAGCAAAACCGGCGCCAAGTATGGCTATGTGGGGAATGTCATTGGACATCGTCGGTCCTTTCTGGTCTTGGAAGATTCAGGTTTCAGCATAACGCATCGCCTCGCGTGCGAAATTGCCGCAAAGCAAATTCAGGCCGATTGTCGCCGAGATGGATGTGCACGGCACTCAGCTTCGGGCCAGACGTGCTGCCAGCAAGGTCAGTGCGAGGGCTGCCACCGGCAGGGCGGCCGCGATGCCGACTTCGCTCAGTCTTTCCGGGGCGAGCAGGAGAAGGGCGCCGAGACCGAGCATCATCAGCCCGGACAACAGTTTCAACAACCGGCCCTCGCGTTCGCTCAGCTTGCGCGCGCCCATGCTGCGGACGAAGGCCAGCACGATGAAGAGCAGCGGCAGAACATAAATCACGTTGTAAAGCGCGAGATAAAGGTAATGGCGGGCGCCGTTGCCCTCCTGTAGCGTGAGCAGGCGGGTGAAGACCATCGGAAAGCCGGCGGTGCACAGCAGTTCGTAGAAATTGGCGGCGATCGCCAGCAGAACGGTTGTGGCGAGCATGGCGGGCAGGTTGCCGGCGCCGAGTATCTTCCGGGCGCGCTGGAAAATGTCGGCTTTTCCGCCATCGGTTATCGAGAGCGTGGCCCCTTTGTGGAAAGAGAAAAAATCCTTGATGTTGATCGCACCCATCGCGAGGGCCAGCAGGCCGGCGGCGGCCGTGACCCAGGGCAGGCTGCCGATCACCAGGAAAAGGTTCAGCCAGGCCGCCATGAAGGCGAAATACATCAACCCGGAAAAGGCGACGAAAACGCCGCCGATGATCAACATGCGGCGCCGGTCATGCTGATGCACGAGCAGCGAAAGCAGGAAGAGCAGGACAAAGAATGCGCACGGGTTGAAGGCGTCGAGGCCGGCCACCAGTATGGTCAGCACCGGCAAGGACAGGCTGGCCGCATCGATCTCGCCGAGCAGCGGGAGGTTCAGCGAGGTGCCGGCATTCGGCAGCGCAGTTCCGGCAGCGCCATCCCGGCAATCTTTGAGACGCGCGAGAAACTCGTCGGCGGCACCGGGGCGATCGTCCCAGCCAGTTTCCATCTGCCCGCAGTAAATCAGGCTGGGTACAGCCTGAGCTTCGTCGCCGACCTGTCGGGCCAGTTCGACAAAGCGTCTGACGTTTTCCGGATGCTTGCTGAGTTCATGGTCGTGAACGCGAATCCAAGTGTGCAGGCTCGCCAGAGCGAGGATCTGCGGGCGGGCTTCGAGGCAGTGGGGACAATTCAGCGACCAGAAGAGATAGAGATGAACCTCGGCCTGCCCATGCGCATCCGCGGTGGTCCATTGCGGCGTTGCGGCCTGCCCGTAGCCAAATAGAACGAACAGAAAGAGGAAAAGAATTGTCTTACGCATCAAAGCTGAAAGTCGGCAACAGGTTACCTCTTCATCATACGCCTCTGCGCTTGACGCTGCCGCCAGCGAACGATTCAATAGAAAGCTCATTGTGCGCGGCTGCGTATAATTTAGCGCTAATAGATTAACTGCCACCGCGAGGACTATTTTCCTCGCCGCTATTGAAAGGCACTTGCCATGAAACCTGATATCCAGATCGACGTTGCCATCATCGGTGCCGGTAGTGCCGGCATGTACGCCATGCGGGAAGTTCGTGCCGCTGGCCGCTCCTTTGTGCTGATCGATCGCGGGCCACTGGGCACGACTTGCGCCCGGGTCGGCTGCATGCCGTCGAAAGTTGCTTTGCATAGCGCCGGATTGTGGGCGGCGCGCAAGGAATTGGCCGCCATTGGCGGCACCGGGGAGGCGGGGCTTGCCCTGGATACGGCGCAAGCCTGGGTCAACTTGCGCAAAATGCGTGATCAGTTCGCCGCCCGGCCGGCCAAGGCCGCGCGTTCGCTGGCCGGTGAGTTTCTGCTCGAGGGGCCGGCCCGCTTCGTCGAGCCGGGCGTGATCGAAGTGATCCTCGGGGACGAGCGCCAGATCGTCCGTGCCGGCAGCGTGGTGATCGCCACCGGTTCCAGCCCGGTCATGCCGAAATGGCTGGATGCGGTGGCTGAACGGACGGTGACGACCGACCAGCTTTTCGAGTTGCCGGCCTTGCCGAAGCGCGTCGGCGTCCTCGGCCTCGGGGCAATCGGCCTGGAAATGGGCCTGGCACTGGCGCGGCTTGGCGTCAAAGTGATCGGCGCCGATGTCGCCAACACGCTGGCCGGCATTGCCGATCCCGTGATCGGCGAGCGGGCGATATCCCGTTTCGGGGAGGAAATGACCCTTTGGCTCGGTGGCGAGGCAATGGTCTCGCCAGCTGCTGACGGCGTGCTGATGCGTTCCGGCGAGCGGGCAGCCAAGGTCGATCTTTTGCTCGCGGCGCTCGGACGGCGCCCCAATGTCGACAGCCTGAACCTCGCGGCTGCCGGCGTTGCGGTCGACGCGCACGGCATGCCGGAATTCGATCCGGCGACGATGCAGGTCGGCAACTTGCCGATCTTCATTGCCGGAGACGCCAATGGCGACCGGCCGCTGATGCATGAAGCGGCCGACGAGGGCGTCATCGCCGGCTATAACGCTGCACGCACCGAAGCTACCCGGTTCGGGCGCAAGGCGGCGATCGGCATCGCATTCTCGGACCCTGATGTGGCCAGTGTCGGCGCCCGCTTTGACGAACTCGACCCGCAGGCTATCGTGATTGGCAGTGCCGGCGGCGACAGCAACGGGCGCGCGAAGATTCTCGGTGGCGAGGACAGCTTGTTGCGCCTCTACGCCGATGCACGTGACGGAAAGCTGCTCGGTGCCGCAATGGTGGCGACCGGCGGCGAACATCTGGCGCACTTGCTGGCGTGGGCCATTCAGCGTGGCGAGACGGCGCAGAGCCTGTTGCAGCTACCTTTCTATCACCCGGTCGTCGAGGAAATGCTGCAAACCGCATTGAAGGAAATCGCCCAGAAATTCCCCGATCCGGAGGGTTTGCCCGCCGGATTGTTCAAGGCGTAAAAATTTTCGCCAGTTGCTCCGTCAGTTGGCGAACGCTGCGGTCAACTGCGAAAACAGGCTGAAATTCAGGCGGCAATACGCCGGCGACCAGAGGGCCGGCGTACTGTCGATGGACACCTTCAGTTTTTTCGCAGCCCGAGGGTCCACGCTTCCATCGACTGATTCGCCGGCTGCATCGGGGCTTCCATGAAGCTAATGATGAACTTGTCGCCCATGTCGGCGATGCCGATCGAACGCGGACGCACAGCCAGCATCTGCGCCGAGGGAATGGCAAATCCGAAACAGAAAATGATATCGACCGCCGCCGTGATGCCGGGCGCGATGTCGCCACCAATACTGGTGGTGTGGGCGTAGTGGTCGAAGACGCCGATGAATTTCACCTTGGGATTCTCGGCGATCTTGCCCTTGTAGTAGTCGACCAGGGCATCGACAGTCTGGCAGGCTGTTTCGCTCTTGTTGATTTCAGCGACGAACAGCGGATATTTTTCCTGCAACAGGGTTTGTTTCATTGCGGACTCCAGGTAAAGCTTGGTTCAGTGTGCGGCGTGCTGGTGGTGATGGCCGTGACAGTGGTGGTTGTGGTCGATCGGCAGGCGATCGAGCCTGTTCTCCAGAAAAGCGCCGACCGCCGTATCCGGATCGTTTTCCAGCGTCACCAGCGGCAGGATGCCGCTTTGCTTCAAGCGCGAATACAGGCCGGAACCCATGCTGGCGGTGATCAATACGTTGATTTCTGCGAGCGGTGCCGCCAGTTGATGATGACTGGCGTGAAAACTTTGCTCGATGGCGAGTTCGACCAGGCGCTTTCCGACGACAGCGCCTTTTTCAACGTCATAGATCCAGAAATTCCGGCATTGGCCTGCGTGTTCGGTGATTGTTTTGCGGTTCTGGCTGGTGATGGCGATTTGCATGATTTCTTCCTTGGTTTGTTCCGTGACTGGTTGTCAGTCGAGTGCCGATTCGCGGACGAGGTACTGAATACTTATCAATATCTGTGCCAGCCGGCGCAAAGTGAATTTAGTCATGCAAATCAGTTGGATGGCAGATAGTCCGCAAAGCGTACGCTAAGTCGAATGGCAGTAATTTGGCAGATATGGCAGTATGTGGCGGTCAATTTGGCAGAAAGTGGCGCATCATGGCAGACCAATCCGCATCACTCCCGGAACTCGTTTCGTTTCTGGAAAACCTGCCGGAGCCGCACATCCTGTGCGACCGGGATTATCGAATCCTCGCCGCAAACGAAGCCTATCGCGCCAAATGGCTTGACCAGGCCGAAGCGGTCGGTCGCAAGTGCTTCGAAGTTTCACACCGCTATGCCGTGCCGTGCGACCAGGCCGGCGAATCGTGTCCTTTGCAGCGCAGTCTGCAATCAGGGCAGCGCGAGCGCGTCATGCATCTGCACCACACCCCGCACGGCGAAAGTTTCGAGAATATCGAGCTGTCGCCGATCCGTGATGCGAGCGGAGCCATCACGTATTACATCGAAAAGCTCGAACCGCTGACCGTGCCGCGCAGCCTCGCTTTTGCGCAGGGTTTGATCGGGCGTTCCCCGGCCTTCCTCGGCATGATGGAAATGGTTGCCCGAGTCGCGCCGTCGGATGCGGCGGTCCTGTTGCAGGGCGAATCGGGAACCGGCAAGGAGCTGGTCGCCAATGCAATCCACCAGATGAGCCGGCGGGCCGAAAATCCGTTCGTTGCGGTCGACTGCTCGGGACTGGCCGAAACGCTGTTCGAAAGCGAACTGTTTGGCCACGAAAGGGGGGCGTTCACCGGCGCCGTGGCGCGCAAGACCGGCCTGGTGGAAGCGGCAGCCGGTGGCACCCTGTTTCTTGATGAAGTGGGGGACATTCCGCTGGCGATTCAGGTCAAGTTGTTGCGCCTGTTGGAAACCGGCACTTTTCGCCGGGTTGGTTCACCCGAACTGCGCAAGGCCGAGGTGCGCATCATTTCCGCAACCCACCGGCCGCTGGCCGAAATGGTCGCCGATGGGCGTTTTCGCCAGGATTTGTTCTATCGCTTGAATATTTTTCCGATCGACCTGCCGCCACTCCGGCAACGGGGCGAGGACATTGCGTTGCTGGCGGAATCCCTGCTTGTCCGGGTCGGTGGCGGGCGCACGCTGAGCCTGTCTGCCGAGGCGCTTGCCTGGCTGGGCAGCTATTCTTTTCCCGGCAACGTCCGCGAGTTACGCAACCTGCTGGAGCGCGCCTGTCTGCTCTGTGATGGCGACGAGATCGGTATCCGGCAGTTGCCGCTGGCACCGGCCCTTGCCGCGGAATCGCCGGCGACCGTTGCCGGCCCGATGAACGACACGCTGCAGGAAAGTACGCCAGAGCCGGCAGCGCTGAAGACACTGCTGCGAACTTTCCAGGGCAACCGCAAAGCACTCGCCAGCCACCTTGGCCTTTCGGAACGAACCCTGTACCGGCGACTCAAGGTGCTCGATGGCGGCAAGCACTGATCGAATGTCACGGTCGACCGTAAAAAGGCCCTGATTTTCACATGCCTTGCGTTTGCCGCTACGCGCGGTCATGTCCGAATGCTAGAATTGCGCCATTGTTCTGGATTGATCGCGGAAGGCAGCAAAATGAGTGACTTGGATAGAAGCTATGTTTCAGACCACACCAAGTGGATTGACGAGCAGTTGAATAAACATCCGGAGTGGGTCGAGGATCAGAAAGTCGGCCGCGCGCTCTGGTGGGACAAGAAGCAGGATATGCAGGTCGTCGAACGCAACACCGCGTCGAACGTGCCCCAAAAGCCGTACCCGTATGACGTGAATTTCTACACCGAGTAAGCATTCCGCGCTTTGGACGCAGAACGGCCAGCTGGAAAGCCGGCCGTTTGCTTTTACAGCTTTCGCCAAGGTTGGAAGCCCCCGAAATAGCTGACAAATTCAGTCGAGTATTCTAAAATTCGCCCTGTTAACGACAGGGGAATCTGCTTTCATGTTTCGGCATTTGCGTGAGGATATTCGTGCGGTTTTCGACCGCGATCCGGCGGCGCGTAATTCCTGGGAGGTGCTGACCTGCTACCCGGGCATCCATGCGCTGTTCATGCACCGTCTCGCGCACTGGCTGTGGGCGCATCGCCTGCGCTGGCTGGGGCGTTCTGTCGCGCATCTGGCGCGCTTCCTGACCGGCATCGAGATTCACCCCGGCGCCACGATCGGCCGCCGCTTCTTCATCGACCACGGCATGGGCGTCGTGATCGGCGAGACGGCGACGGTCGGCGACGACGTCACGATCTATCACGGCGTCACCCTTGGCGGCACCTCATGGAACAAGGGCAAGCGCCATCCGACGCTCGAAGACGGCGTGGTAATCGGTGCCGGAGCCAAGGTGCTCGGCCCGATCACGATCTCTACCGGCGCCCGGGTCGGTTCCAATGCCGTGGTCACCAAGGCCGTGCCGGCTGGCGCGACGGCCGTCGGCAATCCGGCACGGGTCGTCGATCGTTCCGAGGAGAGCAGGCAGCGTCAGGCGCAGGCCGAGAAGCTCGGTTTTTCAGCCTATGCGGTGGCGCTCGACCAGGATGATCCGCTATCCAAGGCAATCCACGGCCTCCTTGACCATGCCGCCGAAACCGATCGCCGCCTGGCTTCGCTGCTCAAGGAACTGGAAGCAGCCGGGTTCAAGCACGACGACGAAGTGCTGGCTGCCGACCGCTTCGATCCGAACTACCTGAGCAAAATTGTTGACTAATTTGGTCAAGATTATATATAGTTGACTCGAATAGTAGGTTATTGACGAAGGGTACAGAATGCGACTGACGACCAAAGGACGTTTTGCGGTGACCGCCATGATGGATCTTGCGCTGCGTGGCGATGACGGGCCAGTGGCATTGGCCGGCGTCAGCGAACGCCAGAAGATATCCTTGTCCTATCTCGAACAGTTGTTCGGCAAGCTGCGCCGCTACAAACTGGTCGACAGCGTGCGCGGCCCGGGTGGCGGTTATTGCATCGCTCGCCCGCTGGATACCGTGACGGTGGCCGATATCGTGCGTGCCGTCGATGAGCCGCTCGACGCAACGCAGTGCGGGGGCAAGGAAAACTGTCTCGACGATCAGCGCTGCATGACCCACGATCTGTGGGCGGCCCTCAATGCCAAGATGTACGATTATCTGTCCTCGGTGACGCTCGCCGGTCTCGTCGATCGCCAGCGCGCGAAGGAGGCAAGGGGCAGCAAGGCGGCGGTCGTCGAAGATCGGCGGCTTGGTCCGCAGCCGAAGGCGCGCAATGGGCGCGACAAGATTGCCGCGGTCATCTGAACACGGATACGACCATGTTCAGGCCCGCCTACCTCGACCACAACGCCACGACACCGCTTGATCCAGCGGTGCTGACGGCCATGCTGCCGTGGCTGGAAAGCCAGTTCGGCAATCCGTCGAGCCGCCACGAGTACGGACGGGCAGCGCGCCGGGCGATTGACGAGGCGCGACAGCAGGTCGCTGCGGCGGTCAACGCACATCCGACCGAGGTGGTCTTCGCCAGTGGCGGCAGCGAGGCCAACAATCTCTTTATTAAGGGGGCAGCGGCCTCCTTCAAGCCCGGTCTGCTGGCGGTCAGCGCCGTCGAGCACCCGTGCATTCTCAAGCCGGCCGCCCAACTGGCGCGTGCCGGTTGGCAGCTTGAAACCGTTGCGGTCGACAGCGCTGGAAGGGTGGATTTTGACGCCTTTGCCAAGGTCGTCGCGCAGCGCCCGAAATTGCTGTCTTTCATGCTGGCCAATAACGAAACCGGCGTGCTGCAGGACATCCCGGCGCTGGCGGCGATGGCACGGCCGGCGGGCGGCTGGTTCCACAGCGACGCGGTGCAGGGATTGGGCAAGCTGCCGATTGATTTTCGCGCGCTCAACGGTGCGGGTGTCCATGCCATGACGCTGTCGGCACACAAGGCCTGTGGACCGAAGGGTGCGGCAGCGCTGGTGCTCGACAAGCGCGTCGAGTTGCAGCCGCTGATCGCCGGTGGCGGCCATGAGCGCGGCTTGCGTTCGGGTACCGAAAACGTGCCGGCAATCGTCGGCTTTGGCGTCGCTGCGGAACTTGCAGCGCGCCACGTTGCCGAATTGCCGCAACGACTGAAAGCGCTGCGCCAGCGGCTTGAAAGCGGACTCGTTGAACTGGGCGCACGAATCTTCGCGAGCGAAGCAGAGCGCCTTGCCAACACGACTTATTTCGCCTTGCCTGATATCGATGGCGAAACCCTGGTAGGCAAGCTGGATCGCGAAGGTTTTGCAGTGGCCAGCGGTGCCGCCTGTTCAAGTGCCAACCCGCAGCCGTCACATGTCCTGCGGGCGATGGGGGTGGCACCGGAAATTGCGCGTGGCGCGGTACGGGTCAGCCTCGGTGCCGGCAACAACGAAGCAGATATTGACGAATTCATCAAGGCCCTGCAGGTCACGGTCGGACGCCTGCAAGGACTGACAGCGCTGGCTGTCTGAGACAAACCGATTGAATCAACTTAAGCGAGAAACAGGATGAAACTCCCCATCTATCTGGATTATTCGGCAACTACCCCGGTCAACCCGCGCGTGGCCGAAAAAATGATTCCCTATCTGGTCGAGCATTTCGGCAATCCGGCGTCGCGTTCGCACAGCTTCGGCTGGGTCGCGGAAGCGGCGGTCGAGGAGGCGCGCGAGCAGGTGGCGGCGCTGGTCAATGCCGATCCCAAGGAAATCGTCTGGACTTCCGGCGCCACGGAATCCAACAATCTGGCGATCAAGGGTGCCGCGCATTTCTATGCTGGCACCAAGGGCAAGCACATCATCACGGTGCAGACCGAACACAAGGCCGTCCTCGACACAGTGCGCGAGATGGAGCGCCAGGGATTCGAGGCGACCTACCTCGAAGTTCAGGAAAACGGCCTGGTCGATCTCGAAGCCTTCAAGGCAGCCATTCGCCCGGATACCGTGCTGGCGTCGGTGATGTACGTCAATAACGAAATCGGCGTCATCCAGCCGATCGCCGAACTGGGCGAAATCTGCCGCGCCAAGGGCGTAATCTTCCACGTCGATGCCGCGCAGGCAACCGGCAAGGTCGATATCGATCTGCAGAAGCTCAAGGTCGATCTGATGAGTTTCTGTGCCCACAAGACCTATGGCCCGAAGGGCATCGGTGCCTTGTACGTGCGCCGCAAGCCGCGCATTCGCCTGGAAGCGCAGATGCATGGTGGCGGCCATGAGCGTGGTTTCCGTTCCGGCACGCTGGCGACCCACCAGATCGTCGGCATGGGCGAGGCTTTCCGCCTGGCCAAGGAAGAAATGGCCGCCGAAAACAAGCGGGTCGGCGCCCTGCGCGACCGCCTGCTCAATGGTCTGAGCGACATGGAGGCGACCTTCGTCAATGGCGACCTCGAGCAGCGCGTTGCCCATAACCTGAATATCAGCTTCGCCTACGTCGAAGGCGAGTCGATGATCATGGCGATCAAGGATCTGGCTGTCTCGTCCGGCTCGGCCTGCACCTCGGCCAGCCTTGAACCTTCCTACGTGCTGCGCGCACTGGGGCGCAATGACGAGCTGGCGCACAGTTCGATCCGCTTCAGCATCGGCCGCTTTACGACTGAAGAAGAAATCGACTATGCAATCAATCTGTTGAAACAAAAAGTTGGGAAACTGCGTGAGCTTTCCCCACTGTGGGAAATGTTCAAGGATGGCATCGACCTCGATACCGTTCAGTGGGCTGCGCACTAAAATAATCGAAGGAGAAACAACATGAGCTATAGCGTTAAAGTCATTGATCATTATGAAAATCCGCGCAACGTTGGTTCCTTTGGCAAGGATGATGACGATGTCGGTACCGGGATGGTCGGCGCGCCGGCCTGTGGCGACGTGATGAAATTGCAGATCAAGGTGAACAAGTCCGGCGTGATCGAGGACGCAAAGTTCAAGACCTACGGTTGCGGCTCGGCCATCGCCTCGTCGTCGCTGGTGACCGAATGGGTCAAGGGCAAGACGGTCGATCAGGCATTGAGCATCAAAAATACCGAGATCGCCGAGGAACTGGCGCTACCGCCGGTTAAAATTCACTGTTCGATTCTGGCCGAGGACGCGATCAAGGCGGCCGTGGCCGATTACAAGAAGAAGCACGGAGAATAAGCATGGGCGTTACCTTGAGCGACAAGGCGGCGAAACACGTCGCCAACTACCTGAGCAAGCGGGGCAAAGGCGTCGGTTTGCGCCTCGGCGTGCGCACCAGCGGCTGTTCCGGCATGGCCTACAAGCTGGAATTCGTTGACGAGGTGAGCGCCGAGGACCTGGTTTTCGAAAGCAATGGCGTCAAGGTTTTCGTGGATGCCAAGAGCTTGCCGTATCTTGACGGGATGGAACTCGACTATGCCCGCGAAGGACTGAACGAGGGTTTCAAGTTCAACAATCCGAACGTCAAGGACCAATGCGGTTGCGGCGAATCGTTTAACGTCTGATGGATCTCCGATCCGACCATTTCGCCCTGTTCGGATTGAATCGGGGATTCCGGCTTGACCTGTCGGACCTCGATTCGCGTTATCGCGACATTCAGGCGCAGGTCCACCCGGACCGCTTCGCCCATGCCGGCGAAGCTGATCGGCGTATTTCCATGCAGTGGGCGACGCACGCCAACGAGGCGTACCAGACGCTGAAACTTCCGCTGGAGCGGGCCAAGTACCTGCTGCATCTGGCCGGTCACGACATTCAGGCGGAAACCAATACCGCGATGCCGTCCGATTTCTTGATGGAGCAGATGGAGTGGCGCGAAGCCGTCGTCGAAGCGCGCAGCGGTGGCGATCACCATGAGCTGGAACACCTGCACAACCGTTTGCGTGGCGACATCAACAGCCGTTATGGCGAACTTGGCGAGCTGCTCGATGCGGCCGGCGATTTCTCCGGCGCCGCCGATCGCGTCCGGCGCCTGATGTTCCTTGAAAAACTCCTGCACGAAATCGACGACGCACTGGCGTCGCTGGAAGAGTAAAAATATGGCCCTGTTTCAAATTGCCGAGCCTGGCGAGTCGGCCGCACCCCACGAGCACAAGCTGGCAGTCGGCATCGATCTCGGTACCACCAATTCGCTGGTTTCCACTGTGCGCAGCGGCATGGCGATAGTCCTCAACGACATACAGGGGCGGCCCTTGCTGCCGTCGATCGTCCGCTACCTCAAGGATGGCACGACAGAAGTCGGTTACGAGGCGCAGACCCGGCAGGCGGTCGACCCCAAGAACACCATCGTTTCGGTCAAGCGCTTCATGGGGCGCGGCCTGAAGGATATTTCCCACGTCGAATCGATGCCCTACGAGTTCATCGAAGCGCCGGGCATGGTCAAGGTCAGGACGGTGGCCGGGGTGAAAAGCCCGGTCGAGGTGTCGGCCGATATCCTGAAGAGCCTCAAGGCACGTGCCGAGGTGGCGCTCGGCGGTGATCTGGTCGGCGCGGTGATCACGGTACCGGCCTATTTCGACGATGCACAACGTCAGGCAACCAAGGATGCGGCACGGCTGGCCGGGCTCAATGTCCTGCGCCTGCTCAACGAGCCGACCGCGGCCGCCATCGCCTACGGGCTCGACAACGCGGCGGAAGGCGTTTATGCCGTCTATGACCTTGGCGGCGGCACCTTCGACATCTCCATCCTGAAGCTGACCACTGGTGTATTTGAGGTGATGGCGACCGGTGGCGATTCGGCGCTCGGCGGCGACGACTTCGATCACCGTATCTTCTGCTGGGTCATCGAGCAGGCCAAGCTGCAGCCGCTGTCGCCGGAAGACGGGCGCCTGCTGATGATGCGCTGCCGCGAGGCCAAGGAATTCCTGACCGTCAACCCGGAAGCGCCGATTACGGCGCGGCTGTCGACCGGCGAAATGGTCGATCTGAAGCTCGATGTAGCGAACTTCGCCACGATCGCCCAGACACTGATTTCCAAGACACTGCAACCGGTCAAGAAAGCCTTGCGCGATGCCGGCCTGCGCGTCGAGGAGGTCAAGGGCGTGGTGATGGTTGGCGGCGCGACGCGCATGCCGCAGGTCCAGAAGGCAGTCGGCGATTTTTTCCGCCAGGAGCCGCTGACCAATCTCGACCCCGACAAGGTGGTCGCGCTCGGCGCGGCGACCCAGGCCAACCTGCTGGTCGGCAACAAGACCGGCAAGGACGACTGGCTGCTGCTCGACGTGATCCCGTTGTCGCTCGGGCTGGAAATGATGGGTGGCCTGACCGAGAAGGTGATCCCGCGCAATGCGACCATCCCGACCGCGCGCGCCCAGGAATTCACGACCTTCAAGGATGGCCAGACGGCAATGGCGATCCACGTTGTCCAGGGCGAGCGTGAGCTGGTCAGCGACTGTCGTTCGCTGGCGCGCTTCGAACTGCGCGGCATCCCGCCGATGGTGGCGGGTGCGGCGCGCATCCGGGTGACGTTCCAGGTCGATGCCGACGGGCTGCTGTCAGTCGCTGCACGCGAGCAGACGACCGGCGTCGAAGCGAGCGTTGTCGTCAAACCGTCCTACGGGTTGTCCGACGATGAAATCGCCGACATGCTCAAGGATTCGATGACACACGCCAAGGATGACGCGATCAACCGCGCGCTCAAGGAGGCGCAGGTCGAGGCGCAGCGCATGATCGAGGCGACCGTGGCGGCGCTGAAGGAAGACCCACACCTGCTGAACGAGGCCGAGACCGCGAAAATCAACGCGAGCATCGAAAAACTGCAGGCCGCCACCGCCGGCGACAACCGTCGCCTGATCAACCTCGCGATGGACGATCTGGGCTTCGAAACCCAGGAGTTCGCGCATCGCCGCATGAACCAGAGCGTCAATCGCGCCTTGTCTGGCCGCAAGATTAACGAACTCAAGTTGGGAGAGGAAGCATGACGCAACTGATCGTATTGCCGCACCCGGAAAACTGCCCGGATGGCGCGGTCATCGAAGCGGAAGAGGGCAAGTCCATCTGCGAAACCCTGCTGGAAAACGGTGTCGAACTCGACCACGCCTGTGAAATGTCCTGTGCCTGCACCACCTGCCACGTCATCGTCCGCGAGGGCTTCAATTCGCTGGAGCCGGCCGAGGAAGAGGAAGAAGACCTGCTCGACAAGGCCTGGGGACTGGAGCCCAACTCACGTCTGGGTTGCCAGGCCATCGTACGGTCGACGCCGCTGGTCGTCGAGATTCCGAAATACAGCATCAATATGGCGAAGGAGGGCCACCGCAAATGAAATGGACCGACATCAACGACATTGCCATCGAGCTGAGCGATGCGCATCCGGATACCGACCCGCTGAAGATCAACTTTGTCGATTTGCGCAACTGGGTGATGGCGCTGCCGGACTTCAATGACGACCCCAAGCACAGCGGCGAGAAGATTCTCGAAGCGATCCAGCAAGCCTGGATCGACGAGGTTTCGTGAAAGCCCGCGATTTCCCGGGGCGCGGCAGCCAGCTGAATGTGCTTGGCGGCCCCTTGCTGACCTGTAGCGACCGGCCGCTTACCGGCTTTTTCCGTGACGGCTGCTGCAACACCTCGGAAGAGGATATCGGCAGCCACACTGTTTGCGTCGTACTGACCGCTGAATTCCTTGAGTTTTCCAAAGCGCGCGGCAACGACCTGTCGACGCCGCATCCCGAGTTCGATTTCCCTGGTCTGCTGCCTGATCAGCGCTGGTGCCTGTGCGCCGCGCGCTGGCTGGAAGCCTTCAAGGCCGGCAAAGCGCCACGCGTCGCGCTGAATTCGACCAATCAGGCAGCGCTGGAAATCGTTCCGCTCGAAGCGTTGAAGCAGCACGCCGTCGATCTGCACTGAATAAACCGGCGACTTTTCGCCGTCGACCGCAACGGTCTGTGGACGATCAGTCGAACAGGTTCAGCAGCGCATCAAGGCCGCCGAAATTGATCGAAATATCCGCCTTGGTGCGGATTGCCGGCTTGGCTCGGAAGGCAACCGACAGCCCGGCCTGGCCCAGCATCAGCAGGTCATTGGCGCCGTCGCCGATGGCGATGATCTGCGCCTTCACGAGCCCGAGTTCATCGGTCAGGCGGGCGAGGTGATGGGCCTTGGCAGCAGCGTCGACGATGTCACCCGACACGTGGCCGGTCAGTTTGCCGCCGGAAATTTCCAGTTCGTTCGAGGTCGCGAAGTCGAAGCCGAGTTCGATGCGCAGGCGCTCGGTGAAATAGGTGAAGCCGCCGGACAGGATCGCCGTGCGCAGCCCGGCATTCTGCGCGGCCTCGAGCAGTTCGCGGGCGCCCGGCGAGAGCAGCAGGCGTTCGCCATAGACGCGCGCCAGCACCCGCGCGTCGAGCCCGGCGAGGAGCGCGAGCCGGCGGCGCAGGCTTTCGCGGTAGTCGATTTCGCCGCGCATCGCCGCTTCGGTAATCGCCGAGACAGCGGACTTCTGGCCGGCAAAGTCGGCCAGTTCGTCGATGCACTCGATGGTGATCAACGTCGAATCCATGTCGAAGGCGATCAGTCCGAAATCCGCAAGCGTTCGCTGGCCATCGACGAAGGCCCAGTCCAGCCTTTCCGCCTCGATCAGCGGAATAAGCGCGTCGAATTCGGCGTTGCGGATCGCGCCGGTCAGGCGCACCGCCTGTGGTGGGCGCGGCTCAACGGCCGTGGCGCCGGTCGCCGCCATCAGGCGTTCGAGCAGGAAACTCGGCAGCGCGCCGCCGTGGATGACGAGATGCATCAGTCGATGACGTGGGAAACCAGGCCGTCGGCCAGTTTCGGCTCGAACCAGGTCGATTTAGGCGGCATCACCTGGCCGGAGTCGGCGACCGCCATCAGGTCGCTCATTTGCGTGGCGTGCATGGCGAAAGCCACGGCCATTTCGCCGCTGGCGACACGACGTTCCAGTTCTGACAGGCCGCGAATGCCGCCAACGAAATCGATGCGCTTGTCGCGGCGCAGGTCGCCGATGCCAAGAACCGGCGCCAGAAGATGGTCGGAGAGCAGGCTGACATCGAGGCGGCGAACCGGGTCGCCGGCCGGAATCAGGTTTGGGTCAATTTCCAGCCGGTACCAGTTCCCTGCCAGGTACATGCCGACCACGCCGGGTTTTTCCGGGTGTACTGCGCTGCCTGCCGCGCTGACGGCAAAGCGCTGGCCGACCTCGGCCAGGAAATCGGCGACGGAGAGCCCGTTCAGGTCGCGCACCACACGGTTGTAATCCATGATGCGCATCTGGTGCGCCGGGAAGATCACCGACAAGAAGTAGCCGGCGCCGGCGGATTGTCCGCGGCGGCTGGCGGCGACCCGCGATGCCGCGGCCGAGCGATGGTGGCCGTCGGCGATGTAAAGGTTGGGCATGGCATCGAATGTGGCGCTCAGCGCGGCGATGGTCGCCGCATCGTCGATCAGCCATAGCGTGTGGCGCACGCCGTCGGATGTCACATCGGCAACCGGGTCATGGGCCGTCGTCCACCCTGCGATCAGGGCGTCGGCGTCCGGGGAGTCAGGATAGGCCAGTAGCACCGGGCCAGTCTGGGCGGATAGCGCCTCGATCTGGCGAACACGGTCGTCTTCCTTGTCGGGGCGCGTGAATTCGTGCTTGCGGATGCGATTACTGTCGTAGTCGGCAACCGAGGCGGCAGCCACAAGGCCGCTCTGGACATGCTCGCCCATGGTCATCCGGTAAGCGTAATAGCAGGGCGCCGAATCGCGGATCAGCACGCTCCCGGCGATCAGGCGGTGGAAATTTTCGGCAGATTTGGCGTAGACCGCAGCGGCGTAAGGGTCGGTATCGACCGGAAGGTCAATTTCGGCCTTGGAAATGTGCAGGAAGCTGAACGGCTTGCCGGCGGCCCGCTCACGCGCTTCGGCACTCGACAGTACATCGTAGGGTGGCGCTGCGACATCGGCGGCACGGCCGGCTGCGGGGCGCAGACCTCGGAAAGGCTGGATCAGTGGCATCTTTGTCCTTGGCGTGGCGAGTTCATCGGGTTTTGTCGGGGCGCGCTTTCCGTCTGATCAACTTGATCGCGAGCAGCGTCGCCGGCAACAGATGCCAGCACAGGTCGAAAATGTCGATGGGCCTGGTCAGCGTACCGGCGAGCAGCATTCGTGTTTTCTCGACCAGGTGCGGCTCGGGTACGAACGGCGCGCCCAGCATCATGATCGAGATGACGACAAGGAAGGGCAACGGAATTCTGTCGATGAATTGCATTTATCAGACTCCAATCCGGTGAGGGCAAGCCAAAATGTCCCTCAGGCCATCCGTTCCGGCAACACATCGCGCAGCAGCACGGCAGCGTCGCGAATCATCTTTTCGGTGGTGGCCCAGTCCACGCAGCCGTCGGTGACCGAGCAACCATATTTCAGCTGCGCAAGATCAGTTGGGATCGGCTGATTGCCGGATTCGATATTGGACTCGATCATGACGCCAACCAGCGACTTGTTGCCGAGGCGGATCTGGTTGACGATGTCGGCCATGACCAGCGGCTGCAGTTCCGGCTTCTTGAGGCTGTTGGCGTGTGAACAGTTGACGACGATGTTGGTTGGCAGCTTGGCCTTGAGCAGCGCCTGTTCGACCATGGCCACGGAAACGGTGTCGTAGTTCGGGCGGCCGTCACCACCACGCAGCACGATGTGACCGTAGCGATTGCCTTTGGTGCGGACGACGGCAACCCGGCCCTGGCCATTGATGCCGAGAAAGGAGTGCGGCTTGGAGGCCGACAGGATGGCATTGACGGCGACGGCCAGGTCGCCGCTGGTGCCGTTCTTGAAACCGACAGGCGTCGACAGGCCCGACGACATTTCGCGGTGGGTCTGTGACTCGGCGGTCCGGGCGCCGATGGCGGTCCACGCGATCAGGTCGCCGTAATACTGCGGCGAGATCGGGTCGAGCGCCTCGGTGCCCGTCGGCAGACCGATTTCGGCGACGTCGAGCAGGAACTGGCGTGCCTTTTCCATGCCTATATCGACGCGGAAACTGTCGTCCATGAACGGATCGTTGATGTAACCCTTCCAGCCGACCGTGGTGCGCGGTTTTTCGAAATAGACGCGCATGATGATTTGCAGCGTATCGCCGACTTCGTCGGCCAATGCCTTCAGACGGCGGGCATAGTCGAGGCCGGCCACCGGGTCGTGGATCGAGCAGGGGCCGACGACGACAAACAGGCGATGGTCCTTGCGCTCGAGAATCTTGCGCAGCAGGTCGCGGCCGTGACTGACGACCTTGGTGGCCTTGGGGCTGATCGGCAGGCGGGAATGGACCTCTTCCGGCGTCGGCATGGTGTCGAAGGCGGAGACGTTGACGTTTTCAATATCAGGGGTGCGCATGGTTTATTGGCTCAACTGGCGAATCATGTCCTTGGCTGCGCCGATTTTGTCGGTCAGGGTCGGGCAGTGGCGTAAAAGGGAAATTTTATCCTGTCCGGCCAGCTTGTAGCTGCGGTTTTTCTGGATCAGGTTGATTATCTTGATCGGCTCGATCGGCGGATTCCTGGTGAATTCCGCGCTGAACTGGATCGTGATCTGGTCGTTCGTGGCATCCAGCTTCTGAATCAGGAGCGGCTTGACCAGCAGGCGCAGGCGGTGCGTGGCGAGCAGCGACTGGCCTTGCAACGGCAGTTCGCCGAAGCGGTCGATCAGTTCTTCCTGCAAGGCGTCGATCTCTTCATCTGCTTCACAATTGGCCAGGCGCTTGTACAGAGTCAGGCGCTCGTGAACATCCGGGCAATAGTTATCGGGCAGCAAGGCCGGCGTGCGCAGGTTGATTTCAGTGCCGATGCCAAGCGGTTCAGTGAGGTCGGCAACCGCCAGGTGCTTGCCCTGCTTCAGGGCAGCGACGGCGCGATTGAGCATGTCGGTGAACAGGTTGAAACCGACTTCCTGCATCTCGCCGGACTGGTTGTCGCCGAGCACCTCGCCGGCACCGCGAATTTCGAGGTCGTGCATGGCGAGGAAGAAGCCGGAACCGAGTTCTTCCATGGCCTGGATGGCTTCGAGGCGCATCTTCGCCTGCTTGGTCATTGCCTTTTCGTCCTGTACCAGCAGGTAGGCGTAAGCCTGGTGGTGCGAACGCCCGACACGTCCGCGCAACTGGTGCAACTGGGCGAGGCCGAATTTCTCGGAGCGATTGATCAGGATGGTGTTGGCGTGCGGGTTGTCGATGCCGGTTTCGATGATCGTCGTGCACAGCAGGAGGTTGGCGCGCTGGCCGGTGAAGTCGCGCATCACGCGTTCGAGTTCGCGTTCGTTCATCTGCCCGTGGCCGATGACGATGCGGGCTTCCGGCACCAGTTTTTCCAGCCTTTCCCGCATGTTCTCGATGGTATCGACCTCGTTGTGCAGGAAATACACCTGGCCGCCGCGCTTCAGTTCGCGCAATACGGCTTCGCGGATGATGCCGTCGGAAAATCTGCTGACGAAGGTCTTGATCGCCAGGCGTTTCTGCGGTGCGGTGGCGATCACCGAGAAGTCGCGCAGGCCTTCCATGCTCATCGCCAGCGTGCGCGGGATCGGCGTCGCGGTCAGGGTCAGTACGTTGACTTCCGCGCGCATGGCCTTCAGTGTTTCCTTCTGGCGCACGCCGAAGCGGTGTTCTTCGTCGATGACGACGAGGCCGAGGCGGTTGAACTTGACGTCCTTGCCGATCAGCTTGTGGGTGCCGATGATGATGTCGATCTTCCCTTCTGCCAGTTCCTGCAGGGCCTGCGCCGATTCCTTGGCAGTCTTGAAGCGGGAAATCTCGGCAATCTTTACTGGCCAGTCGGCAAAACGGTTGACGAAGGTCTGGTAGTGCTGTTCGCAGAGCAGGGTGGTCGGGCACAGCACTGCGACCTGCTTGCCGCCGGCGACGGCGCAGAAGGCAGCGCGCAGGGCGACTTCGGTCTTGCCAAAACCGACGTCGCCGCAGACCAGGCGATCCATCGGCTTGCCGGAGCGCATGTCATCGATGACGGCGACAATGGCCTGTGCCTGATCGTTGGTTTCCTCGAAGCCGAAGCCGTCGGCGAAGGCCTCGTAATCGTTTTCAGAAAAGTTGAAGGCGTGGCCCTGGCGGGCTGCGCGCGCGGCGTACAGCGCGAGCAGTTCGGCGGCGGTGTCGCGCGCCTGTTCGGCGGCTTTGCGCTTGGCCTTTTCCCACTGGCCGGAGCCGAGCGTGTGCAGCGGCGCGCTTTCCGGGTCGGCGCCGGAGTAGCGTGAAATTACATGCAGCTGGGCCACCGGCACGAAGAGCTTGGCCTCGTTGGCGTAGTGCAGTTCGAGGAATTCCTGCTCTCCGAGGCCGAGGTCCATGCGGACCAGGCCTTTATAGCGGGCAATGCCGTGGCTTTCGTGGACGACCGGGTCGCCCACCTTGAGCTCGGTAAGATCCTTCAGCCAGTTGTCGAAGCTGGCCTTGCGAGCGGCTTCACGCCGGGTGCGGCGCGGGCTGCCGGCGAACAGTTCGGTTTCGGTAATGAAAGCCAGCCCGTCGAGCGTGAAACCGGCCTGCAGAGGCCCGATGCCCATTGCCAACCTGGCGTCGCCGGCAAGAAAGCCGGCGAAATCGGCGCTGGCATCAGGCTTGATCCCGTGTTCGGCGAACATCGCCGCCAGCGTTTCGCGCCGCCCGGCCGTTTCGGCCAGCAGCAGCACGCGGCCACCAAAGTTGGCAAGATGCTTCTTCAGCGCCCCGAGTGGGTCGTCGCTGCGGCGGTTGACGGCAAGATTCGGCAATTTTCCGGTGGTGCTTTCATTTTTGGCCGGAATTGCCAGTCGACCGTAGGATTTTGCGGCACTGAAGAAGGCTTCGTCACTCAGGAAAAGCTCGTCCGGCGCCATCAGCGGCCGGGCCTTGTCGCCTTGCAGCAGCGTGTAGCGCGAGCGGGTGTCGTTCCAGAACGCGGCAATCGCGGCCGGCGCGTCACCATGCGTGACGAACAGGGCGTCCGGCGGCAGATAATCGAAAAGGGTGGCAGTTTCGTCGAAGAATAGCGGCAGGTAATACTCGATGCCGGCGCTGGCGATGCCGGTCGAAATGTCCTTGTAGATGCCGGATTTGGCCGGGTCGCCCTCGAAACGCTCGCGGAAGGCCTGGCGAAAATGCGTGCGGCCTTTGTCGTCCATCGGAAACTCGCGGGCAGGCAGCAGGCGGACTTCAGGTACCGGATAAACCGTGCGCTGGGTATCGACGTCGAAAGTCTTGATGCTTTCGATCTCGTCGTCGAACAGGTCGAGCCGGTAGGGCAGTTGCGAGCCCATCGGGAAGAGGTCGATCAGCCCGCCGCGAATCGAGTATTCGCCGGGCGACACGACCTGCGTGACGTGCGCGTAGCCGGCCAGCGTGACCTGGCTGCGGAACCTGTCAGCGTCGAGCTTCTGCCCCTTCTTGAACTCGAAAGTGTAGGCGGCCAGGAAGCCGGTCGGTGCGAGGCGATTGACCGCGGTCGACGCGGGAACAAGCAGGATTTCCAGGTCGCCCTGCAAGGCGGTCCAGAGGGTCGCCAGGCGCTCGGAAACGAGATCCTGATGCGGCGAGAAATGATCGTAGGGCAGGGTTTCCCAGTCCGGCAGCAGGCGTACCTTGAGGCCAGGTGAGAACCACGGGATTTCTTCCAGCAGGCGCTGCGCATCGGCAGCGCTGGCCGTAACGACGGCGAGCAGTCGCCCCTTGCTCTGGCCGGCCAGTTCGGCCAGTGCCAGTGCATCGGCGGAGCCGGCCAGGGCCGGCAGGTCAACGCGGCTGCCCGGCTTGGGCAGGGTGGAAAGGGAAAGCAGGGGTTTGGCAGCGGACACGGGCGCGATTGCAGCGTTGCGGGCCGTGAATTATAGCGTTTTGTCGGCACCCTCCCTGCCGCTGCCTTGATTTCAGGCATGCCGGGCGAATTGCTCCGAACCTGACAAACGCGCACTTGGCGCGACCGAGGTACCTTAGCTGGCTTGTGCGCGCTTTGCTTTTTGCCAAGCCAAAACTGCCTGTCCGGAATGCGCGAGGATGTCACGGTAGCGCTCGGCCGGCAGCGACTGGCGCAGCGACTCGAACAGTAGCCGGGTACTTTTCTGTGCTACCGCGCTGGCAGCGCTGTCACCGAGCAGGGCAATCTGGATATTGGCCAGCGCATCGGCCAGCAGGCGCCAGCCCAGCGTTGGCATGCGCTGGTCGAGGCCGAGCATCAACCCGCCCAGCGCTTGCAGGATGGCTTGCGCCGCTTCCGTCGTTTGGCAGGCGGCCATGGCGTGCCACAGCGCGAGGTGGATGCTGCGCCGCAGTTCGACCTTGAAGTCGATAGCGTCGCTTTCGACCTGCTCGATCTGGTTGAAATAGCGCTGGAAGCGCGCATCGTCCTGCCCACCGAGGCCGTTACGCAACGCACCGATCAGCGCCGAGAGCGCCGGAATCGCCGTCAGGCCGAATGCCTGGCTGTAGGCCAGCCCCCATTGATCGAGACCGCTGACCAGCAAGGCCATGCGGGCGGCGCGGGCTTCCGGATTGCTGCCGGCCTGGCACCAGTTGCGGCATTGTTGTTCGAGTTCGCCGACCTTGTTGCCGAGAACCACCGGTTCGGCGGACAGCGTCTGCCGGAAAATCCCGGCAAAAATATCCTGTGCCATGCGCGCAGCGAGCTTTTGGGTGTCGGCATCGGCGTGGACGGCCAGCGTGTCGACGGGAAGGTGGGCAGGAGTGCTCATAGGTTTTCGAATCAAAGGGGCCAGGCTCACACCAAGTTTTGCCCTGTCGCTGTCAACGCCAACACATGCAAAAGGGGTCAGACACCTATTGCATTGCCGCCCTAAGCCACAAGAAGTTCAGGCGCGCGAACGACTTCTGGGGCCGGGCGTTGTTCCGCAACCCACAGATCGTAATCCATCTGCATGCCGAGCCAGAGTTCGGCGCGGCCACCACGATCCGGGCCGAGCCAAGCCTCGATGCGTCGTGCCATTTCGGGCGATATGGCTGCGTGACCATTCAATACGCGGGATAACGCAGTGCGCGTGACACCCAATTGCTGCGCGGCTTCGGTCACGGTCAGCCCCAGTGCTGGCAGAACGTCTTCTTTCAGGGTGGCGCCGGGGTGCGGCGGGTTGAACATGCGTCCCATGGTGCTCTCCTAGTGGTAATCCTGATAATCGACCAAGACGGCATCGTCCCCATCGAAAGCGAAGATCAATCGCCAGTTGCCGTTGACCCAAACCGACCAATGACCCGCCAGATCATGCGCGAGTTGGTCCAGTTTCCAGCTCGGGACGTTCATGTCTTCCGGTCGTTTGGCGCGATTCAGGTGTATCAGTTGGCGGGCTAGACGCGAGGCGTGATGTGGCTGAATGCCTGCTTTCGATCCGGTGGCGAAAAACGTTTCGATACCCCGATGTCTGAAGCTCTTGATCATTCGTGTAGCGTAGCTTAACAGGTGGTGAAAGACAAGCGCCCTCGCTTCGGGTTGATGCTGCTACGGTTGACGCCTCAAAAAGGC
>CAVUJN010000021.1:0-85223 GCA_963741765.1 uncultured beta proteobacterium
GTTTGGCACGATGGACCCGCTCCAATCCGCGAGCATTCACCACCGGAGTCCGAGATGAAAAAACTTGTTCTGTTAGCCATGGCTGGCATGACCACTCTGGGCGCTATGGCTCAAACTGCAACGACCACCCAGCCTACCGACTTAAGGAGCCAACGACAGCAGTTGTTCGAACAGAAAAGATCGGCGGAAATGACTTCGCACCAGCAGCGAATTCAGATCCTCCAGGCTGCCGATGGCTGCATCCGTGCCGCGACGACGCCCCAGGCCTACCGTGCCTGCGAACAGACCGAACGCACCCAGCGCCAGGCCTTCAGGGCGCAGCAGAAGGCAGTCAATCAGCAACTGCGTGCCCAATATGAGCAACTTCGTTTCCAGCAAATGCAAATGGCTCAGCTTGGAGATCGTCGATGATCCGCCGGCACCATCCGTCAAGCAATCGACACACCGAGATTGACCGTTAACGCGGATACGGCGAGTCCGGCGCTCCAGCCCGGCCGAGTTCGGCCCAGGGTCGGCAGAAAATCCGGCCCCATACGCACGGACAATAACGCGTTACCTGTCTTGAACTTCCGCACCATCAGCTGGGCATCATGATGAACTGATGCCAGTTCGGGACAGGTCAAATCGACCCGAAGAACTGCAGGCCTGATGCCGTGAATGTGGTACTCGGTTTCCAGATAGGACTGGACCAGAGCGGGGGCAACGGCGGACTCAGAAGGCATGGCTCCTGCTCCACGCGATGTCGGTGGCTGATCTGCGCGCATCAAGGGTTAGTTTGACCATACTGCGTAGCCGCGTTTGCGCAAGCGTTCCGCGAGACCGGCCTCGGCTAGTTCTGCCTTGGTGCGTGTCTCAAGCGGGGCGACGTTCCTGTAAAGCCTGGGCCGGAGGCGCACCCCGAACTCCGTGACGTATTTGTTCGCCTTCTGCCCTTTCCGGTGGCGCTCAAATCGCTCCTCAGGCGTCAGTGCCGTGGAACCGACGTAAATACAGGGCTTGTCCGGACGGCAATCCGGGTTGGCCTTCGCGAATCTGCCCCGCGCCATGACATCCTTTTTGAGTTCGATGACATACAGCCGATACACCGGAGCCTTCTTCTCCACTTCAGTCACCTGCCTGTCTCCCTGGAAAATCCACAAGATGCAACCCGACGTGGCGATTCATCAAGGTCCCGATGCGGCCGCCGAATGCCGAATTAAAGCTATTCTAGGTTCGCACAAGGGTACTTGCTTGACTGATCCCGCCAATCCGCATGATCGGACGCGCCAAACAGGCTCCGCTAGGTTGTGGTTTATCCCTGGACGCCGGACCGGTTTGCCCGGCCCCTGAGATGAAACAACCGGCAAGGCGAGCCCGCCTTGGTGGGTCACGATGTGCCGATATCCAGCATGAAATCAGCGACCCTGACCTGGGCCGCCGGACCCTGGCGGGCGCGCAGCAGCCTGACGTGCACCTTCAGCGTCTGCGAGAAATAGTACAGGTTGGGATTGGCCTGCACGTAGCCATACTCGAACGCGCTGATCTCCACCGCGGTTTCGCCGACACGGTAGAAGTATTGGTCGCCATCCTTGATGACTTCGGCCCAGTAGTTGTTTTCGTCGTCCGGCGGGTCAGGCCATGGCTGAGGCTTCCCGGCCGCAAGGGCGAGCCGGTTCTGGTCCCGCCGCTCCTTGGTGTCCCGCAAGCCGACGCGGACCGTGGTGACCGTCACGGGGTGCGCCATTTCCCGGGCTTCCCCGGCAGTCGAGGAGATTACTCGGGGTGCGGCAAACAGGCTGGCGACAGCGGCCGCCAACTTCGCAATTGTGCGACGTTTCATACTGTGGACTCCTTGTCGTTGGGTATCACACGGGGATTCGATTGCTTGTTCGTTCGGATCCATGCCGCCTAGGCAATGGGGAGCCCCTCACGGGCGCGCTTGACCCGGATGTGCAGCTTCAACGCGCTCGAGAAGTAGTACATGTTCGGATTCCTGATCACGTTGTGGTACTCATACTCCAGTACCGGGACGATCGTTTCGCCTTCACGGTAGAAGTAGCTGTCGCCGATCCGGATGGCCTCCGCCCAGAAGTTGCTTTCGTCGTCGGGCGGGTCAGGCAAGGGCTGCACCTGACCGGCTTCGCGGGCAAGGCGGTTGGCCTCGCGCAGATCGGCCGTGCGCCAGTTGCCAACGCGCAGCCGGGTGACCTCGGCGTCGATCGGCACGCCCGTCCCTCCGGCAACCGGATCGGGAGCCTTCGTGACGGCAATCGCCGCAGCGGGCAGGCTGATTGCCGCAGTCGCTGCCGCGGTGGTCTTGAAGAAATCGCGTCGCTTCATGGTGTTTCTCCTGTTTAGCGACTTCGCCGACACGGCGGGCGCGCAATCCGGATCAAATCCGCCCGATCCGTTCCCTTTTCAGGCGGTGGATCAAACCGTGTTCTGCTGCAAGTTTTCTGGCGAGTTGTTACTTGTTGACCCCGAACGCCTCCGCGACCTGCCGGATCGCGTCGATCTCGACCAGATGCCAGGCGCCGCTGCGTTCCAGCAGCTTCACCCGGCGTTTGCCGCCTGTCTTCCTCACCTTTCCCGGCAAGGCGTGGAGGCGCTTCTGGAGCCCCGACGCCGTCGCGAAGGTCACATAGAGATACTCTTCGAGCGCGATCGCCCGGTAGAGCAGGGCGAGATCGCAGTCCTCGGAACGGGGCTTTCCGGCAACGTTTGCTTCGCCGAGGCGGTAGGTCCCGGTGCCCGGATCCCATCGGACGGGGAAACCGAGATAGTCGCGCATCGTCTCCAGGTCATTGCTGATGAGGTCCCGCGGCGCCCTGAGGCTTTCCACCATGAATGTCATGGTGACCCCGCCCGGCTGGCGGAGGAGATTCCTGATGCGCTCGACCGGGATCAGCCGTTCCGGCGCATGAACCCCGGCGCTGAAGAGCGACAGCACTAGGCCGCCTCCTTCCGCTGCGACACCTCGTCGGGAATGGACGCATGGCCGCAGGCCTCGACAAAGGCGACGAGCGTGTTGTCGTGGATGTCGAGGACGGGGCGGATGCCGCCTTCCTCATCAAACTGGTAACCGCCGGCCAGATTCCAGGCGACCGGAATGCCCAGGCGCCGCAGTCCGTCAAACACCGTTCGGTCGCGACGGTAGAGCTGATCGGAGGTCAGCCAGCCACCGAGGGGGTCATCGATGTGCGGATCGGCCCCGGCCTGGTAGAGCAGCAGGTCGCATTCAGCGAAGCGCTCGAGGATCTTCGGGATCCCGGCGAGGAAGGCCTCGGCCCTGGCCGAGCGGGCGTATTCGCGCGGGCTGTAATGCACGACCTCACTTCCGAGCTGCAAACGCTCGATGATGTCCTGTGTGCCATTGCCCCAGTGCTGGTCGAAATCGAGGATGCCGACCTTGCTTGCCTTTCCCTCGGCAAGCAGTACCGTCGCCGTGACCATCAGCCCGTTGAAGGTGCAGAAGCCGCCGGCGAAGTCGTAACCGGCATGATGAAAGCCGGAGCAGGGCGCTATCGCGCCGATCCCGTTCCTCAGTGCTTCGCGCGCCGCCGAGAGCATGGCGCCGTTGGTCCAGGGCAGGGCGGCGGCCACCGCCGGCGACGTGTTGCCAAAGCCGTTGGCGCGCCGGCAGCTGAGCACGTCGGCCACGAAATCCGGGTCATGGGCGACGCCGCACTGCTCCACACTGATCGGATGTGGTGTGTGAAACTCGAGCGGCAGGCCGAGGCACTGCCAGGATTCGACGGCCAGGGCCGGCTTGCCGGCGCTGGGCGAGAAGCTCTCGCTGTTGGCGACCATCGCCGGGCTGTAGAAGACGGGAATGGGCATTTCGCCGGCCGAATTTTGCGCGGGGCTCTGTGTGTCCAGTTGCTGGGTGCTTGGCTTCGTGAGGTTCATGAGGTGTTCTCCGCTTGTTGGATTCAGGCAAGGATGAGGCCTCCCTGTCTCACTGAATGAGAGAGCCGGGCCGGGACGATGCTGCAGGCGGCTCATTCATCGACCTCCGTTGCCGCCATCACCTTGCGGATGTCCGCCACGTTGACGGTGACCGGCTCGCTTGCCGAGTGGTGCCGTACCTGGATGCTCCATCCCGATGCCGTGATGCGCAGCTTCAGGGGCGTGCCGGACAGGGTGTGTTCCAGCCCGGACCGGGTCTTGATGACGAACCGGGCCGGCTGTTCCTGGATCAGGGCGTCGACCAGGTTCGAGAAATCCAGGTCACCAATGGCCGGCATGGCGGGCATGTCGATCTCGATCTTGCGGTCGAGTCCGTGCAGCGGGAAGTCGGTCTTGCCGAGCATTTCCTTGAGCACGACGCGCATCGGCATGAGGAACGGCCCGAGCACATTGGGGGCGATCTTCTCCACCATGTTGTGCAAGGTCAGGAAGGCATAGGCCTGGGCCGACGTCAGCCACAGGCCCGGTACCATGTACGTCGGGCCGGCCTGGCCGTTGGCCTCGAGCCGATAGACCCCCTGGTAGCGATCCCAGACGATGGGCGCGTTCATCTGGTCGCGCATGTGCTGCAAGTCACGGTTGACCGTGGCGCGCGAAATTTCCAGATCCTCGATCATCTGCGCCATGGTGGCGCCAGTGGAGCGCTTGATCATTGCGTTGATGCGGGTGATGCGTTGAGCTCGTTCCATGATTCATCCTCATGCAAAATTTCTGTGTCCGGCGGGCAGGCAAAGACACTCGTATACCCTTGCCCTGACGTTGGCCTGATTCGCCGATCAGGCCTTGACCGGATGCGCCATTGACGTGACCGCGGACGCCGGAGGCTCGAAGCGCTCGTGCTCGTCGTCCGAGACCAGGGCGAGCAAGGGACGTGCAATGTGCTGCGGGTCGGTCACATAGACCGGCAACAGGTCATCCTTCATGAAATGAGCGGAGCGAACGCAGCGGAAGGCGCCGATCACCCCGTTGGCGAGACGCGACTCGGCAGCAAGCCGCACCGGTTCATGGGGCTTCACGAACAGCGCGCAGCCATTTCCCAGCGATCCCGGCAGGCCGTAAAAGAGGTAATAGCCGTCTGGCGCCGTATAGCGGCGACCGTTGCGCTCGTCAACCTGGACGAAAGTCCAGTCGGCAAACAGTGATTCGAGTTTTACGGTTGGCCCGGCGACGAGCGGACTTTCGACATTGGCGTGAGCAGCCATGATGCTTCTCCTGTTCCCCGTTGGTTCCGGCGCACACCGGGCCTCGGGGATGGAGAGGCGGTGACGCTTTAGCAGTCATTTATAAGTCGCCCTGCAAGTTGTCTTAACTCGGCGACGGCCTTCCGGCCAAGGCACGTTGTTTTGTGCCGTGAATGAATTGTCGCATCCCGGAGGCTCACAGGATGAGACAGTGCCAATGGACCGAGAAATATTTTCAGTGGTCATTCGGCCATGGTGAAGCGCATCTCATGAGCCTGTGCGCGCGTAATCTGACGATCATTTTCAATGAAAGGCACTTTGTGCCCGGAGAGGAGAGCATGAACATCCGTTCCCTGTTGTTGATACTGGCGCTCGTGTCGTGCGCGTCGTCCGCCATGGCGGGTGACGTCTGCCACTGCAAGGGCTACGCCGGTCCTGGCGGTCCCTGTTACGCCGGCCCGGGCGGTCCTGCCTACAATGGTCCCGGCGGTCCGGCTTATGCGGGACCCGGTGGCCCCTGTTCGCGCAGTCCGGGCGGTGAGCGCTACGATGGCCCCGGTGGTTCGGACTATGACGGGCCGGGTGGGCCACGCTACGCGGGACCTGGTGGACCGGCCTACGATGGCCCTGGCGGCCCCGCCTATTCGGGACCGGGCGGGCCGTGCTACGGCGGTCCGGGCGGCGCCTGCTATTCGGGCCCCGGCGGGACGGGCGAGGATTGCCCGTCGGTATGCCGGTAATTCGATGCCTCCCGGCGAACCGGGGTAGCGATCGATGGTCCGAGCTTCCATGACAGCCACGCACCTCCTGAAAAAACTCAAGGTACGCAGTGCCTGGCCGATGATCCTGGTCATGCTCAGTTGCGCCGTGATCGTGGCCGTGCTGGGCCCGGCGGTGCTCTACCTGTTGCCGCTGGTCGTACTCTGTGGCGTGCTGTTCTACGTCCTGCGCGCCCTGTATCGTGAGGCGCGCGCCAAGGCGCGCGAATTGCCGGATACCGGCGAACTCCCGTATGGCTTCGCCGGGCACGAATTGCGGGCGTTCTGCGACGGCGACGGGCAGGTGTGGATCCGCGCCAGGGATGTGGGTCATCTGCTCGGCCTCGAGCGCAGCGATGCCTGGATGGCGCAGGCCTACCCCGAGGGGTTCAGGCGGGCGCATCCAAAGGTGGCTGCCTGGTACATCCGTCCCGACACCGTCCGCCGCCACTGGGCAGGCAGCACCCGTATCGACGTGAATCGTTTCCTCGCCTGGATGCAACGCGAACTCGTTCCGCTTCAGATCAGGCGCGATGCACTCACCCGGGACGCAATCCCGAAGGAAGCCGCTGTTGGCGATTCGCGACGGATGCCTGGTTTGGCCGGGATCGGAGGGTATTTCGCCAGTCACTGGCGCGGCGATCAGCGGATCCTGCATGTCGCCTTCTCCGGCGCGCTGCTGGCCCTGCTGGTCGGCCACGTACTGCAGGACATCCCGGCGCCAGCCGATCTGGTCGAGCATTACCGGCGCTATGCGCTGCTGCTGATCTTCGAACTCCTGGGCGGTACGTTATTGTCCGCCTGGTGGGGCGTCGGCGTCTGGCGCATGACGCAGCGCTGGCTGGGCGCCGAGCGCTCGCTGCTGATCGGAATCGCCTTCGCGATAGGTGGCATGACCACGCTGCTCTACGCCGTTGACCGCTTGGCCGACCGCGACCAGCAGATGACGCTCCTGGCGCTGGGTATCATGGCCGCGGACTTGGGCCCGAAGCCGGCGGTCACCGTCGCGGCCGATGGCAAGCGCCTCTCCCTTTCCGGCGAAATGGGGTTCGGCACGACGAACCTTGTCCGGGCCGCCCTGAAACGCCATCCGGGAATCGAGGGCATCGAGCTGGACAGCCCGGGCGGCAGCGCCGCCGAGGGCTTTGCGCTGGCCGCGCTGGTGACCGAACATGATCTGGATACCTACGTGCAGGCGAATTGCGCAAGTGCCTGCGTGCTGGTCTTTGCCGGCGGTCGCGAACGGCTGGCCGCCCCGTCGGCGCGCTTCGGGTTGCACCGCTCGGGCGTGACCTGGCAGCGTGGAGATCGGGGTGTTTCACCGACCGATCTGGCGATGGAACGACATTTCCGGGAGAGGGGAGTGGCCGACGATTTCATCGGGAAGGTGTTGCAGACACCGTTTCAAGAGATCTGGTTGCCGACAGTCGACGCGGTGATGGGCAGCGGACTGGGTACCGGGCTCTGGTCAGGGCAGGGCGGGTGACGAGTCCATGTCTGAGGATCACGTATCATGGAACCGCTTGGCTGGGTCCCCAGCCGCCGTAAACCGGTAGTTACCTGACAAGCCTGGAAACAGCCATGACCGCACTGCAAGAAACGAAACTGTCCATGCTCGACCTCGTGACCGTGCGCGAAGGCGGCACGGTTGCCGAGGCGCTGGCCATCGCCCGCGATACTGCGCGGCACGTCGAGCAGATCGGCTTCACGCGCTACTGGGTGGCCGAACACCACAATATGCCGGGTATCGCCAGTTCGGCAACGGCTGTTCTGGTGGGCTATATCGCGGGAGCGACCAGCCGCATCCGCGTCGGCTCAGGCGGCATCATGCTGCCCAACCATGCGCCGCTGGTCGTCGCCGAGGCCTTCGGCACGCTCGCGGAGCTGTATCCGGGCCGTATCGACCTTGGCCTCGGCCGTGCCCCGGGTACCGACCGCCTGACCATGCGCGCCCTGCGCCGCGACCGGATCGAGACCGAGGCCGATTTCCCGCGCGAAGTAACCGAACTACAGCGGCTGCTTGGCCCCCGCCAGGCGGACCAGCAGGTTGTTGCCGTCCCGGGCAGCGGTACTGAGGTGCCAATCTGGTTGCTCGGATCCAGCCTGTTCTCGGCCCGCCTGGCTGCCGAACGTGGCCTGCCTTATGCCTTCGCCTCGCACTTCGCACCGGCCATGCTGCTGCAAGCCATCGAGCTCTACCGACAGAACTTTCGTCCCTCGCCCAGGCTGGCGAAGCCTTATGTCATGATCGGTGTGCCGGTGATCGCCGCCCCGACGGATGATGAGGCGGAAACCCTTGCTACCAGCACGTATCAGCGCGTCCTCGGAATTCTGCACGGAGACCGCCAACTGTTGCCGCCGCCGATGCACGGATTCCTGGCTGGCCTGCATCCGCAGGAACGGGCGGGTATCGCCGAATTCCTTGGCGCCGCCGTGATCGGTGGGCCGGATACGGTGCGCGACGGCCTGCTGGCGCTAAAGCAGGCTACCGCTGCAGACGAGATGATTTTGGTCAGCGATGTTTTTGATCCGGCGCTGCGTCTGCGGTCGCTTGAGATTACGGCCGGTTTTTTCGCCGAATGAAACTGCTGGTCGAGCGGGTCGGTTGTGCCCAAAACGGCCATCGCGGTTTCCTGATAGCGGCCGCTCAGCCAAACCCGGGGTTTTTGAACTGGAATACCCCGAACCGGCCATTGGCGACCTCAACCTACCGGCCAGAAGCGGTAAGTCAACATTGCTACAAAGCGGTCGCTCAAAGGGCTGCTCCTCGGATAAACCGGCAGTTCTGATTCAGAACCGGGAAGAAATTCGTGTCCGCAAGGCTTTCTACCGGCATTGCTTGCCGAGAATATTTTTGTCATATTCCAGGCTTGTGGCTATCAGACAGTGACGCGCACTTTGAGCAGTGACTCTTTTGGAAATCGCAAGAATATGAACCAATTACCTAGTGCGGGCCGAATACTGATCATTACAGGCCAGAACGGGACCGGGAAGACTAGGTGGATGGAGAGTCTCTCGATAGAAGTGCTTAATGAATTTCTGGGGAACCCCCTCCCCGGACCCAAACTGATCTGCCTATCCGGGACAGTAATGGATCGTTTTCCCTTAGAGCACTCAGAGAGGTATGGCTATCTCGGCCGACGGACAAACAACAACATGTTCTCGGAAATCGCCCCTTATCGTCGGCTGCTCAAATTTATGGCTGATTCGCTTTCCGATAACTCGGGAGAAACCAGGGCAAAGGCCGCACAAGAACTACTGATGGCTATAGACCTTGATCCGACTTTGCGCATTCGCTTTCGCCGTGGTCGTAACAGCAGAGACAAAGAGAACCAGTCGCTTTCAGGCAACCTCGATGTTTCCGTTTCACTTGACGCTATAGCAGTTAGTCGTCAACTCCTAGAAGAAAGATCGAAACAGGTCGATCAAGGCATCATTCACATCTCGAGCGTAGGATTCTCTAAGTTAGGCACTGCATATGAACTTATGGACTTGAGTTCCGGAGAGCGCACATATGCACTAACCATCCTTGCGCTTGCCTTTGGTCCCACGGATAACTCAATAATCCTGTATGACGAACCCGAGAACTCACTCCATCCGCAATGGCAGTCCAGAATTACGAAAGATATGTGGAAATTAATTTCTACCGTATCTCAAGGATCAAAACTCATCGTCGCAACGCATTCGCCGCTTGTAGTGTCGGGAGCCCTGAATAGCGAAACCTATGTAATGGACATGGACAAAGACTCGCAATGGATTCATTCGAGTCTCTACGGCAACAGCGTCAACACCATCCTAAAGCAACAATTTGGCCTTCTTTCTCCAAGAGCAAATTCGTTTTTATTGAAGCTGCGCGATTGCCTTGAAAAACTTGTGAAGGTGGAGTCTAACCCCACTCCATTCCTTGATGCATCTGAGCAACTCTTAGAGATGGGCGTACTACTCGACGCGGACGACCCACTTTTCCAAACCCTTGAGGATATCAAGCGGGAACGGGAAAGGTTGCAATGATGCTCGGGCCGGGAATCCTACAAAAGAAGCCGCTACGGAAAATTCTGCGAGATTCAACCTTCAAAAAGGTTCTTAGAAGGTATCGTATCAAGAAGTTGGATTGGGGCAACAAAAAGCTAGCGGAGGTCAAGCGGCAATTGAGAATTGAACTTCGTAAGCAACAAGGTGAGCGATGTATCTACTGTCGTCGTCTCCTCAAAATTGAGCGAAGAAACGCTTACGAAGACATTGAGCACTTCCTAGACAAGTCACGCGACGAGTACCGCAAGTGGTCTTTCTGCTGTGTAAATCTATCTATCGCTTGCCATGCATGCAATCTTGAAAAGGGGACGAGGGATCTAGGAAACACCCTGGTAGCGCCTCAAGGCACGATATCCTATGCACGGGGGCAAAACCTTTACCGGTGGATTCATCCGTATTTCGACGACTATCACCTTCACATCGAAGTCGGGCGAGGATGGACTTATAAAGTGAAGGCCAATGCTCCATATCCCGTCAAAGCCCAGCGCCTTATCGATGACCTAAAGCTTATAGAGATTGAAAGAATTGAGGCGCAAGCAGAAGCCGTAAAGCGGGAGCTAGAGCGACTGACGGACCTTGCTGGTAAATGTCTGAAGAAAAAGAAGTACCGCTCGGCTGAAATTGTTATTGAGGCATCTAAGCAACTTCAGCGCGAATCAACGTTTGGCTGATGCAGGTTGCCTGATCTTCGTCGAACCGGCATTCATCAACTACAACGGTGGCAATAACGCAGATTGCCGACATCGCTGGCCATTTGTAGCTAAGGCCGAGGCGCTGTCCGCGGGTTGCCGGTCCTGATGACTGGTCAACTCAGACAACAGCCGTTGGGTACCTTGAAGGGTGAAGGTCTGTTCAGGGTCGCTATGCGACCGTCCTCCCTTCGATTTGATCACTGAAAAGCAGTCGGTGAAATTTCGATTCCTGGAAGCGGCCAATCATCACCGAGTGCTGACGATCCCAATGCCGCAGGTCGCGCTGTCAGAGGTTCAACGGAAGGTATTTGATGAGGAGCAGTCACACAAATAGAGAATCCGGATTCAATTGACACGGTTCATTGATCGTAGAATGTCTATTTCCGACGATTTATTTGGGCGTTTATTTACGGGTGCAGAGGTCTTAGGTTTGGCCACAGTGGTGGTGGGTAGATTGCTCTGCCCATAGAGAACGCACTCTTTCTTGAAGGCTAAAGCGTCCAATCCAGAATTCAAAATCGCATGCTTTGAATATTCGTCGCAATAGGCCTCGATATCGTTCTTATTGCCTCCAGCATCAATCATTTGATTGATACGTATTTTTGCATTTTCACCAACTTTATCAAAAGCTGCATTTTTCGATTTCTTTTCAGACTCCATAGCTGCGCTCAAATATTTACGATAGTAATCAATTGCGACAGATTGACAGACGTCTTTAATCGACTTGGTAAGACCAACGGTATTACAGTCCCCGTACATCTTTCCCTGCGCAGGCTCCATACTTATATTATTACCACGATAGCTATGCCCAAAAAAACCTTCGCTTACGCAACTTGATACTGCGCTACTCGTATTTTTTGTATCGAGGCTATTGCAGAACCTACTAACATCGCGTGCTTTCGCCTCAAAATCGCTCTGCGTCGGTATCTTTCCGGATAGACGTATTTCCAAAATGGTTGTGGCCGCAGTTTCAGAAATATCTTTAAACGCTTTGCTAGCAACTATTGCTGCACTTCGGTTGGCCTGAGTTTTTGACAAAATCCACTCAAGACACTGAACACCGCGAGACTTCGTTAATAGCTCAGTTCCAAGCCATCCAGTACCCTTGCAGACGTCTACAGCAGCCTCCGAATTCGAAGAATCCGAACCAGAAGACGCGACAACCGCGTTTTTTTCGACTACTTTTTCACCAATAAGGTCCAAAAAAACGTTCAAAGAAAATGGTGATCGACCTTTGGCGTCCACGAGGGTGGCACAGCTACATCCCAACTCCATATTTTTCTTGCCAAGATTGCTTTCACAATCTTCCTTTGCGGCATAAATTGAAGGAGGATTTGGATCTTGAATATTAGTGACAAAAGGCGTTCCGTATCCGACAATTTTCGGACAGTGTTCACCCCCTTGCGCCACAGCAATTGCCGCCGCGCGATTACTAGAATAGATAGTAACTAGCGAGCGACCTCCATATTTTTTTTGATTGAAAAACTGATATGACGACATGCACACTGTTTTTGAGTCAGAAAGGGTAACGCGTAAATCAGTGGCGCATGCATCGATTTCCAACGCTTCAAGTGGCGTCAAGATAAATGAAGAAAAAAGTGGGATGAGTATTAGCCGAATTTTCATAACAGATTACCGCCGATAAATGAGAAGTTGAAAATACTCTGAATTTGCGGAATGATTAGTTAGTTGGTAACTGAAATTGTTTTCAGTACGCGTTTTGCAGAATCACGAACCTTTGGTGATGAATCATCACTTGCAAGGTGCGAAAAATACCGTTTCGTCATATCTGAACTTGTAGAAAACCGGTAGCAGTTCAAAAATGCTCCAAAAGCCATTTGTTCGTTCTCCATTTCCGCAAGCGCGATCGCAAGGTTTGCCCATGCCGAACTTCTCCGAGGAGATGACTCTATCGCTGCAATAGAATGCGCTTTTGCGGCAGCGAAATCCCCTAGCTTATTTTTTGAATAAGCCAAGTTGTCGGCTACCTCGGCATTAGCCGAATCAAGTTTTGTCGCTTGATTAAACTTTTCAGCGGCGGCACTGAAATCCTTAGCCTTTAGCAATTGAAGTCCCTCCGCATTGAGATTCCGGGACATTTGTCTATCTACACCTTTTGGCTTTTCGTGCGACTCGACTTCCTTAATGATCGATGCCAACAGAAGTTCATCATTATTGATAGATGCGTCAATCATATTTCGAACCGACTGCTCGCTTAATGTAGCCATAGCGAGTGGATTTGAAGGGGAGTGGCCTTTTCTTGAAACAATTGGATCCATTTGTGAAACAGATCTATCTGATGCTGCAACACCCGATTTAGACCTATATGGATCCCGAGGTGCGGCTAAATTTGCAGTTGGCGGCTGATTCGACGGAGATGAATCTTTCTCGGAACCAGCCTGCTCCGCTTGCTCAAGTTTGCTCTTACTATGCAATTGCTTCCCGAAGAATTGCCAATAACTTCCAAAAGTCAATATCAATGCAACTACTACGACAACGCCCAAGAGCATTGTCCTTCGATTGCGTACAACAGGTTCAGAATTTTGTGTTTCTATTGGTTTGGCTTTTTCCTCTGATTCTGACTGCCTGATCGGTTCCTTGGGTTTTGGCAATGCCTCAGTTTGTAGTAACTCCACCGATTTCGGCGTATCCATTAATTTAGAAAATTCCGTCAGTTCTGGGCTGGACAAATGCGCTACCGTAAGCTGAGGAATTGAGGCAACCAAGGACGCCGGTGGTTCCACCGGCTTGGGCGGTTCCACTGGCTTGGGCGGTTCCACTGGCTTGGGCGGCTCCACCGGCTTGGTTGGTTCCACCGGCTTGGGCGGTTCCACTGGCTTGGGCGGCTCCACCGGCTTGGTTGGTTCCACCGGCTTGGGTGGTTCCACCGGCTTGGTTGGTTCCACCGGCTTGGTTGGTTCCACCGGCTTGGTTGGTTCCACCGGCTTGGGTGGTTCCACCGGCTTGGGCGGTTCCACCGGCTTGGGCGGTTCCACTGGCTTGGGCGGTTCCACTGGCTTGGGCGGTTCCACTGGCTTGGGCGGTTCCACCGGCTTGGGCGGTTCCACCGGCTTGGGCGGTTCCACTGGCTTGGGCGGTTCCACTGGCTTGGGCGGCTCCACTGGCTTGGGCGGCTCCACTGGCTTGGGCGGCTCCACTGGCTTGGGCGGAATATTATGAGAGGAGCTGTCTTTTAACGGAGCACCACAAAACTCACAAACAACCGCTTTTTGTAAATTCTCAACTTCACAAATAGAGCATCGATTCATAGAACAGCCCTATTGCTTATTAGGTGCTGAGTTGAATCGAACGATTTTAGCCAAAGCTTCCAAACGAGAAGGAATGGCCATAATCGCAGTCGCAATCTCAATGTACAGTAAACCAAATATAAGCGTAAAATATGCCACAATTGGATAAATCAGAGCAGAAGCAAAAAACCATATACTACCAACAAAATCAAAAGATAAGAGAGTGTCCAATCCCCCTTTGGATAGATTGAAAGATACCGTCAGTAATAACAGTTCCCCAAAGATTATCCAAGAACCAAGTGCTATAGCTGAAACACGAGCGGCCACCTTTACACTGATTCCCAGAATGGCTAGCGCATCACCACCAGCACTCTGCGTCTCAACCACCTGCACATTTATTAGGTTCGGATTTAAAAAAATTGCAGCAGAATAGGCGGAATATATAAATACTCCACTCCCTACAAAAAACGTCTTCGGTGTCTCGGTTTGAAAAGACAAATAGGCGAGAGCGATAAAAGAAGTGAAGCCTCCAACTATGCTCACCAAAGCCAGCATGTCGAAAATTGATGCGTTTGAGATTCGTGACGACGAATTTTGTATAGATCGACCCGTAGCATGAATAAAACGTAATGCCAAATAAAGGCAAATTACGGCAGCAAAAACCCCTCCAATACCTGCCATAAACAACCTAAATGAATCAACTTTTGCAGAGTAATATAAGACAAAAATGGTTACGTGCAAAAGCGCCATAAATGCGAAAATTTTTCCGAAAATGAAAATATACTTTTCATTAGCAAGAAAGAACTTTTCAGATAGTCCACGTCTCAAAGCCGAGATGGCTCGATCACCAAAATCCTCAAATGCTCCCGAAAGATTTCCAGAAACTTTGCTATCACTCATCACAACTTCCCCTGAATTATTTTATTCATGCTTATAACAAGTAAAACATACCAATAGTTGCGTATTTCGCGGAACGTAACCGCTGGTTTCGCGGGATGGTGACCGATGCGGAGATGCTACATGGGTACGGACCAATATTACCTTAAACAGTCACGCATCGGCGGAACCGCAGGGTCTTTTCACTCGAAAATCATAATGCTTGAAACTGTGCATGATGATAGAGGTGGCCCCACGAATCCGGGCAATGGGTTAAGTGAAAACCCTGCTTCAATCGGCGATGGAAATCACCTGCCAAGGAGTGAGGTTCCCTCGGTTTTTCGACTGCTAAAAGGGTAGTTTCATGCTACCAGTTCATCCTGATGCTGCGCTCTGATCCAGTTCTCCAAGAAGAGAACCGGGGACCTGTAGCCGAGGGTCGAATGCTGCCGCTTTCTTTTGCAGAAGACCTCGATGTATTCCAAGGCCGCAACTTGAGCTCTGCATGAGTCGCGAAGTGTAGCGTCGGGTTTCAGACGGAGCAGCCGTTCCAATGACCGCTTACCAGAGGTATCGAATTTTCGCTCCTGGCCGGGTTGCGGCCGTGAAGTCATCAATTTGCTCGCCGTATACCGGCCACTCAACTCGATCACAGGGCGCACCACCAGCAGAAATTGAAACGTAACCCCGACCGGCGGGTTGTGGCCGGGTCCTGAAATTCTCGCGATCAACTTGATCGCCGAAAACCAGCCATTGGATTCCACCTGGCACGAGAAATCCAGATGTAACCGCCACGGGCAGCTGATGGCCGACTGCCGGAGATCACGAACGGCTGCTTCGTAGAAGCGAAACACGAAAATGTCGTAGCTGAGCGTCGGACCGCTTCGGAGAAACTCGACAGACGGGTTTGGGTTGACAGTGAGAGTGGCGTTTGCCGATGTGTAGTCGCATAACTTCCGACACACCCGATGCAGAGGTCTAGCGCCGCTTCGTCTTCAGTCCACGAAACATGCCTTCGCCGCGATCAATCATTTCAAGCATCCTTGCCGATTGCTTGTCGCCTTGCTCCGCTGCATAGGCAAGCATTTCCCGGCCTTTCTCCAGATCGATCTTGATGCCCGCTTTACCTGTCGCGTAGGCCATGCCGAGTACCGAGATGGACCCTTCATAGCCAAGCGCACGGGACTGTTCGAGCCAGCGGAGTGCTTCATGGCCATTTTCAGCAATGCCTTGGCCCATGAGATACATGGTTCCGAGGAGGCACATTGCTTCTTCGTGACCAAGTTCAGCGGCTTCCAGCATCAATGGAAATGCCTTCTTGAATTCACCAGCATCATTGAAGGCCAAGCCTTCGTCGAATGCCGTATTCGACCGCAGCTTATTGCCCAACGCGACATTCAGCGAGAGAAGGTTGTTGATCAGCTTGAACATTGGTCTGCCGCGAGGCCCTAGTGGCTAAGTTCTATCCGAACCGCCGGCACGAATTTGCATAACAAAAAGCGTGACACAGTAGGCAGCTACAAAGGCTGTCGCCAGCATTTGCCAGAGCACTTGGATCAGATCGATCCGGTTAAGGCTCTGCGAAAAGAAGAGACCCCAGAGGAACAGGAAGAAAAACGCTGGCGTCAGCAGTACAGCAGCCACGAGTCGTTCGCGAAGTTGCTTGGCGGAGGGAAATACTTTCATCAGGGAGCCAGATACGCCGCAGCGTCGAGATTGCGGAAATAGACCGCCGGTGAGATGCCACTGCGATTCGAGGCCATGATACCAAAATACAGCTGGTCAAAAAGGCTCCCCGGTATCGAAGCGGGAATGCATCGGTTCAGGGCGATGACCCCGCTAGCGAGCGGAAGGGTCGGTGAAAACGGCTGTGTTACGGCCCTTGTTGCTCTGCAGGTGGTATCTGACGTTCCATCAGGGCAAACGCTCTCCGGAAATATCCAAACCTTGATTCTGGATGAATCTGGTGACGTGCAAGTCGAGTCTCGTGGCGTGACTTCCACCCGCATCCGGTGGAAAGATGACAACCCTGTGCGCAACCAGGCATTGCTGGAACTGGTGTAGCACTGCGGCGACAGACTGTTTCCGCCATCGTACTGATAGGTGTCTTCAGTATTGAGGCAATCCGCTGCCAGCACGTCATCGTGTTTGGTGCCGTCAAAATCCACGGCCAGGTGGTTATACGGCGGATCCAGATAGTTGGCGCCAGAATTGGGGAAAGCATCGTACTCGATGCCGAAGCGCGGAGACGGGAGGTTGCCAGGGTCGTTAGGTGGAACGACCGTCGCATCATAGGCCCAGCCCAAATTACGCGCAAAGCTATCTTCTCCACATAGGGTATTGTTGATCACCGTATTCACGCCGGCGCTTGACTGGTACGGCAAAAATCCAACCAAGAAACCTCCGAAGTCAGTCGTGCCACGCGAGGTATCCGCGACGGAGAATTCGAGATACATGCTCAACGTGAAGCGGTTGACGCTGTTGAAAAGGCGGAAGGATGTCGGCCACCACGCGCAACTTGAGTAGATCGAGGAGGCACCGGCACCGAAGGCCATAGTGGCCGTACTATTTCCTTCGCTGGTTGTTGACGTGGCCGTGAAGGTGCCACCGGAGCCAGTCGTCGCATTGAAGTGCCCCGCGCCGGTCGTGTTCATATTCTGCAACGTATCAACTGTGATTTCCGGTGGCGTCGATCCGGGCCAGTCTCGTGCTGTCAGGCCACTTTTGCTGACGAGGTCGGTGATCGTAGCCCAGGCCAGGATGTCGTCGAAGTGGCCAGCATTACTCGGATCAATGCCCGGTGCCGAATGGGTGTCCTGATAGAAAGGGCTTCCGGCGGCGGTGTTGGCCAGTTCGTGAGCACTGGCCGGCATGTCCGCACGATTGCCACCCGGAAAGTAGGCTCCGTAACCGGTTTCACCATGACTGATCAGGACATAGGCGATGCCGTTCGCTATGGAACCTAGATTGTTGATCTGCAGCCCCTTACCCTTCAAGTATTGGCTGTCCAGATTCCTGTGATCCGACTTCGGGTCCGAAGGCACCGCGCACAAACCATTGGCTGGGAGTTCGTCAGCGCCATAAGGAACCTTGGTGTCGCAGTTGACCATGCTCGCCCCGTCCGCTTGGGTCAGGCCCGTCGCACCATCCAGCACGCGATAGGAAATCAGACGGTTCCAGCCATCGAGCGCCGACTCTTCAGTCAGACCCAAGGTACGCCACGGGACAACGCCGCCACGGGAATCACAGTTGGGCACTAAGTTTGTCGTTGCCGTCTCTGGTGCCGCCCGGCCATCGGCAGGCAGCGCAGGACAGGGTAGGCGTTGATTAAGGGCGACATAGGCGACCATCGCTTCACGGATGCGGGTCATGTTCGCTTGCGTCACTTCGGCCGCAGCAGCGCCCCGCTCGGTGCGGAAGATAAGATTTGCGGCAAACACCGTCGCGACCGCCAACAGGAAGCCGACCATCAGGGTAAGCAACGAAAACCCCCTTTGTCCGGAACGGCTAATGACTGCGTGGTCCCAGATGCGCACGTTGGATCACCGACATAAGGGACGGGCGGACGACCATGTCATCGAAGTGGCTCAGGTCATCGACAAATCGCTGTGGGGCGTCCACATAGTAAGCTTGCGACCCATCAGCGCGGTTTTGCGATTCGTTGGTACCTTCTACGCTCTTCACCGATGCCAACAATTGTCCGCCATCGCCGTAGCCGCCTGCGCGATTCTCTCCGTGGCTAATCAGGGCATAGGCTGCACCGGTCGGTATCGCTCCGGCGGGGTTCATAAGCACTGTGCCGCCGACCGCGTCGCGAATTTCGACTCCCTTTGCTGCGAGGAAGCTGGCTGGACTGACACAGTAATTCAGGGTTGCGGCGGCGCAGACACCACCGACAACCGTACACGTCGGTTTTGGTGGAGCCCCCGATGTGCTGGGTGTTCCAGTTCCGGCGGGATCGCAGTTAGACATGTCCATCGCATTGTTTCGTGCCAGATAAGGGTCAACCCGATAGGTAATTCGCGTCCCCCAGGCATCTTCGATGTCGGTTGCAGTAAGTCCCAGCGTAACCCATGGAACAACGCCACGCGACTGGTTAACGCAGGGCTGGTCTTGAGTGCTAAGAACTTCAGTTCCGGCGACACCAGCACCATCGGCAGGGCAAGGAAGGCGCTTGTTCACCGCAGCGAAGCTGACGAGTGCAGCATCAATGGCCGCCAACTTGTTACGTGTCGTCGTGGCACGCTGTCCGTCGTAGAGACCCATGAACATCGAGGTGAAAAGACCGCCGATCAGCGTTAGGATGACCAGGACGACAGTGAGTTCTACAAGGGAAAAACCTTTTGCGCGCATCAAATGGGCATGAAATTCATATCGGTTGAATAGTAACGCAAAGACCCGAACCACCGAACGAGCGTGTCCGGGATTTTGTGTTTCCCGAATGTCTGGTATCCGGTAGGCCGCTGACCTGTTCGTTGCCTTACTTGAGTGGCCCGCCTAGTGCGGGCTTCTTTTTGCCTGCAATTTGGCCTCGACTTTCCTAGACACATCGTCAGGGATGGCTCTTGCCTGTAAACAGAAAAATCGCCGCCAGCGGCAACTCTCACGGCTACAGGCTGTGCCGGCGTGCGATACGGGAGGTTTATGGCGGCGCCGAGGACTTCCTGATACGAAATCGGCAATTGACGCAGACGGCCAGAGTCGAAGACACTCCAAGATGTCGCGTTGGATTTCCTATCCTGAAAGCAGCTTTTAGACGAACGATGCTCGCTTGGTGTTGTTTCAGCGATGTTCCATCTTGAGGAGACCTCCATGAACCTGATCGTCAATCTCCAACGCAGCATCGGCCTGGCCGCTGCCGCGCTTGCGCTCGCGGGCTGTGCCGCGATGTCACCCGGCGCCGCGCCGGTCGGCGACCCGGGCTTCGGCTTCGCGCTGTGGTCGCCGGGCCGCACCGACAATGCGCAGCTCGAAACCCGCTACGCTGGCAAGAACCCGAGCAACGCTAACTGCGTCGGCGAAAACCTTTCGCCCGCGCTGGCTTGGGCCCGCGCGCCAGCGGCCACGCGCAGCTTCGTAATCCTGATGGACGACCAAGCCGGCCGTGCCGGCCTCGGCGTGAACCACTGGGTTGCCTACGGCATCGCGCCCGAGGCGAACGGGCTTGCCCGAGGGTGCGGCCGTCGCTGCACCGGCCGGCTTTACGGCCGGCAAGAACTCGCTGGGCATGCCCTACCTCGGCCCCTGCCCGCCGCGCGGCAATGCGCCGCAGCACTACGTCTTCACGCTGATCGCCACCTCGCTCGAAGCCGGCGCGCTGCCGCCGGGGCTGGATAAGGCCGCAGTGCTGGAGGCACTCAAGGGCGGCAAGGCGCTCGGCGCCGCGAGCCTCGTGCTGCGCTTCAATCACTGACCTCATGTTGCGCTTCAAGCACTGCCTTTGCCCGACCCTTCCCGTCTTTCCCGTTCCTCCGCATAGCCCATGACCGACCCCCGCATCGTCTTCATCGGCGCGCCCGAAACAGCCACCGCCGACTTCGAGGCGTGTGCGCGCGCCGAAGTCAGCGGCCGTTGTACATCGGTAAGCCGACGCTCGCCATCGAAGCCTCGCAAAATCTCTTTGGCATAGTGTTGATCGACTGTCTAGGATTCAGAACAGCAGATTACAGTTGCCGCCCGATCAGATTTCCCGGTGACCGGCTCCTGATGGCCGGATCTAGGCAGTTCCGTCTTCAATTTTCTTGCCGTAAACCGGCCATCCATCGAAATTCAGCGATTGGAGTTTCGGCGGCATCTCGAATGGCAGGTCATGGCCGGTTGTAATGGAATGGTCGCCCCTACCCACTATCGCAGTCCTTGTAACTTATCAGTATGCCGACACTCCGGAAACGCCGAACACCCAAGAAACCAGCCGAACTTCCCGTTCTTCTCCCGCAGCACCCCGACGCCACACTTTGGGCAAGGCTTCGCCACCGCATGGTTGGCCATTCCGTAGCGCACCTTCCCGGTAAACTCGCCAACCAGCAGTTCGGGGATGAACCGGGAAATCCTCGACGTCCTGGTAATTAGCACTACCTTATGTCGGGCACGCGTCAGCGCCACATAGAACAATCGGCGCTCCTCGGCATGCAGGAACGTCTCCCGCACCGGCATCACCATGTCGAGCAATGGATCATCCTCGATCTGACTGGGAAACGAGAACGAACCGGAATTCATGCCCAGCACGACCACATAGTCCGCTTCAAGGCCCTTCGAGCGATGCGCCGACTTGAACTCGATACTCAGCCTGCCCTGGTAGCGTGCCTGCAACAATTTCAAGTTGCCCGGCTTCAGGTGGTTGTAGCGGGCCAGAATGAAGACAGTGGCTGATTTCTCCTTGGCCGTAGCGATTGCGGCCAGCTCATCCAACTGGTTATTCAGCAGTCCGTCAACATCCTCATCCCGGCTGTACTCAACGATCTGGATGACGTCCTCGGTGGTCTTATCGGTCGAGCGAACTTCCTTGCGATACTGCAGCGGATTGGCCTGAACGAAGGAGGCGGCAACATCGGAGATTCCCTGGTTGGAGCGAAATGTCCGGGTTAGATAGTTGATCGACGCGCTGCCGAAATTCCCCGCGAAGTTGGCCATGATGTCGATATCGGCACCGGCGAAGCGATTGATTGATTGCCAGTCATCGCCGACCGCGAATAGCTTGCAGCGGGGATTCTGCGCCAGCATCGCTCTGATCAGTGCGGCCCCTGCCTGGGAAATGTCCTGAAACTCGTCGAACGAGGATCAACTGGTAGGGATGGCGGTATTGCCCAGACACCACGTAGTCAGCCGCCCGCCGCACCATGTCCTCATAGTCGATGAAGCCCTCGGTCGCCAGCGCTTCCTGATAGCGTAGCCAGACGGGTTTGAAGACCTTCAGAAATACTATTGCCCGCCAGTGATCGCGCTGTTCGGCGGCCCTGGCTTGCAGGTGATCCAGGGAGAAGCCATTCGATTTCAGATGCGTGATGAAGGTTCGCAAGAACGGGGCGTACTTGGTCTGCGTCTGGTTAAGGCGATCCAGGATTTCCTTGATCGGCCGTTGCTGTAAGACAACGCTTCGGCTCTCCAGCTCGTGCTTCAGGTGAGCGAACAGTTCGCCTTGCCGATACATGGCGCTGGTCGTCTCGATCAGCGCTGTGCCCTTGTCCGTATGCAGTGCTCGTTTCCAGATCACGCCCTGCTCGTAGTCGCCCTTGAACAAGGGCGGCGGCTTGCCGTTGTCGTCCAGCGCGAAGTGCTCGTGATAGAGGTCGATGTCGGGATAGTAGAAGTCGGGGAAGTATTGCCGGTGCTGCCGATCGGCGGTCTCGAATTCATAGGGTCGCTCGTACTGGTAGTTCACCCCATTGAGGTAGAGCCAGTTGGCAATCGCCACCTCTTCCATGGAGCGAACCAGTTCGCCATTCAGGGTCAGAATACCGCGATGACCATCGCGCTCTTCGCCCACCTCGCGTAGATAGCGGTCGTAGTCCCGCTGATCCTTGAACTGAGCCAGTTCCCGGTTGGGCCGGAAACAGACGGTGCGAAAGAGCAGCCAGTGGCTGAGAAACTCCGGATCATCGAGCAGACCTTCCACCAGGCGCTCGATGAAGGCGGCGCTGGTCTGGGGGCTGTCTTCCCATGGCGCCGGTGTCGGTTGCTTGCCTTCAACCTCGGCGATGATCTCCTTGCCCAGCTTGTGGAAGGTGCAGGCGGCCACCTGACTGCCATATTCTGGCAAGCGCTTGGCGAGTCGGGCTTCGAGTTCTTCTCGGGCGTTGCGGTTGAACACCACTGCCAGGATTTCATTGGGCTGGCAGAGTCCGGTCTTGATGGCGTAGCCAATCTTGGCCACGACGGTCGAACTCTTGCCGGAGCCTGCTGCGGCAATCAGCAGGTTGCGGTCTTCCATGATCACGGCAGCTTTGCGCTGTTCGTCGGTCAGCGGCTTGCTCTCGACCGAATCAAAGAAGTCGATGTGTGCCAGCAACTCGCGTTTGACGAAGTTCGCGTTGCGCTCGACCAGCCCTTGACGCGGACCAACCAGGATATCCTGCAGTTTCCGGTAGGCCGGTGCCAGATCGGCCGGGATTGCCGTGGTATCGAGGTAGGGATGGTTGAGCAGCGTGCGTAGCCTGACCAGTTCCGGCTGTGGCAGAGCCTGCACGGCATTGAGCCAATTCTGCAGATCGCTCTGTGCCAGATACTTCGGTGACGTGAGCAACGAATCGAGATGGCGGAACAGGCGGCGAGCCGGTTCCTGAAATTTCATTACCTCGCTGGTGACCGCGGTCGTGATCCGTGGGGTGATTTTCTGGATCAGATTACGGGCATCTACCTTGGGTGCGCCGGGCAGGAAGATGTCTCCCTCCGCTGTCCGAAACCGCAGGGTCAACCACAGCCAGCCTGGCGCTTCGTCAAGGTCGGTGATGGCCGCATAGGGCAAATCCACCGGTGTGTCGTTGAGCCTGGTGACGACGCCGTCGTTCCGGGTGGCTAACTCCCAGGGAAGCGTCTTTTTCAGCAGGACAGCGAGGCGGCTCGGTTTCAGGTGGGCCATCGGGCGACGATGGGGGTTCGTGGAAGGAGGCGTCTAGTCTACACTTATGCCTTTGTAATCGGGTGGAGTGCAGTGACATGGCTAGGCAGCGCAGTTCGACATTCGAGGATATTGCCGTCGTCGTTTCGCGGTTGCCGTGGTGGGCAGGCGTGGGCCTGGCGATCGTGCTCTACCTTTGGCTGCATCACGTGGCCACTCAACCACTGCCAGCAATAGCGGTTGACCCGAAACATATGGGTGATGCGTTGGCTTCCCAGCTCTGGCGCACTTTTGCCCTTTATATGCAGTACATCCTGCCTGCCTGCTGCTTGATCGGTGCCGGTATATCGGGGTACCGGCAATTCGGGCCGAGCCGGCCGCCAGAGATGTCGGCCGGAGCCAAGCGTAGAACATCCGCCCGGAAGGCAGGGGAGCCGGAGATACATTCCCGGTTAGATGCGCGGTCGACACCGGATTGTCCGGCATGTGGCGCATCGATGGTTCGGCGGGTAGCGAAGAAAGGGAGCAACGCAGGGGAAACCTTCTGGGGGTGTACGCGCTTCCCGCAATGCCGGGGAACCCGACCTGGCGGGTAAGCGATCTCGACTTAAATCCGGCGGGTTATGCAAGACAAATTCATTCCGTTAGACTTCTGTCATTGAACAGACGGAGATATTTCCAGATGACCTTCAGCGAATCGATCAAAACCTGCTTTTCCAAGTACGCGGACTTTACCGGACGTGCTTCCCGTTCCGAATACTGGTGGTGGTTTCTGTTCGTGGTACTGGTATCAGCAGCGACCGGGATCATCAGTGACAAGTTAACTGCGGTGTTTTCCTTGGCGGTTCTGCTGCCGGGCATCGCCGTTAGCGTTCGCCGACTTCACGATATCGACAAGAGCGGCTGGTTTCTGTTGCTCAATTTCATTCCGGTGATTGGCTGGGTTATCTTGCTGTACTGGGCAGTACAAGAGGGGCGCGAGCCGAATCGGTTTTGATCCGCTTCGTCTTTCTCTTCCTTCTGGCGTGTTCGGTTCAGGCCGAAACGCTTACCGGTCGCGTGGTCGGGATTGCCGATGGCGACACGATAGCCGTGCTCGATGCCAACCGCCAGCAGCACAAGATTCGCCTCCAAGGCATTGACGCGCCCGAGAAGGCTCAGCCTTTCGGGCAAAGGTCGAAAGAGAACCTGTCGCGCTTAGTCTTCAACAAGGAGGTGCGCGTGGAGTGGAGAAAGCTAGACAGGTACAAGCGCATCGTCGGTAAGGTTTGGGTGCAACCTGCCAGTTGCCCGACCTGTCCGATGACACTAGATGCCGGGCACGCTCAGATCACGGTCGGCCTCGTCTGGTGGTATCGGAAATACGCTGACGAACAGGAACCCGAGGATCGTGGGGCCTACGAGTTCTCCGAACAGGAGGCCAGGGCGAAGCGCGTCGGGCTGTGGAGTGATGCTGATCCAGTGCCGCCTTGGGATTGGCGGCGGCGCTGAAGGTCTTTAGACGACCCAAAGCGGATGTGGCCTGCTTGAGAAAGCGGCCGCTCAACGTACAAAGTAACGAGCTTGTCGCAGCATTATGCGGCAAGTCCCGCAGACTGTAGGGGTATCGCCGTGCCACCGGTCCGGGAAGTACCTTGCCGCAGTAAACGCAGCGGCGCAGTTCCTGCCCGGAAGCGATCCAATCCTACTGGGTCACCCGTCGCCGCAGCGTCGAGGTCTGTAGCCGCCCAGCAGCAAGGTTGAATGTGAAGCCGACGATGGCCGCGAGTCGCCCGTCTGGGTCGGTGGCCAACACCGGGCTGTCGTCCTTGGCGAATCCTTTTGTATCCTGCACAAAAAGCTGCCTGATCGTACAAACGACCGGGCAGCGAAGGAGAGAGGTGGAAGAGAGATCGGCCGCTAAAATTGAAGTCGCGGCACGCCCCGGTCAGTATCCTGTCACCATGCAATGAACTGGCTTGCGTCCAGCGCGTGAAACACTGGGAGCAGTGCCCCGTTAAGTGCATGGCGTTTGGCCGGAGTTGCTGATTCCTTCGTCAAGATGGCGAAGCGAGCCACAAGCCACGGTTCGACTGCTGCCAAAAAGCATTGCAGTTCCCCTCCGCAGCCGTGCAGGCCGAGCATACTCCACGCTTTCTGGGGGAGTGCCAGAGTGCCTTCCACTTCGTTTAGTGCGAAAAGCAAAGTGCCATCCGGCCAGCCAACAAGGAGTTGGGACGTTTCCGGAATTACGACAACAGAATAGCCATTGTATGAGATATGGTTGAAAGATACGCGTAGATGCATGATGTGGTCCTATGGCACACCAAAGTCGGTGTGTTAGGTATAGCGACCACCTCGCAATTTTCTCAGCCTCTGCGAAAATTCTTCTATTACCCCATCGCGACCGTGAGGGGGAGTTGAGACTCTCCACACAGCAGCCATCGTCATGCCGGCACTATCGTTTCAAAGAGATCGGCAATCAACGCCGATGACCGGCATCGTGGTACATCTCCATCGGCAGTCGGTGCGCCCTGCCGGTTTACTACACAGGCCGCGCCAACCCCTTCTTCGGCCACCACCAATTCCTCCGTTGGACCACCTCACCAGAGTTGCGTGTCCGCCGGCAATGGCATTTCATCGGCCTTCTCGCCAAGAATCACATCACGCCGCTTGCTCCAGTTGCTGCCGCGGCGAAACTGGGTGCGCTGGCTCAACGCCGCAATCGCATCCGTAGTCTTGAACCAGAGCCGTTGGACCTGTTTGACGGTTTCCCACTCAAATTCATGCCCGCGCCGAAATACCCCGCGGGATTCCGGCATCAGCGCGGCAATCCGCTCGCATGACCTCTCCACCGTTGCGAGCAGTTGCTGCAACTCACTTTCGGGCGAGCCGACAGTCGACCATGTACCGAACCGGGCATCAGCCGAGGGTGAGTACCGCGCCAGTGCGCCAACTCACCGGGTGGGCGACTTCGGTGGCGCCGACCTCACCCAGGCCGTTCACCCCGGTGCGAATACCCGACCGGGCGATATCGCCTCGGTGAGAGGCAGCGGCTCGCCATGACTCACCCTGTGCACGTGGTGGAGGAATGAAACCTCACCCGGAGTCACCATCGTGCCGCGCTACCGGCACCACTCCCGATACCTGAGTTTCGAGACCAGCGCCCGTCGGGCTTCCTCGGCAGACTCGACGTCCGCCGCAGCAACTTCCCTCTCACCGTCGCGGATGCTCCACCACCGACTGCAGTCCCCATCCCCATGCCGGTACTCCAGACCATTCGCCCGAAAGAACTCGTATGCATAAAAATCCGCGACAGCCGCTTGGAACGCCCAGTCAATTGATGCCATCCGCCGCGTGACCGCTTCAGCCGCCACGTTCGTTTCGGAAATGGCAACCTCACCGACCCCCGCCGTCCCCGTGACCGTGAGCTCCGCCAACATCAACGGCACATCCACCGGCGCCCGGCGCGCAAGCGCCGCCATGACACGACTGCGATGGTCAAGGCGGAAACCACGCTCATCCAGGGCATTGGTGGCATACGCCAGCAGCGCGTGGTTGGCCACCTGGCCGGACAGCCTCTCGCCTTCACCCTGGCTGGCAAGGACCAGTGCTTGCACCATGTGGTTCCGATGGGGCCCGCTCTTGCGCGCATTCTCGACTTCTATCCAGATGACGTCAGCGCCGCGAACGGCCAGACCGTCGGGGAACTTGCCGGGCCGGTTCTCGCGGCGCAACTGCCGTTCCGGGATGACCTGCCAGCCCTCGCTGTGCAGATGTGCCAGCAACCCGAGGGTCAGCAGTTCGTGCCGCCAGGTCGTCGGGGCAACCCAGTCACCGGCGCGGGTTTCGCCCCAGTCCTTGCCGGTCACCGCGTCCACGTGCCCGCAGGCGCGCAGGTAGGCGGCGCCGGCGGCGGACAGCACGAGGGCCTGCCCCATGTGGTCTGGCAAAGGGCGGACGAGCACCCAGCCCGCCCGTTTCCATTTGCCGACCAGTTCCGAGGCGTTCACCGCCGAGCGCGGCTGAGGCCGGCCACAGCATGCGGCCCAGTTCCCTGGCCCGCATCCAGCCAAACTTGTGGACCAGCAGCAGGCCTTCATGGTCCCGCTGCTGTCCGATGAGTCGCTTATCCATACCAGTCACCTTTCGTTGTCTGGTAGGTATAGCGACGGGTCAGGCTATGTCGCGTTTTACGCGTCACAGCCTGATCGGCCTTCCTGAACCCCTTCCTGACTCGCCGGGCGGCGCGACTCAGGAAGGGGTGGTCAGGAAGGTCTTCGCCCTACGTCGCTGCGCTCCAGTACCGGGCTGCGCGGGGCTGGGTCGCTGCGCTCCTTGCCGCCCCTTGCCTTCGCGCCCCTGCGGGGCTCCAGCGGGCTGCGCCCTCGGGGCCGCCCCCACTGGCCGTTGGCCACCCCCTCCGGGGGCCGCTGCGCGGGCGGGCAAGTGCCTTTCCAGGCTCCCCGGCGCAGGCTCGCTTCGCTCAGCCTGTGTCAGGTCGGGGCGGTGCCCTCTCGCGCTGCTCGACCGCCGGGCCTGCGGCCCGGCCCCTGCCTTTGGGCAGGGTGGTAACGCACTTGCCCGCCCGTTCCCGGTCGGGGGCGGGGGCGTTGCCCCCACCGCAACGCTCGGCCCTCTCGCTGCGCTCGCAGTTGGCCTCGCTTATGCGGCGGCTCCCCCAGCAGGCCGCGGCCTGCACCGGGCTGCGCCCCCACCCCCAGACTGCGCCGGCCTTCTCGCTGCGCTCGCAGCTGGCCGGCTGCGCTGGGGGTCGGCTCCCCCTTCCGGCTGACCGGTCTGGCGACCGGCCAGCCGCCAGCGCCTGCGGCTCGGCATGGCCGGGGGCGTGGTGGCCCGTTCCGCCGACCGGGAGCGGTCACGAGGCTGCGGAGCCCGGCCGGTTCCGCCAATGCGGGGCTTGTATTTCATAGCGTAACGTGATAACGTTACATAACATAACAACGTATCGTAACTGAAGGAGGCGCCCCATGGCGCGTGACGCAACGATTTCCCAGCAGGACGTGGATGCGGTGGCCGAGCGACTGCGGGTGGGCGGTGAGCGGCCGACGGCCCGGGCGGTCCGGGAGCGCCTGGGCAGGGGCAGCATGGCGACGGTGCTCCGCTATCTGCAGGTGTGGCAGGCCGGGCAGGCGCGCCCGGTCGACAGTGCGGTCGCACTGCCGCCGGCGCTGCAGCGCTCCCTGGTGGATTTCATCGGCCAGGAGGTGACCGCGGCCAAGGTCGCCCTCGAGGCCGAACTGGCTTTGGCGCAGCAGGTGAATGCGGACCTGATGGGGGAGTCAGAGCGCCAGGCGGTCGCGCTGGAGGAGATGGATAAGGCCCTTGAGGCGCTGCGCTATGAGCGGGCCGAGGTGCTGGGCCGGCAGGCGCAGCTCGCGGCTGACCTGGCGGCGAGTCAGGAGGCTGCGGAGGCGCAGCGGCAGGCCGCTGAAGCGGCGCGGACCGAGTTGGCGACGCAGCGAGTCCTCCTTGACCGGTTGCCTCACCTGGAGGCCGAGATTGAACGGCTGCGTTCTGCGTTGGACGGTGAACGGGCCGCCCGGGTGGTCGCCGAACAGGCAGTGGCGGTGGCGGCGGCGAAGCTGGACAAGACCGAGGGTCAGGTCAGCGATTTGCGGGATCGTCTCGGACGGGCCGAGGAAGATGCCCGGGCGGCGACGCAGGCGTTGGTCAAGCTGCGCGGGTAGCGCCCGGCTTAGCAGCAGGAGTCACTCCGCTTCGATGACCGGCAAGACGATGCCGTGGCGCCTCAGGTTGATTTCGTTGATGGCCTTGAACAGCGGGGCCAGCGGGTAGTTGCCGGGAGCGCTGCCATACTTGCTGCCCATGCTGCCGTCCGAGTGGCCCATCAGGACATCGCTGACTTCATCCCGGCACTCGGTTTCGCGGAGCAGGTCCTTGAACAGGTGGCGGAAGGAATGGAAGACCTTGCGCTTGTCGGTGATACCGACTTCCTGACGCGCATAGCGGCCCCAGAACTTCGACCAGTTGCCTGACCAGCGGCCCTTGCTGTCCTGGGTCAGTTGGGGAAACAGGCGCGTCTCGCCGGCGTCCTGCAGGCGCTTGACGTAGCGCATGAAGCCGGCCTTCAGCAAGTCAGGGTGCACTGGCATCCGGCGCCGCGACTCGTCGGTCTTGACATGCTGCTCGTCGTCGCAGTCGGTGATGTGCAGGTAGTAACCCAGGCCATCGACGAAGCCGACGTCGTCCACCCGCAACTGCGCCAGTTCTTCCAGGCGGCCGCCGGTGAGCAGGCCGAGCAACGGCAGCCAGACCACCGCCTCGCCGCCGCCGGCGGCGGGGCGTGCGCCTGCGGCGTAGATCTTCGAGCCGAGGATGTTCTGGACATCCTTGGCACTGTAGGGGATACGGGTCTTCTTGCTGGCCCCCGGGGTCGCCTTGAGCAGCCCGCTGGCCGGATTGGCGGTCAGCTTCTCGTCCTGGACTGCATAGTTCAGGATGGTCGAACAGGAAGCCGATCTTCTTGCCGACGGTCCGCGGGCTGTTGCCGCGTTCCTCCAGGTGTTTCTTGAAGCCTTTGAAGTCGGCGCGCGTGTAGCTGGAGGGGGCCTTTGACTTCATGAAGCGGTCGAATTCGAGGACGCAGGCGTGAACGCCGGCCACCGAGTTGGTATTGCGGCCGGGAACGGCATCGCGCCAGTCGGTGAATAGTTCGTCCAGGGTGAGCCGCCCGGGCTGCGCTGCCGTCACCTGGAAGGTGCTGGCGTCGGGGGCGATCTCGGCGCCGATGACGATTTCGCCCTGGCTGCGCCGCCGCTGGTGCTGCAAGCCTTCGGTGTAGGCATTGAGGAAGTGTTTGCAGAGCAGTTGCCGGCCGGCGGCATCGCAGTCGAGCTGAATGCCCTTGAGCCCGAGGAACTGCGTCATGACGGGCTCGACGATGTCGAGCTTGCCGCGGGCGAGGGCCTGGCGCATGAACTGCTCGGAGGTGGCCAGCTCGGCTTCGCGGGCGGCGAACTCTTCGTCGCTGACCATCTGGCGAATATGTTCATCACCATCGACGACTTGCCGCACCCAGAGCCGGCCAATGGCCTTGGCGGTGGCTTCGTCGACGATGCGCAATACGGTGGGGAGGGCGTCCTGGGATTCCAGTGCCTGTTGCTTCAGGTCGAACTCGGCGTCGTACTTGACCGAGAATTGATTGACCAGGGCCTTGGCTTCCTTGAGGGAAGATGTCCTCAGGCTGAACTTGATTTCAGTCTGCGGGGCATACAGGTGCTGGATGTTCAGGGGAATTCTGGCGCGAAAGTAATAGACATTACCGCGCTTGTGAAGCCGTGTCTGTTGTGCCACGCTACCGTCCTTTTTAGACGGCGGTGTACCAGCCCGGTGTACCATAGTGACCTTTGAAAGCCGTTGCCTGGAGCCATTCTATTCCAGAACAACGACTTACAAAAGAGTTGGCGGAGTGGACGGGACTCGAACCCGCGACCCCCGGCGTGACAGGCCGGTATTCTAACCAACTGAACTACCACTCCGCGCTGGAAAGCTTGGCGTCCCCACGGGGATTCGAACCCCGGTTACCGCCGTGAAAGGGCGGTGTCCTAGGCCTCTAGACGATGGGGACCCGGACAAAACTAATTTTCTTTCACGTTTGCTTGGTGGAGGTAAGCGGGATCGAACCGCTGACCTCTTGCATGCCATGCAAGCGCTCTCCCAGCTGAGCTATACCCCCGGCACCGTGAAAGAGCGCGCATTATAGGGACTCGAAAAGTCCTTGTAAACAGATTCGGCGATTATTTAGCGTTTTTGTGCCGCCAGCTTTTCTATCACCTTGCTGCGGCCGATCAGTGCGACGACCGCATCGACCGACGGGGTCTGCGCCTGGCCGGTCAGGATGACACGCAGCGGCATCGCCAGCTTTGGCATCTTGAGGCCGTGTTTGGTCGCCGTTTCCTTGATCAATGCATTTATGAGCGGAATTTGCCAGTCGACCGTAGCGATGCCTTCGGCAAAATCGGCCAGCGCCGGGCGGGCATCGTCGCCAAGATGCTGGGCCAGAAGTTCTGCCGGGGGCGTAAGTTCAACATAGAAGACCTCGACGGCGTCGGCCAGCACGTTCAGCGTATTGCTGCGGTCAACATAGAGGGCGACGGCATTTTCCAGGTCGGGTCCGCTATCGGTATCGATACCGCGTGCGGCAAGGCGGGTCTTGATCTTCGACGCCAACTCGGCAACAGGCATCTGCTTCATGTAATGCTGATTCAGCCACAGCAGTTTCTCGGTGTTGAACTGGGCGGCCGAGGCGGTGATATGGTCGAGGTCGAACCATTCGACAAATTGCTGGCGCGAGAACAACTCGTCGTCGCCGTGCGACCAGCCGAGACGGGCCAGGTAGTTGATGACCGCCTCGGGCAGAAAACCGTCCTCGTCGTACTGCATGACCGACACTGCGCCATGGCGCTTGGACAGCTTGGCGCCGTCATCGCCGAGAATCATCGACAGGTGGGCGTATTGCGGGATTTCGGCGCCCAGGGCCTGCAGGATGTTGATCTGACGCGGCGTGTTGTTGACATGATCGTCGCCGCGGATGACGTGGGTGATGCCCATGTCCCAGTCATCGACGCAGACGCAGAAATTGTAGGTCGGCGTGCCGTCGGCACGGGCGATCACCAAGTCGTCGAGTTCGCCGTTGGCGAATTCGATACGGCCCTTGACCTGATCGTCCCAGGCAACGACGCCATCCTTCGGGTTGCGGAAGCGAATGGCCGGTATGCCACCGGCTGGCGGCGTGGGCAGCGTCTTGCCTTCCTCGGGGCGCCAGCGACCATCGTAACGCGGCTTTTCCTTGCGTGCCTCCTGCTCGGCACGCAGCACATCCAGTTCATCGCGTGTCGTGTAGCAGTGATATGCAGTGCCGGTGGCAAGCATCTGTCGGATCACTTCCTTGTAGCGCTCCATGCGCTGCATCTGGTAGAACGGTCCTTCGTCATGTTCCAGTCCCAGCCACGCCATGCCGTCGAGAATGGCCTGCACCGCCTCGGGCGTCGAGCGCGCCACATCGGTGTCCTCGACGCGCAGGATGAAGGTGCCGCCATGGCGGCGGGCGAACGCCCAAGAAAATAGGGCGGTGCGGGCGCCACCGATGTGCAGGTAGCCGGTGGGGCTGGGAGCGAAACGGGTGCGAACGGGCGTCATGGCGTGCGGAATCCGTAGTTAGGCAAAGGGCGATATTCTATCCGACCTGCGTTTGACCGGCTCCGGGACTTATGGTTAAATGCGCGCCTCCCAAGCGGGCGGTTAGCTCAGGGGTAGAGCACTGCCTTCACACGGCAGGGGTCACTGGTTCGATCCCAGTACCGCCCACCACGCTAATATATTGAAAAGGCAACGCTTTTTCTTTTGATTGCTTAAGGCAATCAGCTGGCAAACCCGCTAATACGGAAATCTTACGCACTTCAAGTGAAGTGTGTATGACATGTATTACAAAACGGGCGACTGGCTTTCACGCAGAGATTTAGCGCAGAGGGTTACCAGTTCGTGAACAACTTTCTTTCACGGTCTACAACGCTTTACGTAAGCCATTGCGCTGGGTGAATGCAGACTATACTGGCAAAAATATAATTTGCCCCCATGGACCAAAATCTAGTTTACTCAAAAACCCCGATCGGGGACGAGGCGGTGCGTCAGAGCACTCGAGTGGTTCAACGCAATCTGCGCATGCTGTTGGTCCAGGTCGACGGAAAGCTGAGCGTCGCCGAACTTGGCGCCAAGCTCGGTGACCCGGGGATGGTTGAGCACGCGCTGCGAGAACTGGAGGAGGGCGGTTATATCGTTCCAGCCCTCGAGGCCGTATCGCTCTGGCAGGAGAGCAAGTTGCGCATCGACCGGCTCAAGGCTGCTGCGGCCTCAGGGGCGTCGGCGCTGAACTCCACGCTGATCACGTCGGATTCGCATAGCGCTTCCAGCAACTTCTCGTCGTTCGGGAAACCCGTTTTTCCAGTTGGAGCGCATCTTTCAACGCCCGAGGTGTCGGGGCTTGAGCAGCGCGGCTTGACACCGAAGCGGTCCCGCCTGGTGCTGACTCTATCCGGACTATCCGGACTGGTTCTGCTTGTGGTGTCGGTGGTGATGTTGTTCCCCTACACACGTTTCAAGCCGGAAATCGAGGCGGAGCTCGCAAGAATCTGGCAGGCGCCAGTTAGTGTCGGTGACGTTCGGTTCAATTTATTGCCGCAACCATTGCTGCTGCTTGCTGATGTTCGTATCGGCCGGGGTGGCGAGTCGGCAATCGATAAGATGCGAATTCTCGAACCCTATTTCCTGCTTGGGTCCGGGAGGAGCAGCCTGCCGCGGGTCGAGATTGATGGCGGAAAGATTGCGATTGGCCATCTCATGGCTTTGTCGGCTCCCGATGGGCGGCCGGAGCGGAATGTTTCAAAGGCGAATCTGAAGTCCGTCGCCTTTGATCGTTTGTCGATCGGAAGCGCTGAGCTGGTTTTCGGGGAACTGGTCGGTGAGGCGAGTTTTGGCAATTCCGGGCAGATCGAAAAGGTGTCGTTGCAGACCGTCGACCGCAGCTTGCGGATCGAAGCCCAGGCCAGCCCCGAGGGAATGATCTTGGATGTCGAGGGGGTTGGCTGGCGGCCGACCGAAGCATCGGCATTGACCTTTGATTCGTTGCAGGCGAAAGTTTTGCTGACGAAGGACAAACTGCTGGTTCAAGGTTTCGACATGCATGCGCTCGGTGGGGTACTCCGTGGTTCCTGGTTGCTTGACTGGAGCAAGGGACTGGTGATGGCCGGCAATGCGAACCTTGAGCGTCTCGAGTGCCGCAAGGTCACGGTACATTTCGCTCCGGCGCTGGACCTCGAAGGCGAACTGATGGGTCTTCTGCGTTTGCAGGGTAGTGGAACCGACTGGCAATCGCTATGGGCGAACGTCGATGCCACGCTGGAAGCGACCGTTTTGCGCGGCGCCTTGATCGGCGTCGATTTGGGTGAGGCGGCCCGTCGGGGTCCGGGATCCCCAGTGCGCGCCGGGACCACCAGATTCGATCGCCTGACCGTGAAAATGACGATTGACCCGCGCCAAGTGACCGGGCGCGAACTTTCGATCAATGCGGGGCTGTTTACCGCAACAGGCAATTTTGTCGCCACACGTGACCGTCAGGTTGACAGCAACCTGACGGCAACCATGCAGACAGCAGCTTCGCTGCGGACAATTCCGTTGAAGGTCAGCGGGACGCTGCCCAATCTGCAGGCAGTCGCCCTGCGCTAAATCGGGGTAAAAAAACGGGGCGAGAACTTGCGTCTCGCCCCGTTATTCAGCAAACGGATTTACGCCTTGGTTACGGTGGCGATTGCCTTGGCGACATAGTCGACGTTCTTGGTGTTCAGGGCGGCCAGACAGATACGCCCGGTCGACACGGCATAGATGCCGAATTCGTCTTTCATTCGCTCGACCTGTGGGGCGGTCAGGCCGGTGTAGGAGAACATTCCGCGTTGCTCGACAACAAACGAGAAGTCCTCGGCGACGCCTTGTGCCTTGATCGCATCAACCAGGCCGGTGCGCATGGCGCGGATGCGGTCACGCATGCCGGCCAGTTCGGTTTCCCACATCTGACGTAATTCCGGCGAGGCGAGCACGGTTGCGACCAGCGCACCACCATGAATCGGCGGGTTCGAGTAGTTGGTGCGGATGACGCGCTTCAGTTGAGACATGACGCGGGTGGACTCGTCCTTGCCGGCGGTAACGATCGACAGGGCGCCAACACGCTCACCATAGAGCGAAAAGCTCTTGGAGAACGAGCTGGAAACCAGAAATTGCAGGCCGGAGGCCGAGAAGGCGCGAACCGCTACAGCGTCGGCATCGATGCCGTCGGCGAAGCCCTGATAGGCCATGTCGAGGAAGGGTACCAGGCCACGTGCACGGCAGGCCTCGACGACTTCACCCCATTGTGCGTCGGACAGGTCGGCGCCGGTCGGGTTATGGCAACAGGCGTGCAGGATGATGATGGAGCCGGCGTCAAGCCCGTTTAGAAAAGCCTTCATTCCCGCAAAATTGACGCCGCGCGTGGCAGCGTCATAGTACGGGTAGTTCTCGACGGTAAAGCCGGCTGCTTCGAACAGGGCACGATGGTTTTCCCAGGAGGGATCGCTGATATAGACCTTGGCGTCAGGCAGCAGGCGCTTGAGATAGTCACCGCCGATTTTCAGTGCGCCGGTGCCACCCAGGGCTTGCGCAGTGATGACCTGGCCGTTGGCGAGCAACGGAGAGTCGGAGCCGAACAGCAGATTCTGGACCGCCTGATTGTAGGCCGGGGTGCCTTCAATCGGTTGGTAGCCTCGCGGCAGCGCAGCCTTGACGCGGGCGTCCTCAGCGACCTTGACGGCGCTGAGCAGTGGGATTTTGCCGTTATCGTCAAAATAGACGCCGACGCCCAGGTTGACTTTGGTGCCACGAGGGTCAGCGTTGAATGATTCATTCAGACCCAGGATAGGGTCACGCGGGGCCAATTCCACCGCAGCAAAGATCGAAGAGGACATAGGGAACTCCATGGAATAATGGGAACATTGACCGCGCGGCAACGCCGCTGCGCAAGAAAAACCGGATAATTTTAGCATGATCGAATCTGCGACCCCCATTCCGGTTGTTGCCTACGAAAACAGCCCGTTTCGTCTGCACCAGCCTTTCCCGCCTGCTGGCGACCAACCGGAGGCCATACGCCAACTGGTCGAGGGACTTGAGGATGGACTATCGTTCCAGACCCTGCTCGGGGTAACCGGCTCCGGCAAGACCTACACGATGGCCAACGTGATCGCCCGGACTGGCCGCCCGGCGCTGATTCTGGCGCCGAACAAGACGCTTGCGGCGCAGCTTTACTCCGAGTTCAAGGAGTTCTTCCCCGAGAACGCAGTCGAATATTTTGTTTCCTACTACGATTACTACCAGCCCGAAGCCTATGTGCCGTCGCGCGACCTGTTCATCGAGAAAGACAGTTCGATCAATGACCACATCGAGCAGATGCGGCTCTCGGCAACCAAAAGCCTGATCGAGCGACGTGACGTCGTGATCGTTGCTACGGTTTCCTGCATCTACGGCCTTGGCGACCGCGACGAGTACCACAACATGATCCTGACCATGCGGGTTGGTGATCATCTTGACCAGCGTGCCATCGTCAGGCGCTTGACCGACATGCAGTACGAGCGCAACGACATCGATTTCCAGCGCGGTACGTTCCGGGTACGGGGAGACATAATCGACATATTTCCGGCTGAACATGCCGAGCATGCCGTTCGGGTTTCACTGTTTGACGACGAGATCGAGAATTTGCAGTTCTTCGATCCGCTGACCGGCCATCTGCTGCACAAGGCGCTGCGCTTCACGGTCTTCCCGGCTTCTCATTACGTTACGCCACGGACGACAGTGCTGCGGGCGATCGAGGCAATCAAGGAAGAACTGCGCGAACGCATCGATTTTTTCTCCAAGAGCAACAAACTTGTGGAGGCCCAGCGCATCGAGCAGCGCACCCGCTTCGACCTCGAACTGCTCGACCAGATCGGCTTCTGCAAGGGTATCGAGAACTATTCCCGGCACCTGTCCGGGCGCCAGGCAGGGGAACCGCCGCCAACCCTGATCGACTATCTGCCGGGCGATGCGCTGATATTCATCGACGAGTCGCATGTGACGATCGGCCAGGTTGGCGGAATGTACAAGGGGGATCGTTCGCGCAAGGAAAACCTGGTCGACTATGGCTTCCGGCTTCCTTCAGCGCTCGACAACCGGCCCATGCAGTTCAGTGAATTCGAGGCGCATCTGCGTCAGACGATATTTGTTTCTGCGACCCCCGCGGACTACGAGAACCGGCACGCCGGCCAGGTAGTCGAGCAACTTGTCCGGCCGACCGGCCTGATCGACCCAGCGGTTATCGTGCGCCCGGCATTGACGCAGGTTGATGACCTGCTTGGCGAGATCCGCATGCGAACCATTGTCGGTGAGCGCGTGCTGGTCACGACGCTGACCAAGCGCATGGCGGAAGACCTGACCGATTTTTTAGCCGACAACGGGATCAAGGTGCGCTACCTGCATTCCGATATCGACACGGTCGAGCGGGTCGAGATCATCCGCGATTTGCGTCTCGGCGAATTCGACGTCCTGGTCGGCATCAACCTGTTGCGCGAAGGTCTGGATATCCCGGAAGTGTCGCTGGTCGCCATTCTCGATGCCGACAAGGAGGGTTTTCTGCGTTCAGAACGTTCGCTGATCCAGACGATGGGCCGTGCGGCAAGGCATATCAATGGCGCGGCGATACTCTATGCTGATACGATTACGCAATCGATGCAGCGGGCGATGGCTGAAACCGGGCGGCGACGGGACAAGCAACTCACCTTCAATGCAGCGCACGGGATCACGCCGCGTGGTGTTTCCAAGAAGATCAAGGATATTATTGATGGTGTCTACGATCTCGAATCGGCCCGGAGCGAGCAGAAGGCAGCCCAGCAGCAGGCGGTTTACGAGACGATGGATGAGAAGACGGTGGCTAAGGAAATAAAGCGCCTGGAAAAACTGATGGTTGAGTGCGCGAAAAATCTCGAATTCGAAAAAGCAGCGACAGCGCGCGACGAATTATTCCATCTGCGGGAGCAGGTGTTTGGCGTCGCGCAGCATGATCGGGATGGAGAAAGGTGAAAATGAACTACCGCATCCTGCTGGTTTGCATGGGTAATATCTGCCGTTCCCCAACGGCAGAGGGTGTGCTGCGTAAATATATACAAAACAATAGCTTGGGTGATATAGTTGAAGTTGATTCTGCGGGAACGCACGGCTATCACGTCGGAGAAGCGCCGGACCCGAGAACCCAAAGGGCGGCTCTGGTGAGGGGCTACAATCTCTCACAGTTACGTGCGCGCAAGGTTGCCAGGCAGGACATCGATTACTTCGACCTGATCCTTGCGATGGACAAGAGCAATCTGGATAACCTGCGTCGTATGGCCCCCCCGACTACCCACGAGCGGATCAAGTTGTTCATGGATTTTGCGAAGAATTTTGACGACGATGAGGTTCCGGACCCTTATTACGGACTTGGCCACGGCTTTGACCTTGTTCTCGACATGATCGAGGATGCTGCCCAAGGCCTCGTCGACGAACTTAAACCGAAGTTCGGGCGAATTTGAATAGGGCTGGCGCAAAAAGGGCCTCCGCGGAGGCCCTTTCTCTTGTGGTCGATACCCCTATTTCTGGGTTTCGACCATCATCAGGGTAGCTTCTTCGCCGCCTTCCTTAGCCTTGGGCTTGCGTGGACGTCCAAGTTTGACTGGCGATTCGGATTCGACAACTCCTGCTGCGGCAGTCGTAGTCTGAACGAGTACCAGACCGCTATCTTCCAATACCTTGTTCAAGTCTGCCGGTTCCGGTTCCGGTTCGGGTGTGGCGACCAGCAGCGCGGGTATCTCTTCCGCAGTTACGGATTCCGATGACACTGCTACTTGCGGTGCCATAGGCCTGGGTTCGGGAACGGTTTCGACTACCGGTTCAGGCGCGAGTGGCGAGGGAACCGGTTCGGCAACCTGGACTTGCGTTTCAACCACGGCCGGCACCGATACCGATTCCGCTTCGACAACCGTTGCTGCCGGCTCGGAGGCCGGAATGACCACAATGACGGGTTGTTCGCTTGCCTGAGCGACGGCCAGCGCAACCTCGATGGGTGTTTGCACTGTCGCTGTGACTTCAAGTGGTGCCGCTGTCACGTCGCTCCCGGCTTCGTTGCGCCGTTCGCCGCGACCACGGCCACCACGCCGGCCGCGCCGACGAGCACCCTGTTCCTCACCGTTACCCGATTCCGGCGCTTCGCCTGCAGTGGCAGCGGCACTGACCGCCATCACTTCCGAAGCGAGCGTTTCGACTGGCAATTCACTACTTGCCATCTCGGGTTTCTGGCGTTCGCGACGCTCCTTGCGTTCACCACGTGGCCGCCGCTCCTGGCGTTCGCCAGTCGTTGCGGTCGACTGCTCACGAGGTGCCTTTTCGGCGTTGCGTTCATTACGATTACCCCGATCCTGACGCTGCTCGCCGCGCTCTTCCTCGCGGCGGATCCCGTTGCGGCCCGTACGACGCCCGTCATTGCGCTCGCGACGGCCATCATTACGGCTCTCGCGAGGCTTCCTGGATGGTTCTGGTGCCGGTGCGACTTCGACGGGCTTGTTGGCTGGGCTGCGGAACCACGAGAAGATCTTGGCAAAAATTCCCGCCTCCAGATTGCTGGCTACAGGCACAATCGTGGTTGCCTTCTCAGGCAGGTTGGGCGCCGGCTGCTCTGGGGAGATACCCTTGATGACGGCCTCCTGGCGTGGCTTGGCGCTTTCGTCCTTGCCTTTTGCCAGTTTGGCGGCTTCCTCGATCGGCGTATCGACCATCCGGTAGGAGGGCTCGCGGACATCCTCATTGTTGAGGTCGTCGTGGCGCAAGCGCGTGATCGTATGGGCCGGTGTTTCGAGGTGAATGTTCGGGATTAGCAGGATGGTGACCTTATGGCGCAACTCGATGGCCTGGATGTCCGGCCTTTTTTCGTTGAGCAGGAAGGTAGCGACATCGACCGGCATCTGGACATGCACGGCACCGGTGTTTTCCTTCATCGCATCCTCCTCGAGGATGCGCAGGATGTGCAGCGCGGCAGATTCGGTTGAGCGGATATGGCCAGTTCCGGTACAGCGCGGACAAGGGATATAGCTGGTCTCGGCAAGGGCCGGGCGCAGGCGTTGGCGTGAAAGTTCCATCAGGCCGAAACGGCTGATCTTGCCCATCTGGACCCGGGCGCGGTCGAAACGCAGCCCGTCGCGCAGGCGGTTTTCGACTTCGCGCTGGTTCTTCTGATTTTCCATGTCGATGAAGTCGATGACGATCAGGCCGCCAAGGTCGCGCAGGCGCAGTTGGCGTGCCAGTTCCTCGGCCGCCTCCATGTTGGTCTTGAACGCGGTTTCCTCGATGTCCGAACCTTTCGTCGAGCGACCCGAGTTCACATCGACGGCGACCAGTGCTTCGGTGTGATCGATAACGATGGCGCCGCCCGACGGCAGGGTAACCTGGCGCGCAAAGGCAGTTTCGATCTGGTGTTCGATCTGGAAGCGGGAAAAAAGCGGAACATCGTCGTGGTAGCGCTTGACGCGATTGACGTTGCCCGGCATGACCGTGCCCATGAAGGCCTTGGCCTGCTCGAATACTTCATCAGTATCGATCAGGATTTCGCCGATTTCCGGCTGGAAATAGTCGCGGATGGCGCGAATGACCAGACTGCCTTCGAGGTAGATCAGGAAGGCACCACTCTGCTGCTGCGCGGCGCCTTCGATGGCGGTCCACAATTGCAGCAGGTAGTTCAGGTCCCACTGCAGCTCCTCTGCCTGGCGGCTGATGGCTGCGGTGCGGGCGATCAGACTCATGCCGTTGGGTACTTCGAGCTGATCCATCGTGTCACGCAGTTCGGAGCGCTCGTCGCCGTCGACGCGCCGGGAAACGCCACCGCCGCGCGGATTGTTCGGCATCAGGACCAGATAACGTCCGGCCAGGGAAATATAGGTTGTGAGGGCAGCGCCCTTGTTGCCGCGTTCGTCCTTGTCGACCTGAACGATCAGTTCCTGGCCTTCCTTCAGTACTTCATTGATCTTGGCGCGACCGGCTTCGACACCGGGCTTGAAGTAGGAGCGGGAAATTTCCTTGAACGGCAGGAAACCATGGCGGTCGGCGCCGTAGTCGACGAAGCAGGCTTCGAGACTCGGTTCGATGCGGGTGATGACCGCCTTGTAGATATTGCTCTTGCGTTGTTCCTTGGTGGCCGATTCAATGTCGAGATCAATCAGCTTCTGACCATCGACGATGGCGACACGGAGTTCTTCAGCCTGTGTCGCATTAAAAAGCATGCGTTTCATTATTTGGGGCTCCAGCGCACCTAGGCACACTGCAACGGAGTCCCGAGCAGGCAGCGACAGTTTCAGTTATCGGGTTGCGTCATAAAAAGAAAAGGCAAAGGCGACGATGAAAGTGCTGATCAACAAACGGCCGCGATATTTTTTATTGAAAGGCGCGGCCTGAAAATTCCTGCAACGGGCAATCCGTGCGTGCTTACGGTGGGCTTATCCATTACCATCACTACTTTTGGTGAGTGAGCTTAACCAGTCGTTTTACGTTGGTCTGGCTTGTGCAAGTCGCGCAAGTGAAACTTCGGAGCCTGCCGCGTGGCGGTCGCACGAATGGTGCGAGGCAAACGGTCTGACGGTTCGTAGTCCCTTGCAAACCGAGACATAAAACGTGGGCAGTATATTGCAAAATGAACAGTGCTGGTAGCAATTCGGTCACCAATACCATTATTGGTGACGAGGAACAGGGCCAGCGGCTCGACAATTTTTTGATCCGGCGCTGCAAGGGCGTGCCAAAAAGCCACATCTACCGGATCTTGCGCAGTGGCGAGGTGCGCGTTAACAGCAGGCGGGTCGATGCGACTTATCGTCTGTGTGCCGGCGACCGCTTGCGCATTCCGCCGATCCGGATCGCCGAGCGCCCGCAAAATGAGGTCGATGAAGTCGCCAAGCAGCGCGTCGATTTGCCGATTGTCTACGAAGACGAGGCCATGCTGGTCATCGACAAGCCGGAAGGCATCGCGGTGCACGGTGGTAGCGGCGTCAGTTTCGGGGTCATCGAAGCATTGCGCCGGCAGCGCCCGGAAGCAAAGTTTCTCGAACTGGCACACCGCCTGGATCGGGAAACCTCCGGGATACTGCTGATCGGCAAGAAACGCCTGGCGCTGACCGCATTGCACGATATGTTCCGCGAACACGGCGCTGGCGCCGACAAGCGTTATCTGGTGCTGGTCAAGGGGCGCTGGATGAACACCACCCAGCACGTCAAGGCGCCATTGCACAAATATTTGACCGAAGGCGGCGAGCGGCGGGTTGCAGTGGATCCCGAGGGCAAGGTGGCACATACCGTTTTTCGCCTGTTGGCGCGCTGGCCGGAAATGAGCCTGCTTGAAGCGCAGCTGAAAACCGGGCGAACCCATCAGATCCGCGTGCATCTGGCGCATCTCGGCTTCCCGATTCTCGGGGATGAGAAATATGGCGATTTCGCGCTTAACCGGGATCTCAAGCGTACTGGACTCAAACGCATGGCGCTGCATGCCTGGCGCATGGCCTTGCGCCACCCGCTGAGCGGGGCGCCTCTTGAGTTCAACGCACCGCTGCCGGAAGGCATCGCCGGCTACATTGTTGCGGTCGACCGCCAAAAAGCGCGGGAATTTACGACAGATAACTTCGAAAAAATCCTCGGAAAATGACTCGGAAGCCTATGAAATATGAACTTGTGGTTTTTGACTGGGACGGCACGCTGCTCGATTCGGCCGGTGCGATTGCCCACGCCATCCAGGCAGCCTGTCGTGACATTGGCCATGCGCCACCAAGCGATGAACAGGCTCGTCATGTGATCGGGCTCGGCCTGATCGACGCCTTGCGCCTGGCGGCTCCGGATCTATCGCCCGAGCGTTATCCGGCGATGGTCGAACGCTATCGTTTTCATTATCTGGCCGGCGACCATCAATTGAACCTTTTCGCGGGCATTCCGGAACTGTTGAATGAATTGCAGGCGGCCGGGCATATTTTGGCGGTGGCCACCGGCAAGAGCCGCATCGGACTGGAACGGGCGTTGGATCATTCCGGTCTGCGCCCCCTGTTCAAGGCATCGCGCTGCGCCGATGAGTGCCATTCCAAGCCACACCCGCAGATGCTCGACGAGTTGATGGCCGAATTTGGCGTCGCCGGCCCGGCAACGTTGATGATCGGCGATACCTCACATGATCTGCTGATGGCAAGCAATGCCGGCGTCGACAGTCTCGCCGTCACCTATGGGGCGCACCCCCACGAGCACCTGCTCGAACACCGGCCGCTGGCCTGTCTCCACAACGTTACGGACCTTGGAAGTTGGCTGAAGACAAACGCCTGATATGTGCCAGCGCCGATCTTGATGAGTCTGGCAAAGGCCACAGGTTCTCGGTCGTTCATCAGCTCCGCGAGGCAGATGCCTTCGTGGTTCGCTATCGCGGGCAGGTTTTCGGCTATATCAATGAATGTGGTCATCTTCCGGCTCAACTCGACTGGCTGCCCGGGGAGTTCTTCGATGAATCCAAGCTATACTTGATCTGCTCGGTTCATGGCGCGCTTTATGCTCCGGATTCGGGTCGGTGCCTTGGCGGGCGCTGTCAGGGCAAGGGCTTGACGGCGCTTGCGGTCGATGAGGTTGATGGTCAGGTTTTTTTGAGACAAGAAATCGTTAATGGATAATCCACAAACCCCGAACAGTTCTTCGGACTGGGAGCGGAAAACGCTCGAGAAACTCGTCTATTCGGCGCTCCAGGAACAGAAATCTCGGCGCCGGTGGGGAATTTTCTTCAAAATTCTCGGATTTGCCTATCTGACCGTTGTGCTTGCCACGCTGGTCGATTGGGGAACCGAGGCGTCGCACCAGGACCGCCATAGCGCGCTGATCGACCTGACCGGCGTGATCGAGGCCAAGGGCACGGCAAATGCCGAGAAAATGCTCGAATCCTTGCAGAGCGCGTTCAAGGAGAAAAATGTCGCCGGCGTGATTCTCCGTATCAACAGCCCTGGCGGCAGTCCGGTTCAGGCCGGCATTATCAACGACGAGATTCGCCGCCTGCGTGCCAAGCACCCCGACACCCCGCTTTACGCCGTGGTCGAGGATATCTGCGCATCGGGCAGCTACTACGTCGCCGTTGCCGCGGACAAGATCTATGTCGACAAGGCGAGCATCGTCGGTTCCATCGGCGTCCTGATGGACGGCTACGGGTTTACGGGAACGATGGAAAAGCTGGGCGTTGACCGACGTCTGCTGACCGCTGGCAATAACAAGGGATTTCTCGATCCGTTCTCGCCGCCGAATCCGAACCAGGCAGCGCACGCCCAAGTCATGCTCGATACCATCCACCAGCAGTTCATCGATGTCGTCAAGGCTGGGCGTGGTGCCCGGCTCAAGGAAACGCCGGAAATGTTCTCGGGCCTGATGTGGACCGGCGACCAGAGCGTCAAGCTCGGTCTGGCTGATGACTATGGCAGCGTCGATTCGGTTGCACGGGATGTCATCAAGGCCGAGAAGGTTCTTGATTACTCGGTCAAGGACAATATTGCCGAGCGTTTTGCCAAGCGCCTTGGGGCTGGTGCGGTCAACAGCCTGTGGAAGGGGTTTTCGGAAAGCGCGGCCGGTTTCAGCCTGCGCTGATAGTCCTCAGGCCAGTAGCAGAAAGACTGTCGGACGCCGCTCGATTTCGGGCGGCGTTTCTTTTTTCCACTGTTGGACGGTACGGGTTTTCACCGACTCGCCGGGCAGGCTGAGGTCGGTCGCCACGGCAACACGTGTTCCTGGGTGACAGGTCTGCAGAATGCTGTCGAACAGTTGCCGGTTTCGATAGGGCGTTTCGATGAAGATCTGGGTTTGCCGATGCTTGCGTGATTCGGCCTCCAGTTCGCGCAGAGTCTTCGTCCGTTCGCCTTCCTTGGCAGGCAGGTAGCCCTGAAAGGCAAAGCGCTGCCCATTGAGGCCGGAAGCCATCAAGGCCAGCAACAGCGAAGAGGGGCCGATCAGCGGCGCAACGCGAAATCCTTCGCTTTGGGCCAACGCCACCAAGTCCGCGCCGGGGTCGGCAACGGCCGGGCAGCCAGCTTCCGAAATCAGGCCGAGATCGTGCCCGGCACGCAGCGGTGCGAGCAGGCCAGCCAGGGCGCCCGGCGGGGTATGTTCGTTAAGTTCGGCGAGTTCCAGATCCTGCAGTGCTTGAGCGGTTCCCGCCGCCTTGAGAAAGGCGCGGGCCGATTTTGCATTCTCGACGACGAAATGCGTCAGGTGGTGTATCCGCTGCAGGACCGGGGCGGGCAACGATCCCTCGGGGGCGACGTGACCGAGCGGAACGGGGATCAGGTAAAGCGTGCCGTGGCTCACAGCACGGTCATTCCGTGCTTGCGCAGCAGGTCGCAAAGGGCGATCAATGGCAGGCCGACCAGCGCATTGGGGTCGTCACCATGAATCCGGCTGAGCAGGGCGATTCCCAAGCCTTCCGACTTGGCAGACCCGGCGCAGTTGTAGGCCGGTTCACGCCCCAGATAGTTCTCGATTTCGCTGTCCGTGAGTTCGCGGAAGCCGACCAGTGTCGGTACGCCACGAACTTCGGCGTCTCCGGTTCTTGAATTGAGTACGCAGAGTCCGGTAAAGAAATTGACCGTCTGCCCGGACAGTTGCTTTAGCTGTTCGATCGCGCGGGCATGCGTCCCCGGCTTGCCGAAGACCCGGCCGCCCATTTCGGCGACCTGGTCGCTACCGATGATCAGGGCGTCCGGAAATTGCGCGGCTACCGCGCGTGCTTTGGCCTCCGAAAGGCGCAGTGCCATCTCGATCGGCGTTTCGCGAGCCAGCGGGGATTCGTCGGTTTGCGGATTGGCGACTTCGAACGGCAGGCCAAGGCGGGCCAGAAGTTCCCGGCGGTAGGGCGAAGTCGAGGCAAGAACGAGTTTTTGTGCCATAAATTTGTATGCGCAACAAGTGCTTGGAAAAGCTTCTTGATGCAGCACTTAGTTTTGACTTGGAGCGCTAAAGCTACTATTATCTCGCGTTTAAGTCGAAGCCGCTCAAGATTGAAAAGGATTTCGGATAGTTTTGCGTTTGCCCGGGAAGGCCGTGTTCTTGAAGGAGCACTGGCGGTTTCCAGCCTTGAACGCCTGCAGGATCTGCTGACAGAGGCGTCCGGAGAATTGAATTTCCGGATCGAGGGGCTCAAGGGCGAACGCGGACAATCCATGCTGCATCTGACGGTGAGCGGGTTTATCCCGCTGGCCTGCCAGCGCTGCCTGGAAGCGATTCATTTCGAACTCGATGTCGACAGCCTGCTGGAGCTGATTCCAGCGGACGTCGAATTGTCGCAGGAAGAGCTGGAAGATGACACGCGTGATTTCCTGCCGGTGGCAGGCGAACTGGATGTGGCCGAATTGTTGGAGGATGAAATCCTCCTGGCCCTGCCGGTTGCGCCCCGACATGAAAGATGTGGTTTGCCTGGCGCAGCCAGTGCCGGCGAACGGATAAATCCGTTTGCCGTCCTGGACGGGCTAAAAGGCAAGCCGAACTGATTTTTTTGGAGCAACAAAATGGCCGTTCAACAAAACAAGAAGTCCCCTTCCAAACGTGGCATGCATCGCGCACACGATTTTCTGACCAGCCCGCCGCTGGCAGTCGAACCGACGACCGGCGAAACGCATCTGCGTCACCATGTTTCGCCGACCGGCTTCTACCGCGGCAAGAAAGTCATGAAGGCCAAGGGCGAGTAATCGATAGATGAAGGGCAGGCGGTTCGTTTCGGACCGCCTGCCTTTTATTTTGTCATGACAGCTCGCATTGCCATCGATTGCATGGGGGGGGACCACGGACCGTCGGTGACGGTGCCGGCGGCGCTCCGTTTTCTGGACGATCACCCGGCAGCCAGCCTGCTTCTCGTAGGACGAGAGGATGAGTTGTTGTCGCTGTTGGGCAATCATTCGGGCAATGCTCGCCTGCGCGTGGTTAATGCCACCGAAGTCGTGGCAATGGATGAATCACCGGCACTCGCCTTGCGCAACAAGAAAAATTCGTCGATGCGCGTGGCGGTCAACCTGGTCAAGGATGGCGAGGCGGATGCCTGCGTGTCTGCAGGAAATACCGGCGCACTGATGGCCATTTCGCGGTTCGTCCTGAAAATGCTGCCCGGCATCGAGCGCCCGGCGATCTGCGCGCCATTGCCGACCACCAAGGGCCATACCCACATGCTCGATCTCGGCGCCAATGTCGATTGCGGCCCGGAACACCTGTTGCAGTTCGGCGTCATGGGCGCCATGCTGGTTTCGGCGATGGAGCACAAGGATCGCCCGACGGTCGGCATTCTCAATATCGGCGAAGAAGCGATCAAGGGCAATGAGGTTGTCAAGGCTGCTGGTGACCTGTTGCGAGCCGCCCATCTCAATTTCATCGGCAATGTGGAAGGCGACGGCATCTATAAGGGCGAGGCAGATGTGATTGTCTGCGACGGCTTCGTCGGTAACGTTGCCCTGAAAACCTCCGAAGGGCTGGCCCAGATGCTCGGTTCGTCGCTGCGCAGGGAATTCAAGCGCAACTGGCTGACCAAGATCGCCGCCTTGATCGCCATGTCGGTGCTGAACAACTTCAAGGAGCGCTTCGACCACCGGCGCTATAACGGCGCCATCCTGCTCGGGTTGAAAGGAATTTCGGTCAAGAGCCACGGTTCGGCTGACGCGTTTTCCTTTGGCTTCGCGATTGGCCGCGCCTACGACGCGGCGGAGAATCGCGTCGTCGAGCGGATCGCCGATCGCATGGCGCAGATGGCCGGTGCCGAAACTGCCCGCCCGACGGAGTTTGCCTGAATGTACGCCCGCCTGACCGGAACCGGCAGTTATTTGCCCGGAAATCCGGTGACCAACGACGATCTGGTCGCACGCGGCATCGATACCAGCGACGAGTGGATCGTTACCCGGACCGGGATCAAAAGTCGTCACCTTGCAGAACCCGGCACAACCGCCAGCGAACTTGGGCTGGTAGCCGCCCGTCGCGCGCTGGAGATGGCCGGCATCGATGGTAGCGAGATCGACCTGATCGTCGTCGCGACCTCGACACCGGACTTCATCTTCCCGAGTACGGCCTGCCTGATCCAGGGTCAGCTTGGCAACAAGGGTGCGACGGCATTCGACATTCAGGCGGTCTGCAGCGGTTTTGCCTATGCCCTCGGGATTGCCGACAAGTTCATTCGTTCCGGCAGCCACAAAAAGGCGTTGGTCATCGGCAGTGAAGTCTTTTCGCGAATTCTCGACTGGAATGATCGGGGCACCTGCGTGCTGTTCGGTGACGGTGCCGGTGCCGTGGTTCTCGAGGCTGCGGAAAACCCCGGTATCCTGGCAACCGCGTTGCATGCCGATGGCAGCCTGAGCGGGATTCTCAATGTACCCGGGCAGATCTGCGCCGGCCAGGTTACGGGCGATCCTTTCCTGCGCATGGATGGACAGGCCGTGTTCAAGTTTGCCGTCCGCGTCCTGGCAGAAGTCGCCGAAGAAGTATGCAAGAGCGCCGGCATCGGCACCGATGAGGTGGACTGGCTGATTCCGCATCAGGCGAATATCCGCATCATCGATGCAACCGGCAGGAAACTCGGTGTCGATCGCAGCAGGGTGATTGTCACTGTGGACCGCCATGGAAATACGTCAGCCGCATCGGTGCCGCTGGCGCTCGACGAAGCGGTTCGCGATGGTCGCGTCCAGCGCGGGCAGAAAGTCCTGCTGGAGGGCGTCGGCGGAGGTTTTACGTGGGGCGCCGCCCTGCTTGTATTCTGATTCAGGAGGCTGAAAACTATGTCTTTTGCTTTCGTATTTCCCGGTCAGGGCTCGCAGAGCGTCGGCATGATGGTCGCCTACGGCAATGCCGCGATTGTCCGGGCAACTTTCGACGAAGCGTCGGCGACGCTGGGGGACGACCTGTGGGCAATGGTTGCCGATGGTCCTGCCGAAACACTGACCCAAACGGTCAATACCCAACCGGTCATGCTGACCGCCGGCATTGCCGTCTGGCGTTTGTGGCTGGAACAGGGCGGGCGGCAGCCGGCAGTGCTTGCCGGCCATAGCCTCGGCGAATATTCGGCCCTGGTTGCCGCCGGCGTCATCGCCTTCAAGGATGCCGTGCCGCTGGTTCGCCTGCGCGCTGCCGCCATGCAGCAGGCGGTGCCGGTCGGCACCGGCGCCATGGCCGCCATTCTCGGCCTCGATACCGCCGGCATCGTTGCTGCCTGTGCGGAAGCGGGGCAGGGCGAAGTCGTCGAACCGGTCAATTTCAATGCCAACGGCCAGACCGTGATTGCCGGTCACAAGGCTGCCGTCGAGCGCGCCATGGAGGCCTGCAAGGTGCGTGGCGCCAAAATGGCCAAAGCGCTGCCGGTTTCGGCGCCGTTTCATTCCTCGTTGATCCGCCCGGCAGCTGACAAACTGGCGGTACGCCTGGCCGAATTGACTTTGAACGCGCCGCAGATTCCGGTCATCAACAACGTCGATGTTGCCATCGAGAACGATCCGGACCGTATCAAGGATGCTCTGATTCGTCAGGCCTACAACCCTGTCCGCTGGGTCGAGACCATACAGAAAATGGCGGCAATTGGCGTGTCGACCGTGGCGGAATGCGGGCCTGGCAAGGTTCTGGCCGGCCTGACCAAGCGTTGCGCCGATGGGGTTGCCGGCGTCGCGCTGGCTGATGCCGCGGCAGTCACAGCCAATCTTGGACTGGAGTAGGCCATGCTCGACGACAGGATTGCACTGGTCACCGGCGCTACCCGCGGAATCGGGCGTGCCATTGCGCTCGAACTCGGCAAGATGGGGGCCACCGTAATCGGTACGGCAACCAGCGAAGACGGGGCCGGCAAGATATCCGCCTACCTTGCCGAAGCCGGCATCAAGGGAAAAGGCATCTGCCTCGACGTTTGCGATGCTGCCCGGAGCGATGCGGTTCTGGCCGAACTGGCAAAGGAATTCGGCGCGATCACCGTTCTCGTCAATAACGCGGGAATCACCCGCGACAACTTGTCGCTGCGCATGTCCGACGACGAGTGGGACGCTGTCATTGATACCAACCTCAAGGCGGTCTTTCGCCTTTCGCGCGGCGTCATGCGCGGCATGATGAAGGCGCGTTTCGGACGCATCGTCAATATCACCTCGGTTGTCGGCTATTCGGGAAATGCCGGGCAGGCCAATTATTGCGCCGCCAAGGCCGGGGTGGCCGGGTTGAGCCGTTCGCTGGCCCGCGAACTGGGTAGCCGCAACATTACGGTCAATTGCGTCGCGCCGGGTTTTATTGCCACCGACATGACGCACGCGTTGACCGAAGAACAGAAGCAGGCCATGCTGGCGTCCATTCCGCTCGGCCGCGCCGGCACGCCGGAGGATATCGCCGGTGCCGTCGGTTTTCTGGTGTCCCCGGCAGCGGCCTATGTTACGGGTACGACCGTACACGTAAACGGCGGCATGTTCATGGATTGATTTCCCGAAGTCTCGGCTTTTGGTAGACTAGCAACGTTTTTTTTCGAACCCCTGAGGGGAAGGAGTTTTTGTAATGGATAACATCGTAGAGCGCGTCAAGAAGATTGTCGCCGAACAACTGGGCGTTAACGAGGCGGACATCAAGAACGAGTCCTCTTTCGTCGATGATCTTGGCGCGGATTCCCTCGACACAGTCGAACTGGTCATGGCACTCGAAGAAGAGTTCGAGTGCGAGATTCCCGACGAGCAGGCCGAGAAGATCACCACGGTTCAGCAGGCGGTCGATTTCATCCTCGCCAACAAGAAATAATCCATTTCGGTAAATCCCGACAAGGCCGGCCCGATGGTCGGCCTTGCCACATTTGCATTCGGAGTTCACCTTGACACGTCGCAGAGTCGTCATTACTGGTCTGGGTCTTGTTAGCCCGGTTGGAAACACCGTCGAAGAAGCCTGGCAGAATATTCTGGCTGGCCGTTCCGGTATTGCCCATGTCACCAAGTTCGATACCTCCACTTTCCCGGTGCAGATTGCCGGCGAGGTCAGGAACTTCGATATCACGAGCTATATTTCTGCCAAGGATGCCCGCCGCATGGATACCTTCATCCATTTCGGCATGGCGGCGGGGATTCAGGCTGTTCGGGATGCAGGCCTGGACAAGGAAAACGCGGCAGACCCGGAACGCATCGGGGTGGCGATCGGTTCCGGTATCGGCGGCCTGCCGCTGATCGAGGCGACCAAGGAAGAATACATGAACGGTGGTATCCGTAAGGTGTCCCCGTTCTTTGTTCCCGGGTCGATCATCAACATGATTTCCGGCAACCTGTCGATCATGTACGGCTTCAAGGGGCCGAATATTGCCCTGGTGACGGCCTGCACGACGGGTACCCATTCGGTCGGCGAAGCAGCACGTATCATCGAATACGGCGATGCCGACGTGATGGTGGCAGGCGGTGCGGAATCCACTGTGTCACCGTTGGGCATGGGTGGTTTCTGCGCCGCGCGTGCGCTGTCGACTCGCAACGACGACCCGACCACCGCCAGCCGGCCGTGGGACAAGGATCGCGACGGCTTCGTGCTTGGCGAAGGCGCCGGTTGCATGGTGCTCGAAGAATACGAGCATGCCAAGGCACGCGGCGCCAGGATCTACGCTGAGGTTGCCGGTTACGGCATGAGCGCCGACGCCTATCACATGACCCAGCCCGCCGAGAGCGGTGACGGCGCACGGCGTTGTATGCTGGCCGCCCTGAAGAATGCCGGCTTGACGCCGTCCGACATCCAGTATGTCAACGCGCACGGTACCTCGACGCCGCTTGGCGACGTCGCGGAAACGATGGCGGTCAAGGGCGCTTTCGGCGATGCCGTCAAGAACGTGGTGATCAATTCCACCAAGTCGATGACCGGTCATCTGCTTGGCGCTGCCGGCGGCATCGAAGCGGTGTTCACCGCACTGGCGATCCATCACCAGATTTCGCCGCCGACCATCAACATCTTCAATCAGGACGAGCGCTGTGACCTCGACTATTGTGCGAACAAGGCGCGGCCAATGAAGATCGATGCCGCGCTGTCGAACTCGTTCGGCTTTGGCGGAACCAACGGTACGGTGGCGTTTAAACGCGTCTGATCCGCCATCTGCCCATAACCAACGGCAAGGGACGGTGCAGTTTCCGATAATCATCGGACTGCGCCGTTCGCGCTTTCTGGATGGGGCGATCCTTGCTAACAGCGGCATCGGATTTGCAATGATTGCGCTGGTGCCGTGGACGCTGCCGGTTTCGGCCATGCTCGGTTGCGCTACCGTTTTTGTGGCGCTGTTTTCGGTAAAGGCATTGACGCCGCAAATCCGGACCTTGCGCATCGACAACGACGGACGTATCAGTTTCCAGATGGCAGGCCGCTCAGACTTTATCCAGGTTCGTCTGCTGCCGGGTGCTACGGCGCATCCGTGGCTGACGGTTCTGCGTCTGGCTGATGATCGGGGCACTTACCGAGTGGTCATCGCGCCCGATTCAGTCGCGCCCGAAGAGTTCAGGCGCTTGCGCGTATGGTTGCGCTGGCGCCTGGAAGTTAGCGATGGCCGCGACGGCGTCTAAGAATCGTGTTCTTTGCGCGCGGCAGCATTTCCGGGTAATCGCGTGAAAAGTGCAAGCCGCGGCTTTCCTTGCGCAGCATGGCGCAACGAACGATCAGATCGGCGGTGGCCACCAAGTTGCGCAATTCAATCAGGTCATGGCTGACTCGGAAATTTGCATAGAACTCTTCGATTTCGCGCATCAGCAGGCGAATACGGTGTTGTGCCCGCTTGAGACGCTTGTTGGTGCGGACAATCCCGACGTAATCCCACATGAAACGGCGCAATTCCTCCCAGTTGTGGGAAATGACGACCTCTTCGTCAGCATCGGTAACGCGGCTTTCGTCCCATTGCGGCAAATGTGGAGGTGGGACGGTTTTGCTGCGCAGAATGTCGTTGACCGCCGCTTCCGCGAAAACCAGGCATTCGAGCAGTGAATTCGAGGCCAGGCGATTAGCGCCGTGCAGTCCGGTACAGGAGGCCTCGCCGGCCACATAAAGTCCAGCCACGTCGGTACGTCCGGCAAGGTCGCTGACGATGCCGCCGCAAGTGTAGTGGGCTGCCGGAACCACCGGAATTGGTTCGCTGGTGATGTCGATACCCAGTTCGAGGCAACGGGCATGGATGTTCGGGAAGTGGGTTCTGATGAAGTGCTCACCCTTGTGGGCTATGTCGAGATAGACGCAGTCGAGGCCGCGTTTTTTCATCTCGAAGTCGATGGCGCGGGCGACGATGTCACGGGGAGCAAGTTCGGCGCGTTCGTCATGATCAGGCATGAAGCGCGTGCCGTCTGGCAGTCGGAGCAGGCCGCCTTCGCCGCGCACCGCTTCGGAAATCAGGAAGGACTTGGCCAGCGGATGATAGAGGCAGGTCGGATGAAACTGGATGAATTCCATGTTGGCAACGCTACAACCGGCACGCCAGGCCATGGCGATCCCGTCGCCGGTCGAGGTGTCCGGGTTGGTCGTATACAGATAGACCTTGCCGGCGCCGCCCGTCGCAAGCAGCGTGTTCGCGGCGCCGATGGTGACCACCTCGCCGCTGCTGCTGTCAAGTACGTAAGCGCCGAAGCAGCGGTTTTCGCCGCTGCCCAACTTGGTGCCGGTAATCAGGTCGATCGCGATGTGGTTTTCGAAAACGACGATATTCGGGTCGCTGCGAACCTTGTCGGTCAGGGTCGCCTGAACTGCCGAACCGGTGGCATCCGCTACATGAATCACCCGGCGGGCGCTGTGCCCGCCTTCGCGCGTCAGGTGATAGCCCGCTTCATCCTTGGTGAACGGGACGCCTTGTTCGATCAGCCACTCGATTGCAGTGCGACCGTTCTCGACGACGAAGCGCGTTGCCTTTTGGTCATTGAGCCAGGCACCGGCGACCAGCGTGTCCTGTATGTGGGCCTCGATCGAGTCGCGACTGTCGAGGACGGCGGCGATGCCCCCCTGGGCCCAGCCCGAGGCCGAATCTTCAAGGGCGCGTTTGCTGATGACGGCAACCCGGCAATGGGCCGCAAGACGCAAGGCGGCTGACTGGCCCGCCAGCCCGCTGCCAATGATAAGCGCATCAAAAGTGTACAAGCTAGTTCTCGAACTGGTTTTTGCGATCGAATATAGCATGGGGGCAGTGCTCCCAAGCGTTACACTTGGTCACAAATAACGGAAACTACGTATCCATGTCGGTAATTTGGCTGGGCTATACTTCGACTTAAAAGAAACTAACGAGAGTTCCGGCAGGGAGAATTGAAGCTTATGAGCGAGCGCGAAATCGACCAGGCGCTGGTCGAGCGGGCGCAAGGTGGAGAGAAACACGCCTTCGACCAATTGGTGAGCAAATACCAGCGCAAGCTGGGGCGCCTGCTATCGCGCTTCATCCGCGACCCAGCCGAAGTCGAGGATGTATCACAAGAGGCCTTCATCAAGGCTTACCGAGCATTGCCCTCGTTTCGCGGCGACAGCGCTTTCTACACCTGGCTGTACCGGATCGGCATCAACACGGCGAAGAATTATCTCGTGGCGCAAGGTTGACGGGCCCCGACGTTGACCGAGTTCGATAGCGAGGAAGCGGAAACCTTCGAATCTGCGGATCAGCTGCGCGACATCAATACGCCGGAGAGCCTGCTGTTGTCCAAGCAGATCGGTGAAACCGTCAATTCCGCCATGGATGCACTGCCTGAGGAGTTGCGCACGGCGATCGTCCTGCGTGAAATCGAAGGACTTTCCTACGAGGAAATCGCCGACATGATGGATTGCCCGATCGGCACGGTACGCTCGCGCATTTTCCGGGCGCGCGAAGCGGTGGCCTTGAAACTGCGCCCCTTGCTCGATGTCGCACCCGACCGCCGATGGTAGCAACGACGGCTGAGCAAACCACGGTGCGCGCCGTCGTTCGTGCGCTGGATTCAGGCAGTGCCCTGGTTGAGGTGGAGCAGGGCGGTTGCGGGCGCTGTCACGAGAAAGGCGGCTGTGGCGGCCGGAGCCTGACCCAGATGTTTTGCAGTGAACCGAAACGATATCGTGTGGCTAACGATGTCGATGCCAGCGTCGGCGATCATGTCACGGTCGCCATTGCCGCCGGCAGCGTCCGCCGGAGTGCAAATCTGGCCTATATTTTGCCGTTGACCGCAACGATTGCCGGTGCCCTGCTCGGCATGGAACTTGGCGACGACCAGGGCGCCATGCTTGGCGCGGTGGCCGGATTGCTGCTCTCCTTCATTTACATCGCTCGCCGGACGGCGACTGGTTTTTCCGAAAGCCGTCCCCATATCATTTCCCGTTCGTCTTAAGCAATTCAGGAGGTAAGTGCCAATGAAACGTTTTCTGGCTCTTCTGTCATTCGTATTCATTTCGTCCGTTGCGCTGGCGCAGATGCGTGGTTTGCCCGATTTCACCGAACTCGCCGAACGCCAAGGTCCAGCAGTCGTCAATATCAGCACCACGCAGGTGACGCGCAGCAGTCAGACGATGCCGTTTCCGTTCGACGAGAACGACCCGGCTTTCGAGTTCTTCAAACGCTTCATTCCACGCCACCCCGGTGGCTCGGCACCCCGGGAATTCGAAAACAAGTCGCTGGGTTCAGGCTTTATCATCAGCGGCGACGGATACATCCTGACCAATGCCCATGTCGTCGATGGCGCCGACGAAGTCACCGTGCGCCTGACCGACAAGCGCGAGTTCAAGGCACGGACCGTAGGCGCCGACAAGCGCAGCGATGTCGCGCTTATCAAGATCGAGGCGGCTGGGCTTCCCGTCGTCAGACTGGGCGACCCGGCACAACTGAAGGTCGGAGAATGGGTGGTCGCCATTGGCTCACCGTTTGGCTTCGACAATTCGGTTACGGCCGGCATCGTTTCGGCCAAGGGCCGTTCGCTGCCACAGGAAAATTACGTTCCATTCATTCAGACCGACGTAGCAATCAATCCCGGTAATTCCGGCGGGCCGCTATTCAACATGCGCGGCGAGGTCGTCGGCATCAACTCCCAGATCTACAGCCGCAGCGGGGGCTACATGGGCGTTTCATTTGCCATTCCGATCGATGTGGCGATGGATATTCAGAACCAGTTGCGCAACTCAGGAAAGGTCAGCCGCGGACGGCTTGGCGTGGTGATCCAGGAGGTGAGTAAGGAACTGGCCGATTCGCTGGCTTTGAGCCGGCCGATGGGTGCGGTCGTCAATTCCGTCGAAAAGGGCGGGCCCGCCGACAAGGGCGGACTGGAACCCGGCGATGTCATCCTTAAATTCGATGGCAAGGCGATCAACTCGTCGGCCGACCTCCCGCGCATGGTCGGCGCGACCAAACCGGGCTCGCGCTCGACAGTTCAGGTTTGGCGCAAGGGTGCAACCCGCGACGTTATGGTAACCGTCGGTGAAATGAGCGACGAGAAAGTTGTCTCCGACCGCCCGGTACGCGGTGGCAAGCCTGCTGAAAAGCAGGCCAATCGCCTTGGCCTGGTGGTCAACGAACTGACTGCCGAGCAGAAGCGGGAGCTCAAGATGGACTCCGGCCTGGTGATCGAGGATGTGCGCGGCACGACGGCACGCGCTGACCTGCGCCCCGGTGACATCATCGTCGCACTGATCAGCAAGGGTGCGACGACGGAGATCCGGACGGTCGATCAACTCAACAAGTTGCTCGGTCAGTTCGAGAAAGGCAGCAACGTGACGTTGCTGATCCGTCGCGGCGAAATGCAGACTTTCGTCACCATCAAGGGGTTGAATGGCAATTGAACTGACCCTGCTCGGACGAAGCTATTGCCACCTCTGTCACGAGATGGAGGTGGCATTGGTACCGCTGGCTGAGGATTTCGGCGCATCAGTCGAGGTCATCGATATCGATGGTGATCCGCTCCTTCAATCCAGGTACGACGAACTGGTGCCGGTATTGCTGCATGGCGACACCGAACTCTGCCATTACTTCCTGGATATCCCCAAAACTCGTGAATATCTGGCCGAAATCCGCTAAAATTCAGGGTCTTCTGAACAGGGAAGGGCGCCGTAGAAGCGCCCTTTTTTACTGACCGCATGGATCACATCCGTAATTTTTCCATTATTGCCCATATCGACCATGGCAAATCGACGCTGGCCGATCGTATCATCCACCTCTGCGGCGGTCTCTCGGACCGCGAGATGGAGGCCCAGGTTCTTGACTCGATGGAGATCGAGCGCGAGCGCGGCATCACCATCAAGGCACAGACCGCAGCCCTGAGTTACAAGGCGCGTGACGGCAAGGTCTACAATCTCAACCTGATCGACACCCCGGGACATGTCGACTTCTCCTATGAAGTGTCGCGTTCCTTGTCGGCCTGCGAAGGCGCTTTGCTGGTGGTTGATGCCTCGCAGGGTGTCGAGGCGCAGACCGTGGCCAACTGCTATACGGCCCTCGATCTGGATGTCGAGGTAGTTCCCGTACTGAACAAAATCGACCTGCCATCTGCCGACCCGGAAAAGGCGCGGGAAGAAATCGAGGACGTAATCGGCATCGACGCCACGGATGCAGTGCTTGCTTCGGCCAAGACCGGTCTGGGTGTCGAAGACATCCTCGAAGCCGTGGTCGCGCGCATTCCGCCACCCAAGGGTGATCCGGAAGCGCCGCTCAAGGCGTTGATCATCGACTCATGGTTTGACAATTACGTCGGCGTCGTCATGCTGGTGCGCGTTGTCGATGGCGAGATTCGTCCCAAGGACAAGCTTTTTTTCATGGCGACGGCGGCACAACAGTTGTGCGAACAAGTCGGCGTGTTTTCGCCGAAATCGGTTGCGCGCGATGCCTTGCGCGCCGGCGAGGTTGGCTTCGTCATTGCAGGCATCAAGGAACTGGATGCGGCCAAGGTCGGCGACACGATTACGCGGCTCGACCGCAAGGCAACGGAGCCTCTACCCGGCTTCAAGGAGATCAAGCCGCAGGTATTCGCCGGTTTGTACCCAGTCGAATCGAATCAGTACGATTCGCTGCGCGAATCGCTCGAAAAGCTAAAGCTCAACGATTCGTCGCTGCAATACGAACCGGAAGTTTCGCAAGCCCTCGGCTTCGGTTTCCGCTGCGGCTTTCTCGGCCTGCTGCACATGGAGATCGTGCAGGAACGGCTGGAGCGCCAGTTTGATCAGGACCTGATCACCACTGCCCCGACAGTCGTCTATGAAGTGGTGATGCGCGACGGCGCGGTGATCCAGATCGAGAATCCGGCCAAGTTGCCCGACCTGAGCAAGATCGAGGAAATTCGCGAGCCGATCATCACAGCAACCGTCTTCGTGCCGCAGGATTATCTCGGCAACGTCATTACGCTATGCAATCAGAAGCGCGGTAACCAGATCGACCTGCATTATCACGGTCGCCAGGTCAAGGTGGTCTATGAAATGCCGATGGCCGAAGTGGTAATGGATTTCTTCGACAAGCTGAAGTCATGCTCAAAAGGCTACGCCTCGCTCGACTATGACTTCAAGGAATACCGCGCGGCCGATGTGGTCAAACTCGATATCCTGATCAACAGCGAGAAGGTCGATGCCCTGTCGCTGATCGTACATCGCGCCAACGCACAATACCGCGGTCGCGCGCTTGCTTCGAAAATGCGCGAGCTTATCCCGCGCCAGATGTACGACGTGGCGATCCAGGCTGCCATTGGTTCGCAGATCATTTCCCGCGAAAACGTCAAGGCGATGCGTAAAGATGTGCTGGCCAAGTGCTACGGCGGCGACATTACCCGCAAGAAAAAACTGCTGGAGAAGCAAAAGGCCGGCAAGAAGCGCATGAAGCAGGTCGGCAGTGTGGAGATTCCGCAGGAAGCCTTCCTGGCCGTGTTGCGCGTCGATAATTGAGAAACCGATAATGAACTTTGCCCTGATTCTCCTGGTACTGACGGTCGTGACCGGCGTGCTTTACGCGGTCGACGTGCTGAAATTCCGGAAACTGCGTGCCAAGAATGCCAAGGAACCGCTCTGGGTGGAGTGGGGTGCCGGTTTCTTCCCGGTGATCCTTATTGTATTCGTGTTCCGCTCCTTTCTTTTTGAGCCATTCAAGATTCCTTCGGGATCGATGATCCCGACGCTGCTGGTTGGCGATTACATCCTGGTCAACAAGTTTGTCTACGGCATCCGCCTGCCCGTAATCAACAAGAAGATCATCGACATTGACGAGCCACAGCGCGGCGACGTGATGGTATTCCGCTATCCGGAAGACCCGTCGCTCGATTACATCAAACGTGTCATCGGTGTTCCAGGCGATACAGTTGCCTATCAAAACAAGCGCCTGACCATCAACGGTCAGCCGGTCGAATCGACGAAGATTGCCGATTATCTGCACCCGGAACGACTCTACTACTCGGAGCAATATGTCGCCAAAATGGGCAATGTCGAATATCGCTACCTGAACGACAGCGATGCGCCGGTCTTCATTCCCGATGCAACTCAATTTCCCTACCGCGAAAATTGCACCTACAATGCGTCCGGTGTCATATGCAAGGTACCGCCGGGGCATTACTTCATGATGGGTGACAATCGCGACAATAGCCGCGACAGCCGGTTCTGGGGGTTCGTGCCAGAGCAGAACATCGTCGGCAAGGCATTTTTTATCTGGTTGAACCTGAGCGATCTCAGCCGGATAGGTTCGTTCAAGTGAGGAGAAACAAATGAAGTATCAACGTGGCGTGGCTTTGTCCGGGCTGATTTTCTGGGGCGTGATCGTTACCTTGCTTGCCGTGCTGGCCATGAAGGTCGTGCCGACAACGCTCGAGTACTACAAGATTCTCAAGGATGCCAAGGCATCGGTTAACAAGGTAGGCCCTGATGCCACCGTTGCCGATGTCAGGCGGACATTCGAAAATTTCGCCAATATCGACAGTCTCGATTTCAAGCCCGAGCAACTCGACATTTCGAAGGAAAACGGGAAAATCGTTGCTTCCTTCGACTACGACAAGGTCATTCCACTGTTCGCCAATGTCAGTCTGGTGATCAGATACAAGGGTTCGACCGCTGAATAGTAAGGGATGAGCTTGTCGAAGCTGACAGCGGCGCTCGGGCATGCGTTTGCCGATCGCGCCCTGTTGCAGACCGCCCTGACACATCGCAGTTTCGGCCTGCCCCACAACGAGCGCCTGGAATTCATCGGCGACGGGGTTCTAAATTGCGTCATTGCCATTGCGCTGTTCAAGCGTTACCCGGATCTGGCGGAAGGTGACCTTTCCCGCCTGCGGGCAAATCTGGTCCGCCAGGACGCCCTTCATCGAATTGCAGTTTCGCTCAAGCTCGGCGGTTTTCTGCGCCTCGGCGAAGGCGAATTGAAGAGCGGTGGCAATCAGCGGCCTTCGATTCTTGCAGATACCGTTGAGGCGCTGATCGGCGCGGTCTACCTCGATGGCGGCTTTGAAGCGGCGCAATTGGTTATTGGCCGCCTTTATCTGCCGTTGTTTGATGAGCTGGTTCCCGGGCAGGTCGAAAAAGATCCCAAGACACGCTTGCAGGAATGGTTGCAAGGCCGGAAAAGGCCGTTGCCGCGTTATCAGGTGATCGATGCCAGCGGTGCCGCCCATGAACAACGTTTCGAGGTCGCTTGCGAAATCGAGAACCCCGCCTTGCGCACGACCGGGCAGGGCAGCAGCCGTCGTCTGGCTGAACAGGCCGCCGCCGATAACGCACTGAAAGCACTCGAAGCATGAAAAAAATCCGTTCCGGCTACATTGCCATCGTTGGCCGCCCCAACGTCGGCAAATCGACGCTGCTCAACCGTCTGGTCGGCGAAAAGATCAGTATCGTCTCGCGCAAGGCGCAGACCACCCGGCACCGCATCACCGGCATCGTCACCAGTGGCGATGCGCAGTATGTCTTCGTCGATACGCCGGGCTTCCAGACCAAGTTTGCCAACGCCCTGAACCGGGCAATGAATCGTGGCGTGACGCAGACCTTGAGCGATGTCGACCTGGTGCTCTTCGTCATCGAGGCGGGGCGTTACGACGCCAAGGACCAGGCGGTCGTCAGGCTGCTGCCCAAGGATCGCCCGGTCATACTGGTCGTCAACAAGACCGACCAGTTAAAAGACCGCAGCGCCTTACTGCCTTTCCTCGCCCAGGTTTCTACGGAGCATGATTTTGCTGCGGTCGTGCCGATCAGTGCGACCAAGGGGCGTCAAACCGATGAGCTACTGTCCGAGGCACGCAAGCATCTGCCCAATGAAGGGCTGATGTTCCCGGAGGACGATCTGACCGACAAGAGCGAGCGTTTTCTCGCCGCCGAATATATTCGCGAAAAGGTCTTCCGCCTGCTGGGCGACGAGTTGCCTTACGCGACGACTGTCGAAATAGAGAAATTCGAGATCGAGGGTAAGTTGCGCAGAATTTTTGCCGCAATCGTCGTCGACCGCGACAGTCACAAGGCGATCGTCATCGGCAAGGGCGGCGAATCGCTCAAGCGCATCGCCAGCGAAGCGCGCAAGGACATGGAACGCCTGTTCGACGGCAAGGTTTACCTTGAGGTCTGGGTCAAGGTGAAATCGGGCTGGAACGACGATGAACGCCTGCTCAAGAGCCTCGGCTACGAATGAATCTGCGCAGCAAGGTTGAACGGGCAGCCGGCTTATGTCCTGCACACCTATCCGTTCCGGGAAACCAGTCTCATTGTCGAAGTATTTTCCCGTGATTTCGGACGCCTGGCCCTGCTGGCCAGGGGCGCGCGCCGTCCCCGTTCGGCGATTCGCGGGCTGTTGATGGCTTTTCAGCCGCTTGAAATCGGCTGGGCCGGCAAAGGCGAGGTTCTGACCCTGATGAAGGCCGAATGGCAGGGCGGCCACCCCCTGCTGAGCGGCGAAGCGCTGTTTTGCGGCTATTATCTCAACGAGTTGCTGATGCACCTGCTGCCGCGGGAAGATGCGCACACGAGGCTTTTCGCAGGTTACGCGGAAATGCTTGTCCGGCTGTCCAGTGATCGGGGCGGCAAGGTAAGCGAGGCGGACCTTCGCAGTTTTGAGAAAATTCTGTTGCAGGAACTCGGTTATGGTCTGACCCTGGCACATGACGCGGCAGGCGCAGCGATCGAGCCCGCGGCACACTACACCTACCGGATGGAACAAGGGCCGATCCGACTCGAACACGCCGATGCTGCTGCCCAGGTTGTCTCGGGCAAGACCTTGATCGACCTTGCGGCCGAGGATTTTTCCGATCCACGATCGCGTAGTGAAGCCAAACAACTGATGCGCACGCTGATGGCCTATTATCTGGGTGGCAAGGAACTCGAAACACGTAAAATATTCAAGGAGTTGCAGGAAATATGATCGAACTTGGCGTCAATATCGACCACATCGCCACGCTGCGTCAGGCACGTCGTACCTATGAACCTGACCCGGTCTGGGGGGCTGTCGAGGCCCATCTCGGGGGTGCCGACGGCATTACGGTTCATCTCCGGGAAGACAGGCGTCACATCCAGGACGACGACGTCCGGCGTCTGCGTGACCTGACACAGATCAAGCTCAATCTGGAAATGGCGGCGACCGACGAGATGGTCAACATTGCCTGTGGCCTGAAGCCGGAAATGGCGATGCTGGTACCGGAAGGTCGCCACGAGGTAACCACCGAAGGCGGGCTCGACGTGGTTTCACAGGAGTCGCGACTGACCGATGTCATTGCTCGCCTGGCCGATGCCGGCATCATGACCAGTGTTTTCATCGATGCCGAAATCCCGCAGATCGAGGCCGCAGCACGCATCGGTGCGCGCGTCTGCGAAATCCATACGGGACCTTATGCACACGCCTTTCATGCGATGGGGCGTGATGCCGAAGCGCCGGCCGTGATCGGCGAACTGGAGAAAATTCGTGAATCCGGCCGCCGTGTCTGTGAACTCGGCATGCGCTTCAACGCCGGCCATGCGCTCAACTATTACAATGTCCAGCCGGTCGCCCACCTGGCGGGAATCCGCGAGTTGCATATTGGCCATGCCATCGTCAGCCGCTCGCTTTTCGTCGGCCTGCGCGAAGCGGTGCGTGAGATGAAGCAGTTGATGCGCGAAGCGGCGAGTTTGAATCAGGCAGGCAGCGCGTGATTTACGGCATCGGCACCGACATCGTGGCGGTTAACCGCCTGCAAGCGATGTGGGAACGCCACGGCAACAAGGCGCTGGAACGACTACTCGCGGCACAGGAAATTGACGATTTTTCAGGCGCCGCCGACAAGGGGCGCTTTCTCGCCAAACGCTTCGCAGCCAAAGAGGCATTCGCCAAGGCGCTGGGTACCGGCGTGCGCTCGCCGGCGACATTGACGGCCATTGCGGTTGCTCACGACGAACTGGGCAAGCCACTGCTTGTCTTCCACGGTCAACTGGCAAAACTGATCGAAAACCAGCGCCTCAAGGCCCATCTGTCGCTGAGCGACGAGGCGGAATACGCTATCGCCCATGTCATTCTGGAAAATTTATGAAGCCTATGCCACTTGGTCCGCTGATGATCGACATCGCCGGTACGCAACTCAGCGACAGCGACCGCGAGCGTCTTTGCCACCCGCTGGTCGGCGGGATCATCCTGTTCACCAGAAATTACGACAATCCCGAACAACTCGCAGCGCTTACGGCCGAAATCCATGCCTTGCGGACCCCCTTTCTTATTGCAGTCGATCACGAAGGGGGCAGGGTACAACGCTTCCGCGAGGGATTTACACGCCTGCCGTCGATGGCCACCCTCGGCCACCTCTGGGACAGGCAACCCGCAGCGGCGCTGGAAGCGGCCAGTCAGGTGGGCTACCTTCTAGCCTGCGAACTGCGCGCATGTGGCGTTGACTACTCGTTTACGCCGGTTCTCGATCTCGACTATGGCCCATCACGGGTCATCGGCGACCGTGCCTTCCACCGCAACCCTGAGGCGGTCGTCGCGCTGGCCGGTTCGCTGGTCGCCGGTTTGCGGGCCGCCGGCATGGCTTCCTGTGGCAAGCATTTCCCTGGGCATGGCTATGTGGTTCCCGATTCGCACGTCGAACTGCCGGTCGACGACAGAAGTCTGGAGGCCATGCAGGAAGATCTGATTCCCTACCGCCTGCTTGATCTCGATGCAGTCATGGCCGCCCATGTCATCTATAACTGTATGGATTGCAATACGGCTGTATTTTCAAATAAATGGGTTGATTATTTAAGAAATAACATAAAGTTTGAAGGTGTTGTATTTACGGACGATCTGTCGATGCAGGGTGCCGGCGTGGTCGGTGGCATGCTGAATCGGGTCGAGACAGCTTATCGTGCAGGTTGCGACATGCTGGTCGTGTGCAATTCCCCGGAGGCAGTGGACGAGGTGTTGGCTGGATGGCACCCGGAAATCGATCCAGCCCGGGGCCGGCGGATAGAAGCCCTGTTGCCCGCGCAGCGTCCCAAGGATTGGAAGACGCTCCAGACCGACCCGTTTTATCAGGCAGCGCGGGATGCGATCATGCGACTGAACACCTGATCCTCAGTGGATACCGTCACCGGCAGATCCGGTGACACGAATGAAATCGGGCAGCCGAAGCTGCCCGATCACCATGCCCGAAAGATCGCGAATTACTTGGCGCGGCTCTTGTATTCGTCGGTCCGCGTATCGATCTCGATCTTGTCGCCAATGGCAACGAAGGCCGGAACCGGCAACTCGAAACCGGTCGCCAGCCGCGCCGGCTTCATGACCTTGCCCGAAGTATCGCCCTTGACGGCCGGTTCGGTGTAGATCACCTCGCGTACCACGCTATTCGGCAGTTCGACGGAAATTGCCTTGCCTTCGTAGAAAACAACCTCGCAAACCAAGCCGTCTTCCAGATACTTCAGCGCATCGACCATGTTTTCGGCCTCGACTTCGTACTGGTGGTATTCGGCATCCATGAAGACGTACATCGGATCGGCGAAATAGGAGTAGGTGACCTCTTTCTTGTCGAGCTGAACGACCTCGAATTTGTCGTCAGCCTTGTAAACCGCTTCCGAAGCAGCGCCGGACAGCAAATTCTTGAGCTTCATCTTGACGACGGCCGAATTGCGGCCGGATTTATTGTATTCGGCTTTCTGGACGACGAGCGGGTCGGCGCCAACCATGATCACGTTGCCGGAGCGGAGTTCCTGTGCGGTCTTCATTCGGGATTCCCAAAAATCTGAAAAATTAAAGCCTTAGATTATACCTTGGCGGCGCAGAACTTGACGAGTGCCGCCGCAAGATCCGTGTTTTCAGCGAGTTGCTTCGACCAGCGGCGGCTGTGTGCCGCGATTTCGGTCCTGGCCGCAAGAAAAGCCGTCCAGGCGAGCGGCAAATCACCGATGGAATTCCATGCTTTTGCCAGGTTGACCGTGGCGTTCGCGCCGGCTGCGCTCAAATCTGCGGTGTAACGTTCGAGAAAGGCATCGAGCTTGACCAGGTGGGCCTGCTCCTGTTGTGGATAGATCTGCCAGACAAACGGCTGCCCTGCCCACTGCGCACGAACGAAGGAATCTTCGCCGCGGACAAAGTTGATATCGCATTGCCACAAGAGGCGGTCGAAATCGTCCTGTGACAGGAATTCGAAAGGAAGCACCTGCAAAGAACCCATCGTCCACGGTCCGTCTCCGCCAAGATGTTTCGTCACTGCTGCCAGCGGCTTGCCGGGCGCCACATGAAGGCGAATCGCGACATCTGACCTGGTGAGCATGTCGAGCAACGCCCCGACGGGTGCCGTTTCGTAGCAGAACAGGCTGATATCGAGTCCGGCATCCTGATTTGGTCGAGCCGTTTCCCTATCCCGCCGCACCAGCAAGTCCTTCTCGCGCAACAGGCCGCCGGTTGCCCCTGAAAAACCGGGAAAAAAGAAATACTTGACCAGCGGCAGGGAAGGGTGGGGTGAGGCTAGGCCGTGGCAAGTTTCAATCCAGGCTTCTGCGGTCAGATACTCGAGATTGATCCAGCAAGGCTTGGGCGTGGTCGCTGCCATCGCTTCCAGATAAGTGTCAGGAAGTTTGCAGGCAAATGCCTCGATAACGACCTCGGCAACGCGTTCAACTGCAATTGGCTCGACCCAACTGCAGATTTGCACGCCCGCGTAGACCTGATCGTTCAACCGGACATCGACGGCAGGGCACATCGGCTTGAGGCTATCCAGATCATCGAGCCACAAGCGAACCTGCTTTCCATGCTCGCGCGCCAGTTGCCGTGCAAGGCGCCAGCAGACCCCGATGTCGCCATGGTTATCGATGACGCGGCAGAAAATGTCCCAATAAAGCTGCATGGGCACCATGCTAACATCGACGTCATGCCTTCATTTCACGATCCACAGGACTGCACTTCCTGCGCCCGACTGGCCGAACACCTGGCCAGCATTCGTCGTCGTGACCCGGACTGGCATGCGCTTCCGGTTTCCGCCTTTGGTTCGCTGGATGCCGAGTTGCTGGTGGTCGGCCTCGGCCCTGGCGAAAAGGGAGCCAACCGTACCGGCCGACCGTTCACCGGTGACGTAGCCGGCGAGTTGCTCTATCCGGCGCTGCACCGCTTTGGCTTCGCCAGCACTGCCGAGCCGCTGGATTCCAACAACCAGGCGAATCCTGCTATGGCGCTGACAAACTGCAGGATTACCAATGCCGTCCGTTGCCTGCCACCCGCCAACAAGCCGACGACCGCTGAAATTCGCCAGTGCAACCACCACCTCCAGGCGGAACTTGCTGCCATGTCGCGCCTGAAAGTCATTGTCGCCCTTGGGGCAATTGCCCATCAGGCCATCCTCTGGGCCTACGAACTAAAACTCGCGAATCATGCTTTTGGGCACAACGTCACCCATGATCTGCCCGATGGCCGCTTGTTGGTCGATAGCTACCATTGCAGCGGCTACAACTGGCGTACCGGGCGTCTGTCGCGGGAGAGTTTCGAGGCGGTTTTTGCCGGTGTTAGCGCACGGCTCGGGTAGTATTGACCAGGTCATGAGTTTCGACGCCAGGGAGTTCCTTGCCTCGTTGACCGAACTGCCCGGTGTCTACCGGATGCTCGATGCGGGTGGTGCCGTACTCTATGTCGGCAAAGCGAAAAATCTCAAAAAACGGGTTTCGTCGTATTTCCGGGAAAACCTGACGAGTCCGCGGATCGCCCACATGGTCAGCCAGATTGCCGCCGTCGAAACCACGTCAACGCGTACCGAAGCAGAAGCGCTGCTGCTGGAAAACAACCTGATCAAGTCGCTGTCGCCGCGTTACAACATCCTGTTTCGCGACGACAAATCCTATCCTTACATCGTGCTTACCAAGGACGAATATCCCCGACTCGGTTTTTTTCGCGGCAATCCGGACCGCAAGGCCGACTATTTTGGCCCCTACCCATCGTCCTGGGCGGTTCGCGACAGCATCCATCTTTTGCAGAAGATGTTTCGCCTGCGCAGTTGTGAGGATTCCGTCTTCGCCAATCGCTCGCGCCCGTGTCTGCTTTACCAGATCAAGCGCTGCAGTGGACCTTGTGTCGCGCTAATCAGCCCGCAAGACTACGCTGCTGATGTTCAACTGGCCTCGATGTTCCTTCTCGGGCGCCAACAGGAAGTCACGAGGCGCCTGACCAAGGCGATGGAAGTAGCATCCAGGGGCCTTGCATTCGAGCAGGCGGCAGTCTATCGCGACCAGATCCAATCGTTGCGCCAGGTACAGGAAAAGCAATATGTTTCCAGCAGCAAGGGGGAGGACATCGACATCATCGTCGCCCTGCGCGAAAGCGGGCAGCTTTGCGTCAATCTGGCCATGGTCAGGGGCGGGCGACATCTCGGCGATCGTCCGCAGTTTCCGGTAAATGCCGGAGATTGTTCGCTGGGCGAGGCCATCGCAGCGTTCATTCGGCAGCATTACGCAGCCCACCCCGCACCAGCCCGGATTATCGCGCTGCCGCAACCAGAAACAGAGGAGGGTAGCGACGTCGCTCAGTTGCTTGCCGAACTGGCAGGCCGGGCAGTCCCCGTCATTGAAGCGCGCTCCGTTCTGCATCGTGCGTGGGCCGACATGGCACTGCAAAACGGCCGGCTGGCCATCGTCGCCAGAAATCAGGCTACGGCGCAGCAGGAACAACGCCTGCAGGCATTGCAGCAGGCACTGGCGTTGCCCGAAGCCATTCACCGTATTGAGTGTTTCGACATCAGCCATACGCAAGGCGAGGCGACAGTTGCATCCTGCGTGGTCTATCAGGGAAACGGCATGAAAAAGACGGATTACCGGCGCTTCAACATTCGCAACATCCAGGCCGGAGACGATTTCGCCGCCATGCATCAGGTCGTCAGCCGGCGTTATGAACGTTTGGCCAGCGGCGAAGGGATGATTCCAGATCTGATCCTGATCGACGGTGGCAAGGGGCAGGTCGCCAGTGCCCAGGCTGCGCTTGTCAACCTCGGACTAGGGGGTCTTGCGATGATCGGTGTCGCCAAGGGCGAGGGGAGAAAACCCGGGCTCGAAACACTGATTTTCACGGACGCTCGCGAGCCGTTACAATTACCGGCGGAACATCCGGGGCTGCATCTGATTCAGGAGATCCGAGACGAAGCACATCGCTTTGCCATTACCGGCCATCGGGCGCGGCGCGGCAAGACGCGAAGAACTTCAAGGCTCGAAGATCTGCCGGGAATCGGTGCTGTGCGCCGAAAAGCACTGGTCGCGCGTTTTGGCGGCCTGGCCGGTGTCCTTGCAGCATCGCCGGAGCAACTTGCCGGCGTCCCCGGAATCAGTCGCGAACAAGCTGAAAAGATATACGCCGCCCTACATTGAGCCAATGCCCTTCAATCTGCCCATTTTTCTAACCTGGCTTCGTATCGTTGCGATACCGCTATTGATCGCCGTCTATTACCTGCCGGCTGACTGGGCGAACACTCATCAGCGCGACCTCGTGGCGACCATCATATTTCTGGCGGCGGCATTCACCGATTGGGCGGATGGTTTCCTCGCCCGAAAATTGAACCAGACGTCTGCCTTCGGCGCCTTTCTCGACCCGGTGGCAGACAAACTGATGGTTGCCGCAGCCTTGATTGTCCTGGTTCAACTGGGAAGAACCGACGCGATCGTTGCGACGATCATCATCGGTCGCGAAATCACGATTTCAGCACTGCGCGAATGGATGGCGAAGATCGGTGCTTCGAAAAGCGTTGCCGTCTCGATGCTTGGCAAGGTCAAGACGTTCGCGCAAATGGTCGCGATACCCTTGTTGCTCTATCATGCCCACTTCTGGGGTGTCGATTCCCGAGTCCTGGGAAACTGGCTGATCTGGATCGCCGCGCTCCTGACTTTGTGGTCCATGGGTTATTATTTGCGCATGGCGTGGCCTGATATTGCCGAACGCAGCGAAGGGAAATGATGGACCATATGAAAGACCGAATGTTGACAATTCCCTTGCAGCACCTATAATGCGCCCTCCGTTCAAAGCGGCAGTAGCTCAGTTGGTAGAGCGCAACCTTGCCAAGGTTGAGGTCGAGAGTTCGAGACTCTTCTGCCGCTCCAGTTTTCCAGAGGGAGAGCATGGCTTTCCCTTTTTAGTTGAAGGTTTGACAGGTTTTAGCGGGGCGCGATAGCAAAGCGGTTATGCACCGGATTGCAAATCCGTGTAGGTCGGTTCGACTCCGGCTCGCGCCTCCAGGAATATGCGGCAGTAGCTCAGTTGGTAGAGCGCAACCTTGCCAAGGTTGAGGTCGAGAGTTCGAGACTCTTCTGCCGCTCCACATTAAAAAGGGAAAGCGTTTTTCGCTTTCCCTTTTTTGCATCTATCGCTCGCTATAATCCACAAGTTGCCCGGGTGGTGAAACTGGTAAACACAAGAGACTTAAAATCTCTCGGCCTCTGGCTGTACGGGTTCGATTCCCGTCCCGGGCACCACAGATCCTGATCAGGCGTTTTTCGTCACGGAACTGCCTGCGTCAAGGAGTTGCGCCTGCGCTGCCGCCAGCCGGGCGATCGGTACGCGCGGACCGGAGCAGGAAACGTAGGTGAGGCCGATCGAATGGCAGAAGGCGATCGATTCCGGATGGCCACCATGCTCGCCACAGATGCCGACCTTGAGATCAGGCTTGGTCTTGCGGCCCTCGGTCACGGCCAGTTTCATCAGCTCGCCGACGCCTTTCTGATCCAGCACCTCGAACGGGTTGTCGACCAGGATGCCCGCCTCGATATAGTCCGGCAGGAACTTGTTCTCGGCATCCTCGCGGCTGAACGAGAAGGCTGCCTGCGTCAGGTCGTTGGTGCCGAAGCTGAAAAACTCGGCCATCTCGGCCATGCGACCGGCCCGCAGGCAGGCGCGCACCACCTCGAGCATGCTGCCGAACTTGTAACCGACATTGATGCCATGGGTGAGTTCGACGAGCTTGTGGATGCGTTTGACGTAGCTGTGGATGCGCGCGAGTTCCTCGACGGTGGCGACCTGCGGCACCATGATCTCCGGATAGACCTCGAGACCCTCCTTGGCACACAGGGCGGCAGCTTCGAGGACCGCCTGGATCTGCATCGAGTAGAGCTCGGGATAGGTGATGCCCAGACGCACGCCGCGGTGGCCGAGCATCGGGTTGACTTCGGATAACGCGCGAACTTTCTTGAGCGTCTTTTCCTTCTTGGCGATGATGTCCTCTTCAAGGTGGCTGTCCTTGAAGTTCTGCATGCTGACGCTGAGTTTGTTCAGACCATCGGAATACTGCTGGTGCAGCTTCGGATTCAACAGCTTCAGGGTCTCCGGCAATTCCTCGATGGCATTCAGCGAATCACGGAGGTGGTGCAGGTGGGCAATTTCCAGTTCGAGCTGGGACGCGGTAGGCAGGAATTCGTGCAGTGGCGGATCCATCAGGCGCACCGTGACCGGCAAGCCCTTCATCGCCTTGAAGATGCCCTTGAAGTCGGAGCGCTGGATAGGCAGCAGGCGGTCGATGGCGGCCTGGCGCTCCTCGCTGGATTCGGCGAGGATCATTTCCTGGACGATAGGTAGGCGGTCGGTGGCGTTGAACATGCGTTCGGTGCGGCACAGGCCGATACCCATGGCGCCGAACTCGCGGGCGCGCGTCGCATCTTCCGGCGTGTCTGCGTTGGCCATCACCTTGAGACGGGACACCTGATCGGCCCACTTGAGCAACGTGACCATGTCCTCGTTGAACTCAGCGCGCACGGTCGGTATTTCGCCAGCATAGACATGCCCGTTGCTGCCGTTGATGGTGATGACATCGCCTTCATGCAGCGTGGTGTCGCCGATCATGGCGGTTTTTTTCACGTCGTCGATGTGAATTGCCTCACAACCGGAAACGCAGGGTTTGCCCATGCCGCGTGCAACCACCGCAGCGTGAGAGGTCTTGCCGCCCCGCGCGGTCAGGATGCCCTGCGCCTGGAAGAATCCATGAATATCCTCGGGCTTGGTTTCCTCGCGCAACAGAATGATTTTCTCACCCTTGAGACCGCGCGCTTCGGCGGTATCGGCGTCGAAGACGATCTTGCCGGAGGCCGCGCCGGGCGAGGCGGCCAGACCGATTGCCAGCGGCTTACCCTTGAAGTTGGGCGACAACTGGGGTACCAGCAACTGTTCGAGCATTGCCGGATCGATACGGAGCAGGGCCTTTTCCTTGGAAATTAACCCGTCATTGAACATTTCGACAGAGGTGCGCACCATTGCCGCGGCATTCATCTTGCCGTTGCGGGTCTGCAGACAGTAGAGCGTGCCTTTCTCGATAGTGAATTCGAAGTCCTGAACTTCCTTGTAATGCGTTTCGAGGCGGTTATGCAACTCGATCAGCTGCCGATAGATTTTCGGCATGTCCTGCTCCATCTCGGCGATGGCTTTGGGCGTGCGGATGCCAGCTACCACGTCCTCGCCCTGGGCATTGACGAGATATTCACCGTAGATGAGGTTTTCGCCAGTGCCGGGGTTACGCGTGAAGCCGACGCCGGTACCCGAATCGTTGCCCAAGTTGCCGAACACCATGGTGCAGATGTTGACTGCCGTGCCGTTGGCCATTTGCTTGGTGATCTTGAACTGCTTGCGGTAATCGATGGCCCGTTTGCCGTTCCACGAGCGGAACACTGCGCCGATGGAAATCTCGAGCTGTTTGTAGGGATCTTCCGGGAAGGGCTTGCCGGTCTTGTCTTCGATGATCTTGGCGAACTGGTCGGCCAGTTCGGCCATGTGCTCGGCATTGAGGTCGATGTCCTGCGTGATACCAACCTTGCGTTTCATCGCCAACATGGCGTCATCGAAATACTTGTCATCCACACCCAGGGCGATCTTGCCGAACAATTGGATGAAGCGGCGATAAGCGTCATAGCCGAAACGCGGGTTGTTGGTGAGTTTGATGATGCCTTTCAGCGTGGTCTTGTTGAGGCCAAGGTTGAGAATGGTGTCCATCATGCCCGGCATCGACATCGAGGATCCGGAACGCACCGATACCAGCAATGGGTTGCTGGCGCCGCCAAAACTCTTCTTGGTTTTCTTCTCAAGGTCCTTCATCTGCCTGAGAACTTCGTCCATCAGGCCCTTGGGCAACTCGTTGTGTTCGAGGTAGGCCAGGCAACCCTCGGTGGAAATAGTGAATCCCGGCGGCACATTCAGGCCGATCTGGGTCATTTCGCACAGGTTCGCACCCTTGCCGCCCAGCAACATCTTGTTCTTGCCGTCGCCTTCTTCAAAGGCGTAAACAAATTTTTGAGTTGTCATGTATTGCTCCCTTTCTGCATTTAGATGTGGCTGCCGATTACTGAAAATTGCATATTTTTCTAAGATATCAAAGGATGCCTGAAAGAGGGAGGTTTTATCAGAATTACTAGCGGTTAATACGATCTACTGCTGACCCTGGCGAGGGTGCAATTGGACACAAAAACCGAGTTTGATACTTTTCACTCTAGATCATTTTCTATCAACGTCAGATTGTAAGTTTACATAATACAAATTATGCGCAATTACAGATCGGTGTACCTGAGCGGCGAAGCACCTTGGCTTTCATGTCGATACTTCGCCACTTCAATACTATTTCACTTCAATGGTTACGGATTTTCCAGACATTCCGCCAGCGCGCCGCAGAAGATCGGCAATGTCCGTATTCTGTGTTTTCATTGCGATATCGAACGCGGTCTCTCCGGATTCGAGTCGCTTGTTTGGATCGGCTTGATTGACCAGCAACAGCCTAACAATCTCGATGTGCCCGCCCTTTGCTGAAACCATTAGCGCAGTCGTGCCATTCTCGGTCGCCGCATTCACATCCGCACCCGACTTCACCAGAAGCTTTGCGATGTCGGCGTGGCCGTTATATGCGGCATAGATCAATGGCGTCCAACTGCTCATGTTCACCTCGGCGCCATTGGCAACCAGAATTTCTGCAACCTTGAGGTGGCCGCGGAAGGCGGCAAGGCGTAAGGCCGTGTCGCCAACGGCATTGCGGGCGTTGACCTTGGCGCGCTGTTTGACGAGATATTCGACCAGATCGGTATGGCCGTCCCTTGCCGCCAGGATCAGCAGGGAGTTGCCGTCCTTGTCTGTCGTATCAACAGAGGCACCGCGCTGAACCATTTTTGCAATATCAGTGGTATCACCGAGCTTTGCTGAGTTGATAAGGTCATCGAGGGTGGCGGCCGAAGCAATCAGGGGCAACGCGGATGCGAGAACGATTGCGAGCAGAGTTTTTTTCATGGGAATACCGGTTGATGAGCGTGTTTGAATAGCCTAAAGAAATTGGCTGTCGTTGTTTTAGTGACCACTTCGACTGAAATTCCGCGTAGTCGCGCGAGTTCTTCTGCGACATAAAGGACAAATGCAGGTTCATTTTGCTTGCCGCGATATGGCACCGGGGCCAGGTAAGGCGAATCGGTTTCGACGAGAATGCGCTCCATTGGTGCGTTCCGGGCCACTTCTTTGATCGACGTTGCGTTTTTGAAGGTCAGAATGCCGGAAAAAGAAATGTAGAAACCCAGATCAAGGGCCTGACGAGCAATTTCCCATGTCTCGGTGAAGCAGTGCATCACGCCACCGACCGCTTGGGCGCCCTCCTCCTTCAGAATTCTCAATGTATCTTCGGCTGAATCGCGCATATGAACGACAAGTGGTTTGTCAGTGGCTATGGCTGCGCGGATGTGCTGTTTGAAGCGTGCTCGCTGCCACTCCGGACGGTCCTTCTGCCAATAGTAGTCAAGTCCGGTTTCACCGATGGCGATCACCTTAGGGTGTTTGGCCAACTCGACCAACCTGGCTACATCGGGTTCCTCGGCATCGGCATATTCGGGATGAACGCCTACCGTGGCGTAGAGGTTCGGATGCGCTTCGGCAAGCGCTAGAACGCGCGGGAAATCTTCCAGGTTGACCGCAATGCATACGGCGCAACCAACATTGTTCTGTTGCATGCGCTCAAGAATTTCCGGAATACGGCGGGACAGGTCCGGAAAATCAAGGTGGCAATGGGAGTCGACCAGCATTGGCCTGATCAGAGCGTGTGTGTCGGACGGGTGGATTGGAGCACTCCGCCCAGCAATCCCTCGATCTTGCGCCGCGCTTCCTGACCGCTCTCATCGCTGTTGAAATGTACGCCGATGCCTTGGGCGCGACCATTCTGGGCGCCAGCCGGGGTCAGCCAGACGACCGTTCCGGCAATCGGCAGCTTGGCCGGATCTTCCATCAGCGACAGCAACATGAAGACCTCGTCGCCGATGTTGTAGCTGCGCGTGGTCGGGATGAATATGCCGGCATTGCGCAGATGCGGCATGAATGCCGCATAGAGCGCGGATTTTGAATTGATATTGAGCGATAGAACGCTAGGGCGTTGGGCTTGTATGGGTTTGGCGTCACTCATTATCGTTCAGTTTCTCAGCAGGCCTCGATAGTCCATGAACAATCCTTCAAGGAACAAGCGGGAATTAAGCGGCTGTTCGGCCTCTCGGCGCCGTGTCAGCAGCAGCCGGTACGCGCGCACCAGACGGGTCGGGGGAATCATAGCAGCCAGCCCCGAGATTATGTCCCTTTGGGGGAGAAAATATCGTATCGGCAAGCCGTTGCTGGCTAGCGTCAAATCAATCAGCCATTTCTGCATCGCTTCGACAATCGATTTCAATGCAAGTTTGCCCTTGTTTTCCTTGACCGCCTTATCCAGTTCCGCAGCCAGACCAAGCGGCTCGAGATCACCGGCCGCCGCCAGTCGCCGGGTCAGCAATTCAAGCCAGCCACCATTGCCCGAAGCAGCCAGCTCCATCGCCACGCCGGGAGAGCCGCCGGCGAGTGCCAGCCATTGCCCTGCCTTCACAAGCCCTTCCTGCATCAGCGCGGCCTCACAAACGGCGGTCGGCGGCAGGCTAAGGGGAACCGCCTGGCAGCGACTTCGGATCGTAGGTAACAGGCGTAATGGCTCACTTGAAATCATTAAAAATAATGTATTTGGCGATGGTTCTTCAAGTGTTTTGAGAAGTGCGTTTGCGGTGTTCCGATTCATTGCATCGGCCGGATTGACCACAATTATCCGCAGTCCTGCCCGATGCGTACCGATATTGAAAAACTCGTCCAGCCCGCGAACTTGATCGATCGTAATCTGCTGGCTGGCCTTCTTCTTGCCCTCTTCCGATTCGGAGTCATCGGCCAGCGCTTGTGGCTGCAGGAGACGATAGTCTGGATGATTGCCCTGCTCGAACCAGTTGCAGGCGAGACACTTTCCACAGGAAAGCGAGCCTTGCAGCGGATTTTCGCACAACAGACTCTTGGCGAATGCCTGGGCCAATTCGTATTTTCCCAGTCCGCGCTGTCCGCAGATCAGCAAAGCGTGCGGCAACCGATCACGCTGTGACTGAAGCTTATCCCATACGTCTTTATGAAGTGAAATAAAATTCATAAACAGATAGTTGAAACAACATTCTCAAGTAGAGTACGAATTGAATCGATGCTTTGCTGGGCGTCGATGACGCGAAAACGCGCCGGTGAAGAATGCGCCCGTTCCAGATAGGCCTGACGAACCCGTTCGTGGAAGTCTGCCCGCTCCTGCTCGAAACGGTCGAGAACCCGGCTCGCCAGCACGATGCGCTCGCGTGCCACATCAAGCGGCAGATCGAACAGGAGTGTCAGATCGGGCTGCAGATGCCCATGCACCCAGTGTTCCAGCTGCTGAAACTTGGCCCGGTCGAGGCCGCGTCCACCACCCTGGTAGGCATAGGTCGCGTCGCTGAAGCGGTCGCAGACCACCCACTCGCCCTTGGCAAGGGCCGGCTCGATCAGTTTCGCCAGATGTTCGCGGCGCGCGGCGAACATCAGCAAAGTCTCGGTCTCGAGGTGCATCGACGTACGGAGCAGCAATTCGCGGAGTTTTTCGCCCAATTCGGTACCACCCGGCTCGCGCGTGACATGAACAACATGACCCTTGTCGCGCAGGAGGGCGGCCAGCCATTCGACATGGCTGCTCTTGCCTGCTCCGTCGATACCCTCGAAGGTTATGAATTTTCCTCTCACTTGTTGCCTCTCTGGTACTTGTTGACCGCGCGGTTATGCTCGTCGAGGGTTCGCGAAAACTGGCTGCTGCCATCGCCGCGGGCGACGAAATAGAGTGCATCGCTATCTGCCGGATGCAGCGCTGCCTGCAGCGCGGCCATACTCGGCATGGCAATCGGCGACGGCGGCAATCCGGCACGTATATAGGTATTGTAAGGCGTGTCGGTCTGCAGGTCGCGCTTGCGCAGGTTGCCGTCGAATTTTTCGCCCATTCCGTAAATTACTGTCGGGTCGGTTTGCAGCGGCATGCCCTTGCGTAGTCGATTGGTGAAGACTGCTGCAATCTGCGCACGATCATCGCTGCGCCCGGTTTCTTTTTCGATGATCGAGGCCATGATCAGCGCCTCGTAAGGGTTACGGTATGGCAGGGTGGCGTCGCGCCCGGCCCACGCGCTGTCGAGCCGCGTGCGCATGGCGCGGTATGCTCGGGCCAGTACTTCAAGATCGCTCGAATGCTTGTCGAACAGGTAGGTATCGGGAAATAGCCAACCTTCAATGGTGCCGCCTTCGATACCCAGCCGCCCAGCAATTTCGGTTGCGTCGAGGCCTTGTGTCTCATGTTTCAAGTCGGGGTGCTGGTCGAGGCGGGCGCGCCACTGGCGGAAGGTCAGGCCATCGACCAGCACCACTTCGCCTTGGGTGACGTCGCCGCGCACCAGTTTCACCAGCAACTCTTCCGGGGTCAGTCGATGGCTGATCGAATAACTGCCCGCCTTGATGCCGCTGCCAACGCCGCGCCAGCGCGCCAGCATGGCAAGAAGGTCCGGATTGACGGCAATGCCTGCATCCTGCATTTGGGTAACGGCCGAGCGCAGGCTGCTCCCGGGAGCGATGCGAAAATCGACCGTGGACACGCGCATCTGAAGTGGCGCATTGGCCCACCAGGCGATCGAGCCGATCAGGGCCGCAAGCACAAGACTCAGGAGCAGGAGAAGCTTCAGGATTAGGCGCAAGGGAACTCGCTGGCTGGCACCGGGTCTGCCTCATGGCAGCTGGCATCGTTGAACGGCCGCTATAATATCGCAAACCATAAAGGAGCACTTCCGACATGAATCCCATCTGGCGCAGCTTTCTTGAATCCACCGGGGCTGCCTTCAATGACGAAGGCGACGAGGTTCAAAATTTCGGTGATGCGGCAGGCGAGCTCCAGGCGGCACGCAATGAGACAGTTCTGGTTCCGCTGACTCACCTTGGCCTGATCGAGGCCACTGGAGAAGATGCGAAAGCCTTCCTGCACAGCCAGTTCACCAGCGACATCAATCATCTGGGCAGCGATCAGGTCCAGCATTCAGCCTGGTGTACTGCCAAGGGAAGGATGCAAGCCAGTTTTCTCGTCTGGCGCGAGGCAGATATCTTTCGGCTGATCGTCTCGGGTGACCTTGAGGCGTTCTCCTTGAAGCGCCTGCAAATGTTCGTTCTGCGCTCCAAGGTCAAGCTGGCCAGCCTGACCGAGAGTCGCTTGCTGCTCGGCCTGTCCGGCCCGCAGGCAACCGCGGCGCTTGCCGAGGCAGGTCTGCCCTGCCCCATTGCGCCGATGACTTCGGCGGCCGGTCCATCGGTCAGCGTGCTTGCGCTGCAAGGGAACCGCTACATCGTCGCCGCCGACCAGTCGATTGCTGGCGACCTGTGGCAAAAGCTCGCGCTCAAGGCACGTCCCGCGGGGCTGCCCACCTGGCGCTGGATCGACGTTCAGGCCGGCTTCCCGCTGGTCACGGCGGCGACCAAGGAAGAATTTGTCCCGCAGATGGCCGATTTCGAGAAGCTGGGCGGCATCAGTTTTCACAAAGGGTGTTACCCGGGACAGGAAATCGTCGCGCGCACGCAGTATCTGGGCAAGGTCAAGCGTCACCTGTACCGTGTCAGCAGTGATCAGGTACTCGCGGCCGGCGCCGACCTCCACTCCCCGGACAATCCGGATCAGGCCTGCGGCAAGATCGTCAGCGGCGCACCCTCGCCCAATGGCGGTTACGAGGCACTGGCGGTGGTTCAGTCCAATTTCGCCGGCAACCTGCATCTCGGATCGCGCGAAGGCCCGAAAATCGAGGCTGTTGCGGTCAACCCGTAAAACGGGGGAAAAATGTGCCTGATCGTGGTCGGCTGGCGGGCGCATCCGGATTACCCGCTGGTCGTCGCCGCCAACCGTGACGAGTTCTACGCTCGACCGACCGCCGCAGCGGGATTGTGGGACGATTCGCCTGAAGTTATTGCCGGTCGCGACCTGGACGCCGGCGGAACCTGGTTGGGCATCACCCGAAGCGGGCGCTTCGCCGCAGTCACCAACGTTCGCGAACCCGGTACCAGCAAGGGAATTCAATCACGGGGCAAGCTGACCCAGGCTTATCTCGCTGGACGGCAATGCGCTGCAGACTATGTTGTCCGGATCGACATGGCGCAGTATTCAGGTTTCAACCTGCTGATCGGCGACAGTGCGACGCTCTGGTACTGCAGCAATCGCACGAACGCGCCGCAGGAACTGGCGCCAGGCATCTACGGCCTTTCGAATCACCTGCTCGACAGCCCGTGGCCAAAGCTGCTCAGTGCGCGCCGGCAGACTGCACAGGCTCTGGGCGCCCTGCCCGATCGTGCCCCACTGTTCGACATTCTGGCCGACGATGAAATCGTCCCCGATGCCGAGTTGCCGGATACCGGGGTTCCGCTTGAATGGGAGCGCCTTCTGTCGGCGATTTTCGTGCGTTCGGAGACCTACGGAACCCGCGCCTCGACCGTGGTTGTGCAGGCCGCCGATGGTGCGATAAGCTTTGAGGAACGGAGCTTCGGCAGCGGCGGCGAGCTGCTTCAGTCTTCGCTGATTTCGACCGGCGTATAGGCCGGCACCAGATCGAAGAGTTCAATGATGTCGTCGTTGCGCATGCGGATGCAACCATGCGACCCTGGTTTTCCCATCTCGGTAATATCCGGCGCACCGTGGATGTAGACGTAGCGGCGCATGGTATCGACAGGGCCCAGCCGGTTCCGGCCAGGCTCGCAACCTGACAGCCAGAGGATGCGCGTGAGTATCCAGTCGCGTCCCGTATGAAGCTGGTCGAACGTCGGCGACCAGACTTCGCCGGTCGCCCGGCGCCGCACGAAGATCGTGTTCGCGTCTGCGCCGGCACCAATTTTTGCCCGAATCAGGTGTTGACCGCGCGGCGTCTGGAAGCTGCCGAAAACTTCGCCGACCCCGGCTTTTCCCGTGGACACGCGGTACTCGCGTAAAACCCGCCCTGCCTCGTCGAATAGCGTCAGCAACTGGCGGGCTACCGAGATCTTGATGTTCATGGTGATTTCCGCCGCCGTTCGGCAAAAAAAGCGGACAGGATACCGCTGCATTCTTCGGCCAGAACACCGCCGGTAACGGTCGTATGGAAATTGAGGCGCTCGACGCCGAAAAGGTCTACGACGCTGCCATGCACGCCGGTCTTGGGATCTCGCGCGCCGTAGACGACGCGGGCGATCCGTGAATGGAGAATGGCCCCGGCGCACATCGCGCAAGGCTCCAGCGTGACGAACAACTCGCAACCAGGCAGGCGATAGTTGCCGAGCGTACGCGCCGCGTCGCGCAAGGCCGCAATTTCGGCATGCGCGGTCGGGTCGCTCTCGCCTATCGGGCTATTGAAACCGCGGCCGATGACTTCGCCGGCAAGGACCACAACGGCGCCGACCGGCACCTCGCCGAGGCACTCCGCCGCGCGGGCCTGCGAGATCGCCTCGCGCATGAAAAATTCGTCGCCCAGCACGACGCTCGATTCAGCGCCTATTGCCACTCGATCGTCACATCTGCCCACAAGTTCATTCTAATAATTGGTCCCATCAAATGTCCTCTCGGTAGCTCCTTCGCCAGAAGAACGCTTGGCATCGATGCAGTCTTCCGGGTCATTTCGCATGTGGCAATAGTATCAAAGCAAGGGGCGCAGGGAAGCAGAACCAACTTGGTCTGCGGTAATTCCTGTCCAAATGCGCCGGGTGGCCGCTTTTTAACCTTGACTCTCCAATCAACGGACTGTAAAAGTAAAAAAAATGCAATAAATATGAAATAAACCAAAGGGGGGGTAGATCATGGACTTCGAACGATTTTTATTGATGGAAAATGCCACGAATAAGGGCCGCCAGGAGATGCTGCGGCTTGGAATCGCTGTCATGTTTCTGGTTGGCATCATCATCTTCCTCACCATGGGCGGCGGCGAGGTCAGCTATTCGCTGGTAGTGGCAGCCATCATCGGCGGCTATATGGCGCTCAACATCGGCGCCAATGACGTCGCCAACAACGTTGGCCCGGCCGTCGGCTCCAAGGCACTCACGCTGACCGGCGCAATCGTCATTGCCGGAATCTTCGAGGCAGCCGGCGCACTGATTGCCGGCGGCGATGTGGTCGGCACGATCAAGAGCGGGATCATTTCTCCCGATGCCGCCGCCACCACCGAGATATTCATCTGGCTGATGACGGCCGCCCTGCTTGCCGGTGCGATATGGCTGAACATCGCCACGGCTTCAGGCGCGCCGGTATCGACGACGCACTCCATCGTCGGCGGCGTACTTGGCGCCGGCATTGCCGCGGGCGGCTGGGGCATAGCCAACTGGAGCCAGATGGGCGCGATTGCCGCCAGCTGGGTTATTTCGCCGGTAATGGGAGGCGTGATTGCCGCCGCGTTTCTCTATCTGATCAAGCGTACCATCACCTACAAATCGGACATGATGGTGGCCGCAAAAAAAATGGTTCCCCTGTTGGTTGCCTTCATGGCCTGGGCCTTTACGACCTATCTGGTGTTGAAGGGACTCAACCATATCTGGAAAGTCGGGTTTGGCATGGCGGCCTTGGTCGGGGTCGGGGTGGCTTTGGTAGCCTATGTCTTCACGCGAAGCAGGGTCATCGCGGGTGCCCACAAGCTGACCAACGACAAGCAGGCGGTAAACAGACTGTTCATCGTGCCACTGATTTTTTCCGCCGCCCTGCTCAGCTTCGCCCATGGCGCCAATGACGTCGCCAACGCCGTCGGGCCGCTGGCCGCCATCAACGAGGCGGTCATCAAGGGTGCTGCCACGGCAAAAGCATCGATTCCGCTCTGGGTGATGATGGTGGGCGCCATCGGCCTCGTGCTCGGCCTGGCCCTGTACGGCCCCAAACTGATCAAGACCGTGGGGTCGGGGATCACCGAACTCGACGAGATGCGCGCCTTTTGTATTGCCATGGCCGCCGCCATCACCGTGATCGTCGCCAGCCAGTTGGGATTGCCGGTCAGTTCGACGCATATCGCCGTCGGCGGCGTATTCGGCGTTGGCTTCCTGCGCGAATATCTCAAGGCGAATTACGGACGCATGATCGATGTCATTGAGGAACACCATCATGGTGATGACCGGGAAGTCGTCGAAGCCTATATGGAGAAATTCCGCAATGCCGACTTTGAACACAAGGGTGCCATGATTGCGGCCCTGAAGGGCAACCAGCAGGCGGTCATTGACAGTCGCCTGTCGAAACGGGAGCGCAAGGACCTCAAAAGCGTCTATCAGAAGGAACTGGTCAAACGCTCGGCAATCTACCGCATTGCCGCCGCGTGGCTGATTACCGTCCCGGCCTCCGCCCTCTTGGCTGCGATGTTCTTTTACATGATTCGGGGAATGATGCTGCCCTGATTGGGCAGCGCTGTCCCACCCAGTCCTTCGGTGCGTGCAATCTGGCAGTTGCCGCACCGGACAGGGGTTCGCCGTCGGTGTTCGAGATCACTTTGCCGAAAGGTGAATTGCCTTCACGTAGGCTGTTCCAATCGACGGTACAGGTTGCCGGGCAGTTCGGCGAACCTCTGTCCTGCCCTTCGCGCCTGAGCTGTTCATGATGATTTGCGGTAGCCTGAGCATTGTTACAGGCCAATTTCTCGCACACCGCCAGTGACCCAACACGCTTATTTATCGTCCCGGACACGCTCTGGACGGTAGTAAACTGTACGATCTAGTTCTCAGTATTGTTGGGGTTGGCGGGCCAAAGCGTTTCTTGGTCGTTCTGGCACTTAGCCGATCCCGCGAGCTTGGGCATATTGCATTCCGGGGATCGCCATACAAAAAGTCCGGCGCTCTCCATTCCGACATCAACTCTCATGGAGAAAGCGCCGTGTTTCCCGAATACCGTGACCTGATTACCCAGCTTAAGACGACCGACAGCCATTTCCTCAATCTCTATGAAAAACACAACGGACTCGACCAGAAGATCAGGAACATGGAGTCGGGTATCGAGCCGGCAACACACCTTGTCATCGAAGCGCTGAAGAAGGAGAAGCTGGCGCTCAAGGACGAGCTCTACCAGATCCTGCGCAAGGCGGCTGCCTGAGCCTCGCCATAGCCTGCATACATTTCGACACAGCCTGTTGCAAGCCGTTACTTGAGTTGCGGGGAGTGGGCAAGTATCTTTCCATTCATGCGCTGATCAGATATCAGCCTAGGCGGCCAATCTCTCCCCTCCTCCAAAACCGGCCGTCCTGAAAGCCTCGCACTTCCCCCGGTGTGGGGCTTTCGCCTTTTTGAGCTGACTCATCAAGACTTCCGAGCATCAGCATCATTAATCAGGTCGATTTGTTCACTGTTACAACTACTTACCACTGATTACAGTACCTGGCGCCGACGCCGCCTAAAATATGGCCATTCAATTTTTTGGAACGTTCAAATGAACCGGGCTCGATATCGGACAATGGCAGTGGCTGCGATTGCGATTTCGCTCAGTGGCTGCATTGTTGCACCTCCGCCAAGGCCGGTTTACGTCGAGCCGGTAATGATTGCACCACCGCCACCGCGCGTTGAATATGTCGGGCCTCCGCCCGTGGCCGGCTATGTCTGGATTTCAGGCGCATGGCACTGGCGCGGTGGGCGTTACGACTGGGGGCCGGGTTATTGGGCGCCACCACGCCCCGGGTATCGATGGGTACCTTACCGTTGGGAACAGAATGACAAGCATTGGCGTCAACGCGGTGGCCGCTGGGATAGGTACTGAATCGATTCGCACAATCCTGATTGGCTCCCTGCTGTCTTTTTGTTGTACCGGATGTGCGGTAGTTACCGTTGCGGACGCTGCGGTCTCAGTTGTCGCGACCACTGTCAAAGCTGGCGCAACGGTCGTCGGAGCGACGGTCAACGTGGCAGCATCGGGCGTCAAGGCGGTCGTCGGCAGTTCTGACGAAAATAAAGAGTAAGTCATGGTTCCGCCCCGGTCATTTCCATGACCAGGGTTCTCGGCTCTGCTGTCATAATTGACGGCAGGTTGCTGATGGCCAGGGTTGCACCCATCGATGCCCCTGGTAGCCAAGGAGATCGTTACGTGGAATTCAGGGATTATTACAAGATTCTCGGCGTAGCCAAGACTGCTACTGCAGACGAAATCAAGAAGGCTTACCGCAAGCAGGCGCGCAAGTACCATCCGGATGTCAGCAAGGAGGCGGATGCCGAAATGCGCATGAAGGAGGTCAACGAGGCCAATGCCGTGCTATCCGATCCGGAAAAGCGCGCGGCCTATGACCAGGCGGGCAGCGCTTACCGACCCGGGCAGGAATTTCAGCCACCGCCGGACTGGGGTTCGGGCTTCGAATTTTCCGGCAACGGGGCGTCTGGCGGCGGCCAGGCGGAGTTCAGCGATTTTTTCTCAAGCCTCTTCGGGCAGGCGGCGAGCCGCCGGCATGCCGGCGCCCACCAGGCGCGGGGCGAAGATCATCATGCCAAGGTGATGATCGAGCTCGCAGACGCCTATCACGGTGCAACGCAAACCATCACCCTGCGCGCAGCTCGCTTCGATGCGGCAGGCCAGGTCATTGCCGAAGAGCGCACACTCAAGGTGCAGATTCCAAAGGGCATCAAGGAAGGACAGCATATCCGCCTTGCCGGTCAGGGAAGCCCGGGGCTTGGCGGCGGAACTGCCGGCGACCTCTATCTGGAAGTGCATTTCAAGCCGGATGCACGCTATCGGGTGGATGGACGGGATGTCCATCAGTCGCTCCCGGTAACGCCGTGGGAAGCAGCTCTGGGCGCCGAGATCGAAGTGTCAACCCTGGCCGGTGCGTTGCGGGTAAGCGTTCCGCCCGGCTCGCAATCCGGGCGCAAGCTGCGCCTCAAGGCGCGTGGCATTCCGGGCAATCCAGCCGGCGATCTTTACCTGATGCTTGAGGTCATGCTGCCACCTGCGGATACTGACAAGGCCAAGGCGCTTTATGAAACCATGGCGCGAGAAATGCCTTTCAATCCGCGCCAGCGAATGGGAGTCTGAACCATGACGAACGGAGTCATTCTGACCGGCATCGTGCTGGATGAAGCAGCCCTCAGCCTCGACGAACTGGCGTGCGCCTGTACGGTCGAGTCGAAATGGATCGTCGAGCGGGTCGAGGCCGGCCTGCTCGGCAACATGGCTGTCGGACAAGTTTCCCGTTGGGAATTCACCAGCGCAGAACTGGTGCGCGCCCGTCGTCTGCTTGCGGTGGAGCGCGATTTCGATGCCAATCCGGAAACCGCAGCCCTGGTCGCTGACCTGATCGAAGAAGTGGAGCGCCTCAAGGCACGAATCGCCGCCGCCGGACTGCCGCTGCCCTGAGTGCAAGACCACAATTCTTGACATCCTCGCCCACCTGAAGGAAGGCGATTCCTACGGCACTAAACAAGGGCAAGCCCTTGTGTAGTCGCTTCGGCGGGTTCCTGCTTCACAGAGCGGCCCGACTGCACCGACTCTCCACAGGCTAACAAGCGGTATCCCCGCTCTAAGACATTGATCGCACCGACGACATCGGCGTTGTTTTCGTAGCCACAATCGACACACAAAAACACGGCCTGCGTGATGCGATTTTCTTTTGCGATGTGACCACAGCAAGGGCAAGTGCGACTGGTGTTGTGCGGTGGAACAGCCAGCAGCATGCCGCCGTTCCACGATACTTTGTACTCCAGTTGCCGGCGAAACTCGCCCCAG
>CAVUJN010000022.1:0-88551 GCA_963741765.1 uncultured beta proteobacterium
ATCATCGATCGCCACGACGGAGATCGTTACGTCAAATCGATGACCTGCGCCGATCAATTCCGCGTACTGGCCTTTGCACAACTGACCTACCGCGAGAGTTTGCGCGATATCGAAGCCAGCCTGACGGCGCAGGCAGCCAAGTTGTACCACATGGGATTTCGCGAACAGATCCGTCGCTCGACGCTGGCCGACGCCAACGAATCCCGGGACTGGCGCATCCATGCCGAATTCGCCCAATGTCTGATTGCGCAGGCGCGAAAGCTCTATATCGGCGACAATTTTGGTATCGAGCTGGAGAATACGGCCTACGCGCTGGACTCGACGACCATCGATCTGTGTTTGTCGCTCTTCCCGTGGGCAGTGTTTCGCACGACCAAGTCGGCGGTGAAGATGCACACGCTGCTCGACTTGAGAGGCAACATCCCCAGCTTCATCCATATCTCGGATGGCAAGCTGGGGGATGTGAATGTGCTCGACATCCTGCTGCTGGAGCCAGGCGCCTTCTACATCATGGATCGCGGCTATCTGGACTTCGAGCGCCTTTAAAGGCCGTTTCCCTCATCCGTGACCATCACCGCCGAATCGCCATCGGTGATCGCATCTTCGTACTGCCGCTCGGCAGCCTTGCGCTCGACGACCTGGCCGGTCAGGGTGCGGCCGTCGATGTCGAACCGCCAGGTCGAGCAGCACGGCGCCGATGGGCAGCGGGAAGGTGTAGAACGGCTTCGATATTGTGGTCGAAGGGGTTCAGGTAGCGCTGCTCGACCTCGACGCTGGCCAGCGTCTCGCTGAGGCGGCCGCGGACGGAAACGCCGGTGAGGGCCACGGGGCGCCCATTGGCATCGCGCAGCAGGGCGGAGGGTTCCTGGTTTGTGTCAAGCATGGTTGTCTTCCTTCTTGTTGTGTTGTTCGTCGTCGCTTCCACGGACCTGTCCGTACAGCGCCATAACCCCGCGGGCGAAGGCGCGGACCTGTTCCGCGCTGAGGCCGGCCCGGCCCGGTTCGAGGGTGATCTCCAGTCCGTCGGCAATCACCACATGGCTCCACACTTCTACGGTTCCCGGGCCGCGCGGCCGGGGCGGCGGGAGGATCCCGTGCTCCGGTTCGCTGAGCAGCTCCCGGATGCGCTCGAGGGAGAGCCCGGCGGACTGCCATTTGCGGATGGTCAGCAACTGTTCGAGATGCCGTGCCGTGTAGTAGGCGGTGCGCTTCTCGCCCACCGGGCGGCCGACCAAGCCTTCCTGGATGTAATAGCGGATGGTCCGTACCGGGAATTCGGTCAGGCGGGCCAGATCCTCGATGGAGTGTCTTGTTTCGGATTCGGTGTTCATGACAGTTAATATAAACACCGCAACTGTATCAGTCAACTGTATATAAATGCCGATCCGCTCATCTGAGCTGGTGTCGCCGTCACTGGCCGGATACGTTCGCCTTCGCGCTCCGCCTGATGTACGCCGGGCTCTCGAATTCGCCGAAGCGGCGTTCGGCGTCGGCAAAGATGGCGCGGGCCTGTGCGAGGCGCTCCGCCTCGATCGAGGCGATGCCGGCGAGGCGACGGAAAAGGAACTGGATGTGCTGCATCACGGGCGGCCTCCTGACCGTATGGGACGGGACCATGATGCGATACGGCGGGCTCAGTAAATGAGCTTCGCTACGGCGAAAGCCAGCGGGATGATTCGCTGTTTGGCCGGCACAACGACTTCGAGCCTGCGATTGATCCCGAAGCAATGAACGTTGGTGGGCGCGTTCCGAGCCTTTGAAAAAACTACCCCATGCTGATGGTAGCACCTCCGGTTGCGCAAGAAGAATTTGCACTGCTAGCCTGACTTTCGGGCGGCTCATGCGGAGCATCCCGAATACGAACAGGAGACAAGAAATGCATGCTGGAAACCAGCCCATCGATTCCATCGGCTTTTCGACGCGGGTCACGAACGTGCTCGGCGCCGTTGGCGTTACCCACCTTGCTGAACTGGCGCGTTACGAGGAACGCGACCTCTATCGCTGGCCGAATCTCGGCAAGAAAAGCATCCGCGAGATTCGCGAGGTGCTGGAGGCCCACGGGCTTGTCTTGGGAATGAAGGAAGTTCCGGTTCCTGCCGAAGTGCGCAAAGTCAAACCCGCAGTCAACCCCGACGAGGAACTCCGCCAGTCCATTGCACGGCACATCCCGTTCCTTGAGTCGGCATCGCTGGCTGGTTGTGCCGCGGCGGATAACCACCTCGGCCGTATCTACCTCGAAGGGTTGGGGGTTCCCCGTGACTATCGCAAGGCGCGCGTACTGTTCATCCGTGCTGCCCGGCGAGGCTGCCGCCTGGGAGACTTCAATCTCGCTCTGATCTACCGCATCGGCTACGGCGTGCGCCGCTCACTGGCCAAGGCGGAGCGGCTGATGCGCCGGTATGAGCGGGCGGGCTAACCGATCAAGGGATCGATTCTGTGTCTATGAACCAATCGGCGGTAACAGAGGCGATGTGAATATCGTCAAGATTGACGGGCATTATCCTGGCTCTACGTGCACGTCGATTCCCGTCAAGATCGCCAGTAGGGTTGGCGCAAAAAGTCACGTATCTGGCACGTAGGGTCAAGCTACCGGCAACCATCAAGAGGATACTTCTTTACACGTAGGCGGAGTACTCACTTATCAAGACTTCGTCTAACGCCACATGGTATATATCTATTTCGTATGCCATGGCGTTAAGCCAGCAGGCTAGAATCCTACAGTTACTAATATACTGCGATTAAGATGAAAGGAATCAAATCATGACTTTCGAACAGAAGCCCTTCGATCCCGTCGAATTTTCTGATAACCCTGAGCCGCGCTGCGCTTGCTTGATGCTTCTTGACACATCCGGATCGATGTCTGGTGAGCGCATTCGGCAGCTCAACGAGGGACTCCAAGTTTTTGAGTCGGAGTTGAAAGCAGACTCCCTAAGCGCAAAGCGAGTCGAGGTAGCCGTTGTTTCTTTCGGTCCAGTTCAGGTGCAAACTGAATTCACGTCAGCCAGCAATTTTTATGCGCCCGCCTTGAACGCAAGCGGTGTAACACCGATGGGTCAAGCTATCGAGACGGGGCTTGACATGCTGCGTGCGCGGAAAAGCCACTACAAAAGTGCTGGAATTTCTTATTACCGCCCGTGGGTCTTCCTGATTACCGACGGCGCGCCGACGGACAGTTGGGCCGATGCGGCCGAGCTGGTCAAGACTGGCGAGAATAAGAAGGAGTTCATGTTCTACGCTGTTGGGGTCGAAGATGCCGATATGGATCTGCTGAAGAAAATTGCAGTTCGTGAGCCGCTCAAGTTGAAAGGTCTTGCGTTCAAAGAATTGTTCGCGTGGCTGTCGAGCTCACTCAGTTCGGTCTCGAAATCAAATCCGGGCGAAGCTGTTCCGCTGACTAATCCTACGGCACCTAACGGCTGGGCCATTGTTCAGTAATTGCGATGAACTGGCGATGGATTTCAGCGGCTTGCCGGGGCACGTCACATCTAAAGACAGGCGACCCCGTTCAAGACCGTCTCCGATCTATGGTGGTGCGTTCAGCGGAGAAGCCCATTTTCGTTGGAGTCATTTCAGATGGTGCCGGGAGCGCCGAGTACGGGAGACAAGGCGCCTCTCTAATCTGCAGAGCGCTATCGATCTCAATCCGACAGCATTTTGCACAATCTGACCGCAATCCGACCGATGCAGAGTTTTCCGTCTGGCTAGGTTCGATCCGCGATCAAATATTTGCGGTGGCCCAGAAGCGGGGTAAATCGCCCCGTGACTTTGCCGCAACCATGGTTTGTGTGATCACGGATGCAAGCGAAACATTAGTTGCTCACGTGGGAGATGGTTGTGCGGTGATTAAGGCGGAGGGGGAAGATGAATGGCTTGCACCATCGTGGCCCGATCATGGCGAGTATGCTTCAACAACCACGTTTGTAACTGACGAGCCAAGCCCAAAAGTTAGGTTCAGTCGCCACAACGGACCGATTGACTGTCTTGTCATCTTCTCTGATGGGCTTGAACGCCTTGCCCTTAACTTTGAGACAAATGAACCTTTCGATCGGTTTTTTGCTGCTATCGCCCGCCCCTTGTTTGAGAGCTCCGCGGATGGCCGGGATCATGCGCTTTCGGAAGCCCTGACCGAGTTCCTAGATAGCCCTCGAGTGAACGAGCGAACAGACGACGATAAGTCACTAATTGTGGCAGCGTTCAAATGAGCTTATCTGAGGTTGTCGTCGAGGGGCGCCTCCATCGGCTTGATCATCGCATCGGCAAGGGTGGAGAAGGCATTGTCTATTCCTTAGGAAACGACAACCGGCTTGCCGTAAAACTCTATAACCCGAGTGAAGCCTCCGGCAAGCAGGCGAAAATTGCAGCAATGGTGCAAGCTCAAATTGCCGGGCGAGCACCTCTAGTTGCCTTTCCTCTATTCCAAGCCTTCTCGCGATCTGGAGCGTTTGTCGGCTTTGTGATGAAACTCATCACCGACCACAAGCCCCTCCATGAGCTCTATTCTCCCCGGGCCACGAAAACAGCATTTTCCGCAAGCTGACTACCGATTCTTGGTAAGAACGGCAGCTAATCTCGCACGAGCTGTCGCCTCGGTGCATCTGTCGAACTGTGTCATTGGAGACATTAACCATTCAGGGATTTTGGTGTCGCCAAAAACGATCGTTGCACTAATTGATGCAGACAGCTTTCAGTTCGTCGGGGCGGGACAGAAATTTCTATGCCGCGTAGGAGTTCCGGAGTACACGCCGCCCGAGCTACAGGGAAAGTCGCTTGCACAAGTAGTGAGAACACCGAACCACGATGCTTTCGGGTTGGCTGTCGTCATCTTCCAACTGCTATTCATGGGGAGACACCCGTTTGTTGGCTCAGTGCGCACCGGTGAGATTCCCCCACTTCATGAAAATATCCGTGAACTTCCGGTACGTATATGCGGATAACCGCAATGTTGGGATGGATCAGCCACCGGGCACTCCTTCGGTTTCGGATTTCTCCCCTGAACTTGCGTCGCTTTTCAATGCTGCATTTTCAAGCGCATCCGCTTGCAATAGGCCATCCGCCGAGCGCTGGGTATCTGCTCTTGAGTCCCTAGAACGTAATTTGTCTCAGTGCCAGGACAACCCACTCCATTTTGGCCCTCGCGACGCATCCGAGTGTGCTTGGTGCGAGATGGAGAAGTTGAATCGTACCGTCCTATTCCTCCCATACGCACCCTCAGCGGTTCGCCCCGGCGTCTTTGACCCTGGAAGTGCCGGTTTCAACCTCGGAACAAGTCTGGCGCCAGATCGAACCGTTACTGAATACGATTCCAGCTGAGCCGCAGCCGAAAGTGAATGGGTCTGCACCAAGTCCTAGCGCTGCGGCTTTGACAGCTAGCAAAACGAAATCTGATAACAAGCCATTCGGAATATTTATTCTTGTTGCTGTAGTTGCGGCTTTTGTTTTCATACCGGCACTCTGGTTTATTTGGATCCTATTGGCGTTCTGGGGTTATGGACTTGTAACAGAGCACAAGCCCATCGACACAGAGGAATTCAAGAAGACCTTCGTCGAAGCTGAAACTCGCTGGAACAACGAGATGGTTCGATGGGCAGAACGCATCGGATACCGAGAATTGCACGATTTGAAGGCGGAGCTAATCAACGCGCGCGACACATATAGAAATCTGGTGGCCAGTGAGCTCGCGCTAAAGCAGAAATTCCAAACTGAGCGGCGAGAGAGGCAACTCTATGCGTACCTTGATAAGTTCGAAATTCAAAACGCCTCAATTTCAGGCATAGGGCCCGCCAAGAGCTTGTTGCTGGCGTCCTACGGTATCGACTCCGCAGCTGATGTGAACCGGGCGCGGTTGCTTGCCGTCCAAGGTTTTGGGGAGATCACATCTCGAAAACTTCTGGAGTGGCGAGCAAGACTTGAACAGCGCTTTGTTTACAACGCACATGAGACGGAATCTGACAGGATCGAAGCAACTAAGATTCGCTCGATGATTGAAACAAAGGCGGTCCCGTTACGGCGCCAGCTCCACGCAGGGCCACAGAACCTAAAAGCGGCGCTGAACAGGTATCAACAGCTATTGGCGACGCCGGATCCTATTATCTTGCGCTGTTATTCAGATCGTGAGCAGGCGAAATGCGACTTGATCTACTTGGGTGCAGGGCTACCGCCCGTACCTGCAGCGCGCCGGCCAAGCTCAGCGATCCAACGCCCCGATCCCGGAACCGGATACCGAAGCTCAAATGCCCCCGTTGCTGGAACGAGCCCAAATTGTCCGAGGTGCGGGACACCTATGGTGCTTCGGCTGGCAAAGCGAGGACGGAACGCTGGTGGAACATTTCTGGGGGTGCTCACGCTATCCCAACTGTAAAGGTACTAAGAGTGTTTGAGCACTATCGGTTGGGCCGTTTTCTACGGCGTCAGCAAGGCATATCCGAAAGCTGCCAGAACGATTCTGGTGAATTGAGATGAGACTCAGATGCTTCGGTGGCGGTGCGTCCCGGGTCGCACCGCTTACCCGGCAACATCGCCTCGATTCGCTCGAACTGATCATCACGCAACCAAAAACGCACCATCCTGATTTCCGCCCAAAAGTCAGGATATGACCATAAACCAGGGGCTGTGAACACCCCCTTCGTAACTCATTGGTTGTAAACGAATTTCTGGGCGCGAAAACTCATTGGCATAATTCGCGGCTAGGAATGTGAACAGCCTCTAGCATTTTGTCTGATTCAGAGCAAATGGCCCTGCAGATGGAGAGAACTCTCTACGGGAAGGAGAGTGGAGGAGGGCAAAGCGGCTACCTTGACGATCATGTTGTGCGCAGAAGATGGCTCAAGTGCCACGACACGCGCAATCAATAAAGGACTGCGCCAAAATCGTATGTCTCGAAATTCAAGCCATCTTGTCAGGTTGCTCGTAAATCGTAGGTTGCTAAACTCAAGGTAGGCTGCCTCGGTCAAGCGCCAGTCGTTGGCAATCAATCTAGGACTGCGCCAAAAACGTAGGTGCCGAAATTCAAGCGAACTTGTCAGGCTGCTCGTAAATCGTAGGTTGCCAAACTCAAGGCGGGTTGCCTTGGTCAAGCGCCAAGTCGTTAGCAATTAATCAAGGACTGCGCCAAAATCGTATGTCTCGAAATTCAAGCCATCTTGTCAGGTTGCTCGTAAATCGTAGGTTGCTAAACTCAAGGTAGGCTGCCTCGGTCAAGCGCCAGTCGTTGGCAATCAATCTAGGGCTGCGCTAAAAACGTAGGTGCCGAAATTCAAGCGTACCTGTCAGGTTGCTCATAAATCGTAGGTTGCTAAACTCAAGGTAGGCTGCCTCGGTCAAGCGCCAGTCGTTGGCAATCAATCTAGGGCTGCGCTAAAAACGTAGGTGCCGAAATTCAAGCGTACCTGTCAGGTTGCTCATAAATCGTAGGTTGCTAAACTCAAGGTAGGTTGCCTCGGTCAAGCGCCAGTCGTTGGCAATCAATCTAGGGCTGCGCTAAAAACGTAGGTGCCGAAATTCAAGCGTACTTGTCAGGATGCTCATAAATCGTAGGTTGCTAAACTCAAGGCGGTGAGGTCGTTCATCGACCTTGAGCGCATTTTTGTGACAACAAAAATAGACGGAAGGTCGAATTTGCAAGCGTTTTGGCTGGTTTTTGAGATCTGAAAAAAACAGGTTCCATGTCGGTATTTGGCGCTAAGTGTGGGTTAGGCGTCGTTACCTTAATTGTGGGGACTAAGAATTTTTCCAGTCTGGGTCTTGCGTTGGGGCACTTAACCCCTTATTATGTCGTCCTTCGACGCGGTGCAGGGTGTGTCTCATAACCCGAAGGTCGCAGGTTCAAATCCTGCCCCCGCAACCAGCAAGCTAAACGCTTGGAAAATTCCAAGCGTTTTTGTTTCTGAGTAGTCGAAATTGTAGTTGTGAAATACCAAAGCAAATTGATATTGAAGATCTTGACTGTTTTAATGAAGTTCTTCATAATCTCGCTTCTCTGCTGATGACGGGTTTTTTTGACGGCGCGGCGGGGGTGATCTTTAAAAATTTGGACAACCGATAGGTGTGGGTGTCTTGATGCGAAGCGACGCAAGTCGCAAAACGTATTAAGGCAATCACACGGATGGAGAGATCCATCGAGGTAGATGTAAAAAATCTACCGTCAGTGAATTGTGAGTATTAAGTTGGATTGAACTGAAGAGTTTGATCCTGGCTCAGATTGAACGCTGGCGGCATGCCTTACACATGCAAGTCGAACGGTAACAGGGAGCTTGCTCCGCTGACGAGTGGCGAACGGGTGAGTAACGTATCGGAACGTACCTTTCAGTGGGGGATAACGCAGCGAAAGTTGCGCTAATACCGCATATTCTGTGAGCAGGAAAGCAGGGGATCGCAAGACCTTGCGCTGATTGAGCGGCCGATATCAGATTAGCTAGTTGGTGAGGTAAAGGCTCACCAAGGCGACGATCTGTAGCGGGTCTGAGAGGATGATCCGCCACACTGGAACTGAGACACGGTCCAGACTCCTACGGGAGGCAGCAGTGGGGAATTTTGGACAATGGGGGCAACCCTGATCCAGCCATGCCGCGTGAGTGAAGAAGGCCTTCGGGTTGTAAAGCTCTTTCAGCCGGGAAGAAATCGCACAGGCTAATACCTTGTGTGGATGACGGTACCGGAATAAGAAGCACCGGCTAACTACGTGCCAGCAGCCGCGGTAATACGTAGGGTGCGAGCGTTAATCGGAATTACTGGGCGTAAAGCGTGCGCAGGCGGTTTTGTAAGACAGGCGTGAAATCCCCGGGCTCAACCTGGGAACTGCGCTTGTGACTGCAAGGCTAGAGTACGGCAGAGGGGGGTGGAATTCCACGTGTAGCAGTGAAATGCGTAGAGATGTGGAGGAACACCAATGGCGAAGGCAGCCCCCTGGGTCGATACTGACGCTCATGCACGAAAGCGTGGGTAGCAAACAGGATTAGATACCCTGGTAGTCCACGCCCTAAACGATGTCAACTAGGTGTTGGGTGGGTAAAACCATTTAGTACCGGAGCTAACGCGTGAAGTTGACCGCCTGGGGAGTACGGCCGCAAGGTTAAAACTCAAAGGAATTGACGGGGACCCGCACAAGCGGTGGATGATGTGGATTAATTCGATGCAACGCGAAAAACCTTACCTACCCTTGACATGTCAGGAAGTCTTGAGAGATTGAGATGTGCCCGAAAGGGAACCTGAACACAGGTGCTGCATGGCTGTCGTCAGCTCGTGTCGTGAGATGTTGGGTTAAGTCCCGCAACGAGCGCAACCCTTGTCGTTAATTGCCATCATTTAGTTGGGCACTTTAACGAGACTGCCGGTGACAAACCGGAGGAAGGTGGGGATGACGTCAAGTCCTCATGGCCCTTATGGGTAGGGCTTCACACGTCATACAATGGTCGGTACAAAGGGTTGCCAAGCCGCGAGGTGGAGCCAATCCCAGAAAGCCGATCGTAGTCCGGATTGCAGGCTGCAACTCGCCTGCATGAAGTCGGAATCGCTAGTAATCGTGGATCAGCATGTCACGGTGAATACGTTCCCGGGTCTTGTACACACCGCCCGTCACACCATGGGAGCGGGTTCCGCCAGAAGTAGGTAGCCTAACCGCAAGGGGGGCGCTTACCACGGCGGGGTTCGTGACTGGGGTGAAGTCGTAACAAGGTAGCCGTAGGGGAACCTGCGGCTGGATCACCTCCTTTCTAGAGAAGCATCCTGGCACCCACAACCTATCGGTTGTTCATGAGTAGCAAACAGACGAGGGTCTGTAGCTCAGTCGGTTAGAGCACCGTCTTGATAAGGCGGGGGTCGTTGGTTCGATTCCAACCAGACCCACCAGCTGACTTTCGATAACACTGCGCACTTCGGCGTTGTCGAATCACTTGCATACATGAGTATGCGGCGTGATTCTCCGCCTTGAATTGCCTGGTTCTCGAAAGCCGGCGAAACGTCTATCAAAAAGACAAGTTGAAAGATTTGTTTGACGGGGGATTAGCTCAGCTGGGAGAGCACCTGCTTTGCAAGCAGGGGGTCAACGGTTCGATCCCGTTATCCTCCACCAGAAACCAAAGATAAGCGCTGCGTTTATCTTTGGCTTTTGAGAAATCAAATGCTACGCTCTTTAACAAAACGGAAGAAGGTTGTGTCACTCGAACTGATGAGGTTCGGGTGATGCGTTGTGATTGCATCGATCTTCATGCAGCAGTCAGCGGTATGAAGGTCGCACAAATGAGTTGCCTGTAGCCTGGCTTCGAGAGAGGCCGCAAGGTTATAGGATCAAGCGACTAAGTGCATGTGGTGGATGCCTTGGCGATCACAGGCGATGAAGGACGTGCAAGCCTGCGAAAAGCGGGGGGGAGCTGGCAATGAAGCTTTGATCCCCCGATATCCGAATGGGGAAACCCACTCCGCAAGGAGTATCTTTATCTGAATACATAGGATATTGAGGCGAACCCGGTGAACTGAAACATCTAAGTAGCCGGAGGAAAATAAATCAACCGAGATTCCCCAAGTAGTGGCGAGCGAACGGGGATCAGCCTGCTAGTGATAGCGGAGACGTTAATAGAACGGAATGGAAAGTCCGGCCGTAGTGGGTGATAGCCCCGTATATGAAAACGACTCCGTGGTACTAAGTTAGCGAAAAGTAGGGCGGGGCACGTGAAACCTTGTCTGAACATGGGGGGACCATCCTCCAAGGCTAAATACTCGTGATCGACCGATAGTGAACTAGTACCGTGAGGGAAAGGCGAAAAGAACCCCGGGAGGGGAGTGAAATAGATCCTGAAACCGCATGCATACAAACAGTGGGAGCCTCCTTGTGGGGTGACTGCGTACCTTTTGTATAATGGGTCAGCGACTTACGTTATGTTGCGAGCTTAACCGAATAGGGGAGGCGTAGCGAAAGCGAGTCCGAATAGGGCGTTTAGTAGCATGGCGTAGACCCGAAACCGGATGATCTATCCATGGCCAGGATGAAGGTGCCGTAACAGGTACTGGAGGTCCGAACCCACTAATGTTGAAAAATTAGGGGATGAGCTGTGGATAGGGGTGAAAGGCTAAACAAATCCGGAAATAGCTGGTTCTCCCCGAAAACTATTTAGGTAGTGCGTCTTGTATCACTGACGGGGGTAAAGCACTGTTATGGCTAGGGGGTCATCGCGACTTACCAAACCATTGCAAACTCTGAATACCGTCAAGTGCGAGCAAGGCAGACAGACAGTGGGTGCTAACGTCCATTGTCAAGAGGGAAACAACCCAGACCGCCAGCTAAGGTCCCCAAGACACAGTTAAGTGGGAAACGAAGTGGGAAGGCATAGACAGCTAGGAGGTTGGCTTAGAAGCAGCCATCCTTTAAAGAAAGCGTAATAGCTCACTAGTCGAGTCGTCCTGCGCGGAAGATGTAACGGGGCTCAAACTGTGCACCGAAGCTGCGGATATCGAAAGATATGGTAGGGGAGCGTTCTGTAGGTCTGTGAAGGTGTCTCGTAAGGGATGCTGGAGATATCAGAAGTGCGAATGCTGACATGAGTAGCGATAAAGGGAGTGAAAAGCTCCCTCGCCGAAAGCCCAAGGTTTCCTACGCAACGTTCATCGGCGTAGGGTGAGTCGGCCCCTAAGGCGAGGCAGAAATGCGTAGTCGATGGGAAACAGGTCAATATTCCTGTACCGATTCTAGATGCGATGTGGGGACGGAGAAGGTTAGGTCAGCCAACTGTTGGAATAGTTGGTTTAAGCGTGTAGGCGTGCCCCTTAGGCAAATCCGGGGGGCTTAGCTGAGGCGTGATGACGAGGCACTACGGTGCTGAAGTGATTGATACCAAGCTTCCAGGAAAAGCCACTAAGCTTCAGTCTAGAATTGACCGTACCGCAAACCGACACAGGTGGGCAGGATGAAAATTCTAAGGCGCTTGAGAGAACTCAGGAGAAGGAACTCGGCAAATTAACACCGTAACTTCGGGAGAAGGTGTGCCCCGGTAGGTTGTAGAGCCTCGCGCTCGAAGGCCGATGGGGTTGCAGTGAAATGGTGGCTGCGACTGTTTAATAAAAACACAGCACTCTGCAAACACGAAAGTGGACGTATAGGGTGTGACGCCTGCCCGGTGCCGGAAGGTTAATTGATGGGGTGCAAGCTCTTGATCGAAGCCCCGGTAAACGGCGGCCGTAACTATAACGGTCCTAAGGTAGCGAAATTCCTTGTCGGGTAAGTTCCGACCTGCACGAATGGCGTAACGATGGCCACACTGTCTCCTCCTGAGACTCAGCGAAGTTGAAATGTTTGTGAAGATGCAATCTCCCCGCGGCAAGACGGAAAGACCCCATGAACCTTTACTGTAGCTTTGCATTGGACTTTGAATCGGTCTGTGTAGGATAGGTGGGAGGCTGTGAAACCGGGACGCTAGTCTCGGCGGAGCCAACCTTGAAATACCACCCTGATTTATTTGAGGTTCTAACCTTGATCCGTGAATCCGGATCGGGGACCGTGCATGGTGGGCAGTTTGACTGGGGCGGTCTCCTCCCAAAAGGTAACGGAGGAGTACGAAGGTACGCTTAGGGCGGTCGGACATCGCCCATAAAGTGCAATGGCAAAAGCGTGCTTGACTGCGAGACCCACAAGTCGAGCAGGTGCGAAAGCAGGTCATAGTGATCCGGTGGTTCTGTATGGAAGGGCCATCGCTCAACGGATAAAAGGTACTCTGGGGATAACAGGCTGATACCGCCCAAGAGTTCATATCGACGGCGGTGTTTGGCACCTCGATGTCGGCTCATCACATCCTGGGGCTGTAGCCGGTCCCAAGGGTATGGCTGTTCGCCATTTAAAGTGGTACGTGAGCTGGGTTTAAAACGTCGTGAGACAGTTTGGTCCCTATCTGCCGTGGGCGCTGGATATTTGAAGGGGGCTGCTCCTAGTACGAGAGGACCGGAGTGGACGAACCTCTGGTGTACCGGTTATGACGCCAGTCGTATCGCCGGGTAGCTATGTTCGGAAGAGATAAACGCTGAAAGCATCTAAGCGTGAAACTTGCCTTAAGATGAGATATCCCGGAGTCTTGAACTCCTTAAAGGGTCGTCGAAGACCACGACGTTGATAGGTCAGGTGTGGAAGCGCAGCAATGCGTTAAGCTAACTGATACTAATTGCCCGTACGGCTTGATCCTATAACCTTGTAGCACTGCAGCAACTCAATAGCAGTCACAACAAACAACCTTCCTCCATTTTGCGTTTGCCGCCATCAGGCGTCAGACGAACAAGTTACGCTTGGCGACCATAGCGTTTCGGACCCACCCCTTCCCTTCCCGAACAGGACCGTGAAACGAAACCGCGCCGATGATATTGCACATTGCGTGTGAGAAAGTAGGTCATCGCCAGGCTCCCTATACCCACAAAGCCCCTCTAGCTCACCAGCTACAGGGGCTTCGTGCATTCTGCTGGCAGAGAAAAGCTACAGAGAATTCATCTCCGGGACGTGATAGAATTTACGTCGGCGGGTCTCCCCGCATTGCAAGGTGGTCAATCTGGTCAGGTCCGGAAGGAAGCAGCCACAGCCATTTACTGCAAGTGCCGGGGGTTAGGCTCGCCACTTCCATTTTTTGATTCACGTGGGGCGCATGAGTTATCAGGTTCTCGCCCGCAAGTGGCGGCCACGCAGTTTCAGTAGCCTTGTCGGGCAGGAGCATGTGGTTCGCGCTCTTACGCACGCACTGGGTAGCCAACGCCTTCACCATGCCTATCTGTTTACCGGTACGCGTGGTGTAGGCAAGACGACGCTGGCGCGAATCCTTGCCAAATCCCTGAACTGCGAGACTGGCGTAACCGCTACGCCGTGCGGTATTTGTTCTTCGTGTCAGGAGATTGACGCGGGTCGCTTCGTTGACCTTCTCGAGGTCGATGCGGCGACCAATACGCGTGTTGATGAAATGCGGCAGTTGCTGGAAAACGCGGTTTACGCGCCGACACGTGGCCGTTACAAGGTCTATGTGATCGATGAAGTTCACATGCTTTCCAATTCGGCCTTCAATGCGATGTTGAAGACGCTCGAAGAGCCGCCCGATCATGTGAAGTTCATTCTCGCTACCACAGACCCCCAGAAAATACCGGTCACAGTGCTGTCGCGTTGCCTGCAGTTCAACCTTAAGCAGATGCCGCCGCTGGCAATTTCCACTCACCTGGAACATGTCCTTCAGGCTGAAGGCGTGGCATACGATCTCCCGGCGCTGGCCCTTATCGCTCGCTCGGCAGCTGGTAGCATGCGTGATGCTCTTTCCCTGCTCGACCAGGCGATTGCCCATGGGGCCGGCAAGGTCGAGGAAGGGCATGTGCGAGCCATGCTCGGTACCGTCGATCTCGATTACCTTTACTCGATTCTCGAAGCGGTGCAGGCAGGAGAGGCAGGTGAATTGCTCCGAATTGCCGCCGACATGTCAGTGCGCAGCCTGTCTTTTGGTGCGGCACTCCAGGAGCTTGCGAATCTGCTGACTAGCCTCCAGATTGCTCAGTGTGCGCCGGCATCGATCGATGACGAGGATCCGGATCGCGCACGCCTGCTCCAGTTGTCCGCAGCTTTTTCGCCCGAATTCATACAGCTGGCTTATCAGATCGCGGTTCAAGGAAGGGCGGAATTGTCGATCGCACCCGACGAGTATGCGGGGTTCATCATGACCCTGTTGCGTCTGCATGGCTTTAGACCGGATTCGGTTGCCGATGTCGTTTCGTCGGTCACGCCGGTTCGCTGTGCTGCCTCAACGCCGACTGCGACCGGCGACAGGATTCCGCCCGGCTCGAGCGCGCCAGCACTCAAGGCAGCATTGCAGGCCAACAAGCCTGACAGCCCGGGAGATGGTTGGCATGAAATTGTCGCACGCCTTCAATTGAACGGACTGGCGCGTGAGCTCGCACAACATTGCGAATTGCGGGCGCTGGGTGAAACCCAGTGTGTGCTTCGGCTGGCGCCGGCACATGCTCACCTTCAGATGAAACCAGCACCTGACAAACTTCAGCAGGCCTTGGCCGTGCATCTCGGACGACCGATGGCATTGCGCTTCGAACTGGCTCAGACCGAAACCGATACGCCTGCGGCGACCGTTGGCCGGGAGAGGCTAGAGCGGCGGGAACAGGCTATTGCCTCGATTGAGCAGGATGCCTTTGTGCGTGACGTTATCGAGGGTTTCGATGCGTCGCTGATCGACTCAACAATCAAACCCATTGAATAGTGGAGATACGAAGATGATGAAGGGTGGCTTGGCTGGCTTGATGAAACAGGCACAGGCGATGCAGGACAACATGAAGAAAGCGCAGGAGCAACTTGCGCAACTCGAGGTCGAAGGGCAATCGGGGGCCGGAATGGTCAAAGTGGTCATGACCTGTGCGCACGATGTCAGGCGGGTCAGCATTGATCCTTCTGTCATGGATGACCGCGAGATGCTCGAAGATTTGGTTGCTGCGGCAGTCAACGACGCAGTTCGGCGCGGTGAGGAGTTAAGCAAGGAAAAGATGGCGGGCTTCACGGCTGGACTAAATCTCCCGCCAGGCCTCAAGCTGCCGTTCTAGATCGGTGAATCCATCGGGTCTCGAAGCGCTGATCGAGGCGTTGCGTTGCCTGCCGGGGGTTGGTCCCAAGTCGGCGCAACGCATGGCCTATCACTTGTTGCAGCATGACAGGAATGGCGCACAACGTCTGGGCGATGCAGTCACGCATGCGCTAGCCTCGGTTCGCCATTGCAAGCGTTGCAATGCGTTTTCCGAGGAAGAGATTTGCGAGCGCTGTTCTTCTCAACGTCGGGACTCGTCGTTGCTCTGTGTCGTCGAGACACCGGTCGATATGAACATGATGGAGCAGACCCACGCCTATCAGGGGCTCTATTACGTATTGATGGGCCGCATATCGCCGCTCGACGGTATCGGAGCCCGTGAATTGAGATTGGAGCAACTGCTGGCCCGCGTCACGGGTGGCGAAGTTCGCGAGGTTATCCTGGCTACCAACTACACCAACGAGGGCGAAGCGACAGCACATTACATTACCGCCTTGTTGAAGCCAAAGGGTGTCAGCGTGACGCGAATAGCGCGCGGCGTACCGGTCGGCGGCGAACTTGAATATGTTGACAGTGGCACCCTGGCTCAGGCCATGCGGGAACGGAGAGCGTGCACAGGGTGACAGTCTCTTTTATAGAGAGTTCCAATGTCGTATAATCGGACGTTTATTTTTATTCCCATCCAATTCCTTTAGGGGTCAGCGTTATGAGCAAACAAGGAAAAATGGACTGCGGCAGACGGCGTTTGATCGTCGCAACCGCAGCCGTTGGCGGGGCTGGTGCGTTAGTCGCGCTTGTTCCGTTCGTCTCCAGCTTGCTTCCATCCGAGCGCGCCAAAGCAGCAGGCGCACCGGTAGAAGTCGATATCGGCAAACTTGAAGCCGGCCAGATGATGACCGTCGAATGGCGCGGCAAGCCGGTCTGGATCATCAACCGGACCCCCGATATGCTCGGAACCCTGCCGAAACTGGATGGACAGGTTGCCGACCCGAATTCCGATGTCGAAATGCAGCCGGCCTACGCCAAGAACGAGACGCGATCCATCAAGAAGGAATACATGGTGGTGGTCGGTATCTGCACGCACCTTGGCTGCTCACCTTCATCGAAATTCAAGGCGGGTACCGAAGAGGGGATGCCTGCCGACTGGCTCGGCGGTTTCCTCTGCCCATGCCATGGCTCGACCTTCGACTTCGCCGGGCGTGTTTACAAGTCGAAACCTGCACCAACCAACCTTGAAGTTCCGCCGCACGTGTATCTGACCGATACCCGTATCATGATCGGCGAAGACAAGAAGGGAGCATAGAAATGGCTGCTGGCAAATTCGAAAAATACAAATCTGACGGCTCGCTCGGCGGCAACGCTCTGGAATGGTTCGATGCCCGCTTCCCGGCGACATCGATGTGGAAGGAGCACCTGTCAGAGTACTATGCACCGAAGAATTTCAATTTCTGGTATTTCTTCGGTTCACTGGCTCTGCTGGTTCTGGTCATCCAGATCGTTACCGGCATCTTCCTGGTCATGCACTACAAACCGGATGCAGCGCTGAACGCGAGTGGCATTCCGATCGCCTTCGCCAGCGTCGAATACATCATGCGTGATGTGCCGGGTGGCTGGCTGATCCGGTACATGCATTCGACCGGGGCTTCGGCGTTCTTCATCGTCGTTTATCTCCACATGTTCCGTGGTCTGATGTACGGCTCCTACCGTAAGCCGCGTGAGCTGACCTGGCTGTTTGGGGTCGGGATTTTCCTCGTATTGATGGGTGAGGCTTTCTTCGGCTACCTGTTGCCATGGGGCCAGATGTCGTTCTGGGGCGCACAGGTGATTGTCAACCTGGCCTCGGCCATTCCGCTGATCGGAGAACCACTGTCAATCTGGGTGCGCGGCGATTTCGTCATCGGCGATGCGACACTGAACCGCTTCTTCTCGTTCCATGTGATTGCCTTCCCGCTCATCCTGCTTGGCCTTGTCGCTGCACACATACTGGCGTTGCACGAAACCGGCTCCAACAATCCGGACGGGATAGAGATCAAGGCCAACAAGGACAAGAATGGCATTCCGCTCGACGGCATTCCCTTCCATCCGTATTACACGGTGAAGGACATCGTCGGCGTCGTGGTCTTCCTGATGGTGTTCTCGGCGGTCCTGTTCTTCGCACCCGAGGGTGGCGGCTACTTCCTGGAGTACAACAACTTCTTCCCGGCCGATCCGTTGAAGACCCCGACGCACATCGCGCCAGTCTGGTATTTCACCCCCTATTACTCCATCCTGCGTGCCATGGTCTGGAACTTCTTCGGCCTTGATGCGAAGTTCTGGGGCGTTGTGGCAATGGGCGCTTCGGTCGTGATCTTTGCCTTCCTGCCCTGGCTGGATCGCAGTCCGGTCAAGTCAATCCGTTACCGTGGCCCGATCTACAAGACGATGCTGACGCTGTTCGTGATCTGCTTCTTCATTCTCGGTTACCTCGGCACGCAACCGCCGTCCCCGATGGGTGAAATAGTTTCGCAAGTCTGTACCCTGTTCTATTTCGGTTTCTTCTTGGCTATGCCCTGGTGGTCACGCATGGACAAGTTCAAGCCCGTGCCTGAACGCGTGACGATGAAGTGAGGATGCGAAAAATGAAAAAATTTCTGATGGCATTGCTTTTTGCACCGCTCACCGTTTTGGCAAGCGGCGGTGCGCACCTCGAACATTGGCCCGGGTCCGTTGGTGACAAGGCGGCGTTGCAGAATGGCGCCAAGTTGTTCGTCAATTACTGCCTGAATTGCCATGGTGCTTCCCACCTGCGCTACAACAAGCTGACGGAAATCGGCTTGACGGAACAGCAGGTCAAGGACAACCTGATGTTCACCTCCGACAAGATTGGCGAACAGATGCGTGTTGCCGCGCGCAGCGACGAACAGAAAGTCTGGTTTGGCGCCTCACCGCCTGATCTGACCGTAATTTCGCGTGCCCGCGCTTCGGAAATGGGGTCGGGTGCGGATTGGCTCTACACTTATCTGCGCTCCTTCTACCGTGACGAAAAGCGTCCGACCGGCTGGAACAACGTGGTTTTCGAGAATGTCGGTATGCCGCACGTGTTGTATCAGTTGCAGGGCGTGCAGGTACTGAATCACGAAACGCACAAGCTGGAACTTGCAGTTCCGGGCAAGCTGACACCTGCCGAGTTCGACAAGGACGTTTCCGATCTCGTCAGCTTCATGGTCTGGATGGCCGAGCCGAATCAGGAATTCCGCAAGAGCCTCGGTTTTGGCGTCCTTGCTTTTCTGCTCGTCCTCTTTGTCCTGGCTTACGCATTGAAAAAGAATTACTGGAAAGACATCCACTAAGCTGCTGTGGCTTAGCGTCAACGGCATCGCGGGTTTGGCTCAGGCCTGCCCCCGATGCCGAATCTCATTTTGAGGGTTAGTACCAATGATGAACCTCTACTCGGGCACCACCTGTCCGTTCAGCCATCGCTGCCGCATTGTCCTTTACGAAAAGGGCATGGACTTTCAGGTCATTGATGTCGATCTGTTCAACAAGCCGGAAGATCTGGCGGTCATCAATCCGCACAACCGGGTGCCGGTCCTGGTCGAGCGCGACCTGGTCCTCTTCGAACCGAACATCATCAACGAATACATCGACGAACGCTTTCCGCATCCGCAACTGATGCCGGCTGACCCGATCATGCGCGCACGGGCCCGCCAGCTGCTGGTCGGCATGGAGCGCGAGATATTCTCGTTCATGGAAGTGATCGAGAAAAATGGCAAGACAGCCGACAAGGCGCGTCAGGAAATTCGTGCCCGCCTGACCGAGATCATTCCGATCTTCAACAAGCAGAAGTTCATGCTTGGCGACGAGTTTTCCATGCTCGACGTGGCGATCGCCCCGCTGTTGTGGCGTCTCGACCACTACGGCATCGACCTCGGCAAGGCGGCGGCGCCGCTGATGAAATACGCCGAGCGCATCTTCAGTCGTCAAGGCTTCATCGATGCCCTGACGCCGTCTGAAAAGGCGATGCGCAAGTAAGACATGGAACTACCGTCCACAAAACCCTATCTGTTGCGGGCGCTCTGGGAATGGTGCTGCGATAACGGGTTCACGCCGCATATTGCCGTCCAGGTCGATGCCCGGACCCGGGTCCCGCGCGAATTCATTCGCGACGGGCAGATCGTACTCAACATTGGTCCGGAGGCTAGCAACAAGCTGGAAATCGGCAACGATTTCATCGAGTTTCAGGCGCGCTTTGGCGGCGTCGCCCGTCAGTTGTCGGTGCCGGTCGAACAGGTGAGCGCGATCTACGCCCGGGAAAATGGCGCCGGTATGGCTTTCGAGATCGAAGGCGATGCCGGGTCGGCAACGGGTGAGGACCCGGTCGAGGTCGTCGAGGCGCCGTCAGGCGAGACGCCGGAGCCGCCGCGCCCCGACGGCGGGCGCCCCAGATTGCAGCGCATCAAATAGGGACGGCCGCTACGGTCGACGCACCAAAACAGGGAGATTTCCAACGGGAGTCTCCCTGTTTTGTTGTCAAACCCATGATTTTCCTGCATGGCATAGCTGTTGCTCAAGTCTTCATGGAAGGAAAAACATGAAGAAGCAAGTCAAGTCGAGCTGTTGTTACTGTGGCGTCGGTTGCGGCGTACTCATTGAGACCAGAAACGGTGCCATTACCGGCGTTCGGGGCGATCCCGACCATCCGGCCAATCGCGGGCGCCTGTGCACCAAGGGGGCGACGCTCGCCCAGACCGCCGACCAGACCTATCGTCTCCATCATCCCGAGCGGCGCATCGCGCGAGGCGGCATTGGCACGCGGCTTGATTGGGAAGAGGCGCTGGATGAGGCTGCCAGCCGGTTTGCCGGGATCATTCGCGCCCACGGCCCGGATTCCGTTGCCTTCTATATTTCAGGCCAGTTGATGACCGAGGACTACTACGTCTTCAACAAGCTGGCCAAGGGGCTGATCGGCACCAACAACGTCGATACCAATTCCCGCCTGTGCATGTCGTCGGCGGTGGCCGGTTACAAGCAGACCCTGGGCGCCGATGCGCCACCCTGCAGTTATGCGGACATCCTCGCGGCCAAGGTGATATTCATTGCCGGGGCTAATCCGGCGGTTGCCCATCCGATCGTTTTTCGCTTCATCGAAGATGCCAAAGCAGCGAATCCAGACCTCAAGATCATCGTTGCCGACCCGCGTTTTTCCGAAAGCGCGGAGATTGCCGATCTGCATCTTGCGCTGAAGCCCGGTAGCGATATCGCCCTGTTCAATGGCATGCTGCATGTCCTGATTGACGAGGGACTGGTCGATCAGTCTTACGTTGCAGCACATACAACCGGCTTTGCCACGCTGGCCGAGACCGTCAAAGCTTATCCGCCGGCCGTGGTGGCCGAGCTATGCGGTATTTCCGAGGCGTCCATCGTTCAGGCGGCGCGCTGGTTCGGCCAGAACGATGCTGCACTGTCGCTGTACTGCCAGGGACTTAACCAGTCGGCACATGGCACGCACAACAATGCGGGGATCATCCACCTGCATCTGGCGACCGGACAGATCGGCAAGCCAGGCGCCGGCCCATTCTCGCTGACCGGCCAGCCCAACGCGATGGGCGGACGGGAGGTCGGCGGCTTGTCCAATCTGATGTCTGCCCACCGCGACATGGCCAATCCGCAACATCGTGACGAAATCGCGCAATTCTGGGGAGTGCCGTCCGTTCCAGACAAGCCCGGGAAAGCCGCGGTCGACCTGTTCAGAGGCCTGAAAACTGGCGAAATCAAGGCGGTCTGGATCGCCTGCACCAATCCGGCCCAATCGCTGCCGAACCAGGCGGCAGTACGCGAAGCGCTCGCGGCTGCCGAGTATGTCGTGTTGCAGGAGACCTACGGCAATACCGATACGGCGGACTATGCCGATCTGCTGCTACCGGCTACTGGCTGGGGTGAAAAATATGGCACCGTCACCAATTCCGAGCGCTGCATCACGCGCGTCATGCCTGCCGTTCAGGCACCCGGCGAGGCGCGCCATGACTGGGAAATCGTGGTCGATTTTGCCCGTCGCCTGGGGCAGAAACTCGGCCATCCCGGCACCGGGAAACTCTTCCCGTATGCCGATGCCGAGGCGATTTTCAATGAACATCGCGAATCGACGCGCGGCCGCGATCTCGATATCACAGGCCTCAGCTATGGCTTGCTCGAAAGCGCTGGACCGCAGCAATGGCCGTATCCGGAAGGGGCTGTTGCCGGCAAGCAACGCTTGTATGAGGATGGCCGCTTTCCGACGGCGGATGGCAAGGCGCGCTTTGTCGCGATCGAGCATCTGCCGACTGCCGACGTAACGTCGATGGCACTGCCGATCAGCCTGCTGTCCGGACGCATGCGCGATCACTGGCACGGCATGAGCCGGACCGGGACTGTGCCGCGCCTGTTCAACCTGGACGATGAGCCCCTGCTCGACATGCATCCTTGCGACATGCGCCATCGCGGGCTGGAATCCGGTGATCTGGTCAAGGTCAGCAACGGCCGTGGCCAGATGGTCGTACGCATCGCCGAACGCTCAGGGCTGAAAAAAGGCCGCGCCTGGATGCCGATGCATTGGGGAAGCCAGTTCATGAACTCGCCCGGGGCCAACGCCCTGACCTGTGATGCAACCGACCCGTTCTCCAGGCAGCCGGAACTGAAACACGCCGCGGTGCAGATCGAACGCCTCGATCTGCCTTACCCGCTGGCGGTCATTCGCAGTTGCACCACGCAGTCCGAAGCGCTGGTGATGATGCAGCGCGCACGGACCCTGCTGGCGGCCTATCCCTATGCCACGATTGGTCTCTATGGTCGCCAGCGACCGCTCGTGGTCTTCCGTGCGGCGACCGCCGAGACTCCGAATCCGGCAGAGATTGCCGCGCTTGACCAGGTCTTCGGCATGGGCGGTAGCGAAGGTGCTATCGAGTATGCCGATGCGGCCCGGAAAATCAGCAAAAAGGCCATTGCGCTCGATGGCCGTTTGCTCGGTGTTCGCCTGGCCGGCGAGACCCTGGCGCAAATCTGGCTCAAGCGGGCGATGGCGGAAGACGAACTTGATGCCGGCATGATCCGCTTTGCGTTGGCGCCCAGCACCAAACCGCCAGGCAATATCGTCCCGCGCAATATCATCTGCAAGTGTGCCGATGTCAGCGACGTTCAGATCCGGCAGGCACTGGCTGACGGTGCCGGGTTGCCGCAACTGCAGGATGCGCTGAAATGCGGTACGTTCTGCGGTTCCTGCCTGCCTGAAATCAAGCGCATGGTCACCCGCCAGGCGACCGAAGCGGCCGTGGCGCTCTGATCCGGACGGGCGCAGGCAATGGGTTACGGACATTACCTCAGGGAGGTCGGGCGCGGCGCACATGGTTCCCGCGGTCTGGAAAGAAATGATGCCCGTCAGCTCTACGCCGCGATGCTCGAGGGCGGTGTGCCCGATCTTGAACTGGGTGCAATTGTCCTTGCCCTGCGGGTCAAGGGCGAGTCGCTCGCTGAAATGCTGGGCTTTCTCGACGCAGTTGATGAGCGAATCGAGCGGCTCGAAATGCCGTCGGGCCGGATTCGCCCCGTGGTCCTGCCAACATATAACGGTGCGCGCAAGCAGGCCAACCTGACGCCGTTGCTGGCGCTCCTGCTTCGGCGCTTCGGCGTGCCAGTGTTGATTCATGGCCTGCTCGAAGGCTTTGGCCGGGTGACGAGCGGCCTCATTTTCCGCGAGCTCGGCATTGTGCCGTTGACCTCGTCAGCTCAGGCCCAGGCGGCACTGGACGAAACGGGGCTCGCCTTCCTCCCGTTGAACGCGCTGTGCCCCGGGATTTACAAGCTGCTCAACCTGCGTAACCGGATGGGTGTGCGCAACAGCGCGCATAGTGTGGTCAAGTTGATCAACCCTTTCGCCGGGGATTCTCTGCTGGTCACTGCGGCGACGCACCCCGGATTCAACGAACTGATGCGCGAAATTCTGTTCGAGCGACAGCAGGCGGCCGTATTGCTGCGGGCGACCGAAGGGGAGCCTTTTGCCAATCCGAAGCGCCGGCCACGCCTGGAACATGTGCATGGCGGTGTGGCCGATACCCTGTTCGCAGGCGAGTACGAAAGCCTGCGGGCGGCGCCTGATCTGCCGGTGGCGGTCGACGCCGCGACGACCGCCCACTGGATTCGCGGCGTCCTCGACCGGCAGATTCCACTACCCAAGCCGATTGCCGATCAGCTGGCCTGCTGTCTCCATGCCAGTGGCTATGCCGGGAGTCTGAACCAGGCCAAGGCGATAGTTGCGGTCGAGGCGCACAGCCTGACATTGGCTTAGACGCCACGAGGTCTGCACCAGACCAGAGGATGGCTCCTGATTTTGGTGCATGGGTGTTGCGGTCAACATCCGAAAATCAATAAAAATCAGAGGCATATGTTGCTGGCACATTGATTGCTTTTCATTGGTTAGTACAGCGAATCGGCTGCCAACGGGGAGTCCAATGGCAGCGTCGTCAAGCGCTGAAATCGAATTTGCACCTGCGGGTGTGCGCAACAATGATGGAGCCAAAAAATGAGTAAATCCACCGTGAAGCCCAGGTTGGTCCTGATCGGCAACGGCATGGCCGGGGTCCGCACCGTCGAAGAACTGCTAAAGATCAAGCCGGACCACTACGACATCACGATTTTCGGTGCCGAACCGTACCCGAATTACAACCGCATCCTGCTGTCGCCAGTGCTGGCTGGCGAAATGACCATCCAGGAGATCGTCCTCAACGAACTCGACTGGTACAAGCAAAACAACATCACGCTGCACACTGGCAAGCAGATCGCCAAGATCGACCGGGTCAAGCGCAAGGTGATCGCCGATGACGGTACCGAAGAGGCATACGATCGCCTGCTGATCGCGACCGGCTCGACGCCGTTCATGCTGCCGATACCCGGCAACGACCTGCCCGGCGTCATCGGTTACCGCGATATCAAGGATACCGACGAGATGATCGAGGCCGCCACGCAGCACCGGCACGCGGTGGTCATCGGCGGCGGACTGCTCGGTCTGGAGGCTGCCAACGGTCTGAAATTGCGAGGCATGGATGTCACCGTGGTGCACCTCGGCCCGTGGCTGCTCGAGCGCCAGCTCGACGAAGTCGCCGGCAAGATGCTGCAGAAGTCGCTGGAGGACAAAGGCCTCAAGTTCCTGATCGGAACGCAGACCGAGGCATTGATCCAGGGTGAATCCGGCCGCGTCGCCGCCATTCGCCTCAAGGGTGGCATGCAGATCCCGGCCGACCTCGTCGTCATGGCCGCCGGCATCCGTCCCAACTACGCGCTGGCCGAATCGTCCGGCATCTATTGCAACCGCGGCATCGTGGTCAACGACACCATGCAGACCTACGACCCCAAGGTTTATGCGGTCGGCGAATGCGTCAGCCACCGCGGCATCGCCTATGGTCTGGTTGCGCCGCTGTTCGAGCAGGCCAAGGTCGCCGCCAACCATCTGGCCGGTTACGGCATCGGTCGCTACACCGGCTCGGTGACCTCGACCAAGCTCAAGGTGACCGGCATCGACCTCTTTTCGGCCGGCAACTACATGGGCGGTGAGGGCACCGAGGAAATCCTGCTCAACGATCCCTATGGCGGCGTGTACAAGAAACTGGTCATCAAGGACAACAAGCTGGTCGGCGGCGTCATGTACGGCGATACGGCCGACGGCCCGTGGTATTTCCAGCTGCTCAAGGATGGCCGCGACATCCACGATATCCGCGACCATCTGATCTTCGGCCAGTCGCTGGTCGGCGACGTCGGCCATGCCGGCAACAGCAAGGCGGCGTCGATGGCCGACAGCGCCGAAGTTTGCGGCTGCAACGGTGTGAGCAAGGGGACCATCGTCAAGGCGATCAAGGAACACGGCCTGTTCACGCTGGACGATGTCAAGAAGCACACCAAGGCGGCATCTTCCTGCGGTTCGTGTGCCGGCCTGGTCGAGCAGATTCTCGCCTCGACCATCGGCGGCGCCTACACCCCGGCCGCCTCCGACAGCAAGCCGGTCTGCGGTTGTACCGATCATTCGCACAAGGTCGTGCGCGATGCCATTCGCGGCCAGCACCTGACCAGCAAGGAAGCCGTCTTCCAGTACATGGAGTGGAAGACGCCGAACGGTTGCGACAAGTGCCGCCCGGCCATCAACTACTACCTGATCTCGACCTGGCCGCATGAGGCAAAGGACGATCCCCAGTCGCGCTTTGTCAACGAGCGCTCGCACGCCAACATCCAGAAGGACGGCACCTATTCGGTCGTTCCGCGTATGTGGGGCGGCCTGACGACGCCCAACGAGTTGCGCGCCATCGCCGATGCGGCGGAGAAGTACAAGGTGCCGACCGTCAAAGTCACCGGCGGCCAGCGCATTGACCTGCTCGGCATCAAGAAGGAAGACCTGCCGAAAATTTGGGCCGATCTCAACGCCGCCGGCCTGGTTTCCGGTCACGCCTATGGCAAGTCGATCCGTACCGTCAAGACCTGCGTCGGCGCCGAGCACTGCCGCTTTGGCACGAAACTGGCAATGGACATGGGGGTCAAGCTGGAGAAAATGCTGTTCGACATGTACGCGCCGCACAAGGTCAAACTCGCCGTGTCGGGCTGCCCGCGCAACTGTTCCGAAGCCGGCATCAAGGACGTCGGAATCATCGGTGTCGATTCGGGTTACGAGCTCTATATCGCCGGCAATGGCGGCATCAAGACCGAGGTCGCGCAGTTCCTGTGCAAGGTGACTTCCGACGAGGAGGTCATGGAATATTCCGGCGCCTTCCTGCAGTTGTACCGCGAAGAGGGCTGGTATCTCGAACGGACCTGCCACTACCTCGAGCGCGTCGGCATGGATTACGTCAAGGGCAAGATTCTTGAAGACGACGAGGGGCGCAAGACGCTCTACGCCCGCCTGCTCGATTCTCTGAAGAATGCGAAGGACCCGTGGGCCGCTTCCCGCGAGCCGGAAGCGATCAAGCAGTTCATCCCCATCGCTGTTGCGACCATATAAACAACGGCTGGCCCTAGGGTCGACGCGCAAAAGTACCCAAAAATCGAGGATAGAAATATGAGCAACTGGAAATTGATCTGCCCGCTGGAAGACATTCCGCAACTTGGCTCGCGCATTGTCAAGCCGACGACGGGCGGCGACATCGCAATCTTCCGCGCCAGCGACGACGAGGTATTCGCGCTGCACGACAAATGTCCGCACAAGGGCGGCCCGCTGTCGCAGGGCATCGTCCATGGCAAGCGCGTCACCTGTCCGCTGCATGGCTGGAACATCGGCCTCGACGACGGCCAGGCGGTAGCGCCCGATGTGGGCTCATGCAGCAAATTCGAGGTCAAGGTCGAGGATGGCAAGGTCTATCTCGCCCTCTGAAACGGGTTTTCAACAGTTTTTCAATGAAATAAAAGGGGAATTTCATGGCTTACCTCGCACCCGCCGAGTTTGTTACCAAGATGATCGATGCCGGTGAAGCGAAAGTCTTCATGTCCAGCCGCGATACGCTGATTCGTGCCTACATGGCCGGGGCAATCCTGGCGCTTGCCGCCGCGTTTGCCATCACGATCACGGTACAGACCGGGCAGCCGCTGGCCGGCGCCATTCTGTTCCCGGTTGGCTTCTGCCTGTTGTATCTGCTTGGGTTCGACCTGCTGACCGGCGTCTTCACGCTGGTGCCGCTGGCTCTGATCGACAAGCGTCCGGGCGTTACCATGAGCGGCGTGCTGCGCAACTGGGGCTTGGTCTTCGTCGGAAATTTTGCCGGCGCGCTGACCGTGGCGCTGATGATGTCCATCATTTTCACCTACGGCTTCACGGTGGAGCCGAATATCGTCGGCCAGAAAATCGGCCATATCGGCGAGGGCCGTACGGTCGGTTATGCAGAACACGGTGCCGCCGGCATGCTGACCCTGTTCATCCGCGGCGTGCTGTGCAACTGGATGGTGTCCACCGGCGTCGTCGGCGCCATGGTCTCCACCAATGTGACAGGAAAGGTCGTCGCGATGTGGATGCCGATCATGCTCTTCTTCTACATGGGCTTCGAGCACTCGATCGTGAACATGTACCTGTTCCCGTCGGGCCTGATGCTGGGTGGCAATTTCTCGATCTACGACTACATGGTGTGGAACGAGATCCCGACCGTGATCGGCAACCTCGTTGGCGGCCTCGCCTTCGTCGGCCTGACGCTGTACTCGACCCACATTCGTACCGCGCCGAAGCGTTCCGCTTACTAACCCGGTTGCCCTCCCTGCAAAGCCCCGGTTCTCCGGAACCGGGGCTTTTCCCATCGCCATGACCGAACAACTCAAAATTTCCGTCGGCCAGTATTCCGACAAGGGCCGCAAGGAAACCAATCAGGATTTCCACGGCATCTATGTGCCGAAAGAGCCGCAACTGAGCTCGAAGGGCATCGCCATCGGCCTGGCCGACGGCATCAGTAGCAGCGACGTCAGCCAGGTTGCCGCGCAGCAGGCGGTAACGGGTTTTCTCGAAGACTATTTCTGCACCTCGGAAGCCTGGTCTGTGCGTACTTCCGGCGAGCGCGTGCTGACGGCGACGAACTCCTGGCTGCATTCGCAGACGCAGCAGAGCCAGCACCGCTACGACAAGGACAGGGGTTACGTCTGCACCTTCAGCGGGCTGATCGTCAAGTCGGCGACGGTCCATGTGTTTCATGTCGGCGATGCGCGCATCTATCGGCTGCGCGGGCGGGCGCATGAGCAACTGACCGACGACCACCGGGTCCGCGTGTCGTCGCAGCAAAGTTATCTGGCGCGCGCGCTGGGCATGGATCGCAAGCTCGACATCGATTACCAGTCGCTGCCGGTCGAGGTCGGCGACCTCTTTTTCCTGGCGACCGATGGCGTCTATGAGCACGTCGACCTGGCCTTCGTCGCCGCGACGGTTGACGCGGCCGCCGATCTCGATGGCGCCGCGCGAACCATCGTCGAAGCCGCCTACGCGCGGGGCAGCAGCGACAACCTGACGGCGCAATTGCTGCGTATCGAAGCCTTGCCCAAGCCCGAGGCCAGCGAGATCTACCGTCAACTGGCCGAATTGCCTTTCCCGCCCTTGCCCGAGCCGCGCATGGATTTTGACGGCTACCGGATCGAACGCGAAATCAAGGGCAGCAGTCGCAGCCATGTTTATCTGGCGACCGATGGCGAAACCGGCGAGCGTGTCGTCATCAAGACGCCGGCTGTCAACATGCAGGACAATCCGGCGGCGCTCGAACGCTTCCTGATGGAGGAATGGATCGCCCGCCGCATCAACAGCGCCCACGTGCTGAAGCCGTGCCGGCAGACGCGCAAGCGCAATTACATCTACGTCGTCAGCGAGTTCATCGAAGGCCAGACCCTGGCCCAGTGGATGACCGACAATCCGGCACCGGATCTGGCCACCGTGCGCGGCCTGCTCGAACAGATCGCCCGCGGCTTGCAGGCGTTTCACCGCCTTGAAATGGTCTATCAGGATCTCAAGCCTGACAACATCATGATCGACAGCACCGGCACGGTGAAGATCATCGATTTCGGGGCGACGCGCGTTGCCGGCATTGCCGAGATCGCGACGCCGATCGAGCAGATCAACCTGCTGGGCGCGGCGCAATATGCAGCGCCCGAGTATTTTCTTGGCGATTCGGGTTCGTCGCGTGCCGATCTGTTCTCGCTCGGCGTCATTGCCTACCAGATGCTGACCGGTCGCCTGCCTTACGGTGCCGAGGTGCCGAAGGCGCGTACCAGAAAGGCCCAGCGCAAACTGAACTACCGCTCCGCGCTGAGCGATGATCGCGAACTCCCGGCGTGGATGGACGACGCGATTCGCAAGGCCGTCGATCCCGACCCGTTCCAGCGTTATGAAGAGCTGTCGGAGTTCATCTATGACCTTCACCATCCGAACCAGGTGTTCCTGAGCAAGACCCGCCCGCCGCTCATCGAGCGCAACCCGGTGGTTTTCTGGAAAGGGGTGTCGTTCGCGCTGCTGCTGGTTGTCGTCATCCTGCTAGGCAGCAGGGCGACGCTGGGCTAGCGGTGCCGCACCGCCATCGACCGGCATGCTCACTAATGGTGCGGAAAGTGTTGCGGTCAACACCTGAAATCCTTGTAAATCATGGTGTTATTGAGATGGCACAGGGATTGCTAAGTTGAATGCAGAACAGCGAATAACCCGCCAACGGCGGCGGGGATCATGGTAACGGGGTCATGCGCTGGTAAATCCTGCCTTCCAACGGCCGTCTGTCGGTCAATCCGGAGAACCACGCAAATGGACAAGAAATCATTCCTCAAGGCCGGCCATACGCCCACCTTGCTCGCCGCCTTCCTCTATTTCGACCTCGCCTTCATGGTCTGGGTCATCCTTGGCCCGCTTGGCATCGGCATCGCCAAGGACCTCGGCCTGTCGCACGCCGAAAAGGGCCTGATGGTCGCCACGCCGGTGCTGGCCGGTGCGCTGCTCCGTATTGTCATGGGCATTCTGGTCGATCGCCTGTCGCCGAAAAAGGCGGCTATCATCGGCCAGGTCATCGTCATCGCAACGATGGCTTATGCCTGGCTGGCGGGTGTCCATTCCTATGCCGAGGTCTTGATCCTGGGTGTTTTCCTCGGCGTTGCCGGGGCCTCATTCGCCGCTGCGCTACCGCTGGCCTCGCGCTGGTATCCGGCCGAGCATCAGGGCACGGCGATGGGCATTGCCGGTGCCGGCAACTCGGGCACCGCGCTGGCCGCGCTGTTCGCTCCCGGGCTGGCTGCCGCGTTCGGCTGGACCAACGTATTCGGCATCGTGCTGATTCCGCTGATCGCGGTGCTGATTGCCTTCGTCTTCATGGCCAAGGATGCGCCAGATGCGCCGCCGCCGAAGACGCTGGCCGAATACATGAAGGTGCTAAGGGACAAGGATGCCTGGTGGTTCATGTTCTTTTACTCGGTGACATTCGGCGGTTTTGTCGGCCTGGCTTCGTCGCTGGTCATCTACTTCAACACGCAATATGGGCTCGATCCGAAGACGGCCGGATTTTTCACCGCCGGCTGCGTCTTCGCCGGTTCCTTGGTGCGCCCGATCGGCGGCAACGTTGCCGACCGTGTCGGTGGCGTCAAGTCGCTGACCGTCATGTACATCTTTGCTGCGATCTTCCTCGCCATCGTCAGCTTCGGCCTGCCGCAGGCATGGATGGCACTGGCTGCCTTCGTCGGTGCGATGCTGGCGCTTGGCATGGGCAATGGTGCGGTGTTCCAGTTGGTGCCGCAGCGCTTCAAGAAAGAAATCGGCGTCATGACCGGCCTGGTCGGCATGGCCGGCGGTGTCGGCGGCTTCTACCTGGCCTCCAGCCTCGGCTATTCCAAGCAACTGACCGGTAGCTACCAGTCCGGTTTCCTGATCTTTGCGGCGCTCGCCGTGCTTGCGCTGGTCGGGCTTACCGGGGTCAAGACCCGCTGGCGCACCACCTGGGGCGCCAGCCACCTGACGGCCGCCAAGATCTGACGTAGAGTTGCCGGGGCGGGGTGGCGGTGAGCCGCCCCGCCTTCATCATTGGGGGCGTGCCATGCCATTACAGGTTGCCGTTGGATATTCCTCGCTGACCGGCCCGCGCGAGCGGAACGAGGATTTCTGCGGAATTGCCACGCCGGAAGGCCCGGAACTCGACAACAAGGGCATTATCGCGGCGGTTGCCGACGGGATCGGCGGCCACAAGGGCGGCCGCGAAGCCGCCGAATACACGGTGCGCGGCTTGCTGGCCGATTATTTCGCAACACCGGATACCTGGGGCGTGCCGCACGCCATTGAAACCGTGACCACCGCGCTGAATCGCTGGGTCATTGCCGAGGGTAGCCGCAATGCCGAGCTGGCCGGGATGGCGACAACCCTCTCGGCGCTCGTCCTGCGCGGTCAACGCTTCCATACGGCCCATATTGGAGATACCCGGATTTATCGGCTGAACGAAGGGCGGCTGCAATGCCTGACGGTCGATCACACTTGGGAACACCCGGAACTCCATAATGTATTGTCACGCGCCATTGGCCTCGACCCGCGCGTGCTGATGGATTTTTCCGATGACGAGTTGCGGGCGGGCGATCGCTTCCTGCTCGTTTCGGACGGTGTCTGGGGTATCCTGCCCGATGCCCTGATGGTCGAGGTGCTGCTCGATCACCCCGAACCCCAGGCGGCGGCCGCTGCCCTGAGCAGTCTGGCCCTGGCCCACGGCGGGCACGACAACGCCAGCGCCGTCGTCGTCGATGTTCTGGCCCTGCCGGCAGCTGGACTGCGCGACAGTCTCGAAAGTGCGGCCAGCCTGCCGCTGCCGCATCGACTCAAGCCCGGGCACGAGATCGACGGGCTGATGGTCGAGGAAGTGCTCCACGACGGGCGCGAAACCTTGCTCTACCGTGTGCGCAATTCCCGCAGCGGCCAGCAACTGGTGCTCAAGACGCTGCAGCCGGCAATGGTGGGCGATGTCGATGCGAGCGCGGCGCTGCTGATGGAGGAGTGGCGTGCGAAGCGTGTCATTTCGCCATTCGTTCCGCAGGTCGTGCCATCCGAGGACAAGAGCTGCCTGTATTACCTGATGACCTGGCATGCTGGCGCCACGCTGCAGGCACGCCTCGATGCCGGCCAGCATTTTCCGGTCGGCGAGGCCGTTCGCCTCGGCGTCTCGCTACTCAAGGCGCTTTCCGCCCTGCACCGCCTTGATATCGTGCATCGCGATGTCAAGACCGACAACATCCATCTGGGGCAGGACGGCGTGCTGCGCATCCTCGACCTGGGCGTGGCACTCAGCCTTGGCGAACGCAAGGCCGATGACCCGGTCGGCCAGGCCGGCACGCCGTCGTACATGGCGCCGGAGCTTTTCGCAGGGGCTGCGCCGGAGCCCGCCTTCGATCTCTACGCGGCTGGTGTTACGCTCTATCATCTGCTGACGCGCAAGTATCCCTATGGCGAAATCGAACCCTTTCAGACCCCGAAATTCGGTGAACCGGTACGCCCGACCCGCTGGCGGCCGGAAATCCCCGGGTGGCTGGAAAATATCCTGCTCAAGGCTGTGGCGCGCGAAGCGAAGGAGCGCTTCGAAACCGCCGAGGAATTTCTGCTGGCGCTTGAGCGCGGCGCCAGCAGGCCGTTGGCCGCTCCCGGCAGGCAGCCACTGGCGAGGCGCAATCCGCTCATGCTGTGGAAAATCGTTGCCGCCCTGTCGCTTGCGGTCAACTTCATTTTGTTGCTCAAAATGCTGCATTGAAGAGAGGCCCGCATGAGCGCCGAGGCGCCGGCGACGTCCGGGCGGATTCCGCCGGGTATCTGGATTCTCGGCTTCGTCAGCCTGCTGATGGACGTCTCCTCGGAGATGATCCACAGCCTGTTGCCGCTGTTCATGGTTACGACCCTTGGCGCCAGCGCGTTGATGGTCGGCCTGATCGAAGGGCTGGCCGAAGCGACGGCGCTGATCGTCAAGGTTTTCGCCGGTGCGCTCAGCGATTACCTGGGCCGGCGCAAGGGGCTGGCGGTGTTCGGTTATGCGCTGGGCGCCCTGACCAAGCCGATTTTTGCACTGGCTTCCGGCACCGGCATCGTGCTCGCCGCCCGCCTGCTCGACCGGGTCGGGAAGGGCGTGCGCGGCGCGCCGCGCGATGCGCTGATCGCCGATATCGCGCCGCCGAGCGTGCGCGGTGCCGCCTTCGGGCTACGCCAGTCGCTCGACACCGTCGGCGCCTTCGTCGGGCCGTTGCTGGCGACCGGGCTGATGCTGCTGTGGGCCGACGATTTCCGGGCCGTATTCTGGGTTGCGGTGATTCCCGGGCTGCTCGCCGTGGCCTTGCTGTGGTTCGGCATTCGCGAGCCGGAGCGGCCGGCACAGGAAAAGCGCAGCAATCCGATTCGTCGCGAAAACCTAGTCCGTTTGGGCGGAGCTTACTGGTGGGTGGTCGGTGTCGGCGGTCTGTTCACGCTGGCCCGCTTCAGCGAGGCGTTTCTCGTGCTGCGCGCCCAGCAACTCGGCATTGCGCTGGCACTGGTGCCGCTGGTCATGGTCGCCATGAATATCGTCTATGCGTCGGCGGCCTATCCGTTCGGAAAGCTTTCCGATCGCGTCAGCCATTCGCGGCTGCTTGCCGCCGGCTTGCTGGTCTTGGTTGCCGCCGACGTGGCGCTGGCGACCAGCAGCCATTGGAGCATGTTGCTCGTCGGGGTGGCGCTGTGGGGAATTCACCTCGGCATCACACAGGGACTGCTGGCTACCATGGTTGCCGACACCGCGCCGGCCGACTTGCGCGGCACGGCTTTCGGCTTCTTCAATCTGGTCAGCGGGTTGGCCATGTTGCTGGCCAGCGTGGGTGCCGGGTGGTTGTGGGATCGCTTCGGGGCGGAATTCACGTTCTACGCCGGTGCCGTTTTCAGCCTCGTCGCGCTGGCCGTGCTTGCCGCGCACCCGGCTGGCCTTTTGGCATCGCGGGCGGGATAATCGCCCATTTCCAGAGGCCAGCCAATGACTACAGCGCTTGTTCTTTTCGGCCACGGTGCCCGCGACCCGGAGTGGGCGGGTTCGGTTCGCCGTGTTCAGGATGCAATCCGGAAACGCGCACCGGGCCTAGCCGTCGAACTCGCTTTTCTCGAATTCCTGACGCCGAGATTGCCTGATTGCGTGGCCGGGCTGATTGCCGATGGCGCCTCGAAAATTGTCGTCATGCCGATGTTCATTGCCCCGGGCGGACATTTGAAGCGCGAGGTTCCGGAGATGCTGGATCTGTTGCGGTCGACCCATCCGGGGGTGCAATTTTTTCTTGGCGAGGCGATCGGTCAGAACGAAATCGTCGTTCAGGCGATGGCCGAAGCGACATTGCAGGCAGCTGGTTCGGAGCTTGCTTAAGTCAATGCATGCTCACCGTGTTGGTCATCGATGAATCGCGTACCCGGGCCGGAGAAATATGTGCCGGGCTGGCGCTCGCCGGTTATCAGGTGGCCGCCATCCTAGCCGGCGCCGATAACCTGACGGCCGAGGTCAAGCGTTTGCAGCCCGACGTGATCCTGATCGATACCGAAAGTCCGAGCCGCGATACGCTGGAAAACTTGGCCGTGATGAACAAGGCCATGCCGCGTCCGGTCATCGTATTTACCCAGGAAGACGCCCGGGAACCGATGCGCGATGCCCTGAAGGCGGGCGTTTCGGCCTACGTGGTCGATGGCCTTGAGCCAAAGCGGATCAAGACCATCGTCGATGTCGCCCGGGCCCGCTTCGAAGATACGCAGGCACTTCGCCGCGAACTGGAGGAAGCCTCCCGGAAGCTTTCCGAACGCAAGCTGGTCGACAAGGCCAAGGGGGTCTTGATGAAAGCGCGTGGCCTCGATGAAGATACCGCCTACCATGCCATGCGCAAGCTGGCGATGGAACGCAGCCAGCCGCTGGTCAATGTGGCGCGCGACATCATCGATATGGCACGGGTGCTGCTATGAAGTTGTGCGGGTGCCGGATTGACTGCACTGCAATAGTGCGTGCATTCGAGCAGCCCGCCACACATGGTCGCCATGATGGGTGCTGGCGGGCTTTTTTTCATCGATTTGCGCTTTGGCGCGAATCGACCTGGAATTACTTCCGGAGTTCTGGGGACTGTTTTTGTCCAGGTTGTTGTTGTATTGGCTGGCCCATGTATGCATTCGCCGGCGGTGCCGTGTACCGCTGTGGCACGAACGGCGTCGGCGGATAGGCGGCGCGGTCGCCGCCGCCACCGCCAAATGGCATGAAGCGGTTTATCGTATTCATCGGGCCGGAGAAGCTCCGGTCCATGTGTCCGGCCGAGTACTGAATGCGGTTGACCGATTCCGTCATATTCATCAGCGACTGTGTCATAACCATCATGTTTTGGCCCATCGGCTGCATTGTGGCCTGCATCTGCTCTACGGAATTCGCCATGCGCGTCGCATCTTCGGTCAGCCTCGCAATCAGGTAGAAACCGAAGATCGACAAGATTACAAAGGCCGTCATTCCGGCATAGACGAACAGCTTGATGGCGTGCAGGCCCCGTTCTGCCTTGTCCATGTAACGTACATAGTGCGGGGTTTCTCCCGAGGGGTTGAAGACTGTCTTCGGGTAGTCCTCGCCAGCCTCCAGGCGAAGTCTTGGGCGTTCGTTGTCTGGCATAGCTGTCCTTTGGTGAATTGTCTGTTTGTGTGATTACTTAGCGCCGGGGATCTTGATTGTCCCAGTTGGCGTTGGCCATTTTCTTTTTCAGCAGGGATGCCAGCATCGGTTCGTGCGTCTGGATGATCGGCATCATTGCGGCCACGGCATCGAAATATCCTGCATCGATCATGCGTGCAGCCGCTTCATAATAGCTCTGGGCTGCTTCAGGATAGCGCCCCATCTTCAGGTACACGTTGCCCAGTTCGCCATAGGCATCGACATCATTGGGGTATGAAGCCAGGTGGCGACGATATTCGCGAACCGATTCGCCGAAGTAACCCCCCTGCGCTGCACCTCGTGCCCGGTTCAGCCTGTCGGTGCCATAGTCTGTGTCCATGTTGGGACGATCGGGCAAGGGATTGGCGGCCTGTGGCGACATCATTTGCGGCGGCATCATCGGTGGCGCCATGACTGAAGGGTGCTGTGGAAATTCGGGATATTCAGGTCTTGCCGGAGCGGATTCCGGCATGGGTTGCATGGGAGCCATCATTTGCGGCGGCATCATCGGTGGCGCCATGACTGAAGGATGCTGTGGAAATTCCTGGTATTCGGGCCTTGCCGGAGCGGACTCCGGCATGGGTTGCATGGGGGCCATCATTGGTGGCGGGAAGGACTGCTCCTGCTGCGGTGATGCCATCATCGGTGCAGTTGGGTTAGGTGACACTGCGCCGGCTTCCCGGTTGCCGAAAGATGCGTCCGGAGCCTGGTCCGGATAGGCAGGATACTGCGGCGAGCCGGATGCTCCCGGCCCCTGGCCCTGGAGATACTGTTCCGGCGTTGCCGGTGTCGCGCCTTGTGGTTCGGTTGCCGGAGCTGAGGAGGGGGGCGTGGCAGGGGCCGCATTCGTTTCTTGGCCGGCAACCGCCATCTTGCCGGGCGCAGTCGCCCGTTGCTCGTTGCTCGCCTTCTCGGGACACCCCTGGATGCCGCAGCTATAGAGGCTCCGGGCCAGGCCGGATACTTTATGGGTTATCTGAACTGCATTGGAATAGGCTTTCTGGCCGAATTGCCTGGCCCCGCCTTGATCATAAAGAACCAGCGCCAGGATCAATACCAGCAGCAACAGCAGAAGCCAGAGGAGCCTGCTACTGCCTTTGCCTGCAGGTTCGTTATGGGAGGGGTGTGACATTAAGCGTTGCTCCTATTACCAGGTTTTCTTGATCGGCATCATCGGGTACAGCGATTGAGCCAGGTGCAGAAATTCGAGACTTGCTTTGTCGCGCGGCTCCATCTCGAAGACGGCGAGACCTTCGCTCAGTGTTCGGCACAGCCAGACCCGCTGGCTCAATCGTGCCGAGAGTGCGGTTGCCGATTTCAGCATCGAGATGGCTTCGGCCGCCTCGCGCGCTTCCTTTGATCCACCGAGCGGATCAGTCCGATTCAGAAACATGACGGCCTGGCACTCCGGATGTCGATGACTGGCAATCATGTTGAGGAAGCGCTGCGTAGACCAGACATCTGCTTGGCCGGGAACCAGTGGAATCAGCAGGCGATGTGCCTGGCTGATGGCCGCGAACATGCCGACCATGTTGGCAGCACCGACATCAACGATGACTTCGCCACGTTGCTTGCGGAGATTCTCCAGTGGCATGTCAGAGGGTAGCAATTTGAGGGTCGGCGTGTAGCCTTCTTCGTCCCGAACCTCGATCAGGTCAGTCAGGGTTTTTTGTGGGTCGAGATCAAGAAGCTTGACGTCGCACTCCTGCCAGGCGAGCCAAACCCCGAGATTGAATGCGATCGTGCTCTTGCCCGATCCACCCTTTAGGTTGCCAATGACAGTAATCATATTTTCAGTTCACGAGAAATCGGTAGCTTGAAGAAACTGCAATCGATAAAAATTACCAGCTGAACGGCCCGAATCCATTACCACCACCCCCTCCTGGGTTGCCGCCGCCACCCCAAGGGCTACCACCACCCCATGGATTGCCGCCGCCACCCCAGGGACTACCACCACCCCATGGATTGCCGCCGCCACCCCAGGGACTACCACCACCCCATGGATTGCCGCCGCCACCCCAGGGACTACCACCACCCCATGGATTGCCGCCGCCACCCCAGGGACTACCACCACCCCATGGATTACCGCCGCCACCCCAGGGGCTACCACCACCCCATGGATTACCGCCGCCACCCCAGGGGCTACCACCACCCCATGGATTACCGCCGCCACCCCAGGGGCTACCACCACCCCATGGATTACCGCCGCCACCCCAGGGGCTACCACCACCCCATGGATTACCGCCGCCACCCCAGGGGCTACCACCCCAAGGACTACCACCCCAAGGACTACCACCCCAAGGACTACCACCCCAAGGACTACCACCCATGGGACTCCCCATACCCATGGGACTCCCCATACCCATGGGACTCCCCATACCCATGGGACTCCCCATACCCATGGGGCCCATGAACTGGGCGCTGGATTGGGTTGAAAACAGCAAGCCTGACCCGATCAGGATCGATGCAACTACCATTGTTCTTTTCATAACCGCTCCCACTGTGAGGAATAAGCCGTCGGGATCCGAAAAACGTGCCGCCAACGAGGGTGAAAATTATGTTGCAACTACGGTTCAGATCTCGAGGAGTTAGTGGTTTGCATAGGCTCCCGGCAACATTCCGCCACCGACTCCCGGGGGCATAAGATATCCGCCGCCAGGTAGTTGCCTTGGTTGCGCTTGCATTGGCGAGGGTGCCTGCATCGGATAACCGCCGCTCGCGCCCCCCGCAGGGCCATACGGATAAGGCGTCGCCACCGGGTAACCGGCGCCGATGTAGGGATTGGCCAGCGGACTGTAGGGCTCACCGTTCAAGAAGCCATTGCCCCATGGACCGTTCCATGGGCTAGCCATTCCCGGTGTTTGCCCCGCCTGAACCTGCACTATCGTACCGAGCAGCGCGAGCGCGATCAATTCATGCTTGAAGCATCGAATGCGTTGCATGGGATTTACCTTTAACGGAATTCTTTAATGTTGTTCAGGTCGAGTTGACTATTGGAAAGGCGATCAATGACGGGTCAGCGCGCTTTGCGGTGGCTGCTTGAACTGGCCTTGATTCGGGGGCGGCATCATTGAGGAGTCCATCGCCCGGTTAAGTTTCTGGAACAGTTCATCAGCCATCATCGGGTTGATCTGGGCGATCACCGGCAGCAAAGAATCGACACGATCAAGCTCCTTCTTGTCCAGCAGCAGATTGGCAGCGTCGTAGTAGGCTTGCGCAGCTTCGGGCAGACGACCGGTCAGGTAGTAAATGTTGCCAAGTTCGCCACGGGCATCCGCGTTGTTGGCGTTGTTGTTGATAACGTCAATATAGATGGTCACAGCGCCGTCGACGTCGCCATGAGCAAACGCTGCACGAGCGTTGTTAAGCTTGTCGCTCGCCTTGTCTTTTCCGAATGGACCGGACGGCACATTTGAAACGACTGATTTGACGCTATCCATGGCTTTGTCAGCGGCTGGTTTGAACCAGTCGGTATTCTTGTAGACCAATACCAGAACGACAGCTGTGAGTGCGGCCCATACTAGCCAGTATGCAATTTTGCTTAACATGATTTATCTCCAAAGTATTGCTGTGTCTCACAGCCAAGAAATTTTTCGCGGATCGTTTATGGAAGCGACGCGCGGCGATTCGTTAAATTCGGCGACTCGAAGGGCAAGTTGGTCGCCCCCCGTGTTGCCTGTTTGATTACCACCAGCCACGACGCCAAGGTCCCCAGCCATTGTTCCAGCCGTTGTTACCCCCGCCATTGTTGCCCCAGCCGTTGTTCCAGCCATTGTTACCCCAGCCATTGCCGTTGAAAAACTCATCGGTCCAGCCGTCCACGTCGGTATCCATGTTGAAGCCGAAATGACCGCGTCCGTTTCCACGACCAGTGCCGCGACCGATAGCCATAGCCATTGCCACGACCGTAGCCGGAACCATAACCATCATTCCATCCCCTGCCACCCCAGTTATTGTAGCCGGGACCACCCCAACCGCCGGGACCGCCCCAATTGTTGTAACCGGGGCCGCCCCAGTTACCGGGATAGCCGCCCCACTGGGCCGAAGCAAGATTCGGAAGAGCCAAGGCAGCGGCGACGGCCGATGCCATGAGCAAACGTTTGGTGATCGAACTCATGTCAAACTCCTCTCTAATGTCATAAGTGTGGTGATGCGTGTCTATTCATGACTTCCTCTTGGCGGGAACTGGTGAAACGAAAATGGCTTTCCGACCGCAGTGGAAGATTTCTTCCAAAAAATCTGCGGCCGGTATTTGTGGACGTTCCTGCTTGCTGCTTACCAGCCCCAACCGCGGTTGCCGCCATCCCAGCGATTGTCGCCATAGCCTCGGCCACTGCCGTAGCCACTGCCGCTGCCGTAGCCGTCATAGCGGTTGTCACCGTAGCCCCTGACGTCGCTGTCCATGTCGCCGCCCATGTTGAAGCCAAAGTTTCCGCGACCTGAACCAGTACCACGACCAGAGCCACGGCCGGAACCATAACCACGACCGGAACCGTCATAGCGACCGTCGCCATAACCACGACCGGAACCGTCATAGCGACCGTCGCCATAACCATAGCCGTCATCCCAGCCCCTGCCACCTTGGTAGCCAGGGCCTGGGCCGTAACCATAGCCATAGCCGGGGCCAGGACCGCCTTGGTAGCCACGGGGACCCTGGTTGGGGTTCATGTTGCCTTGCGGCGCCTGCTGCTGATTCTGATTGGCGTTAGGCGACATGTAAGGTCCCGGCGGGGGGGCCGATTGAGCGGAAGCCAAGCCTGCAGCGCCAAGGCCCAGCGCTGCCGCCAAGGTGATTGCACTAAGTTTGAAATGGATACGCATATTGATGTTCCTCCAATGAGAGTGGGTAAAGCAAGGTACTGCTGGAAAACAGCTGCCATAGCTCATCTGTGCGTTGCGCTTTCTGTATTTCGACGAACCATTGCTGCTGAATAATGAATCGTTAATATATAGCCTACCATAATGGCGGGGTCGGGCCACTGTCGCCAGCGCGGCGGCGCCACCAATCCCAGCTTTGGGCATTTGTCCATGATGACATCGGCGTGCTCCAGGGCACATACATTCCTTGCGTGCGCAATCCCCAGATGTAATAAGGGTCGCTCGCGGCATTCACCTGTCCGTAGCTCCAGCGTACCTGTCTTCCATCCGGAATGCCATTGCCACCGGATGGCAACATGTGCATTGCCGAATTGCCATTAGGGTACTGCATCGCGTAGCCGGGTCCGGGCATGGCGCCGCCATTGCCATAATTTACGGCCGGCCGACGCGCAGCGCGCTCGGAAAGTTCAGGGTAAGTCGCCGCCAATGCTGCGGTGGACATGAGCAGCAGTGCGGAAAACATGCTTGCCAATCTTCTCGTTTTCACGTCTGTCTCCTATTACGTTTCGTCAGAGCCGTCATCCATAGCCTTGATGCGAATGCCGCGCATTTTTCTCTTGTGTGGCGACAGAGGCGCTCTGGCAGGTGCGGCAGCAACTACTGGCTTGGCGGCGGTGGCAGGTGCCTTGCCTTTCGTCGCGGCTTTCGGTGTCTTGGTCGCTGTTATTGCCTTTGACTTTGCTGGCGCCTGACGGGGTTTCAATGCACCGGGCTTTGCAGTCGTCTGGACGGGAGGCGTCACCGGTGCCGAACTTTCCTCGATTTCGATATTGATCTCGTCTTCCGGCGCGATATCCGTCGTCTCGGTCTCCATGGTGCCCGGTGGATCCGAGCGCTTTTCGAGACGTGGCGGTCGGGTGCCGATCAAGGCGGAATTCGTCGCGTTGGCTGGGGGAGGGGGGTCACCAGGTTTCAGCAGACGCGGCGGCCGACCTGCTGTTGGTGCTGTGCTTGTCGCGACTGGCGCCGGTGCTTGGGTACCACTCGTTTTTTCGAGTCGTGGCGGGCGGCCACCGGTAGGCGGCGCGGCTTGTGTCTCGGGCATTCCATCGCCGGTGTCGCTTTGTTTGGTCAGGCGTGGTGGCCGGCCACCCGCTCCTGCGGGCGCGGCTTCTGCGACAGGCGCCGGGGATTCGGCTTCAGTCCGTTTGGCCAGTCGGGGCGGGCGCCCACTGGTAGATGGCGGTGCGGCTTGTGGTTCTGGTGTGGCTGCCTGCGGCTCGCCAGATTTTGAAAGGCGCGGTGGTCTCCCACCGCTGGGGGCTCCCACATCTTGGCCAGAGGAAGGCGCGCCACCTGAGGGTGCGCCACCCGAGGGATCTTTGTCCGGGGGCGGCACGGAGTCCTGCGGGCATTCGCCACCGCCATCCCTGCAATTGAATGACTTGTGGGCCGAGAAGCAGCCGAGCGGAATGACGACCAGGGTCAGGAACGTTGCGACGATGGAGCCGAAGAGCAAGGAAACGGCCATCCCCTGAAAGATGGGATCTGTCAGCAGAACGGTCGAGCCGATCACCAGCGCCAGCGCGGTGATCACGATGGGTCGCATGCGGACTTCGGCGGCCATCACCACGGCTTCGCGTACCGACATGCCTTCTTCGACCTTGCCCTTGGCGAAGTCGACGAGCAGGATCGAATTGCGCACGATGATGCCGGCCAGTGCGATGAAGCCGATCATCGATGTCGCCGTGAAGTCGGCGCCGAGCATCCAGTGTCCCGGAATGATGCCAATCAGCGTCAGCGGGATTGGCGCCATGACCACGAGCGGCAGAAGGAAGTTGCGGAACTCGGCGACGACCAGCATGTAGATCAGTATCAGTGCCACGCCGAATGCCAGTCCCATGTCGCGGAAAGTGACATAGGTCACTTCCCATTCGCCGTCCCACTTGAACCCATAGGCGTTGGGATCCTTGGGCTTGCCAAAGTAGGTCCCTTTGACGGTTGACCCATCCGGAGCACGATAGGAGGCGAGCTTTGAGTCGACATTGATCATGCCATAGAGCGGCGCCCCGAGCGGCCCGATAACGTCGGACGTTACATATTCGACCGGTTGCAGATCCTTGTGGAAGATCGTCGGGCTGACCTGGCGTTTTGTGAAACGCCCCAGTTCACCGAGCGGTATGGTCACCCCGGCTGCCGTGCGTACCGGCATGGCAAGCAGGTTGCCGAGGTTCGCCCGCACCGCCAACGGCAATTGCAAAATGATCGTTGTTTGCTCGAGTTCTTGGACCAGTTTGATCGGTCCGACCTGGAAGCCGCCCATGGCCATCGTGACTTCGCGATTGATGTCTTCGACGCTGATGCCGTGCATCGCAGCATGCATGCGGTCGACTTCGAAGGCAATCTCAGAGTAAGGGCGAATCATGAAGCTGTTGATGTCAGCCAGATCGGGCGTGTCCTCCATGATACGCATCAGATCCCCGGCGAACCGGCGGCGCCCTTCGGCGTTGGGGCCATAGACCTCGGCTACCATCGATGCAAGTACCGGCGGTCCCGGCGGTGCTTCGGCTATCGTCAGGCGAGCGCCTGAAGCGTGGGCAACAGGCGTGAGCATCTCGCGTACCTGCATTGCAACTTCATGACTTGAGCGCTGGCGGTCATGTTTGGGCAACAACTGGATTGCGATATCGGCCTGCCAGGGTTGCGAGCGCAGGAAATAATGACGTACGAGGCCGTTGAAATTGAATGGAGAGGCCGTGCCGACGTAGGTTTGATAGGAAATGATCTCGGGAATCGAGTTCAGGCTCGCTGAAAAACGCCGCGCCAGGTTGGAGGTGACGAAGAGGTCGGTTCCCTCGGGCATGTCGATGACGATGTTGAGCTCCGACTTGTTGTCCATCGGCAGCATCTTGAAGGCGACGGCCTTGAAATAGAATAATGACACGGCGGCCAGCATCAGGAAAATGATGCCGAAAAGCGTCAGCATGCCGAGAAGGCGGTTGCTCATGATCGGCGTGATCAACTTGCGGTAGGTTTTACCGATCCTCTGGCTTTGCTCATGTTCGCGTTTGGCAGCCAGATCCAGTTGACTCATGCTCGGCTTGATCCGTGTCGACAGCCAAGGCACAAAAATGAACGCCGCAAACAGGGAGAACAACATGGCCGCCGATGCCAATACCGGAATCGGCATCATGAACGGGCCCATCATGTCGCTGACGAAAGCCATCGGCAGGAGGGCGGCAACCACGGTAAATGTTGCGAGCACGGTCGGGTTGCCGACTTCGTCAACGGCCTGAATCGTTAACTCGACGTCGGTCGATTTTCTCTCAAGCCAGCGCCGATAAATGTTTTCGACGACCACGATGGCGTCGTCTACAAGAATCCCGATGGCGAATACCAGCGCAAACATGCTGACCCGGTTGATGGTGAAGCCGAGCAGATAGGCGACAAACAGGGTCATCAACAACACCACCGGAATGGTGATGGCAACGATGATTGCCGTTTGCTTGCCCATGCTGAGCATCATCAGCAGCGTCACGATCACCGTGACGATGAACAGCTTGAATATCAGCCCGGACACTTTTTCGTCGGCGGTCAAGCCGTAATCGCGCGTGACATCGACCTGAATGCTGTCCGGGATCAGGGATCCCTTGAGCGACTCCACTTCGCTCAGGATGCTACGGGCTATCTCTACTCCATTGGTGCCGCGCTTCTTGGCGATGGAGATGGTGACGGCCGGATGATTGGAGAATCTTCCGTCATCCAGGCGCCGGCTTTGCGTGACGATCGACTTCGACTCGCTTTCGCCCTGGCTGATGGTGGCCAGATCGCGCAACATGACTGGACGATTGTTGCTTACCGTGATGAGCAGATTGCCGACCTGACGGGCGTCGTGCAGGAATTCGCCGGAGTAGACCGTGAAGGCGCGGTTGCCCTCGATCATGTCGCCAGCCTGCGTACGCTGATTGGCGGCACCGACCGCCCGTGCCACCTGCGACAGGGTGACACCGTAGGCCGTCAGGCGGCTTGGGTCGACCTCGATTCGCACTTGTTCCGGACTGCCGCCGGTAATGAAGCTTTGTCCTGTGTTGGGCAGGGACTTCAGTTTCTGTTGCACGTCCAGCGCCATCTTGCGCAGGGTGACGATGTCGTCGACCTTCGACGATAGCGTCAGGGTGACGATCGGGACATCGTCGATACCCTTGGGCTTGGCCAGGGGTTGGGTGACCCCTTTGGGGATCGCATCCATGTGCGAATACATCTTGTCGTAGAGCTTGACGAGCGAAGGCTCCATCTGCTGCCCGACGTCGAAGCGCACCGTTATCATGGCGCGCCCTTCCTGCGACATCGAATAGACGTGCTTGACGCCGCTGATTTCGCTCATCAGTCGTTCGAGTGGCTCCGACACCAGGTTCTTGACCTGCTCGGCGGAAGCGCCCGGATAGCCGACAAAGATATCGACCATCGGGACGGATATCTGCGGGTCTTCCTCGCGCGGGGTAATGATCATCCCCATGACGCCGATCAGGAAGCTGGCAATCAACAGCAGCGGGGTCAGTGGCGAGTCGATGAACTTGCGCGCCAGGCCGCCGGCAAACCCGTCCTTGCGCGGCATTGCGGATGTTCCTTCCGTCTCGGATGCCATTTCCTGTTTGTTGTCCTCGACCATCCTGTCTTCCTTCATGTCAACTCAGTCAGGCGGTCACTGGATTTGCGTACCGAAAACCGGGTCGCCAGAGCGCATGTTCGATTTCGGCGAGGTCACGACCTTCTCGCCAACCTTGAGACCGGACAGAATGACTGCGCGATTTCCCTGTATTTCCCCTAGCCGTAAGACCCTTAGTTCGATTCGGCCATCACGTCCGGCTACGAATACCGAAGGCAGGCTGCCGCGGTAGATGATGGCCGAGGCTGGAATGACCGGCAACTCGACCGCCATGCCATCCATCGGTGGCTCCGGCAGAACGGCCGAAGCAAACATGCCCGGCGCCACTGGCGCATCTGGCGGCAGGAGAATCTTCAAGGTTACCGTGTGCTGTTCCTTGTTGGCCGCCGGATAGATCTGATCTACCAGACCATCCAAGTGGGTAATGCCATCGACAGTAACCGGTATGACCATCCCGGCACGCAATTCAGATACCAGTCGGGCCGGCGTCTCTACCTTGAGGAGCAGGCGGTCGGTCTGGGCAATATCCATCAGCACTTGCCCGGGCTGGACTACGTCGCCGACGTTGACATGCTTGGTCAGGATCACGGCCGGGAACGGTGCGATGCTGCGATGGTCGCGCATCATGGATTCAATGGCATCAATCTTGGCCTGCGAGGCCACGACCGTCGCCTGTTGTCTTTCATACTCGCTACGCGCCTGGCTGCGATTGGAGAAGGAGCGCTGCTGATCGGTCTGTGTCTGGATCGGTGGGCCGCCGCCCATGAAGGGCACCACGCCGCGCATCGCGTTGTAAAACGGTACGGTCGAGCGATCGTAGGCTTCATAAGCCGGACCGCCCATGGGCGACGTCGCCGGGCCGTACAGTTTGTTGTAGAGCTGTACCTGGGCGTTCTGGATCCCAGACATTTCGCTTGAGAGGCTTGCCCAGGCTGCCTGGTAGTCGGAAATCAGTCGCTCCTCGTCGAGCCCGACAACGATCTGTCCGGCCATTACGGAGGCGCCTTCGCGTCCGGAGATGTAGACGACCCGCCCCCCGGTTTGGGCGGTCAGGTGAATCACCTGCAACGGCTCGACATAGCCACCCAGCGGCGTACGCGAAATATGCCGCTGCAGCATGACTTCGGTAAGTCCCGATGACGTTTCCTCGCCATCGGACGGCGCGACCATCCCGGCCAATACTGGTTTTGGCTTTGATTCCTTGCCGTTCTTGCCCCACGTCCATCCGAGCAAGCCAACCACAACCAGCAATCCCGCCACCATGGCCAAGCTTTTCCGCGTCATCGAGACTTTCCCCCTAACAGTCAATAAGGCATTCGCCTGGATTGATTACTTTTCCAAGCAAATCCTATCAGATCACTTATGTGCGGGGCACCGATCCCATTACCCCAAAACTTTTGATAAATGGCCCGGCCATGGCCGGATTCTTTACCATCGCGCTGTAGTCACCAACCTTGAATTTGAGCTTGCCCGAGGTATAGGCGATCCCCAGGCTGAGCATCCCGAGCGGCTTGACACACCATTTGTCCCAACTGTCCTGGCTGGCGCGCAGATCCCAGTTCATATTCTCGCCACCATAAGCGGCTGCCTTGGTCACATAGCCATTTTCGACAACCAGAACACCGCGTGGCTTGTCTTCCCCCTCCAAACCATAACCGATTACCGAATTGAAGGCGATCTTGGCGAGAGCATCACCCAACTCGGGTTCGTCGTTCCAGGCGTTGCCAAAATCAACCATCCAGTCTTCAGAAAACAGAGCGGCCATTTGATATCTCCTTGGTAAGTAATTGTGCAATTTATCTCTAGTACGGGCTCCGTTCAAGACAAGTGTGCAACCCGTCCGACAAAAGCCGCCGATAGCTCAAGAGCAAATGATGTGCCATGGCTATCTTGTTGATTTATTGGTGCTGCTTTCAATCGTATACTGTTGCATGATGTTGCACAATAAGTCTTTAAATGCTGAATATTGCCAGCATAGATGCTGTATTTTCGCTATGTTTCAATTGATTAGGATTGAAATTTAATCTGCAACATCATGTTGCAACGGAGGGCGGGCGATGCAAGCAGGGGTGCCTGGTGAGTTGTTGGAGTCGGTTGTCGACCTGATCGAGGACGGGGTCGTTATTTCACTTCCGGATGGAAGTTTGACTTATTACAACAGAATTGTCCTCGACATGTTTGGCTTGCCGAAGGGCGCTAAACCCGGGAGTTTGAGCGACCTCGGAGAGATCAACTGGAACCGGCGAATGAACCGCGCCGCTTTCGACGCCGGGAGCCAGTACGGCATAGCGGCTGCCAGTGACCGGGCGATGCGTTTCGAAGAGAAGGTGACTTCCGGGGCGACCGTGCGTTTTCTCGAGATCACCGTCCGCCGAATGTTTCCCGGCAACCGGAAGAGCGAGGTGCGGGTCATCGTGGTACGCGACGTCAGTCCACGCCGCCGCCTCGAAGCGACCTTGCAGACACCGGGTATCTGCGGCCTGAAAACCAGCAGCCCGGAAATGATGCGCCTGTTCGAGCGGGCCCGGCAGATTGCCGCATCCGATGCGTCTGTCCTCCTGCAGGGTGAGTCGGGTACGGGAAAGAGTTGTATTGCCCGTTTGATTCATCAGGAAAGCTGGCGCTCGGGTCAACCCTTCGTCGAGGTGAACTGTGCGGCCATACCCGAAACGTTGATGGAGTCGGAATTCTTCGGTCACGCCAAGGGCGCCTTTACTGGTGCGGTCGACCGTGCGCGCGGCAAGTTTTTGGCGGCCAACGATGGTACGCTTTTTCTCGACGAGATCGGCGAGATTCCGATCCATTTGCAGGCCAAGTTGCTGCATGCCATTGAGGAACGCCGCTTCCACATGGTTGGCTCGAGCGAGACCGTCGCCGTCAATACGCGCTTCATCAGTGCCTCCAACATCAATCTGCGCGATGCTGTCGATCACGGCCGCTTCCGTGGCGATCTCTATTATCGCGTCGCCGTGATCCCGCTGTTGATTCCGCCGTTGCGTGATCGGGTCGGCGATATTCCGGTGCTGATCCAGCATTTTCTCGAGGATCTGGTAGCGCGCGGCCAGAAAGCCGACGTCAAATTCAGCAAGGGGGCGTGGCAGGCGCTGATGAACTACCCGTGGCCGGGCAATATTCGAGAGTTGTCGAACGCGGTCGAACACAGCGTCATTTGCGCTGAAAACGGCGTGGTCGAGGTCGAAAGCCTGCCGCAGGACATCCTCTTCTACAGTCATGAAATGCCTGACCTGCCTGCGCTAAACCAGCGCGCCACGGATGCCGAACAGGGTGCGGGAACCGAGGGGGAGGTCAACCCCATGCGTGCCGAACTTCTGGCTGCGCTCAAGAAGGCGCGCGGCAGCAAGGCGATTGCAGCCCAGCTGCTCGGCATCGACCGGACGACGCTTTGGCGCAGAATGCAGCGGGTTGGCCTCGGCGGGTGATTGGCGCGGCGTCCGTTTGGCGTAAATTCCGCCCTTTGATTCATGCACTTGAATTTTTCCGGAACATGGCGCTAAGGTGCGGACCATGATTTTTAAGAGGCGTTGATTTTGGTCATGTCTGGCAAGTTGTCCCGCAAGATCATCGGGATGCTTTTCGTGTTCTTTCTCGTCGCGCTGTCGGCGATCGCCATGACGCTCTACCTTTCCTGGCAACTTGAAGGAGTGGCGGCAGCGATCAACGACGCCGGCAGCCAGCGCATGCGCACCTATCGGATGGCACACCTGATGTCGCGCGGCCTCACCAGGCAGCCCGACGCCGCCGCTCTTGCCGGTAGCCTGCAGGAAGAGCTTGCCCGTTTCGATCGCGTGCTGCTTGACCTGAGGCATGGCGATCCGGCGCGGCCGCTGGCACCACCGCGCGATCCCGAAGTCGAGGAGAAACTGCTGGCTGTCGAGGCGTCGTGGCGCGACATGGCGCGCCCGATAGTCGCCGAATTCCTGAGCACCCGGCAGGAACAGCGGGCGGCGGTACTTGAACGCTTCGACGGGGAACTCGAGGATTTTGTCGGCGATATCAACGACCTGGTGCTGGCCATGGAGCACAGCTACGCAGAAAGCACCAATCTGCTGCGTTCCGTCCAGGCGGTACTGGTTCTTCTCGCGGCGCTGGGTACCGTAATTCTGGTCCGGTTTTTCATGCGTCTGGTGATCCAGCCGGTCAACGAATTGCACGCCGGCATCCGGCGCATGGGCAGCAACGATCTCGGGGTGCGTGTTCCGGTCAAGAGCGATAACGAGTTTGGCGGACTGGCGCAAGGTTTCAACCAGATGGCGGAGCATCTCCAGGCCGCCTACGCCACGCTGGAGGAGCGGGTCGAGGCGAAGACCCGCAGCCTGGGTGAGCGCAATCAGGAATTGGGCATCCTTTACGAAATCGCCGCCTTCCTCGGTGAGGCGGCGCCGCTCGAAGTGCTCTGCCAGGGTTTCCTTGGCCGCATCCGCGCCGCGCTGGGGGCGGATGCCGGCGCCATCCGCCTCTATGCCGCCGATACCGAGCGACTCTACCTGATGACGCACGAAGGCTTGTCCGAGGAGTTCATTGCGGCCGAATCGGAGATGCGTTGTGACGACTGCCTGTGCGGCGAGGTCATCGAGACCGGCGTGCCGATCTCGTTCGCTACGGTCAACCCGCCGCCGGGCATGAAATTGCGAACCTGCATCCGCGAGGGTTTCGCGACATCGTCCGCCTTCAACGTCCGTTATGACCGGCAGCAGGTTGGTGTATTCAACCTTTATTTTCGCGAGTCCCGGCGGATTTCCGAGCAGGAAGTCCATCTGCTGGAAACGCTGGGGCAGCATCTCGGCGTCGCCATCGAAAACCAGCGCCTGCGCTCGCGGGAGAAGGAACTCGCGGTTTCGGAAGAGCGCAATCTGCTGGCGCAGGACCTGCATGACTCGATCGCCCAGGGCCTGGCCTTCCTGAACATTCAGGTCCAGCTGCTGCAGGATTCGCTGCGCAAGGGGCGCAGCGACGAGGCGATGCAGACCGCCGGACAGCTGCGCGAGGGCGTGCAGGACAGTTACGACCATGTGCGCGAATTGCTGGTCCATTTTCGTACCCGGGTGCACCAGTCCGACCTCGATTCGGCCATTGTCGCGGCGCTCGAGAAGTTCGAGGGACAAACCGGCATCGCCACCGATTTCGAGCACCACGGCAACGGCCCACCGCTCGATCCGACAGACGAAATCCAGATCATGCACATCGTTCAGGAGGCGTTGTCCAACATTCGCAAGCATGCGCATGCCAGCCGGGTCGGGGTGACGGTTCAGCGTTCGCGCGAAGGGCTTGAAATCCGGGTGGTTGACGATGGTGGCGGCTTCGATCCGGTCAACGAGCCCAAGGCGCACTCCGATCACCATGTCGGGTTGCAGATCATGCGCGAGCGGGCGCAGCGCGTAGGCGGCGAGTGTCTCATTACCTCGGAACCAGGCAAGGGCGCACTGGTGTGCCTTGTCCTGCCGGGAAAACAAGCAAAGGTGGTTTGAAATGACTAAGAAAATCCGTGTCTTGCTGGTCGATGACCATGTCCTGTTCCGTAGCGGCGTAAAGTCCCTGTTGCGGCGCCACGAGGACTTTGAGGTGCTCGACGAGGCGAATGACGGACTGGAAGGCATCAAGCGCGCGCGCTCACTGAAGCCGGATGTGGTGCTGCTCGATCTGCACATGCCTGGAATTAGCGGGCTTGAGGCAGTCAAGGTCATGGTCGAGGAAGTGCCCGGCGTGCGGGTGCTCATGCTTACCGTTTCCGAAGATGCGCAGGACCTGATGGAAGCCTTGCGTGCCGGGGCCAGCGGTTACCTGCTCAAGAATATCGAGATGGATGCGCTGCTTGACGCCGTCCGCCGCGCCGCGCAGGGCGACTCGGTGGTGTCACCGCAGATGACGGCCAAACTGATACAGGGGGTGCGAGAGCAACCGAAGGCAATGCAAGTGCCCGCCATTCGCGACAAATTTTCACCGCGCGAACGCGACATCCTGACTTGTCTCGCTCATGGCCAAAGCAACAAGGAAATTGCACGCAACCTCGATCTTGCCGAAAGCACGGTCAAGATTCACGTGCAAAACATTTTCAAAAAGCTGAACATGACCAGCCGCGTCCAGGTTGCGCTCTATGCGGCGGAACACGGCTTCGGCCCCCAGACGCGAGACGCTTAAGGTCCGGGTTCAACCGGGTAATGGGTGGGTCCGTTGCAGGTGCCGGTAGGTTTCGGAAAGCTCCCTGACGTGCTCAAACCTGCCGCCATCCAGCGCGTGCTGCATGTTCTCGATGATCATCTCGTGTAGTTGGAAGACGCCGTCGGGCGAACTCAGCAGGGTTTCTCCCAACTCTGCGGCGATGGTCACCGGAATGTGTTCGTGTTCAGCCACAGCCTCGATTTCGCCACGGTCGAGGTCGCAGTAATCAAGAACGTCCTGCATCGAAAGCATCATTTCCTCCTGTTTGTCGTCAATGTCGTTTTCTAGTCTCTTTCTAGTAAAAATAGGCTAAAAAACAAGGTCAACCGCAACAGTACCACTACCTCGATTTTCCGGATTAGCGCACCAACCCCTTGATCCACACCGCATAGAGCTGTTCAGACAACTGACGCATGACCGGCAGACGCTCACCGATTCCGCCCAACATTTCCGCAGGGGTCTGGACGCTGGCCTGGTCGGCTACGGCCGCTGCTTCGGCGGACCATTGGCCGCACCAGGTGGCGATCATCTCGGGTGTCATTTCGACATGGCACTGCATGGCGAGATGCGGGCCGAGGGCGAACATCTGGTTGTTGCAATGCACGTTGGAGGACAGGCGGGTGGCGCCGGACGGGATGCTGAAGGTCTCGCCGTGCCATTGGAACACCGTGCACGATTTTCCGGCATAAGGCCCAAGCCATGCCCGGGCGGGTGCGCTGTCTGCGCCAGCCACCTTGCCCCAGCCGATTTCCTTGACCGGGTTCCGCGTCACCGTGCCGCCCAGCGCCTTGCTCATCAGTTGTCCGCCGAGACAATGGCCGATGACCGGTACGTCTTTTGCCACGGCGTCGCGAATCAGCGCGCAGATCGCTTCGATCCACGGCAGCGGATCATTGACGCTCATCGGTCCGCCCATGAAACAGAGGCCGGAAAAGCCGTCGACCGTAACGGGCAGCGGTTCGCCGGCGTCGATGGCGATCAGGCGCCATGGAATCCCGTGCTGCTCAAGGAATATGGCAAAATAGCCCGGAACTTCGGTGGGAGTGTGGCGAAAAATGGCGACAGGGAGCATGACTGGAAAGATAAGGGGGAAGTTGACACGGCATTTTACGTCCTTCGCGTTCGCGCTGGGTTTGGTTTCGGGCGTCGCCGGCGCCCAGGAGGTTGGCCTCGCCGGCATTCTCGGCAGCCGGGCGCTGCTGGTCGTCGATGGCGGCGAACCGCAGGCGGTCGCTGTCGGTCAGTCGCTCGCCGGGGTCAAGGTGATTTCCGTTCAGGGCGGTCAGGTGGTCGTCGAAATCGGCAGCAAGAAGCGCCCGCTGCGTATCGGCCAGCATGCCGTCGGCGGCGCGGAGGCGGATGGTGGCGGCAAGATCGTCATGACGGCGGACAATCAGGGACATTTCTATACGACCGGCACGGTCAACGGCGTTTCCGTCCGTTTTCTGGTCGATACCGGGGCGACGATGATCTCGCTCGGAGCCGGCGACGCGCGCCGGATGGGGCTGGATTTCGAGCGCGGCCAGAAGGGCCTGACGCAGACCGCCAACGGGCAGGGCGTGGTGAGCAAGGTCCAGCTCAATACGGTGCGCATTGGTGACGTGACGCTGCACAATGTGGATGCGCTGATCCACCAGACGGAGATGCCCATGGCGCTGCTTGGCATGAGTTTTCTCAACCGGATGGAAATGCAGCGCGACGGCAGTACGATGACACTCAAAAAACGCTTCTAGGGAGAATGACATGCCACACCGCGACCAGGAAATTGCCATGCTGCGGCGCGAAGTCGAAATGCTGATGGGCGAGCGGCAGGACATTTTGCGCGTGGTCGGCGCCTCGGCGGCGCTGATCGCCGGCCTCGACAGCAAGCGGCTGCCGGTCGGTGCGATAGAGGCCGCCGACATGGTCGCGACGTCGCTAAACTGCCTGTCCGAAGAAACCCTGCAGGATGCGCTATCGGCTGTGCAGGTGGAGATCGAGGACGACGCCGGAGCGGCATGAACGTCGATCTCGATCATCTGCGGGCGAGCCTGCTGAGCGAACCCGAGGGTGGCAATTTCGTGCAGGAGGAAGGCGGCGAGGATTTGCCGCTGACCCCCGCTGCTGTTCTCTTTCCCATCGTCTTGCGCGACGATGGACAGACGGTCCTGCTGACCCAGCGCACTGCGCATTTGCGTGATCATGCCGGGCAGATTGCTTTTCCCGGCGGGCGCGTCGAGGCCGCGGATGCCTCGCCGCTTCACACGGCACTGCGCGAGACCGAGGAAGAGATCGGGCTGCCGCGCACGCAGATCGATATTCTCGGCTATCTCCCGGAATACCGGACCGGCACCGGGTTTCGGGTGACGCCGGTGGTCGCGCTGGTCAGGCCGCCGTTCGAACTCATACTCGATCCCTTCGAGGTGGCGGAAGCGTTCGAGATACCGCTCTCTTTCCTGCTCAATCCGGCCAACCATCAGCGCCACGCGCTGCATTACCGTGGCGCCTTGCGCCATTTTTTCGCCATGCCCTACGGAGATTACTTTATTTGGGGCGCGACGGCAGGCATGATTCGCGCGCTGAGCGAGCGCCTCGCGCGGTGCGCGGCCTGAGCTTGTGGTATCTTTACGGTTTAGCAGAAGAAAATAAGCCGAATACGGCAATCTTTCCGGTCCCCAATGAGTTTTTTCTCGCTGATCGCGGTTTTTCTCATCGAGCAGTTGAAGCCACTGCACTACCGCCGCGTCGTGGAGGAGCCTCTTTTCGCTTGGGCGGACTTCGTCCGGTCGCGTTTCGATGCCGGCGAATACCGGCAGGGCGTTATTGCCTGGTGCCTCGCGGTACTTGCACCGGTGGTTCTGGTTGCCGTCATCTACGGATTCATTTTTTCGCTTAGCCCGCTGCTCGGCTGGCTGTTCAATGCGGGTCTCCTTTACCTGACGCTGGGATTCCGCCAGTTCAGTCATTACTACAACGAAATCGACCTCGCCCTGCGCATGGATGACTTGCCGCGCGCCCGGCAACTGCTCGGCGAATGGCGGGGACGTTCGGCCGACGGCCTTGGTTCGCAGGACATCGCTCGCCTGGCGATCGAAACCGGGTTGGTCTCAGCGCATCGCCATGTTTTTGCGATTATTCTTTGCTTCGTGTTGTTGCCGGGACCGTCGGGTGCGGTGCTGTACCGGATGGCGGCGGTGATCAAGGCGCGCTGGCAAGCGGGAGTTTCCGAAGAGCGCAATGATTTTCCGACCTTTTCGGCGCGGGTTTTCAGTATCATCGACTGGTTGCCGGCGCGTGCGACGGCGGCCGCCTTCGCAATCGTCGGAGATTTCGAGGATGCACTGTATTGCTGGAGGACGCAGTCAGCCCGTTGGCCTGATCGCAATGCCGGTATCGTGCTGGCCGGCGGTGCCGGCGCGCTGGGTGTCCAGCTCGGCCTGCCGCTGGCCGAGGGTGCGGAGGCGGGCGAAGGTGTGGCGCTGGGTCTCGGTGAGCCAGCGGGTATCGATTTCCTGCAAAGCGCCGTCGGACTCGTCTGGCGGGCGACGGTGCTGTGGATGATTTTGTTGCTTTTGTTGGGGCTTGCCAGTCTGGCGGGCTGAGTCGTTTTTAATCAGGAGAAAAATATGAGCAGAGAAGTTGTCGTTTTGAGCGCAGTCCGTTCCCCGATCGGTACCTTTGGCGGCGCGCTGGCTGATTTCGATACCAGCGAACTGGCTGGCATCGTCATGAAGGAAGCGGTCGCCCGCTCCAAGGTCGATCCGCAACAGATCAATTACGTCACCGTCGGCACGACGATGCCGACCGATTCCCGTTATGCCTACGCCTCACGCGTCGCCTCGATCCAGGCCGGCCTGCCAATGGAGTCGGTCGCCATGCAGGTCTCCCGCCTGTGCGCCTCCGGCCTGCAAGGTATCGTCACCACGGCCCAGAACATCATGCTGAGCGATGCCGATTACGGTATTGGCGGCGGCGTCGAAGTCATGTCCAAGGCCGCCTACATGCTGCCGGCGCTGCGTTCCGGCGCGCGCATGGGCGACACCAAGGCGATCGATTCCATGGTCGCCGTGCTGACTGACCCGTTCGGCGTCGGCCACATGGGCATCACCGCCGAGAATCTGGCCGCCAAGCACGGCTTCACGCGCGAGCAGCAGGATGCCCTCGCGGTCGAATCGCAGCGCCGTGCCGCAGCGGCCATCGATGCCGGCCACTTCAAGTCGCAGATCATCCCGATCGTCAAGCAGACGCGCAAGGGCGAAGTGGTTTTCGATACCGACGAGCACGTCAAGCGTGGCACCACCATGGAAACGCTGGCCAAGATGAAGCCGGCGTTCAAAAAGGATGGCACGGTTACCGCAGGTAACGCCTCAGGCATCAACGACGGCGCGGCCTTCTTCGTGCTGGCTGCCGCCGACGTGGCCGCCAAGGCAGGCCACAAGGCGATGGCCCGCATCGTCTCCTACGCTGTGGCCGGCGTGCCGAACGACATCATGGGCGAAGGCCCGATCCCCGCGACCAAGTTGGCACTCAAGAAGGCTGGCATGACGCTGGACCAGATGGACGTCATCGAGTCGAACGAAGCCTTTGCCGCACAGGCGCTGACCGTGTCCAAGGTGCTCGGCCTCGATCCGGCCAAGACCAACCCGAACGGCGGCGCCATCGCTCTTGGCCACCCGGTCGGCTGTTCGGGCGCCTTCATCGCCACCAAGGCGCTCTATGAACTGGAGCGTGTCGGCGGCAAGTACTGCCTGGTCACGATGTGTATCGGTGGTGGTCAAGGCATCGCAGTCATTTTCGAACGCGCCTGATCACTTCCCGTTTCAAACTATCGAAACCCGCCGGAGTGATCCGGCGGGTTTTTTATTGTGCGCCCAGCATGGGCGCGATCTTGGAGGTGGAAGTCCTCCCGTAAGTTGGCCACAGCAAACGAAGCGAAGCGCAACTGCATGAGGGCGACCGAGTGTGGGAAGGAAGCGTGGAGCGAAACCGCGAGCCGATGGACAAGAACCGGATAGAAGGCGGTGCCGAGCAGGGCGAGCGGGCAATGAACCGCGAAGCCGTTGTGGTCAAAGCTGAGGTGGCGTAAATCCGGCGGTTGTGCGGTGAAGGATCGCGTTCTTACCTGGGGAGATCTCGCCTCATGGCTGAAAGGCCGACGTGGAAACACGGAGCGAGAGCGGCAAGCCGTGCGCAGCAGGGCGGTCGATGCTACGCATCTCTTCGCCGCTGCGGAAAGTCATAGATGGTCGCCCCCGGTTTGCCAAGCCCTCAATCGATGACGGAAGAAAGGTGGAGATTGCAGCCATAGATCCGGACTTTGATCGAGGCTACAGCCTCTGTCCCTGATGGAATTCGCTGGCCGGCACCTCAATCAGCAGAACGCACTTAAAGTGCCCTGACTTCTACGGGCTTTGCCGGCCACGGTCTGACCTGTCTTGCCATCACGTCATGATTGCCTGTGCAATCGGTAGTTCTCCTTGAAGTTTGTTGCCGTTGTGTTGCTATCCTGCAGGGTTATCCACGGGGCTGGTGGCCGAAGGTCCCTTCTAGACCGTAGGCCAGCGGCACGGTGGATAACCCGTGTTCATGCCGCCGATCGATAATCGTCTTCATAGTTCCGGTCATGCGCCAGCAACGCCCAAACGATGCGGGCATTCTTGTTCGCCAGCGCCACCGACGCCACATTTTTGTTCCGTCGTTCCATGACCCCCGCCAGCCAGCTACCGGCATGCTGGGCTTTACGCTCGGCCACCCGGATCACGGCCCGTGCCCCATGAATCAACAAGGTACGCAGATAGGTATCGCCCCGTTTGCTGATGCCGAGCAGGGTCTGCTTGCCGCCGCTGGAATTCTGCCGCGGCACGATGCCCAGCCAGGCCGCCAGTTGCCGGCCATTCTCGAAGTTTCTCGCATTGCCAATCGAGGCCACCAGGGCACTCGCCGTGATCGGGCCAATGCCGGGAATCTGCGCCAACTTTTTACTGGCCGCATTCTCCCTGTGCCAAATCTGGATCTGCACTTCCAGTTCCTGGACCTGCCGGTCGAGTTCCTTGAGGTGGTCACCGAGGCGCTCGATCAAGTGACGGAAGGTGCCCGGCAAATCGTTCTCGCCATCCTCGAGTATCTCCGGCAGGCGCTTGGCGATGTGCCCAATGCCCTGAGGGATGATGATCCCGTGTTCAGCGAGCAGTCCCCGAATCTGGTTGGCCTGTGCTGTCCTCGCCTTGACGAAGCCTTGTCGTGCCCGGTGCAGCGCTAGCACTGCCTGCTGTTCGCTATTTTTGATCGGCACGAAGCGCATATTCGGTCGGCTCACCGCTTCGCAGATTGCTTCCGCATCCGCCGCATCGTTCTTGTTACTCTTCACGTACGGCTTCACGAACTGCGGTGCCATGAGCTTGACGGTGTGCCCGAGTCTTTGCAGCTTGTGGGCCCAGAAGTGGGCGCTGCCGCAGGCCTCCATGCCGATCAGGCAAGGCACCAGATTGGCGAAAAAGGGTGCCATCTGCTCTCGCTTCAACTGCTTCTTCAACACTGTCTTACCGCGCTCGTCCACGCCATGCACCTGGAACACGTTCTTTGCCAGATCGATACCAATCGTCGTAATCTTCATCTCGGTCGCCTCTCTCGCTTAGTGGGAATTTCCATTCGCCACACTTTGGCACTTTAGATGCCGTTTCGGGTAGGGGCGACCATCCCATTAGCAGCGGCCATAGTAGCTGCCTGTATGGGGCGAAGGGCCAAAGGAATAGGAGAAGAAGCCCTCTGGTTCTCGGAGATGGATTGTCTCAGATGTTCGCGATCGCGAAGCTCGCCGGTACGGTGACAAGGGTGAAGCCCGACTCACTACGGCAGCGAGAAACCAAATCCGGCGTATCAGAGATACGTAACTTCAGGCGATACGCCGGAACTCATGCCTGCGCTTCGACCTCAACTATTCCAACCGCCCGGTGCGGACCCGCATGCCGGGTGGTGTGGGAGGGGTCGGTCAGGTAATCTGGCCGCCCCTATCCCGATTTGGCAGCGGTAGCCCTTGTAAATGTTTGCACCATGTTGAAAATCGATGCACAGTATTGGGGCGCTATACTCAGGGCAGGATTTTTAACTCCATGTTTTTTCGCATTTGTTATCGATGGCGCGAAACCTGCTTAATTGAGTCGAGAGCATTCTCAGCGACGAGTCCACCATGAACTTCTATAACGAAATGATTGACGCCAAAGGCGGCGTCCGATCGCATTACCGAGGCTACGATGAGTGGCTCAAGGAAACCCCGCCGGCGCGCATCGCCCGTAAGCGCGCTGAAGCCGACCTCGCGTTTCATCGCGTCGGCATAACCTTCGCCGTCTACGGCGAGGAGTCGGGTAAGGAGCGCCTGATTCCTTTCGACATCATTCCCCGCATCATCCCTGCGGCCGAATGGAAGATGATGCAGGCCGGACTGCGCCAGCGCGTGAAGGCGCTGAACATGTTCCTGCACGATGTTTATCACGATCAGGAAATCCTCAAGGCCGGCAAGATTCCGGCAACGCAGGTGCTCAACAATACGCAGTACCGGCCTGTCATGCAGGGAGTCGATCTACCCGGGCAGATCTACGCCCACATCGCCGGCGTCGATATCGTCCGCGCCGGGGCAGGCGAGTTCTACGTGCTCGAAGATAACCTGCGCGTCCCCTCCGGCGTTTCATACATGCTGGAAAACCGCAAGATGATGATGCGCCTGTTCCCCGAACTGTTCGCCCGGCACAAGGTGGCGCCGGTCCAGCATTACCCGGACCTGCTGCTTGAGAAACTGCGTGCCGTGTCGCCCAAGGGAGTCAGCAATCCCACCGTCGTCGTGCTGACGCCGGGCGCCTACAACAGCGCCTATTTCGAGCACACCTTCCTCGCCCAGCAGATGGGTGTCGAACTGGTCGAAGGGCGCGATCTTTTTGTCAAGGACGAGGTGGTTTACATGCGTACGACGCAGGGGCCGCAACGCGTCGACGTCATCTATCGCCGCATCGACGACGATTTTCTCGATCCGCAGGCTTTCCGTGCGGATTCGGCGCTCGGCGTGCCGGGCATTCTCCGCGCCTACCAGGCCGGCAATGTGACGCTCGCCAACGCGATCGGCACCGGGGTCGCCGACGACAAGTCGATCTACCCGTATGTGCCGGACATGATTCGTTTCTACCTTGGCGAAGAACCGATCCTGAACAACGTGCCGACCTACATGTGCCGCAAGCCCGACGACCTGAAATTCGTGCTCGACCATCTGGCTGAACTGGTGGTCAAGGAAGTGCACGGCGCCGGCGGCTATGGCATGCTGGTTGGGCCGGCGGCGAGCAAGGAGCAGATCGAGCATTTCCGCCAGTTGCTGACCGCCAAGCCCGATGGCTACATCGCCCAGCCGACGCTGGCCCTGTCCAACTGCCCGACCTTTGTCGACGAGGGCATCGCGCCGCGCCACCTCGACCTACGGCCCTTCGTACTGTCGTCGGGAGAGGGCGTCTCCATGGCGCCGGGCGGGCTGACCCGGGTCGCGCTGACCGAGGGCTCGCTGGTCGTCAATTCGTCGCAGGGCGGTGGCACCAAAGATACCTGGATTCTGGAGGACTGATCATGCTATCCCGTACTGCCGACCACCTGTTCTGGATGGCCCGTTCCATGGAGCGGGCCGAAAGCCTGGCCCGCCTGCTCGATGTGACCTGGCAAATGTCGCTTGTGCCGCAATCGCTGGAGGCGGCGAACCAGAACTGGAATGCCGTCATCGCCCTGAATAGTCTCGAAGAAGATTTCGCCTTGCGCTATCCCGCGGTCAACGCCGAAAACGTGTTGAAATTCATGGTCAGCGACCCGCTCAACCATGCGTCTATCTACAACTGCCTGCGCCTGGCCCGCGAAAACGCCCACGCCGTGCGCGGTACGGTGACTTCAGAAATGTGGGAGACGATGAATTCGACCTGGCTCGAAACCCGCGAGCGGACCTTCGAGCAGATCAAGAATGCCGGCATCGGCGAGTTCTTCGAGTGGGTCAAGATGCGTTCCTCGCTGTCGCGCGGTACGACACTCGGCACCCTGCTGCAGGATGAGGTCTTCCATTTCATCCGCCTTGGTACCCTTCTCGAAAGAGCCGACAACACGGCGCGCATTCTTGACTTCAAATTCCACGTCCTGCGCCCGCATGGTGATGAAGGTGCGACCGATTTCTACGAGTGGGGCGCGCTGTTGCGCTCGGTGTCCGCCTTCGAAGTCTATCGCCGGGCTTATCGCGATGCCATCACGCCGGAACGGGTCGCCGAATTGCTGATCCTGCGCACGGGCATGCCGCGTTCGCTGCATTTCTGCATCAACGGTGTGGTCAAGAACCTCGGTTTCGTCGCCAACGGGCAATCCAGCGAAACCCTTCGTCAGGCCGGGCAGCTCCATGCGCAGTTGCACTATGCGCGGGTCGAAGACATTCTCAATCACGGCCTGCACGAATGGCTGACCGATTTCATGGATCGCATCTACATGCTGGGCGATGGCATCAGCCGGGATTTCCTCGTGCCAATGACCGAAGCGGCTTGACCTTAGCGGAGCAGAACCTTGTCCATCCACGTTGCACTGAATCACGTCACCCATTATTCCTATGACCGCCTGGTCACTCTCGGGCCGCAGGTTGTCCGGTTGCGCCCGTGTCCCCACTCGCGCACGCGCATCCTTTCCTATTCGCTGAAGGTCGGCCCGGCTGAGCATTTCGTCAACTGGCAGCAGGACCCGCAGGGCAACTATCTGGCGCGGCTGGTTTTTCCCGAAAAGACGCGCGAATTCCGCGTCGAGGTGGACCTGGTGGCCGAGATGTCGGTCATCAATCCCTTCGATTTTTTCCTTGAGCCGCATGCGGAGAAGATTCCCTTCACCTACGAAGCGTGGGAGCGCCACGAACTGGCGCCTTATCTCTTCAAACTTCCGGCAACTCCGCTGTTCCAGAAATACGTCGATGGCATTTCTCTGGAAAAGACACGCAGCGTCGATTTCCTGGTTGCGCTAAACGCCCAGTTGCAAAAGGACATCAGCTATACGATCCGCATGGAACCCGGGGTGCAGACACCGGAAGAAACACTGAGGAAGCGTTCCGGCTCCTGCCGCGACTCGGCCTGGCTGCTGGTCCAGGTCCTGCGCCACCTTGGCTTGGCCTCGCGCTTCGTTTCCGGCTATCTGATCCAGTTGACCGCGGACGTCAAGTCGCTCGACGGTCCTTCGGGGCCGGAGGCAGATTTCACCGATCTCCATGCGTGGACCGAGGTCTATCTGCCTGGGGCGGGGTGGATCGGCCTTGATCCGACTTCCGGCCTGTTCGCCGGCGAAGGCCACATTCCGCTCGCCTGTACGCCGCAGCCCGCCTCGGCCGCGCCGGTGACCGGCGGCATCGAAAAGTGCGAGACGACCTTCGAGCACCACATGCAGGTCACCCGAATCTGGGAGGCGCCGCGCGTCACCAAGCCCTATTCCGACGAACAATGGCGCGAGATCGAGGGCCTTGGGCACCAGATCGACGAAACTTTGCAGGAACTCGATGTCCGCCTGACCCAGGGCGGCGAACCGACCTTCGTCGCGGTCAACGACCCGGATGGTGCCGAATGGAACACCGCCGCGCTCGGCCCGACCAAGCGGATATACGCCGCGGAACTCTTCCATCGCCTGCGCGAGCGCTATGCGCCGAATGGCCTGATGCACTTCGGTCAGGGCAAATGGTATCCCGGCGAGCAACTGCCGCGCTGGAGCCTCAACTGCTTCTGGCGCAAGGACGGCGAGCCGATCTGGGGTTCTCCGGCGCTCTATGCCGACGAGAAGCGTGATTACGGCATGACCAGCGAGCACTCCGAACGCTTCATGAAGCGCGTCGCCGAGAAGCTGGCGCTCGATCCGAAATACGTCTTCCCGGCTTTCGAGGATGCCTATTACTACCTGTGGCGCGAGCGCCGCCTGCCGGGAAATGTCGATCCTTTCGACTCGCGCCTTGAAGATTCGCTCGAACGTGAGCGCCTGATGAAAGTCTTCACCCAAGGCCTGACCCATACCGTCGGCCATGTCTTGCCCGTCGTCAAGAACGAGCGGAAGCAGTGGCAGACCGGCCCGTGGTTCCTGCGCGCGGTACGTTGCTACCTGTTCCCCGGCGATTCGGCGCTGGGCTACCGGCTGCCGCTCGATTCGCAGCCGTGGACCGCGGAAAGTGACTATCCCTACGTCAATCCGCCCGACCCGTCGCAGGCGAGCGCACCATTGCGCGGTCATGCCGAAATCGTTCGTCAAACTGCGGCGTGGTCAGCGCTGCCGCCCGCGACTGTCGCCGCAACGGGTGGCTCCGCGAGTGGTGCCGATACTGCTGGCAGGCGCGGCAAGGCGCCCGATACGGTACCCGGAGCCAAGGAATCGGCAGCCTGGGTCAGCCGTCGGGCGATGTCGGCCGAGGCGCGCCAGGGCAGGCTCTACATCTTCATGCCGCCAACCGAGACGCTTGATGATTATCTGGAATTGGTCTCCGCCGTCGAGTTGACCGCAACGGAGCTCGATCTGCCGATCATCATGGAAGGATACGAGCCGCCGGGTGACCAGCGCCTGACCAACTTCCGCGTTACGCCCGATCCGGGTGTCATCGAGGTTAATGTTCATCCGGCGAAGAACTGGGATCAACTGGTCGATCAGACTACTCACCTCTACGACATGGCGCATCTTTCGCGGCTGACCAGCGAAAAATTCATGGTTGACGGCCGCCACACCGGCACCGGTGGCGGCAACCACTTCGTACTTGGCGGTGCGACGCCGAAAGATTCGCCCTTCCTGCGCCGCCCTGACCTGCTGCGCAGCCTGATCGCCTACTGGCACAACCACCCGAGCCTTTCCTACCTGTTCTCGGGCCTGTTCATCGGGCCGACCAGCCAGGCGCCGCGCGTCAACGAAGCGCGCAACGACAGCCTCTACGAGCTTGAAATTGCCTTCGCTCAGATTCCGCCGCTCGGCGAATACATCCCGCCATGGCTGGTCAACCGCGTGCTGCGCAACCTGCTGACCGACGTCACCGGTAATACGCATCGTTCGGAATTTTGCATCGACAAGCTGTTCTCGCCGGATGGCCCGACCGGCCGCCTCGGCCTGCTCGAGTTGCGTGCCTTCGAGATGCCGCCGCATGCCCGCATGTCGCTGACCCAGCAATTGCTGCTGCGCGCCATGATCGCCCGCTTCTGGGATGAACCTTACGTGCCGACGCGCCTGACCCGCTGGGGTACCGAACTGCACGACCGCTTCATGTTGCCGTATTACGTCGAGCAGGATTTCCGCGATGTCATCGACGAAATGCAGGTGGCCGGCTTCCCGATCAAGGCGGAATGGTTTGCGCCGCACTTCGAGTTCCGCTTTCCCAAATACGGCGATTTCGCGGTCAGGGGAATGGAATTCGAGCTGCGTCACGCGCTGGAGCCTTGGCATGTCATGGGCGAGGAAGGGGCGGCCGGCGGCGCCGTGCGTTATGTCGATTCCTCGGTCGAGCGGGTGCAGGTCAAGATCAGGGGCATGGCGCCCGACCGTTACGTACTGACCTGTAATGGCGTACCGGTGCCGCTGCAGAAAACCGGCACCAACGGCGAACTGGTTGCCGGCGTGCGCTACCGCGCCTGGCAGCCAGAGTCGTGCCTGCATCCGACCATCGGCGTCCATGCGCCGCTGGTATTCGACCTCGTCGATACCTGGATGCAGCGTTCGCTGGGTGGCTGTCAGTATCACGTGACGCACCCCGGCGGGCGCAGCTTCGACACCTTCCCGGTCAATGCCTTCGAGGCCGAGAGCAGGCGTCTGGCACGCTTCTTCCGATTCGGCCATACGCCCGGCAAGATGCAGGTGGCGCCGCCGGAGGTCAGCGCCGAACATCCGTTTACGCTAGACTTGCGCCGGTTTTAACACCTGAAGATGAAGGCGCGGCCTGACGGCCGCGCGGTCCGGGCCGCCCGCGGTCCGCTTTTTTGTGTAGCAGGCGCCCATGGCCAGTCCCCTTCTCGCGATCTATCCGCGCAGCCCCCGCCGTTACGACGAAATGTTGTCGGGCGAGGGAGAAACGCGGCCGCATTGGCAGAAATTCTTTGATCGTCTCGATTCGCTGGCGCCGGACGAAATGCTGGAGCGGCTCGAGTTCGTCGACCGGCGAATTCAGGAAAACGGGGTTACCTACAACGTCTACGCCGATGCCAAGGGTTCAGACCGGCCGTGGGCACTGGATCCGCTGCCGCTGATCATTCCGCACGATGAATGGGCGGAGCTTTCTGCCGCCGTGGCCCAGCGTGCAAGGCTGCTCAACGCCATGCTTGGCGATCTCTATGGCGAGCGGCGGCTGTTGGCGGAAGGCTTGCTGCCGCCGGCGCTCGTCTATGGTCAGCACGGCTATTTGTGGCCCTGTCAGGACATCAAGCCGCCCGGCGGGGTCTGGCTGCACAATTACGCGGTCGATCTGGCGCGTTCGCCGGACGGCCGCTGGTGGGTCATTGCCGACCGCACGCAGGCGCCGTCGGGAGCCGGCTATGCGCTGGAAAACCGGCTGATCGTCTCGCGCGTGTTTCCCGAGATGTTCCGCAAACTGCATGTTCAGCACATCGCCGACTATTTCCGCGACCAGCAGGATGGGCTCGCCGCGCTGGCGCCGCTCGATGAAGGCGAGCAACCGCATGTCGTGCTGCTGACGCCAGGTCCCTATAACGAAACCTATTTCGAACATGCCTATCTGGCGCGCTATCTTGGTTACCCGCTGGTCGAAGGTCAGGATCTTACGGTACGCGGTGAAACGGTTTACCTGAAGACACTGCTCGGTCTCAAAAGAGTCCATGTCATTCTGCGCCGGCAGGACGACAGCTATTGCGATCCGCTCGAATTGCGCGGCGATTCGGCGCTCGGCATCTCCGGATTGATCAATGTTGCGCGTGCCGGCCGCGTCGTCATTGCCAATGCGCTGGGCAGCGGCATGGTTGCTTCCGGCGCGCTGATGGGTTTTCTGCCGGCCATTTGCCGCGAACTGCTGGGCGAGGAACTGGCGATGCCATCGGTGGGCACCTGGTGGTGCGGCGAGAAGCCGGCGCTCGATTACGTGCGCGAGAATTTCGATGATCTGGTCATCAAGCCGGCTTATCCTTCTCAGCACATGGACCCGGTGTTCGGCTACGAACTGCAGGGCGAGGCGCGAACCGAGATGATGCAACGCATCGAGGCAAGACCGCATGCCTATGTCGCGCAGGAACTGGTTGAACTGTCACAGGTGCCGACCTGGAGCCGCGAGCACGAGCGCCGCCTGCTGGCACGCGCGGTCGGCCTGCGTGCCTACGCGGTGGCGACGCCGGATGGCTATTCGGTGATGCCCGGCGGCCTGGCGCGGGTTTCGGCCGGGGCAAATGCGCGCATCATTTCGATGCAGCGCGGCGGTTCGTCCAAGGATGCATGGGTGCTGACTGACGGTCGGGTCAGCGATTTCACGATGCTCAAGTCTTCTTTCGGGGTGCGTGAAATTGTCCGTGCCGGCGCCAACCTGACCTCGCGCGTCGTCGAGAACCTTTACTGGCTTGGTCGCTACTCGGAGCGTTTCGACGGCAGTGCGCGCATGCTGCGCGTTGCCCTCGGCCGCCTGGTCGAAGCCGGCGGACAGCGAACGCCGGCCATCGACTCGGCGCTGGAACTTGCCGAACTGCTGCACATCCTGCCCGGCCCGGATGAAGAGGGCGAGGTCAAGGAGGGCGGGGAGCACGGGCTGCTTTCGGCCATTTACGACCCGGAGCAGGCGGGGAGCCTGGCTGGCACGATCAACAATGTAATGTGGTCGGCGCGGCATGTCCGCGAGCGCCTGTCGCTTGATCACTGGCATTCGTTGAACCGCCTGCAGCGCGAGCAGCAGGCCGCGCAGAAGCGCCATCCCCGCTTGAGCGAGGCGATTTCCTTCCTCGATCGCGTGCTCGGCGTTTCCTCGTCGCTGACCGGCTTTGCGATGGACAACATGACGCGCGACGATGGCTGGCGTTTCCTGATGATTGGCCGCCGCCTGGAGCGACTGACCTTCCTTACCCAGACGCTGGCGAATTTCCTGCACATGCCGTCGGCCCGCGGTGCCGGTGCGCTCGACTGGCTGCTCGAACTGGCGGACTCGATCATCACCTATCGCTCCCGCTATTCACGGCTGCCCGAGCTGCTGCCGGTCATCGACTTGCTGGTCTTCGACGACAGCAACCCGCATGGCGTCGTTTTCCAGGCCAGCGAACTGGTGCGCTACTTCGAGCGGATCATGGCCGACATCGGCGAACCCGGCGACCTGCGCCTGGCCGAGGCACTCGAGCGCCTGCGCGCCTTCGATCTCGCGCGTTACGAAAGTCAGCGTTTCGACCAGTGCATCGACTGTTCGGCCTGCCAGGATCTGGCCGCCTTGCTGACCGATCTTGATCGTGCCGCGGAAGCCTATTCCGACTGGCTGGGCATGCGCTTCTTCACGCATGTGTCGGATGTTAGCCGGCAGACGATGGCGCTCTGACCATGGATCGCACCCCCATCCGCTATCACGTGCTGCATGAGACGCGCTACGAATATGGCAGCGCGGTATCGCTGTCGCAACAGCAGCTTCATCTTTCGCCGCGCGTACTGGACTGGCAGCAGGTCGAGGCGCAGAGCCTCGACATCGTGCCCGAACCGACCTGGCGGCGCGACGGGCAGGATGCCTTCGGCAATCCGGTTACCTGGGTCGCCTTCCATTCGCCGCACGAGGCGCTGTTCATCCGCTCGGCGATGACCATTGCCGTGCGCCCGCACCTGCCGGTCGATCTTGATCAATCCCTGCCCTGGGAGCTGGTTCGCGAACGCCTGGCCTACAACGCACAGGCGCCATTGCCTGAAGATCTCGATGCGATGCGTTTTCTGTTCGAGAGCGCCCACGTCCGCATCAAGCATGAACTGGCGGATTACGCCGCCGACTGCTTCCCGCCCGGGACGCCAGTGCTGGTCGGCGCGCAGGCGCTGATGGCCAAGATATTCCGGGAGTTCAAGTTCGATCCCGAAGCGACGACGGTGTCAACGCCGATCATGGAAGTGCTGGAAAACAAACGCGGCGTCTGCCAGGACTTCGCCCACCTGATGATCGCCTGCCTGCGCGCGCTCGGTCTTGCGGCGCGTTACGTCAGCGGCTACCTGCTGACCAGGCCGCCGCCGGGCAAGCCGCGCCTGATCGGGGCCGACGCCTCGCATGCCTGGGTTGCGGTCTATGCCCCGGGATTCGCTGGCGACTGGGTGGATTTCGATCCGACCAACAACCTGCTGCCGGACACCGAGCACATCACCATCGCCATCGGCCGCGATTTCGCCGACATCTCGCCGCTGCGCGGCATCATCCTCGGCGGTGGCGGCGCCGAGCCCGAAGTCGAGGTGACGGTGACGCCGCTTGACGAGGAAGACCCCCCAGCAGTGGCCGCCGTGCCGGAAAAAATTTCCAAGCCTGGGGCTGTTCAGCCCTGATGCCGCGCGTCGCCATCATTGGTGGCGGGCCGGCCGGATTGATGGCGGCCGAGCAGTTGGCTGTTGCGACCACAGAAAAAGCGGCTGGCCCCAGGGGCGACGGCCTGGAGGTGGTGATTTTCGATGCCATGCCTTCGTTCGGCCGCAAGTTCCTGATGGCTGGCAAGGGCGGCATGAACATAACCCATGCCGAGCCGCTGCCCGATTTCATCGGCCGCTACGGCGAACGCCAGGAAGCGCTCGGTCCCCTGCTCGAAGTTTTCGGCCCGCAAGCGCTGCGCGAGTGGATTGCGGAGCTTGGCATCGCGACTTTCGTCGGCTCGTCGGGCCGCGTCTTTCCCACGGAGATGAAGGCGGCGCCGCTGTTACGTGCGTGGTTGCACCGACTGCGCGGACAGGGCGTGCATTTTCATGTGCGTCATCGCTGGCTGGGCTGGGCTGCCGATGGCACCTTGCGCTTTGCGACGCCGGCGGGCGAAATGCAGTTTGCGGCAGACGCGGTGATCCTCGCGCTGGGCGGCGGCAGCTGGGCCAAGCTCGGTTCCGATGGTGCCTGGCTGCCACTGCTGCGCGAACGCGGCGTTTCGGTTGCGCCGTTGCAGCCGGCCAATTGCGGTTTCGACGTGGGATGGAGCGCGCATTTCAGCGCGCGTTTCGCCGGCCAGCCGGTCAAGCCGGTGATCGGCTCGGCGGGTGGGTGGCGCCTGCCGGGCGAGTTCACGATCACGGCGGGGGGAATCGAGGGTGGGCTGGTCTATGCCCTGGCGGCCCCGTTGCGCGATGTGCTGGCGCAGGACGGAAGCGCCGAGCTGCGTCTCGACCTGGCGCCGGGGCGCACGCTGGGGCGCCTGAGCGCCGATCTCGCACGGCCGCGCGGCCACGATTCGCTGGCCAATCACCTGCGCCGGCGGGCCGGGATCGAAGGGGTCAAGGCCGGCCTGTTGCGCGAATTCCTGCCGATTTCGACGTTGACCGCACCAGACCGCCTGGCGGCGGCGATCAAGGATTTCCGCCTGCCCGTGATGGCGCCGCGACCGATCGACGAGGCGATCAGCACGGCGGGTGGGGTTCGCTTCGAGGGCATGGACGATCAACTGATGCTGCGCGACCTGCCGGGAGTTTTCTGTGCCGGCGAAATGCTGCCCTGGTATACGTGGCGCAACACTTGTCCAGTATCCCAAAACATCCACTAGAAATGATTTCGCGCTAATCAAGTGCAAGTATCACTTGATGGAAAATATTCTTCGCATCTTCCGTCAAGTGCATCCGATATCTGTCCAAGAGCAAATTTGATGCATGACTTTCCCGTGAGTCAAAAATGCAATTCATTGATCACAACTACTTCTTTGGTAAATCTGCAGAGAAAGTTCGGAACGACTTGAGGGCATAAAAGCTCCGTTGATACTGGCGAAAATGCTCAGGTAGGGTGGTTGGAGTTCAGTTCAAGGGGCAGTCAGCAGCTTGCCTGAATCACTGCCATTGCCAATACCACACAATACGTTCGGGGATTCCTTGTTTAGTCCTCAGAAAAATCAATGAGAACCGAAGGACGAAGCTCTAGGGTTCGCGCTAACCGGACAATATTCTCCAGCGCAATATTCCGCTGCCCGCGCTCGACCCCTCCGAGATAGCTGCGGGCCAATCCGCTCTGCAGGGCGAGCTGTTCCTGAGACCAGCCTTTGTCCTTGCGCAGCATTGCTAGACGTCGGCCGAAAAGAAGTTTGGGGTCTGTTGAAGCCACGATCCGCTGTCTGAAATTGATCAGCGGATGCTAGGGAACCGGCCACTTTAAAGCCACGCGCTATGAGTGACAATTCGTCCGCTCATACGTACCATTGGCAGGTGCGATACCCAGACGACGATACCCGTGAGCAAGCCTGCGCCCGAAGTGCCCAATATTCTGCAATTGCAGCGCCTGCTGGCAGACCGAGACCATCGTCGATTCCTCGACGCCTTCGCAGGCATGCAAGGCGACAACACTATCTCTAAGCGTCGCGATTACTTAGGTGCATTGGGTGGGGAAGGATTGTGCTTGCTGCTGGAATCGCGACCAAGACCTTCATTGTCGCTGGTCAATCGCTATGGCGCCTTACTTCTCGAAGGATCCATCACTGCGCCGCGCCTTGTCATTGAGAAACTGGCTGCGCTACTGAATTCGACGGCCCTCTTCCAGTTGGCCAAGGAGTCCGAAACCGATCGACGCCAGCCTGGGTCGAAGGTGGTCCCGGAACCTCAGGGGGCTGTTGGCGCCGGCAATCCGCGCTCAGTGTTACAGGTTCGCCGTGTTGTACAGATCATGCAGATGTTTTTGGGCGATGGCCAATATTCTGATGTGACCGGAATTCGTCGCTCCGTGTATCGCAGTCAGCAAGAACGTACTTTTCTGCGCGCCCTTTCCCTTCGCTTCCCTGGGTTGCTCGCCTTGCCGAATTACCCGTTCGATCAGATTGTCGATCTGGAGCGTATTGGTGCGATCGATACTGAAACACTCAGATACGCTCGGCATTGTCGATTGGATGCCATCTTGGTCGTACCGGACGAGGGAGATACCGTCGCAGCCTTCGAACTGGATAGCCGACATCACGACGGGTTGGAAGCAACCCGGCGCGATACGATGAAGAACAGTTTAATTGCGGCCGCGAGACTCCCATTTTTCCGACTACGTGCAGAATATCCAGAATCGATGTCGGTTGATGAGTGGTATGCCCTGCTGTCAGATCAAGTTTTGCCGCATATCGACCTCGGCGGCCGGATTCGCTGTCGGCAAACCGCATACAGCCTGATTCCCTATTGATCAGGGAGCCTGATTTGGTTGTTAAGTACTCAAGTGTTCGTAGCCTGCGTTATATGTCGGCCAGTCGTCGCGACAACGTTGTTGGCAGCGGCCGCTTTGGAGCGAAACGCTGATAGGGCACTTCCGGCCATCAGCTGCCCGTGGCGGTTACATCTAAACTTCTTGTGCCAGGTGGAATCGAATGGCGGGTTTTCGGCGATCAAGTTGATCGCGAGAATTTCAGGACCCGGCCAACTGCCGCCGCTCGATGATTACGGAAAGCCGCCATCTGAACGACTGCTATACCCAGGAACCTGCCCGAAGGCCAATTCACACAACTCGGCCAAAGCTGCCCGTGGCGTTGGCTGGATTGAATGACCGTTAATGCGAAGGTTGCCGACATTGATGTGGAATGGTGGGCTTGTATCAAAGGAAATCACAGAAAACGGGATAAATCGTACGCAAATTCAATGTCATCAATCTTGCTTGCCTTAATTACCCTTCGCCAAGCTGCGGTTTGCAGCATGCCGATGCACTCCCTGAACGTGGGATACCGCCTTGCCGCTAGGCGCAATCGCCTGAGACAGGCCGTCAAGAATGCCGCAGTAGGCGGCATCGCGCGCCTCGCCACATCGCTCACGCAGTTCTATTAGTTGTCTCTCCAGTTCCTGGAGTTCTTGCATCCGTTGGGTGACGTGCCCAATGTGCCGGTCAAGCAGACGATTCACATCAGCGCAGTTCTCCTGGGGTGACTCCTTGAAGTGCAGCAAGACCCGGATCTCATCCAGCGTCATGTCCAAACCGCGACAACGCCGAATAAAGAACAGTCGCTGGGCATGTGTTTCCCCATAGATGCGGTAGTTGCCTTCGCTGCGGGCAGGCATGGGCAGCAGCCCGTCACGCTCGTAATAGCGGATCGTTTCCACATTCGTCCCGGCAAGGCGGGCCAGCTCCCCGATTTTCATCTTCGTCTCCTATCGCTCAAACGGGCCGAGCCGGTTGGAGCATGATGATTGCCATACCGGCCAGTGCGACCGCACTGCCGACAAGATCCCATCGGGTCGGCACAACGCCATCGATCCGCCACAGCCAAAGCAGTGCAATCGCCACGTAGACCCCACCGTAGGCGGCGTAGATTCGGCCGGCGGCACCCGGGTGCAGGGTCAGCAACCAGGCAAACAGCCCCAAGGACACGGCAGCGGGGATCAAGAGCCAAACTGAACGCTGCTGGGTCAGCACCAGCCACGGCAGGTAGCAGCCGAGAATCTCGGCCAGCGCCGTTATGGCGAACAATCCCAGAACTTTGACGAACTCAAGCATTGCTTCAGCTCCGACTATTTTTCTTTATTGTAATCGCTTGACTCTGTAGCCACTCAAGGGTTTCTAATGCAGAAAAAGGAGAACGCCATGAGTCTTGATCCCAACCCGAAGCCCGTTCAGGAAACCGCCCATTGCGGCTGTGCCGGTGGCTGTTCAGTAGCTGTGCCCGCAGTCGCTGAAATCCCGGCAGCGTCCGATCTCGCTCAAAGCGATGGTGTGCCCGTTTTCTTGATTCCAACCATGGACTGCCCGAACGAGGAGAATGACATCCGTCGGGCGGTGGCCGGTATCGACGGCATCCGTTCCCTGCGTTTCCAACTGTCGGCACGCACAATTTCGATAGATGCGACGACCGATGCCCTCGATGCAGCCTTGGCCGCCATCCGCAAGGCGGGGTTTAGCCCCAAAGCGGTGTCGGCAGATCAGGCGGCATCGGGAAACGTCGGCGTCAGTGAGCTATGGCGAAGCATTCTGGCGCTGGGGCTGGCCGTCGGTGCGGAAGCGCTGGATTTCTTCGCGCCCGACACATTGCCTTTCAAGGGCCTCGGAATGGCATTGGCCATCGCCGCGATCTGGCTGTCCGGCATTTCTACTTATAGCAAGGGACTGGCGGCATTGCGGCGCGGGCAGTTGAACATGAACGCGCTGATGGGTGTGGCCGTGACTGGTGCCTTCTTGATTGGACAGTGGCCCGAGGCGGCGATGGTCATGGCCTTGTATGCCATTGCAGAGCTGATTGAAGCCCGCTCCGTGGATCGGGCGCGTAACGCCATCAAGGGCCTGCTCGACCTAACGCCAGAGACGGCCGAAGTTCGGCAGGCTGATGGAACATGGCTGGAAGTATCGGCCGCAGAGGTAACGCTGGAGTCCTGCGTGCGGGTCAAGCCGGGCGCCAGGATACCGCTTGATGGTCAGGTCACGGCAGGAACCAGTGCGGTCAATCAGGCGCCGGTCACCGGCGAAAGCATCCCGATTGACAAGGTGGCCGGCGACCCGGTATTCGCCGGCACGATCAACGAAACCGGCATCCTGGAGTTTCGTGTCACGGCCGCTGCCGACAACACCACACTGGCCCGCATCATCCACGCGGTCGAACAGGCGCAGGGGACGCAAGCGCCAACCCAACGCTTCGTGGATCGGTTTGCCGCAATCTACACCCCGGCTGTGTTCTGCATCGCACTTGCCGTGGCCATTTTGACACCCTGGCTCCTCGGCTGGACCTGGACGCAGGCGATCTACAAGGCCCTGGTGCTGCTGGTCATCGCTTGCCCCTGCGCGTTGGTGCTTGCCACGCCGGTGACAGTCGTCAGCGGGCTTGCCGCAGCGGCCCGGCGCGGCATCCTGATCAAGGGTGGCGTCTATCTTGAGGAGGCCCGCAAACTGCGCGTCATTGCCCTCGACAAGACCGGCACCATTACCGAAGGCAAACCCCGTCTGGTCGCCACGGAAATACTTCCCTCGGCGGTCCCCGAATCCCAGGTGCTTGCCTGGGCGGCCAGCCTGGCCGGGCACTCGGACCATCCGGTCTCAAAAGCGATTGTGACCGGTCTCAAGCTTCCGGGAAATGGCTTGACCGATTTTGTCGCACTCGCCGGACGAGGTATTGAAGCTCGCACGGATGGCCAACTCCTCTTTCTCGGCAACCATCGCCTGATTGAGGAGCGCAAGCTGTGCAGTGCCGAAATCGAGGCGCGCCTTCAGGTGCACGAGATGCAAGGCCGGACGGTGACCATGCTGGCGTCGGCACAGCAGGTGCTGGCGATTTTTGCGGTGGCGGACACCATCAAGGAAAGCTCACGGGAGGCGGTGGCCGATCTGCATCGACTCGGTGTCGTCTCGGTCATGCTGACCGGCGACAATGTGGCGACGGCCGCGAGCATCGCCAAGGAAGCCGGCATCGACGACGCCCGGGGCAATCTTCTGCCAGAAGACAAACTGGCGGCCATCGAGGATTTGCAACGTCGCTATGGCCCGACCGCGATGACCGGCGACGGCATAAACGACGCACCTGCGCTGGCGCGTGCCGACATCGGCGTGGCCATGGGTGCAGCCGGTACGGATACGGCGATGGAAGCAGCCGACGTGGTGATCATGAACGACGACCTGCGGCGCATTCCCGAAACCATTCGCCTGTCGCGGCGCACCCATGCGGTACTTTGGCAGAACATCGGGCTGGCCCTCGGTATCAAGGCGATCTTTCTCGGACTCGCCGTTTTTGGCAATGCGACCATGTGGATGGCGGTCTTTGCCGACATGGGTGCGAGTCTGCTGGTGGTGGGAAACGGCGTGCGCATCTTGCGGTGGACTTCCGGAAATGATTTTCGCTGATACAATCCGGCCCATGCGTCGTTGGCTTTCCATTCTCATCCTCGTTTTTCTGCCACTCCAGTTCTCCTGGGCGGCGGTGGCCGACTATTGCCAGCACGAGACCGGGGCCGCCGCGCAGCACTTGGGTCATCACGACCACCAGCATCAGGCCGCTGCCGATCAGGAGGGCGCGCCGGATGCCAAAGCCCTGGGTGGTGGCATTGACAGCGATTGCGTCGCCTGTCATGCAAGTTGTGCTGCGGCGATTTTCAGCATGGCCTCCTTGCCGGCTTCAAGCAGCGCGTCCTTTGCGATTCCCTGGTTACCGGGAAATCTGACCGCGCCGCCTCTCGCGCACCCCGAACGCCCCAACTGGTCCGTCCTCGCCTGATCGGCGGGGTGGATAGCACTTTTCTGCGCTTCTCCCTTGCGGCTGCGGTGGACTGATCCGCCCTGACGCATTGCGACGTTTCCCGGTCGCACCTCGTCGATTCCCCGTGTGTCTTTTAATCACTGGAGAATCGGATGTCTCGAAGCAATACGTTTTCACGAACCACCTCTTTACCGGCCCGTCTGCTCGTTGTCGGGCTGTGCTCGCTTGCCGCGCTATTTACCGGCAACCTATGGGCGCAATCGACGCCAGCCCCCGCTGGCGCCGCAATTACCTTGCCGCAAGCCTTTGAGGCTGCTTGGGCACGGCAACCCGAGGCGCAATCCCTCGATCTGCGGCGCGATGCCGCCGAAGCACGTCGGCAGGTTGCCGGCAGTTGGACGGCCCAAGCGCCTACACTGGATTTGGCTGGCAAGACCGACCAATTGAGCAAGAATCAAGGCAGCCGCGAATACGCGGCCGGCGTCACCTTGCCCCTGTGGCTGCCCGGCGAACGCTCTCGTCAGGGCGCCTTGGCCGATGCCGAATCCAAAGCCGTGGACAGCCGGGTGACGGCCGCGCAACTGCGCACTGCCGCCTCCGTGCGTGATGTCTGGTGGAACTGGCAGCGGGCACGTGGCGAACAGTCGCTGGCCCGCGAACGCATGGTCAGCGCGCAGAAACTGGCAGAAGATGTCCGCCGCCGAGTCAAGGCCGGCGACTTGGCCCGCTCGGACCAGCATCAGGCCGATGGTGCGGCGGCAAGCGCCGAGGTAGCGCTGGCGGAAAGCGCCAGCCTGCTGGCCGCAGCCACCCAACAACTGCGTGCCTTGATCGGCAGACTGCCGGAAGAAAACGCAGCCGACGGACCGGAAACCCCGCCGGCGGTGCCTACCGACTTCACCGCCCTGGATGCGACCCACCCAGCGGTCGTCGAACTGTTCGACCGGGCCGAGGTCGCTCGCCGCAGTGCCGATCTGGCCAGTGTGCAGACCAGGAACAATCCCGAACTGTTGCTGGCCACCACCCGCGAGCGGGACGCTTTCGGCGACGACTATCAGCAGACCGTCACACTCGGCGTGCGCATCCCCTTTGGTTCGGAGAGCCGCAATCGGGCCAAACTCGGCCTGGCCCGCGCCGAAGCCCTCGAAACCGAGGGGCAACTTCGCCTCGAACGCGAGCGCCTGGCGGCTGATCTGGAGGCGGCGCGGGTGCGCGTCGAATCCAGCCGCACACAACTGGCGGCCGCCGAGAAACGCACACAACTGGCGCGTGAGTCGCGGGGTTTCTTCGACAAGTCCTTCCGCCTGGGCGAAAGCGACCTGCCGACCCGCCTGCGTATCGAACTCGAAGCCGTCGAAGCCGAACGGCAAAACGCTCGCGCCCGGATTGAGCTCGCCGCCGCGATCTCCGCCCTGCGCCAGGCCTTGGGCCTGCTCCCCGAACAAAAATGAGGAACCCGAACATGAGAACAACAAACACGCTGGCCGCTTTGGGATGGGCCGCCTGGATCGCCCTGGCGGCACCACTGGCCTGGGCCGGTGACGGGCACGACCACGGTGAGGCGCCTGCTTCATCCGCTGGTCCCGCCTCGCCGCGATTTGTAGCAACGTCCGAAACCTTTGAACTGGTCGGCGTCGTCAATGGCAAGCGCCTGACCCTCTATCTCGACCGCTACGCCGACGGCAGCCCGGTCAAGGATGCCAAGCTGGAACTGGAGCTAGGCGGCGTCAAGGTGCCCGTCGAATCCCATGGCGAAGGCGAGTTCGAGGCGATGCTGGCCCAGGAACTTAAGCCGGGCAGCCTCGCAGTGTCTGCCATGGTGGTCGCTGGCGCGGAAAGCGATCTGCTCGCCGGGGAACTCGATGTCCATAACGAGGAGCCAGCCGACAAGGCGGCGCATGCCCATGGCTGGCGCGAATACGCCACCTGGGCTGGTGCCGCTGCGGCCGTCTTGGCTGCGCTCCTGATTCTGGCGCGTCGTCTGCGCGCCACCCGTAACGTCCGAATCGGAGGTGCAGCATGAATCCCCGTATGGTATTGACCGCACTTTCCCTGGCTTTCCTGCTAACCACGCCGCTCGCTCAGGCTGGCGACGGCCATGACCACGGCGACGCGCCGCCGGCGGCATCCGGCAACGGCCCTCGGCGCTTGCCCGATGGCAGCGTCTTTCTGCCCAAGCCCGCCCAACGGCAGATTGGCGTGCGCACGCTACAGGTCGAGGCGGGAGAACTGCCCAAGGCTACCGAACTGAGCGGCAAGGTGGTTATGGACCCCAACGCCGGGGGCAAAGTGCAAGCCATCGTGGCCGGCCGGGTAACCCCGGGGCCGCGAGGATTGCCGCTACCCGGTCAAGCGGTCAAAAAAGGCGAAGTCCTGGCCTATGTGACGCCCGAGGTCGGCGGCAACAGCCGTTCGCTGGCCGAAAGCCGTCTGCGTCGCCTGCGCGAATTGTCCGACACCGTGCCGCGCAAGATGATCGAGGAAGCCGAAGCGGCTGTGGCCAATGAGCAGTTGGTCGCGCCGGTCAGCGGCGTCATCGCGTCGGCCAACGTGGTCTCCGGGCAGGTGCTCGAAGCCCGGGAAACCTTGTTCGAAATCGTCAATCCGGAGCGGATGTTGGTCGAGGCGCTGGCCTTCGATACGGCCATCGCCAACGACGTAGCCTCTGCCTTCATTGCCGTCGGCGAGCAGAAGCTCCCGCTGAAACTGCTGGGGGTCGCTCGCAGCTTGCGCGACCAAGCCTTGCCCTTGACCTTCCGGGGAGAAGGCAGCGCGCTGGCAACGTTGGCAGTGGGCCAGCCAGTCAAGGTCTTCGTGCAAAGCCGTCGCACCGTGACCGGGATCCGTGTTCCCGCAGCCGCCCTGTTGAGGAATCCGGCCAACCAGACCATCGTCTGGGTGAAAACCGCGCCCGAGCGTTTCGAGCCGCGCCCGGTGACGACCGAGCCCCTGGATGGGGTTAGCGTGGCTGTGACCTCCGGATTGAAGGCCGGCGAACGCGTGGCGGTTCGTGCGGCGACCCTGATCAACCAGATCCGCTGACGGGAGCCCGACATGTTCAAGTGGCTACTCGAAAACAGCCTCGCCAACCGCCTGCTGGTGATCATCGCCAGCCTGGTGCTGATGGGCTACGGCGCCTACACGCTGACACGAACGCCGGTGGATGTCTTTCCGGACCTCAACAAGCCGACCGTCACGATCATGACCGAGGCCGGCGGCATGGCCGCCGAGGAGGTCGAGCAACTGATCACCTTCCCGCTGGAAACAACGATGAACGGGTTGCCCGGGGTCGAAAGCGTCCGCTCGGTCTCCAGCGCCGGCTTGTCCTTCGTCTATGTCACCTTCGACTGGACGACGGACATCTTCCGGGCACGGCAGATGGTTGCCGAACGCCTGTCCTCGATGGAGGAAGGGTTGCCGCCTGGCGTGGTGCCGCGCATGGGGCCGATCAGCTCGATCATGGGCGAGATCATGCAGATTGCCATCCCCATCGACACCGCGAAGATTTCGCCGATGCAGGTGCGGGAATACGCCGACTGGGTGCTGCGTCCGCGCCTGATGGCGATTGCCGGCGTGGCGCAGGTGATTCCCATCGGCGGCGAGGTGCGCCAGTTCCAGGTTCAGCCGAACACCGTGCGAATGGCCGAATTGGGCATTTCGCATGAGCAGTTGGAAGGCGCTCTGAAAGGCTATTCGTCCAACACGTCGGGCGGCTTCCTCGAACTCAATGGCCGTGAATACCTGATTCGCAACCTGGGTCGCACCTCGCGCCTCGACGACCTGAAGAATCTGGCGCTGACCGCTCGCAACGGCCAGCCCATCCTGCTGCGCCAGATTGCCGAGGTGACCTTTGCCCCGGCCATTAAACGCGGTGATGCCGGCTTCGAGGGCAAACCGGCGGTCATTCTCGGCATCCAGAAACAGCCGACTGCCGACACCATTCAACTGACCCGCAACATCGAAGCCGCAGTGGAGGATCTGAAGAAGTCGCTGCCGGCCGGCATGGAAGCACCGAAGGTGACCTTCCGCCAGGCCAGTTTCATTGAGTCTTCCATCAGCACTTTGCAAGGCAAGCTGATCGGCGCCTCGGTGTTCGTCGCCGTGATCCTGTTCTTCTTCCTGGGCACCCTGCGCCCGACGGTGATCGCGCTGACCGCCATTCCGGTGTCGATTTTCATGACGGCGCTGGTCTTCAAGTACTACGGGTTGTCGATCAACACCATGACGCTAGGCGGGCTGGCCATCGCCATCGGCGGGCTGGTCGATGACGCCGTGGTCGGCGTCGAGAATGTGCTGCGGCGGCTGAAGGAGGATCGGGCCAAGCATCACGATCACCGGATGCACCCCATCGAACTGGTTGCCCATGCCACGATGGAAGTGCGTTCGGCCATCCTTTACGCGACGATCATCATCGTACTGGTCTTCCTGCCGCTGTTCGCGCTGCCCGGTATGGAAGGTCGCTTGTTCGTGCCGCTCGGCATCGCTTTCATCGTTTCGACGTTGGCCTCGCTGGTGGTGTCGGTGACGGTGACACCGGTGCTCTCCTTCTACCTGCTGCCAAGCATGAAGTCGCTCGATCATGGCGACACCAAACTGCTGGCCTGGCTGAAGGCCAGCTACAGTCGCAGTCTGCAAGCCGTACTCAACCATCCAAGGGCAGCCTTGGCTGCGGGTGCGGCGGCCATTCTGGTCGCCGCCATCGCCGTGCCGTTCTTTCCCAAAACCTTCCTGCCGCCATTTAACGAAGGAACGCTGCTGGTCGGCCTGCGTCTCAATCCGGGCGTAACCCTGGCCGAATCCTCCGATCTGGCCCGCCAAGCCGAGGTGCTGGTCAAGGCCGTGCCCGAGGTGATCCACGTCGGCCGGCGTAGCGGCCGGGCCGAACTCGACGAGCATGCCGAAGGGGTCCATGTCAGCGAACTCGATGTCGGGCTCAAACCGGCTTCCGAACTGACCCGGTCGATGGGGGAAATCTCGGCGGACATCCGCAGCCGCCTGGCCAACCTGCCGGCGGCCATCGCTGTCGGACAGCCCATCTCGCACCGGATCGACCACATGCTCTCCGGCGTGCGCTCGCAGATCGCCATCAAGATTTTTGGTGACGACCTCGACACGCTGCGCGGGCAGGCCGACGTGCTGCGCGGCAAACTGGCCGCCATCCCTGGCATCGCCGATCTGGAAATCGAGAAGCAGGTGCTGGCGCCGCAGATCAAGGTGCGGGTTGATTACGCGGCGGCGGCGCAATACGGCGTGCCGACCCCGCAAATCCTCGCCACCCTGCAAAGCCTGGTCGAAGGCGAGAAGGTGGCGCAGATCGTCGAGGGCAGCCGGCGCTTCGCTCTCGTCGTGCGCCTGCCGGAGTCGTCGCGCTCCATCGAGGGCTTGGGCCAGATTCTGCTGGAAACACCGAACGGCCGCATTCCACTCTCCAGGATCGCCACCATCGAGGATGGCGACGGACCGAATCAGGTCAGCCGCGACGATGGCAAGCGGCGCATCGTGATTTCCGCCAACGCCCAGGGACGGGCGCTGTCCGAGATCGTTGAGGACATTCGCAAGGTGGTCGGCGAAACCAAGCTGCCCGAGGGCTATTTCGTCACCCTCGGTGGCCAGTTCCAGGCGCAGGAGGAGGCTTCGCGGCTGGTTGGTCTGCTCTCCATCGTCTCGCTGGTGCTGATGTTTGTGGTGCTCTTCAGTCGCTACAAGTCGGTCGTGCTGTCGGCGCTGATTATGGCCAACATTCCGCTGGCGCTCGTTGGTGCAGTGCTCGGCTTGTGGATTTCCGGACAACCACTATCGGTCGCCGCGCTGGTCGGCTTCATCACGCTGGCGGGCATTTCAGTGCGCAACGGGATTCTCAAAGTCAGCCACTACATCAACTTGATGCGCATGGAAGGCGAGAACTTCGACCACAAAATGATCCTACGCGGCTCGCTGGAACGTCTTGCCCCCGTCTTGATGACGGCCCTGGTTACCGCCTTCGCGCTGGCGCCGTTGCTGTTCGAAGCCGAGCGGCCGGGCACGGAAATCCTGCATCCCGTAGCGGTGGTTATTTTCTCGGGCCTGATCAGTTCAACCCTGCTCGATACCTTCCTGACACCCGCCATGTTCTGGCTGTTTGGCCGCAAGGATGTGGAACGTCTGATGGCCGACCGCGATGCCGATGCGCTTTGATTATTTCTCAACGAAAGGAAAAACCATGAAACCGATTCATCTTATCGCCGCTGTTACCCTCTCCATGTCCGGCCTTACCTTTGCCGCCGGTGGTCACGACCATGGGCACGAACACAAGCCGCTCCACGGTGGTGTCGTTAGCGAGGTCAAGGATATGGACTACGAACTGGTGGCCAAGCCGGATTTGATTCAGTTGCATTTGCGCGATCACGGCAAGCTGGTGGATGTCTCAAAATCCAACGCCAAACTGACCATCCTGGTCGGCGCCGACAAACAGGAAGTTGAGTTGAAACCGGCGGGCCAGAAACTGGAGGCCGCAGGCAGTTTCAAACTTGACAACAGCAAGATTGTGGCTTTGATATCCGTCCCGGGTAAAGCCCCGGCAACCGTTCGCTTCGTGTTGAAGTAGAAGGCGAGCCTGTTTCGGGAAGCATAAAACGCCAAAAAGGCGATAAGCCCGTGGTTTTGGCTCGCGCTTCCCGAATAGCGGATTTTCGTTGTGTGGCCTCATGCTGTCAGGTTGAGCTATTGCCAGCCAATAAAAAGGGGGGGCTGTTCATTGCGGTCGCTCATGTGGTGATACATGAATGACAGTTCAGGCCGACCTGCCGTCCATTTGCTGTTGCCTTGGATGGCTGCTGGGCTCAGTTACCTGCCGTTGGTTGGTCGAAGAGACGAATGACGGCAGTGGGTCGTCAGCACGCGATGATCAATGGCCGCTTACGGGAAGCGAAACTTCACAGACCGCTTTCCGGCGACGAATTAGACAGGAGGACAGTCGCGTAGCGACCCCAAGCGGTCGATCAGCTTTCTCCAAACCGGCCAGTCGGTCCAGATCAGGTTTTGCGAACTGGAATGCTCCGAAGCGGCCCTTGGCGACCTCACCCAACCGGCCAGAAGCGGCCATCCCGAGGTACGCCACGAACCGGACGGTCGTGCGGAGTGAGAGTATGCATTTTGCGAATATCCGGTTGCGTTGGTGTTGTGTTGAACCGCAGGTAAGTTTGGGCTTGTCAGGTTTGGCGGTCGCGTAGCGAAATGAATATCAGAGCAATGTCCTGTGTTCGATGTTATTGGACAGTGACCGGGTTATTGGACACTCTTGACGCCTATTACTAGTAGGGGTTACCGATGACCCTTGACTCGGAGTGCTAAGAGTACTATAGTTCTCTCAATGCAGCGAGGCATTGGGTCACGCGCAATTTCTTAGGAGCGAACCATGCACACCATTGAAGTCGATTTCGATGTTTTCAAGCAGCTTACAGTCCGCAGGGCAACGGAGGATGTCAGCTACAACGACGTTATTCGTGAGCTTCTTGGCCTCGGTCAAGATAAGGCGAGTACTGCGAAGGAAACTACCGGCCCATCACCAGACGATTGGGTTGCTAAGGGAGTTCGGTTTCCCGTTGGCACCGAGTTTCGAGCAACCTACAAAGGCCAAGTTCGCACTGGCCGCGTTGAAGGCGGCGCGCTTGCCGTCAATGGGCAACACTATGACTCTCCGTCAGCCGCCGCAGTGGCTGTCACAGGTAGCCCTGTCAATGGTTGGCGTTTCTGGGAATGCCGTCTTCCTGGCAAGTCCTCATGGCAACTCATCGAGAGTCTCCGCCGGTGAGCAAACCCCTAACACTGTGCTCCAAGGGACGTTGCGCGATAAAGCCGCGTAGCGCCCCTGATCTCGAACGTTAGAGCGCACAATTCACTGAACACCCCCGCCACCGAATGGAACCCTCAGCATACTACTACGGCCCCTTCCAAGACCACCTCGCGTCGTTTTGGAGATCGCTCAATGAACTCGGATCTGTTTCGCGAGTACGGCTGCGACTCACGCCCTCACGCTTTGCCGCGCAGTCAGCCATGCACTTCTCAGTCGTTGACCTTGTTGCCCGTCCTGATCAGGGCCTGCCAGACCACCTTGCCAGTGTCCCATCAGAGATGCACCTCGACTTTCTGTGTGCGCTTCTCTACACAATCCTGATTGATCAGGTCATGTACTCGCATCGACACGGCGACTACCCAGAGTTCCGAGCAATGACTCAGTACCCAAAGATGGACAGAACAGTCGGGTACTCTCGAACACTCATGATGGCAAATCCATACGAAATTTTTGAGAACGACATACTTACCAGCCGTGGGCTACGGCATGAAGAAGTTACCGGGCGATTCAGTGTATGGGCACAATTCATTGCAAGTGATCTATGCGCCTTTTTCACTAGACACCAGGTCGGTATGACCTCGTGGCCCGATGTGAAGGCGGCAATGCTACAAGATCCGAGTGCAACTTGGGGTATTGCAGGTGCAACACTGGCTAATGCCTTGGCGTCAGATCACAATGCGCTCTAACCCGGCAGCCAACCGGACCTGCGCAACCAACTGCGCAGGCCGGTGAATTCAGACGTTCCTGAGCGTCCGCTTTCACGAGCTGGCTACTTCCGCAATGGGTCGGGACGCGAACTACCCCTCCCCGAGTTCATCGCCGTAAAGCTGCCGTTGGTGTTTCGTTTCCCGGAAGCGGCCTTTGGTCACTGAGTGCAGGCGGTAGAGTAGAGATGTGGCGCGGTAGCAGTAGGTTTGGTTTGTCTGTTGCCGCCCCTTTCGTTTGGCGGTGCCCAAGTAACCGGGCCTTAACCCCGTTTCCACATCCCCCTCATCGAACCGGACGTGCAGATTTCCCGCATCCGGCTCTCGGACAAGACTTCATGCCTTCGCACACGTCCAGCCACAATCACGCCCACTCAGGCTTACGAGTCCAAAGTACCCGTATAGGTGCGGGAGTGGATAGGTCCCGCCACTACGTCGTCTGAGCTTGAACTTGTTGCGTAGCCACCGGCGTAACCGCGGCGCGGTGTAATTGTCGAGCGCACGGTACGCGCAACGGACGGTTCCTACACTGAAGTAGTTTGCCCAGCCGCGCAGTGTGCGATTCAACTTGCCCACCAACTCCGTGGTGTCTTGCCACATCGTCTTCAGGTCGGTCAGCGCATGGATAGTCTCAACCATGCGCCGGATACTCTTCTTCGACGGCCACAGGGCAATACGAGCTTTCCCCGTGACCGGCGAATACCGCCTGCCAAACGTGTATCCCAGAAAGTCGAACTCGCCTTCCGGCACCTTGCAGATTCGTGTCTTCTCCTCATTCACCGTCAGCTTCAGTTTCTCCATGATCTTTCGCATCCACGCCAGAGCTTCTTCTGCCTTGCCGTGTTTGCACAGGATCACGAGATCATCCGCATAGGTGACGATTCGACTGCCGAGGACTCGCTCCAACCCCAGTTTCTTCCACGCCAGCACAAACCGCCGCATGTATAGATTCGACAGCAGTGGTGAAATGGGAGAGCCTTGCGGGATGCCACGCCTGCTATCCTTGGCTTCGGTCGTTCGCGTCTTCCTGCCTCGGCGGTCCGTTTCTTCAACAGCACATTCCAGCCACATCTTGATCAGACGCAGTACACGCCGATCCACGATGCGCCGCGCAAGCGACAACATCAGTTCGGGGTGTGGAATGCTGCCGAAGTAGTCCGCGAGGTCGGCGTCAACGACGTCCGTTTGGCCTCGGTGCAGACGTTCCTGTACCTCCTTCGCCGCCTGCTGGGCATTGCGGCCCGGCCGGTAAGCGTACTGCTCGTCAGGAAGGTCGGCTTCAAAGATCGGTTCGAGCACCAGCATTGCGGCTGTCATGCACACCCGATCCCGCAGGGTTGAGATGCCCAAGGGCCGAAGTTTGCCATTGGCTTTCGGGATAAACACTCTCCGAATCGGATCCGGTCGGTAACTCTCTTCTCTGAGCGCAAGCGCCAGTTCGCCAAGCCATCGCTCAACCCCGTACGATTCAACATCAGCAAAATCCTGACGGTCTACACCCGGCGCGCCCTTGTTGGAGCGGCACTGCGCATAGGCATGCGCCAGAATCTCAACACGATAAATCTTGTCGTACAGGGCGTAGAAGCGATACCCGGCTTCGGACTTCGCTTTCGCATGTAACGCCATCTGCAGTTTCTGAACACTAATCGGAGTTGATAGGTTGCCCAATCTCCACGTCCCTCACTACGTCTTGCGTCGATCTTGAACTGAGGCCCCTTCCCTCCACCGGCGTTACCCGGCTTCCCCGGTACTACGGACCTCTCCGCCACCCCAAGCCGCCCGGAACATCTCTCACGAGCTTCCGGTTGGTCATCCCTGACCACGCCAAGGGGCTTCCCGTGTTGCGTGCGCTTTCCTTGTGTACATGCTGTCGCCACTACCCCGGCACAGCGACTGGCGGTCTTGCCTTGCTCATCCATCCAGCCGTATCAGTCTTCCCCGATAGGGTCGTCGGGTCGGCCTGTGCGTCGTCTTTTTCGAGGCTTACTCAGCGTTCACTCGCGTTACGGCCTGCACACTCGCGCTGCCACCGAATTTTGTGGCCCGCTATCCGAAGGCTTCAGCCATTTCGTTACCTCCATAGCTGCTCCGGTTGCTTCCGGCTGGAGCATTTCGCCGGGTGGGATTCGCACCCACTGGAAAGCGCCGCCTTTGCACGGCGCACACCCACAAGAGACAGATGATGTTTTCATTGGCAATGGCGGCTTTCTGATAACAAACCTGCCGGCCACGAGACCTTGACGTCTGCGTGCTGTTCGGCCTTATGTAGCGCTCCACATAAGGCCGATTATGTAGACCGTACGATTATGTGGAATTAAGTCTGCGGATACGCGCCAAACGCTGATGTACCAGGGTCGACGGGTATTTTGCAGGCCACATAATCAAAGCGTCTTCAGGAAGTCGAGCAAAGAGTCAGGCGCACGGTAGCGTTGAATTTTTGCATCTGGTTCGTGAAGTCTGGCCAATGCGCGCTCCTTCATGGTCAGGTCGGCCTCAACGTAATGATGCGTAGTAACCGGACTCTCATGGCCCAGCCAAAGGGCGATGACGCTGATGTCAACGCCAGCCTGCAACAGATGCATCGCCGTGGTGTGGCGAATTGTATGTGGCGAGACGCGCTGTAGCGTTAGGCGGGGATGTTGCGCCGCAGCCGCTTTTGCTGCCAGCATCAGCCGCTTCGTTACGTTCGAGCGCGTCATCGCACTCCCATTACGATTCGGCAGCAACGGCGACGTGGCCACGAACTGAGGGTTCACACGTAACCAGGCGCGAACCGCCTTCACGGTTGACCGCCATAAAGGCACGCTGCGCTGCTTGCGCCCCTTGCCGTGCAGATGGGCACAGGCAGCACCATCGTCGAGGATCACCTCGCCAACCTTGATGCCGACGATCTCCGATACACGCGCCCCGGTGTTGTACATCAGCAGGAACATGACGTGATCCCGCTGGCTCAGCCATGAGCCATCAGGCGTACCGATCACCGCCAGAATCTCGTCGCGTGACAGGTAGCCGAACATCGGACGCTCGAAGCGCTTCACCGGAACGCCCAAGGCACGCTCAATCACCTGCAACGATGCCACGTCCCGGTGCGCAGCGAACTTCAGAAATGACCGCAGTGCCGCTAGGCGTGCATTGCGGCTGCGCACGGAATTGTGCCGCTGGCGCTCCAGATGATCGAGGAAGGCCATGATGAGTTCCGGCGTGATATCGGCCAGCGCCATCGCGGCTGGCGACTTGCCCAGACGCGATTCGGTAAAGCCGAGGAAGAGTAAGAAACCATCACGATAGGCGGCAATGGTCTGCGCGCTCAGCGCCCGTTGTTGGGTCAGGTACTCGGCGAAATAGGCTTGCACGAGCGCGGGAAACGAAGGTGGCAATTTGGCTTGCTTACTCATCGCCGTCTCCCGATAGATCGGCGAAACGCTCAAACCTGCCACCGGCTAGGGCCATCAATTCCGGTACAGCTGTCAGATACCAGTAGGTGTAGAAGATCTCGGCATGGCCCATGTAGGTCGACAGCGCCAGCATCATCTGATCGATGTCGGTGCCATCGGCATGCCAGAGCATCATGCGCCGGACAGCAAAGGTGTGGCGAAGATCATGAAGCCGTGGTGCCTTATGGGCACCACGATTCACCCAACCCAAGCTGTAACCCAGTGCATTGAAGACGCGATGCGCCTGTCGATCGCCAAGTGGCTGTCCCAGTCGCCGGCCACGACTGCTGACGAGGAGGGTCATGTCGGCACGCGCCGGAATATGCTGCGCCCGCTGCCGCCGGTAGCGAGCCAATGCGGCAACGGTGCTTGGATGGATTGGCAATTGGCGTGACTTGGCGAACTTCGTCTGCCGGATAGTCAGCATCCCATGCTTGAGATCGACATCGGCATCGCGCAGATGAATCGCCTCGGAAACCCGCACGCCTGTCGATGCCATGAGGCCGAACAGGGTCTCGTAGGTGGCTGGGCGGATGCTCCCCTGCGGTCCGAGTTGGCGGGCTGCCGCCAGCAATTCGACGATTTCGTCCTCATGGAAGATATGCGGGGCGACGCGTCCCGGCTCGGGGCCAAAGGCCAATTCCTCCGGTACGTCAGTATCCGGTTCGAACTGTTTCAGGTAGCGGGCGAAGTGGCGAACCCTCGCTAGGCGAGCGGCCCAGGTGGCTTGCGTATCCCGATGCCACTTGTCTTGGCGTGCCCAATCCACCATGAGGTCAGCCGTCAGGGGCCCACGGTGATGACGACTGGCGACATAACGGGCGAATCCAGCCAACAGGGTGTCCCGCGAACGCAGTTCGAAACCGAGGCGTCGCCGTTCAGCAAGGTAGTCATCGATCCGCTGCTGCAAACTGATGCGCGGACTCATGATTTGCTCCCGGGCCACGGCAATGCGACCGCCGCCAATCTGGGCGTATCGAGCTTGGCGTAGATCAGCGTGGTGTTCAAAGAGCGGTGACGCAGCAGGTCGGCCACCTCCTTGAGCGAACTACCGTTCTCAACCAGACGACAGGCAAAGGCGTGGCGCAGCGCATGTGAGCGTGTATGCGTCAGGCCGATGCGCCAATACGCCCATCGGATCACCCCCCGAACTGCACCTGCCGTCATTGGTCGGTCATGATCACCTCGGTGCAAAACGAAGAGCGAAGGGCTGACGCTACGCGGCCGCTCGTTCTGAAGATAAACGGCCAGTGCCTGCCCGGTTTCGATCGGCAAGGGCAGGATATCCTGCCGCAGCGACTTCGTGCCTTTCAGTGTCACCGTGCCGGCGCGCCAATCAATGTCGCTGATATTCAGGTTGGCTATTTCGCACGACCGCAGCCCCAAGTCCAATGCGCAACGAACGATGGCGTAGCCGCGCTTCGGCCATCGGCACTCGGCAGTAAAGGATTTCAGCAGGCGCTCAATCTCGTCCGGCGTGAGTGCACGTGGCAATGACGCCAGCTTCCAATGGACGGGGTTGAGGATGACGGCTGTCAGCTTGCCTACCTGATCGCCACGCGTGGCTCGGTAGCGAAAGTAACTCCGCAGTGCCGCCGCCAGACGCGATGCGTTGGAAACGGTTCTATGAGTATCCAACTGCCCGGCGAGGAATTGACGAACATCATCGGGTCGCAGACTCGATATATCGATGGCCAGCTCTTCGAATTTCTGTTGAAGGAGCAGACCTGCAATGAGACGCCAGTCCTTGCGCGTCCCTGCTGCCAATCCTCTTACATCTCGCAGGTACTCATCGTAGCGACACAGTTCGTCAGTGACGCTTGCCGAGAATGAGGCAGATAAGCGTGGAGCCTTCGGCGTGGCCCGGTGCGAAGCAGTCGGTTTCATAACGGTCTCCTGAAGTGGAGCCGTAACTTCAGTCGACCGATGAAATTATGTCGAGTGTGCCGTTACATCAATCGTCGAAAAGCTAGGTTACGCAAGGCATCCGATGCATGCCTCTTCGGTAGTCCA
>CAVUJN010000023.1:0-20362 GCA_963741765.1 uncultured beta proteobacterium
CCGGTCGCCTCTTCCAGATAGCTGATGAAGGCCGCCTCAAGATCCGGCTGGCCGCGCGCGGCGCAAAGGCCCGCTGGCGTGTCGCTGGCCAGCACCTTGCCGGCGTGCATCAGCGAAATGCGGTCGCAGCGCTCAGCCTCGTTCATGAAGTGCGTCGAGATGAAGATGGTGACGCCCTGCTGGCGGGCCAACTCGACCAGCAAGGCCCAGAATTCGTCGCGCGCCACCGGATCGACGCCCGAAGTCGGCTCGTCGAGAATCAGCAGCTTCGGTTCATGCACCACCGCCACGGCCAGCGACAGGCGCTGGCGGATGCCGAGCGGCAGTTCCTCGGCGGCCTTGTCGGCGTAGGCTTCCAGCCCGAAACGCTGCATCAGCTCGGCGATGCGCGGGCCGCGCCGGTCGTCCGGCAGATGGAAGAGGCGCGCGTGCAGGTCGAGGTTGGCGCGTACCGTCAGCTCGCCATACAGCGAGAAGGACTGCGACATGTAGCCGACCTGTTTGCGCGTTTCGAGATCGTTCGCATCGACGGCCTTGCCGAACAGCTTCGCCACGCCCTCGGTCGGTGGTAGCAAGCCAGTCAGCATTTTCATCGTCGTTGTCTTGCCGCAGCCATTCGAGCCGAGAAAGCCGAAAATCTCGCCGCGCTCGATCTTGAAGCTGACGTGGTCGACTGCCGTAAAGTCGCCAAAACGCTGTGACAGGCCGTCAGCCTCGATGGCGTAAGTGCCGCCATCGCCAACGCGCGGCGGAATCACTAGTTCATGGTGTGCCTGTCGGCGCTCCTCCGGCAATAGCTGGATGAAAGCGCCGTCGAGCGTCGCCTGCCCGGTCTGCGCCCGCAACTCAGCCGGCGTGCCCGTGCCGATTAACGTGCCGCCATCCATCGCCACCAGCCAGTCGAAGCGCTCGGCCTCTTCCATGTAGGCCGTCGCCACCAGCACGCTCATGCCCGGCCGACGGGCACGGATGCTGTCGATCAGCTCCCAGAACTGGCGACGCGACAGCGGATCGACGCCGGTCGTCGGCTCGTCGAGAATCAGCAGGTCGGGATCATGGATCAGTGCGCAACAGAGGCCGAGCTTCTGTTTCATGCCACCCGACAGCTTGGCGGCCGGCCGGTCGCGGAAGGGCAACAACCCGGTACTGGCCAGCAGTTCGGCGATGCGCTGCTCGCGCTCGCGCTTGTCTTGCCCGAACAAGCGGCCGAAGAAATCGACGTTTTCGAACACCGACAGCGTCGGGTACAGATTCCGGCCCAGGCCCTGCGGCATGTAGGCGATGCGCGGCTGCACCGAAGCGCGGAAACGTCGCTCGCCGATGTCGCCGCCCAACACTTCGACTTTGCCCACCTGAATCTGCCGCGCCCCTGAAACCAGCGCCAGCAACGACGACTTGCCAACGCCATCCGGCCCGATCAGACCGACCATGCAGCCGGCCGGCAAAACGACATCGACCGCCTCCAGCGCCGTCACCGTACCGTAACGGTGGCTGACGCCGGCAAGTTTGGCGACCGGCACGCGGTCCACGATGATTTACTTCCCGGCGATCTGGAGGTTGGCCGGCCACGGCGCGCTGGCGTCGAGGCGCACGTAGGCGACGCCCGGCAGACCACCCTTGGCCAGATCGCGATGCGCCGCCAGCCAGGCCGGGTCGGGCTTGACCTTGATACGGAACATCAGCTTTTCACGCTCGGTGCGCGTTTCCACTTCACGCGGCGTGAATTGCGCCTTCGGCGCCACGAAGCTGACCAGCGCCGGAATCGGCTGCCCCGGCAAGGCATCAAGCATGATGCGCGCCTCGCTGTTCAGCGCCACCTGCCCGGCCTTGTCGGTCGGCAGGTAGATCGTCATGTACATGTCGGAAAGATCGAGCAGCGTCAGCGCCTTGCCCCCCGCCCCCAGCACCTCGCCCGGCTCGGCCAGGCGGTACAGCACGCGGCCGGAAATCGGCGATTTCAGCGAGGTATCGTTCAGATTCGCCTGCAAACTCTCCACCTTGGCCACCGCCGCAGCCAGCGCCGCCTCCGCCTCGGCCACCCGGCTCTGCGCCTGATCCATCCCGGCCATCGCGCCTTCCATGCCGGTCTGGTCGGTATCCAGCTTGCTCTTGCTGATGAAGCCCTTCTCGACCAGGCTTTCCGAACGCTTCAAGGTCTTGCCCGCCAGCGACACATCGGTACGCGACTTGCGCACCCCGCCCTGCGACTCCTCAACCGCCCGGCGCGCCTGCACCACCTGCGCCTCGGCTGCCCGCAACTGGGCGCGCAGATCGTCGGCATCCAGCCGCGCCACCACCACCCCCGCCTCGACCATGTCACCCTCACGCGGCCCCAACTCCGCCAGCCGCCCGGCAATCTTGGTCGCAATATCCACCTCAACCGCTTCCAGCCGCCCGTTCCCCGACGCAAACCCCGCCGGCAAGCCGGCAGGACGCTGCTGATAGAGGAAATACCCGCCTGTTGAGGTCAACGCCAAAAAAAGGCCAAAAATGAAAACCTTCTGCAAACGCCCGCGTTCCATAAGTCACCCGATCAGTTACTGACCATACGGTCATTATTGAGATGAATTATAGGCCGGGGAAAACGACAAGGCTTGCCGTAGATCAATTTTCTGGGGAGTTGATCCGGCTGTCGTTCGCAGGCCATTTCTACCGGTTCGTTTGATGAAGATTTAACGAAGGTAGCTATTCGGCCTCAGCGGCCGTAGGTCAGGCAAGCGACTATCAGCGCCCTTCCTGAAAATCGCCCCGCAAGGCTTCTGGCGTCGCCTTTCGGCGTCAGCTTCTGCTTAAAGCGTCGTTCAACCGGGTCGCGCCGAACAGGATGATCTTGAGTTGCTGAACGAAGTTTTCCAACATTTCGGCCTCGAGCAGGGTTTGGTCGGGGGGCAGGTCGAGAACGTCGGTTGCCGCCGCGAGCATGGTCATCACGATCATTCCGCAAACCATCTGCAATCTTGCCGTTGGCAGTTGCGCGTAAAGGCCGCGCATCCGGAAATCCTGCGCCATTTCATTGGTGAAGTGGGTGACGTCATTGCGAATCGCCAGGCGCAGTATGCGGCTGCCCCCGGAACGCTCGCTCGATATGAACAGGAACTGCAAGCGGTTCAGCTTCACGTACTCCAGATAGACGCTGACTGAGCGCCGCAGCATGTCGCTCGGCGCCACATCCATCTTGCGTGCCTCACGCAACAGCCGACGCAGCGTAATCCCCACCTCTTCAACCAGCACCAGGCCCAGCTCGTCGGTATTGCGAAAGTGGCGGTAGAAGGCATTGGGAACCACGCCGGCTTCGCGGGCGATTTCACGCAATCCAAGACTGGTGAAACTGCGCCCCTCGCCCATCAGGGTCAGCGCTGCCTGCAGGAGCCTGGCGCGAGTCAAGTCCTTCCGTGCGCTGCGAGGCAGGGGCTCTGGATCCTTCGATACAGCTTTTCTGGGTGGCATGGCAGCGCTCCTGCTTCCATATATTTAAACACTCGTATCTTAACAAATGTGTTGTTTGCAAAAAAATCTATCCAACTATCAGTTGGATAAACGGTAATTAGAAAATTTGAGTTACCGTTCTAATATTTCGGTGTACGATTGTACACAACTTGTCGTAACCTGATGAAACCGGCCGCACGGGACAACTCGCACTCAGCGCCAGGCCACTCTGTCACATTCTCGAAAGGCCGCACCATGCCGACCTATAAAGCTCCCCTGCGCGACATGCGCTTCCTGATCAACGAGGTACTCGACTACCCCGCGCACTACACCGCGTTGGCGAACGGCGGCGAAGCCACGCCCGACATGGTGGATGCCATCCTTGAAGGTGCTGCCACCTTGTGCGAGGAGGTCCTCGCGCCGATCAATCTTTCCGGCGACCAGGAGGGCTGCCACTTCGAGGCCGGCGAAGTCACAACCCCGGCTGGCTTCAAGGAAGCCTACCGCCAGTTCGTCGACGGCGGCTGGCAGGGTCTTTCATTTCCGACGGAATACGGTGGCCAGGGGCTGCCGACATCGCTCAGCCTGTTCAAGACCGAGATGATGGGCGCCGCCAACTGGTCGTTCAACATGTATCCGGGACTGAGCCTGGGCTGCATCAATACCCTTTTGCGCTACGGCACCGACGCACAGAAATCGCTCTATCTGCCATCACTCGTCAGCGGCGAGTGGACCGGCACCATGTGCCTGACCGAGCCGCAGTGCGGCACCGATCTGGCGCAGATCAACACCAGGGCCGAGCCGCAACCCGACGGCAGCTACAAGCTCACCGGCACCAAGATGTTCATCTCGGCCGGCGAGCACGATCTGGCCGGGAATATCGTGCACATCGTCCTCGCCCGCTTGCCGGGCGCACCGGCCGGCACACGCGGAATTTCGCTGTTCGTCGTGCCGAAGTTTCTTGTCTCCGAAAACGGCTCTGCCGGCCAACGCAACACCGTCAGTTGCGGCTCCATCGAACACAAAATGGGAATTCGCGGCTCGGCGACCGCCGTACTGAATTTTGAAGGGGCGACAGGGCACCTGATTTTCGAACCCAACAAGGGCCTGGAAGCGATGTTCACCTACATGAACACCGCCCGGCTCGGAATCGCGATCCAGGGCGTTGCCCACGCCGAAGCGTCGTTTCAGGGCGCGCTGGCCTATGCCAAGGACAGACGATCAATGCGCGCCCTCTCGGGAAAGAAGGAACCCGAGGCCAATGCCGACTCCCTGATCTGGCACGCCGACGTGCGACGCATGCTGCTGACCCAAAAGGCCATCGCCGAAGGGGGTCGGGCGATGATCTATGCGGCCGCCCAGACAGCCGACCTGATGTTCAACGCGACGCTCGAAAACGATCACGCCAGCTACCAACGCTACGACAACGAACTCGGCTTCTACACTCCCATCCTCAAGGGCTTCCTTACCGAAATGGGCCTCGAAGCCGCCAATATCGGCATGCAGGTGTTCGGCGGGCACGGCTATATTCACGAGCACGGCATGGAGCAGATCGCCCGTGATGCACGCATCTCCACCCTGTATGAAGGCACCACCGGCATCCAGGCACTCGACCTGCTTGGCCGCAAGGTATTGATCGGCACCAAGGGAAAGTGCGTGCGCGAATTCACGCGCATCATGCTGCGCCAGGCAAGGCCAAACCTGTTTGCGCGGGGCCCCGTTGGCACCATGGCGCGCTCGACCATGAGACGCGCCATAGAGTGGAATATGCTCACCTTGCGCATCATGTTGCGCGCGGGCAAGGATCGCGATGTCGTGGGATCGGCCAGCGTCGACTACCTGATGTATTCAGGCTACGTCATGATGGGGTATTTCCTCGCCTTGCAGGCGGAGAAAGCGCAAACGCTGTTGCTCAGCGGCAAGGGAACCGAGTCTGCAGATTTCTATCGCACCAAGATTCAGACTGCCGCGTTCTACTTTGACCGTCTCTTGCCCCGTGCTGACGCGCACCGCACGAGCGCACTGGCATCGACGCACTCGCTGATGGAGATGGAAAACGGGAATTTCGCGTTCGCGTGATTCAGGGTCAAGATGGGTGACGGCCATCGCGTCACCCCCGTAGAGCAAAGGAGGAATCATGGTTACCCAAGCAAAGTCATCGACCAGGTCAGCCGCCACTGCTGCCGTCAAAACGGCAGCCAAGGACGTCGCTCCCGTACCGGCCAAGACACCGCGCACGGCCAAAGCCAGGGCCACCACTCCAACCGGCCCGTCACTGCGCTTCTATCACTCGGAGAAGCTGCGCGAGAAAACCAACACGGTTTTGTCGGCACTGGAGTCACAGCCAGGTCACCCCCATCACGGAGAGGCCATCGCCGACCTGGTCACGCATCTGATCGAAGCGGGGATGGATTACTATTTCCTGAAGCCACTCAAACAGGCCGAAGTCGGCTTTGTCGCCGAGCAGTCGGCCCGGCTTGGCATATCGGGGGCAGTCAAGCTCGTCAGTTCGGTCAGTCGCAAATTCATCATCCGCATGGACCACACACAACTGCTGGTGGTTGCCACCCATATCCGCTCGCTCGCCGTTTCGTGACAGCAGCAGGTACGGACTTCCCACCGTTCATCCCGGCAATCGAAACCGTTGCCACGCGCGGACGGTGCCGCCGCCCAACGCCTGGCGCGTGTCCCTGACCCTTACCCGCCTCGCCAGCCACATGCTGAGCACCGCAGCCGCGACGACGATGTAAACGACCAGTCGGCAATGCGAAGGGGTGCGGACTCTCAAGGCACATTCCGCCATTGATCGCAGTGGCCGACAAGCGGCCCGAAGCAATACTCAACGAACCAACTTAAGTGCCGCGAGCGATCGAATGACTGTCGCCAAGGACTTGGAGTGCTCGGCCGTACCATCCCACGTGTCGGCCAAGGCCGAGAGCAACTCGTCATTGGCAATGACCAACTCTCTACTCACCCCACCCTCAAGACGTTCAGCAAAAAGGCAAATTTCCTCGAACATTCGAGTGGCCCGACTTATCTTTCCGCCAAGTAATCGGCTCTCCTTGGCATCGCTCTTGCCCAAGATGCTTTGCACTTCGTAAAGGGTCCCCCGCTATTCTTCCCCCGCGAAGAGATATCGCATCGCCAGATTAGCCGCGAGGACCCTACTGCTTCTTAATACCGTCGCGCGGTGCGCCGTGCGACGCCGGCATAGCTCACCGGCGTGAGAGGGCGGCCGACAATGGCTTCGGCGCTCGGGACGACGCCGTGAATCCCCGGAATCGCGAACTGTTCGCCAACTTCAGATCCGAGAACAACGATCGCCATGGCAATCGCGAAAATTGCAACTGGTTTCAGCCTGTTCATTTGCTTACTCCTTTGGTGAAGTGTTCAGGCAAGTCACCCGTACCTTTAAGATCTTCAAGTTTGACCTGAGTAGCCTTGCTTGTATTCTTGAATGCAAAACTGCCTGCCTTCACCGCTTTCCCAGTCCTCCAATCGCTGAACTGGATGCTGTAACTCGGGCCATTCGGCACGCGCTTGGAGGTGATGGTGTAGCGGCAGGGATAAGGCTTGTCGCCGTGCGCGATCCAGATCTGCCAATCGACGTCCTTGCTGCGAAAAGCCAGTGAATCACACTCAACACCACCGATCACGCCACTGCCAAGATCCTTGATGTCTTCGACACCCTCCATCAGCATCTCGTAGGAATTCGTCAGCAGCAGGTCTGCGGCAGGGAGGGGGCGGTCGTATTTGTTGTGCAGCACGTCAACCAGATGATCGATCGAGCCAGGTATCTCGACCTGAGTATAGGCATTCAGATTCTTGCCCAGAATGGTGAGCGTTTTTCCGTCAAACGACATGGCCACATCGGCGAAGCCGCCGGCGCGCGTCGCGTGAATCTTGTCGGGCCGATTGACGACGACCTTGCCCGAACTTGCCAGCCCGAGAATCTGCTCTTCGGGCGTGACCACCTCGAGCGTGGCGTCGTAGCTGAACGAGAGCGCCTGTTGCGTGGCCAGGTAATCCGACATGCTCTTGAGCAATCGTTTGGCATCTGCCTCATCGGCGCTCGCACGGGTCGATATCCCCAGGGCAAGGGCTACGGAAAGCGCCAGCACGGGAATGTTGCGCCTTGAGAAATTGACTGGCTTTCGTACGCCTGGATTCATTGAAGGCTACCTTTCTTGAGTGGAGATCCCGCGTTTTCGGGGTAAGTGAGTGCCTAGTCTAGCGTGAATAGAGCCGGTGGTTCAATCCTGGTGAAATCGTTGGTTTCATGGCGCTCCGAGAACGTGCCGGTCTTCCTATTTCGACCGCCATGAGGGATGCGAAGATAAAATATGACAACTTCACCGAAGAGTTGTTGTTGAGCTTCGCTATTTATGTGTATGCCCCAACAAGCCTCCGCTACAGGAATACTACGGCGGATTCGATGCAGTTGCCTGGCAACTCAATACTCGACCTCGCGAAAGCCTCGACTTCAGGTGCCCAGCAGAATTGTTTATGCCAAACACCTTTGACTTCTTTAAGCATCATCAACTTGTTGCGCTTCGGACTTGAAACTGCCATCCGGTTCATCGCCGGAAAGCGGTCAGTGAAATTCCGATTCCTGGAAGCGGTCAGTCGTCACCAAGTGCTCGTGACCCTCAACGGTCATAGGACAGATGAAAGTCCAGCGGCCGGTTAGCGACTTTAATAGTAACCGTCCGGTATTTACCGTCTTTTCGTCGGGATGTCGATAGCCGAAGATAGCCCCCGGACGGGCATCTCAAATTTGTGCCCACAAAGGGATTTATGGACACAAACTCAAAGGCAGTCATTGTCTCGAAACGACGAGGCACCTACCGCCACCACCCGCTGGCGCTGAAGCGATCGATCGTTGCAGAGACCCTGCAACCCGGTGCCTCGGTTGCACGGATCGCCCGCCAACACGGCATCAACGCCAACCAGGTCTTTCTCTGGCGCAAAGCCTACCGGGAAGGGCTGCTCCCTGAATCGAAGTCTGCACTGCTGCCAGTTACCGTCACGCCGTCGATGGCCGCCGATCGATTGCCGACACCAAGCTGTCCGGCCGACACGGGTTGCCTGACGATTGACTTCGGGCAAATTCGCGTGCGCATCGAAGGCCGCCCCGACGCCGGGGTGCTGCGACTGGTTCTTGCCGAGTTGCAGCGGCGATGATCGGTCTGCCCCATGGCACCCGGATCTGGCTCGCCGCCGGCGTCACCGACATGCGTCGTGGCTTCGATGGCCTGGCCAGCATTGTTCAGGAGCAACTCGCCGCCGATCCATTTGCCGGTCACGTCTTCGTCTTTCGCGGCCGGCGTGGTGATCTGGTCAAACTGCTCTGGTGGGACGGGGATGGACTCTGCCTCTTCGCCAAGCGCCTGGAGCGCGGCCGCTTCATCTGGCCACAGGCCAGCGAAGGCTCGGTTCACCTCTCCGGTGCCCAACTGTCGATGCTTCTGGAAGGCATCGACTGGCGTCGGCCGAGTCGCCCCTGGCAGCCGGAACGGGCGGCGTAAAAAAACCTGAAATCCATGGCTGGCGGGGCTGTTCACCGGTACAACGATTCGCGTAAACTCTCGGCATGAACAGCGCTGCACTGCCTCGCGACACCCCGACCTTGCACGCCATGGTGGTTGCCCAGCAGGCAGAAATCGAGCATCTCAAGCTGATCATCGCCAAGCTGCGTCGGATGCAGTTTGGCCAGCGCTCAGAGAGGGTCGACGAGATGGTCGGGCAACTCGAACTGGCGCTGGAAGAACTCGAAACCGGCAAGGCGGAACGGGCTGGCCTCACGGAAATCGTCCCCGCAGCAGAAGCCCCCGGCAAACCGGTGCGCAAACCGCTGCCGGATCACTTGCCGCGTGACACCGTGGTGCATGCGCCGGAACAGTCCTGCTGCCCGGACTGCGGCGGTCATCTCAAGCCGTTGGGAGAGGATGTTTCCGAAGTGCTCGACTATGTGCCCGCCAGTTTCCGGGTGATTCGTCATGTTCGGCCGAAGCTGGCCTGCGGCCGCTGCGACACCATCGTTCAGGCCCCGGCGGCCAGCCGGCCGATTGCCCGAGGCATGGCCGGGTCCGGCTTGCTCGCCCATGTGCTGGTGGCCAAATACTGCGATCACCTGCCGCTTTACCGGCAGAGCGGCATCTATGCCCGGGAAGGCGTTGATCTGGAACGCTCGACCCTGGCCGACTGGGTGGGGCAATGTTCAGCGCTGCTGCGTCCGTTGGTTGAACGGCTGCGTCAGCACGTATTGGCCGGCGAGAAACTGCATGCCGACGATACGCCAGTACCAGTCCTCGCGCCGGGCGATGGCAAGACCAAGACCGGGCGCTTGTGGACTTATGTCCGGGATGATCGACCGGCAGGGAATGACACCCCGCCTGCGGTTTGGTTTGCTTACTCATCCGCAAACCCACCTGAAATCTTTCAAGGGCATTCTGCAAGCCGATGCCTTTGCCGGCTTCGATGCCTTGTATGCCCAGGGTGACATTCTGGAAGCCGCGTGCTGGGCCCATGCCCGTCGCAAGTTCTTCGAGATTCACCAGGCCCAGGGCTCACCGATTGCGGCCGAGGCGCTCAAGCGGATCGCGGCCTTGTATGCCATTGAGAGCGCCGTGCGGGGCAAACCCCCCGACATCCGGCTCAAGGGACGGGCGCAGGCCAAACCCATTCTCGATGAGTTCCATGCCTGGTTGCTCGATACGCGACGACAACTGTCGAAGAAATCCGGTCTGGCCGAGGCAATTTAATTAGATTATTAAAAAGAAAAATTAGATCGGCTATGCCTTGAATCATTGGCAGGCCTTGATTCGCTATGCTTCCGATGGGCGCATCGAGATCGACAACAACGCCGCCGAGCGCGCGTTGCGGGCAGTCGCGCTTGGCAGAAAGAACTTCCTGTTTGCCGGCTCGGATGCCGGCGGTGAGCGGGCTGCTGCGATTTACAGCCTGGTCGGTTCGGCGAAGCTCAATGGCCTCGACCCGGAAGCCTATCTCCGGTTCGTCATCGAGCGAATTGCCGACTACCGAATCAGCGAACTCGACGACCTGCTGCCTTGGCATGTGGCAGAGCAGATCGCCAAGACCGCGCAGCTCGTTGCCGCTGCCTGATTCCGGTTAGCTCGGCAAGACGGTCGTGGCCGGACGGTTACCTTTAATAGCCTGTTTTCGACTTTAATTACTTGGAACAATGACCATTTTCAGGAACTCCTCCGCCGCATTAGCACTCTTAGCTACCGAGTGCTAAAATAAAACTGTTAGTTGAAGGAGAAAGTTACGTTATGACCCATGCCCTTAATCTTCCTATCCCCGCAACCGTTGGTAGCATCGAGTCCTATGTCCAGGCCGCGAAGCGTTATCCGATGCTCAGCGAGGCCGAGGAAATGCGGCTGGCTAGGCGTTTCCACAACGAAGGCGATGTGGACGCGGCGCGCCAGCTTGTCCTGTCGCATCTGCGTTTGGTGATCTCCATCGCGCGCGGCTATCTGGGTTACGGATTGCCGCATGCAGATTTGATTCAGGAGGGCAATATCGGCCTGATGAAGGCGGTCAAACGCTATGACCCGGAGCGTGGCGTGCGCCTCGTGTCCTTCGCCATGCACTGGATCAAGGCGGAAATTCATGAATATGTGTTGAAGAACTGGCGCATGGTCAAGGTGGCAACAACCAAGGCCCAGCGCAAGCTGTTCTTCAATCTGCGCAGCCTGAAAAACGACTACGAAGGCATTGATACCCTTTCAGGTACGCAGGCCGCAGAAGTCGCGGCGCGCCTCGGGGTCAAGCCGGATGAGGTGGTCGAGATGGAATCACGGCTGTCAGGGCGTGACCTGGCGCTCGAAGGCAGCCCGGACGACAGCGACGAAGCGTTTGCGCCGATCGACTACTTGGCCGATTCACGTTACGAGCCGACCCGCGTGATCGAGAAAAAGGCGACTGCCCGCCTCGAAACTGAAGGCCTGCACGAGGCTCTGGCTGAACTTGATCCGCGTAGCCGTCGCATTATCGAGGCACGCTGGCTGCACGATGGCGACGCCGCGACGCTGCATGATCTGGCTGCCGAGTTCGATGTATCTGCCGAACGCATCCGCCAGATCGAAGCCAAGGCACTGCAAAGGATGAGGGGTGCGCTGGTCGCGGCCTGAGTCGGTCAGTCAGCCAAAAAAGGGGGCGCCAATGCGGCGCCCCCTTCTCATTGCCGGTGGCAGCTCATTTCTCGCTGGCAGTCGACGGCGGATTGTTGAAGCGCAGACCGAAGGTGAACACGTCTTTCGAGCAAACGTCGATGCAGCGGCCGCAATTGGTGCAGTTGGACGGCAGAATCACCGGCCCGATGCCCTTTCCTTCGCCCTTGAGTGCGGGACGAATCACCTGCGGTTCGGGGCAGACTTCGAAGCAATCCATGCAGTCGTTGCAAGCGGTTCGACGGGGCGCCGAGACGCGTAGCGGACTCCACTGGCCGACCAGGCTGTAAAAAGCACCGACCGGGCAGAGTCAACCGCACCAGCCGCGCGTCATCACGAAGAGGTCGAACAGGAAAATCGCAACCACCACAGTCCACGCCGCGCCAAGGCCAAAAATCAGGCCGCGGTGCAACATCGATACCGGATTGATCAGCTCCCACAGCACCACCCCAGTCAGCGCCGAACCGATCAGGGTCATGGCAAGAATCCAGTAGCGGGTGTTGCGCGACAGACTGCTGGCACCCTTGATGCCAAGCCGGTCGCGCAGCCATCCGGCGGCGTCGGTCACGACATTGATCGGACACACCCAGCTGCAGTAGGCCCGGCCACCGACTAGCACGTAGAAGATCAGGACGATAGCGACACCAATTAGGCCCAAGGCTTCCGGCACATGGCCGGTCATCAACGATTGCAGCGCGACGTAGGGGTCGGTCAGCGGCAGAAAATTCAACGTGTAGCTGTAGTTCAGGTTGCCCTTGGCGACCCAGATTCCGGCCAGTGGTCCCAGCATGAAGAGGGCAAGGATGCCGAACTGCGAGATGCGGCGGAGGATCAGCCACTTGTGGGCGCGCAGCCAGCCTTTTTCTTCAACTGCCTCGGCGCCGATACGTTTCCTGATGGCAACCTGGCTCATGGCTTGTCTCCCAAACCTGGCGGCGTGCTTGGAATGCTCCCCGCGTCGCTGCCGGGAAGTCCGCGTGCAGTCGCTGTCTTGCCGCTGGCCGGATCGTAATGGCCAGGGACAACGGCGCCTTCCGGCAAGCGGTCGGGCAGGTCGAGCATCTTCGACTCGTCCATCAGCGAGCGACCGGCCTTTTTCTGTTCTTCCCAACCCAGGCGATAGTGGTGGCCCAACTCACCTTTGGCCAATTTTGGCGGCAGCACACGGATGGCAGATTCTTCGAGAACACAGGATTTCTCGCACTTTCCGCAACCGGTACAGTGCTCGGAATGCACCGTCGGCAGGAAAAATGCGTGGCGGCCGGTGCGGGTGTTGGGCAGCAGTTCAAGCGTGATCGCTTTGTCGATCACCGGGCACACCCGATAGCAGACATCGCAGCGCAAGCCGAGGAAATTGAGGCAGGTTTCGTGGTCGATCAGGACCGCAATCCCCATTTTAGCCTTGTTGATGTCGGTCAGCCCATGGTCCAGCGCATTGGTCGGGCAGGCCTTGATGCACGGAATGTCTTCGCACATTTCGCACGGAATGTTACGTGCGTTGAAAAACGGGGTGCCGGTAGCGACCGGCATTTCCGGTTTGGCGAGTTCCAGCGTGTTGTAGGGACAATCGCGCACACACATGCCGCAACGGATGCAGGCGCCGAGGAAATCTTCCTCGGGCAAGGCGCCGGGCGGGCGCAGATCAAGCGCCGGCAGAGCCCGGGATTGCTTGGCATAGAGCCCGAGTCCCAAGCCGAGCATACCAACGCCACAGACCATCTTGGCCGAATCAAAAATAAACTGGCGCCGTGCGGCGCCGCTCTTGGGGGATTTACTGTTCGTCGCCATAAATACCTCGGGTTGCAGCCGGCGGGTGGGGCTGTCGCCCCACCCTGTCACGGCACTCCCTGATTGCCTTGTTCCTGCAGAGCTAGTAGGAGCAATCTACTCCATTAGCGTTAGCGAATGCTTAGCGCAGATCAAACACTCGTGAATTGCCCCCACGAAATCGACAAGCATTTGTCCCAGATCAAATGCCGGGCAGCACCATCCGTGCCGCCAGACAACTGGAGGACGCGATTTCGCCGGCGGGAATCCCGCGCAATTCAGACAGGACAGCCGCAATTCGCGGCAGTTCGCCCGGCGCGTTGCGGCCGCCGGCGAGCCAGACCGGCGGGATATCCGGCGCGTCGGTTTCGAGAACGATGGCTTCCAGCGGCAGCTCCGCCGCCAGCGCACGAATGCGGCTCGATCCGGAAAAAGTCATGCTGCCGCCGAAGCCGAGCTTGAAACCGAGCTTGATGAATTCATCGGCTTGCTGGCGACTGCCGTTGAAGGCATGCGCGATGCCGCCGGGCACCTGAATGCGGCGCAGTTGCTTCAGAACCTGATCGACGGCGCGCCGGACATGCAACAGCACCGGCAGCTTGAATTCACGCGCCAGTTTCAATTGCTCAACGAAAAAGTACTCCTGGCGCTGCGGATCGCCATCGGTCACGTAATGATCGAGGCCGATCTCGCCGACCGCCACCGGTTGTTCGCGCTCCAGCCAGGAGCGTAGCAGCGCCAGATCGCCGTCTTGCGCCTGCTTCACGTAGAGGGGATGAATGCCGTAAGCGGCAACGCAACCCGGATAACGGGCGACGATGGTTTTCAAGCGAAAAAAGCCGTCAACCGCAACGGCCGGCACGACGATGCGCTCGACGCCCCCGGCCAGCGCGGCGGCATGCACCGCATCGCGGTCGGCATCGAATTCGGCTGCGTCGAGGTGGCAGTGGGTATCGATCAGCATCGGGCGAAAGGAAATGCCGGCGCGGCCGGCCGGCCGCTCATAAGATCGGCCAGAGACGCCGCAGAACCGCAGGCCATGGTCCAGCCGAGCGTGCCGTGGCCGGTATTGAGCCACAGATTCGGGTAACGCGTGCGACCGATGATCGGCACGTTCGACGGCGTTGTCGGGCGCAGGCCGCACCAGAATTGCGGCTCGCCATCCATCTGCAGTTCGGGAAACAGTTGCCGCGTGCGGCGCATCAGCGCCGCGCAGCGCACCACATTCATTTCGAGATCATAGCCGCTGAATTCGGCGGTGCCGGCAACCCGCAAGCGATCACCAAGACGGGAAAACACCAGGCGGTGCTCATCGTCGGTCAGGCTGACCGTCGGCCCCGGCGACCCTTCCGCCAACTGCAGCGTCGCTGAGTAGCCCTTGACCGGAATCAGCGGCAGGCGCAGCCCCAGCGGCCGCAACAGCAGCGGCGAATAGCTGCCGAGCGCGACAACATAGGCATCGGCCTTCAGCACTTCGTCGCCCGCCGGCCCGGCAATCCTCACACCGCTGATGGCAGAACCGTCGGCAATGATGCGGGCAACGGTGGAATCAAGGCGAAAATCGATACCCTGTTCGCTTGCCTTCGCGGCCAGCGCTCGCGTGAATTTGTTGGCATCCCCCGACTCGTCGGATAACGTGTAGTCGCCGCCGACCAGCAGGTCGCGCGCAGTAGCCAGCGCGGGTTCGATTTCGACACAGCGCCCGGCGTCTATGCTTTCGCGGTCAAGCCCGAACTGGCGCATGGTGCGCGCGGCTTCGACAGCTTGGGCAAATGCCTGGGGCTGCGTATAGATGTGCAGGATCCCGCATTCGCGCTGATCGTATTCGAGCCGCAGTTCGCGGCGCAGCACCTGCAGGCAGCTGCGGCTGTAGAGCGCGAGCGCGACGATGGCGGCGATATTCTGCCGCGTGCGGGCGGGCAGACACTCGCGGAGAAAGCGCAGGCCCCACGCGAATTGTTCACGGTCTGCCCGCCAGCGCCAGAGGAGCGGCGCGTCTTCCTTGCCCAGCCAGCGCATGACCTGCGGCAACACGGTAGGATTGGCCCACGGTTCGGCGTGCGAGACCGAAATCTGGCCACCGTTGGCGAAGCTGGTTTCGTTGCCGGGCAGCGGTTGCCGGTCAACCACGACAACCTCGTGGCCGGCGCGAGCCAGATACCAGGCGCTCGTCGTTCCGACCACTCCGGCACCCAAAACGAGAACCCTCAACCCTCGCCCCCACGTTCGCGCACGATGCGGGAAACTTCGGGAATGTGCCGCAGCCGGCGCATTACCGCGGCAAGGTGGATGCGGTGCGAAACCTGGATCGTGAACCGCAGCTGTGTGAACAGTTGCTCGGGGTCGGAATCCATCGCCACATGCTCGATATTGGAACCGGATTCGGCAATGGCGGCCGCCACCTGCGCCAGGACACCGCGCGCATTCTTGACTTCGAGCTTGATGCGGATGTCGAACAGCTTGCCCTCGTCCGGCTCCCATTCGACGTCGATCCAGCGATGGGGCTCGGCGGTACGCGACTTGCGGATAGTCGGACAGTCATGGGTATGAATGATCAGGCCGCTGCCCTTCTTGATCGAACCGATGATCGGATCACCTGGAATCGGCTGACAGCAACGCGCCAACTGGATCGCCATGCCTTCTGTTCCGTGGATGGCAAGTGCAATGTTGCTCGGCGAGTTTCGCGACATTTCCTCGCGCGCCAGCAGGCGGCGCGCTACCACCGATGGCAGGCGCTTGCCGAGTCCGATATCGGTGTATAGGTCCTCAAGCGACTTGTGGCCGGTGGAACGGGTCAGCTGTTCCCAGGCATCGGTGGGGATCGAGATTGGAACGACGCCCAGGGTCAGCAATTCCTGGCGCAGCAGGCGCTCGCCAAGCCGTGAAGATTCCTCGGTCTGCGTTGTGCGCAGAAAATGGCGGAGCTTGGCCCGCGCGCGCCCCGTCTTTACATAATTGAGCCAGGCCGGATGCGGATTGGCCAGCGGTGAGGTGATGATTTCCACCATGTCGCCGTTGCGCAATTCGGTGCGCAGGGGCACTAGATCCTGGTTGATGCGTGCCGCCGAGCAATGATTGCCGATATCGGTGTGCACGTTGTACGCAAAATCGATGACGCTGGCACCGCGCGGCATGGCCATGATCTTGCCCTTGGGCGTAAAGACGTAAACCTCGTCAGGAAAGAGATCGATCTTGACGTTCTCGAAGAACTCCGAGGAGTCGCCGCTCTGCATCTCGAGCAAAGACTGCAACCACTTGTGGGTGCGGATCTGCAGGTCGGCACCGCTTTCCTCGGTGTCCTTGTAAAGCCAGTGCGCCGCCACCCCTTCCTGGGCGACATGGTGCATTTCCCGGGTGCGGATCTGGATCTCGACGGGCGTGCCATAAGGTCCGATCAGTGTCGTGTGCAGCGACTGATAGCCATTGACCTTGGGAATCGCGATGTAGTCCTTGAACTTTCCGGGCACCGGCTTGAACAGGCCATGCAGCGCGCCGAGCGCCAGGTAGCAGGTCGGTTCCCGGTTGACCACGACGCGAAAGCCATAGATATCGAGTACCTGCGAAAAGGAAAGGCGCTTGTCGCGCATCTTGCGATAAATCGAATAGAGGCTTTTCTCGCGCCCGAAGACATCGGCGTTAAGTCCGGCATCAGACAGCTTGCCGATGATTCCATCCTGGATACGCGACAGCAGTTCGCGCCGATTGCCGCGCGACGCCAGCAGTGCCTTGGTCAGAATCTCGGCACGGTGCGGGTGGATCAGTCGGAAGGAGATGTCCTGCAGTTCACGGTAAAGCTTGCTAAGACCGAGCCGCAGCGCAATCGGCGCGTAGATTTCGAGGGTCTCGATGGCAATGCGTCGGCGTTTGTCGGGGCGCATCGCCGCCATCGTCTGCAGGTTGTGCTGGCGGTCGGCCAGCTTGATCAGCACGACGCGCAAATCGCGCGCCATGGCCATCAGCATCTTGCGGAAATTTTCCGCCTGCGCCTCCTGGTAGGAGGCGAATTCCATCTTGTCGAGCTTGGAAAGGCCGTTGACCAGCTCGGCGACCTCGCGGCCGAATTTGTCGGCCAGTTCGCGCTTGCTGGTTCCCGTGTCTTCGAGCACATCGTGCAACAGCGCTGCCGCAATGGCATCGGCGTCCATGCGCCACTCGACGATAGCGCCGGCAACCGCCAGCGGGTGGGTGATGTAAGGCTCGCCCGACATGCGCAGCTGACTGGCATGGGCGCGCTCCGAGAAGGCGTACGCCTCCTTGATGCGTTCTATATCTGTCGGGGGAAGGTAATCGAGACTGTCGAGGAAGACCCGGTAAGCGGGATCCTCAGGAACAGGAGAAGCGGATGGCGGCGCAGGCTCCATCTGACGTCACCGCCCCCAACCTCAGGCCTGGCCGCGATTCAGCACTTCCACGCCAAACTTGCCAAGCGCCATTTCGCGCAGCGCGATGACGGTCGGCTTGTCGCGGTTGGCGTTGACCATCGGCGTTGCGCCGTTGGCAATCTGCCGGGCCCGATAAGTGGCTGCCAAGGTCATCTGGAAGCGGTTGGGAATCTTTTTCAGGCAGTCATCGATCGTTACGCGGGCCATGCAATACCTCTAAAATCAGATCATTCGGGCAAAAAGGGCAGCATGCCGGGCACGCTGCCCCTCAAGGGTCAGGCGTGAAGCACGTACCACCGCACGCAGCTCGTCCAGCGCCCTCTCCAGACTGTCGTTGATAATAACATAGTCGAATTCTCCGACATGGCGCATCTCGGCCTGCGCCGCCGCAAGGCGCCGCTCGATCACGTCGGCGCTATCGGTACCACGCCCGGTCAGACGGCGGGTCAGTTCTTCCATCGACGGCGGCAGGATGAAGACGCCGATCGCGTCGGGAAATGCCCCGCGCACCTGTTGCGCGCCCTGCCAGTCGATTTCGAGCAGGACATCGCGCCCAGCGTCCAGTTGCTCGCCAATCCAGACCTTCGAGGTGCCATAGAAATTGCCATGCACCTCAGCCCACTCAAGGAAATCCCCACGCGCCATCATGGCGCGGAAAGCCGCCACGTCCACAAAATGGTACTCGCGACCGTTAACTTCGCCCGGCCGCGGGCTGCGGGTGGTATAGGAAATCGAAAGGTGAACCTCCGGCTCGCTTTCGAGCAAAAGGCGAACCAGGGTGGTCTTGCCGGCTCCCGAAGGCGCAGCCACGACATAAAGTTTTCCGGACATGAGGCAAACCTGTTGCGGGATTTAAAGCGGCGGAATGCGCAGATTCTGGCCCGGATAGATCTTGTTCGGATCCTTCAGCATCGGCTTGTTGGCTTCGAAGATGACCGGGTACTTCGCGGCGTTGCCATATTGCGCTAGCGCGATCTTCGACAGCGTATCGCCGCTGACCACGGTGTAAAAACGCGCTTCAGGGGCTGGTGCTTCGACCGTCAGCTTGTCTTCGACGTTATCGACACCCTGCACGTTGCCGGCTGCCAGGATGATCTTTTCGCGATTTTCCTGATCGGGCGCCGATCCGGTGATCGACACCTGGCCACTCTTGTAGCTGACCATCAGGTTGCTCCACTTGAGTCCAAGGCTGTTGATGTGATCGAAAATCGCCTGGGCAGCGACCTGGTTGAGCCGCGTCTTTTCTTCTGGCGAAACCTCCTGCTCCTCTTCCTTGTGACCGAACAACTTCTCGCCCGCTTCCTTGATAAAACTGAACAATCCCATTTTCCCACTCCTTTTTGTGGCCTGCCGAGGTTGGCAGCGTGACAAAAGCATACCCTAGACGCAGCCCGTGGCAAGGTCAAGGCAATCTTTTCAACACGTCCTTTTTAACACAGGAATACAACCATCAAGCTAATGGGCACGGTCAGGCTTTTCCTATATATTAGCGAAATTAGAATATAAGCTGGCCACCAGCAAGACGACGAACCCACGTACTCCGCTTCGCCCCATTCGGGGCTGTTCCCGGTAGACGCTCGATCAATCGCCGTTTCACCATTGTTTTGTCCTGGAAAACCACAATGAAAGTCATCAACATCAAAACCATTATTGCGGGTGTCGGGTTCTTCGGCCTCTGGCTCATCGCTACCCGATTCGTTCCGGATATGCAGATCGCCGTCGTCCTCGGCATCCTGATGCTGACCGTCTTTCTCTTTGCCTTCGAGGTGGTCGGCGTTGACGTTGCTGCAGTCAGCATCATGGTACTCCTCGGCCTGATCAGCCACTTTGGCGGGCTGATCGGGCTTCCCCAGCCTCTGGTCCCCGCATCGGAACTGTTTCGCGGATTTTCCAGCAACGCCGTGATATCGATCATCGCCGTCATGATCATTGGCGCCAGCCTCGACAAGACCGGCCTGATGGGCAAGGTCGCCGGCACCATCCTGAAGGTAGCCGGACGCACCGAAGCGCGCATCATTCCGGCAATTTCCGGTACGGTCGGCTTCATCTCCAGCTTCATGCAGAACGTCGGTGCGGCCGCACTGTTCCTGCCGGTGGTGAGCCGCATCTCGGCGCGCACCGGCCTGCCGATGTCGCGCCTGCTGATGCCGATGGGTTTCTGCGCCATTCTCGGCGGCACGATAACGATGGTCGGTTCGAGCCCGCTGATTCTTCTCAACGATCTGATCCTCGCATCGAACAAGGGCCTGCCACCCGAGCACCAGATGGAAACCTGGTCACTTTTTTCCGTAACACCGATCGGACTGGCGCTCCTGACCACCGGCATCGTCTATTTCGTCCTCGCCGGTCGCTTCGTACTGCCCGGAACGGCACGCGCCGATGCCGTCAGTGGCGCCGATGCGATGGATTATTTCCAGAAACTCTACGGTCTGGACTATGCCCTCTACGAGATCGTCGTACCCGCCGGGAGTCCGATCGCCGGCAAGTTGATCAATGACATCGAGGGGTCCAACCGCCTGCGCGTCATCGCCATTCTCCGTGGCAGCGACGATCTTCGCATCGGACCGGCACGCGACATCGAAATCACCGGTG
>CAVUJN010000024.1:0-24234 GCA_963741765.1 uncultured beta proteobacterium
CAGAAGCGGACCAGCCTGATCAAGGTCTCGAAGGCTGGCGCCCAGACGCTGGGTCGCATCGCCTCAACGTTGGCGCAAGGCGAAGGCCTGCCGGCGCACGCCAGGTCGGCCGAATTCCGTCTCGAAAATTAGGCGAAAAACGGCGTTGACCGCAACAGACTCCGAATCGCAAAGTCGCCCGGACCTCCGGGCGCTTTTTTTGGGGTTTTCAGCAGTCGGCCTCTCGGGCTTCGGCGGCGTGCTGCCTTTCGTCCGGCGCATGCTGGTCGATGAAAAACGCTGGCTGAGCGCCGAAGAGTTCAACGCCCAGCTCGGTCTCTGCCAGTTCCTGCCAGGCCCCAATGTGATCAATCTTTCGGTGCTGGTCGGCAAGCGCTATCGCGGCGTGCCCGGCGCCATCGTCGCGCCGCTCGGCCTGCTGGCCGGGCCGCTGGTCGTCGTGCTGCTTCTGGCCATGCTCTACGATCACTACGGCGACTTGCCGCGCGTTCAGTCGATGTTGCGCGGCATAGCGGCGGTCGGCGTCGGCCTGCTCTTCGCGACGGCCTGGCGGATGGCCATGGCGATCCGCGAGAAGCGGTTTTTCCTGCCCTTTACGGCGTTGACCGTGGCGGCCATTGCCTGGCTGCGCTGGCCGATGCCGCTTGTCATGATCGCCGGTCTGCTGCTTTCCGGCGCTGTCGCCTGGTGGCGGCTGGGGCGCCGATGAGCCTCGTCGCCCAGTTGTTCCTCGAATTCGCGCTGCTCTCCTTCATGGCTTTCGGCGGCGCGACGGCGCTGCTCCCGGAAATGCACCGCGTCGTCGTCGACAACCATCACTGGCTCGACGACGCGACCTTCACGCATCTCTACGCCATTGCCCAGGCGGCGCCGGGCCCGAACGTGCTGGTCGTCACGCTGATCGGCTGGGAGGTTGCCGGCCTGGCCGGGGCGCTGGTGGCAACGCTGGCCATGGCGCTGCCGATGAGCGTTGTCATCTATCTGCTGATCGATCGCTGGGAGAGTTTCGCCGGCAAGCGCTGGCAGCGGGCGATCAGCCTCGGTGTCGCGCCGCTCGCTGTCGGCTTGATTTTCTCCGGGGCGACGCTGATCGCCCAATCTGCCGAACTGGGATGGGCGGCATGGGGACTCGTTGCGATGACGGTGGGGCTTAACCTGCGAACTAAACTACATCCGCTATGGCTGATCGCCGTCGGCGCTGCCCTGGGCTTGCTCGGGCTCGTCTGATTTGTGCCCTTTTTGGGGCGTTGACCGCAACGATTTGCGCTGCAAGCCTTGGATGCCCGGGTCGTGCACTCAACTGACCGTGGGGTTTCTAAGTTCTAACTCGGCAAAACAGCGAATGCAGTCGGGAACGTATCATGACACGGGGCTGTCCGATGCGAAAATCTGTTCGCAAGTGGTAGTTCTCTGGGGTGCCCTTCATTTTTTCTGCCGCTGAAAATTTTCCGGCTATAGAGCGTGCGGTGAAGTTATGATCGATCCGTTTGCGTTCTTTAGTTACACGTCGCTCAAGCTGCTAACCTCTCTATCCTTAGTAAAGCAGAAGGAATGAAATGAAAACAAAAAACTTCCTCATTGTCGCATTCCTCGGCACTCTAGCACTCACCAGCGCACTGGCTCAGCAAATCACTGGCACGCCCGGCTCGCCTAGTGCCACGGTAACGCTGGACGGTAAACAACTCCCGCCAGCCCCCTTGCCGTTCAAAGGTGTAATCAATGAATCCGCTAAAGATTCTAAGCCTTACTGGCCGCCACGCGTGGTGCCGCCCAAAGGCGCCCCTAACGTGCTGCTGATCATGACCGATGACCAAGGCTATGGCGTATCAGGCACTTTTGGTGGCGTTATTCCGACACCGGCCATGGATCGCATCGCCAAGGCAGGATTGCGTTACACGCAGTTTCACTCCACCGCGCTCTGCTCGCCTACACGCGCAGCACTAATAACGGGTCGAAACCATCACTCGTCGGGCTTCGGTGTGATTGGCGAAATGTCCACAGGCTTTCCGGGCTACGACTCAGTCATCGCGCCCGACAAGGCGACCATCGGCACGATCCTGCGCGACAATGGTTACGCCACCTCATGGTTTGGCAAAAACCACAACACGCCCACTTATCAATACAGCGTGGCCGGCCCTTACGATCAATGGCCGTCTGGCATGGGCTTTGAATATTTCTACGGCTTCATGGGCGGGGAAACTGACCAGTGGACGCCTTACCTGTTCCGCGATCACACGCAAATCTTCCCGTATATTGGCAAGAAAGACTACAACCTCATTACCGACATGGCGGACGAGGCCATCAAATACATGGGCGACCTGAATGCGTCCGCACCCGACAAACCCTTCTTTGTTTACTACGTGCCGGGCGGCACTCACTCGCCGCATCAGCCAAAGCTCGAATGGCGGGAAAAGTTCAAGGGTAAGTTTGACCAAGGCTGGGAGAAAACGCGCGAACAAATTATCGCCAACCAGAAACGACTGGGCGTCATTCCGAAAGACACTCAACTCACCCCATGGCCTGATGGTCAGGCTGAGTATGCCGGTGCAAAACTACCAAAGTGGGATTCGCTCTCTCTGATTCAAAAGAAACTTTATGCGCGTGAAGCTGAGAACTTCGCGGGCTATGTCGCTTATACAGATCATGAAATTGGCCGTGTTATCCAAGCTGTCGAGGACATGGGCAAACTAGACAATACGATCATCATCTACATTGGCGGCGACAACGGCACCAGCGCTGAAGGCACACTGGAAGGCACCTATAACCAGATGACGGCCTATAACGGCATTTTGACGCTCCCTGAAGCGGCGCAGATGTTGCATTATGAAGATTGGGGCCAAGAAAAAACCTACCCGCACATGTCGGTAGGCTGGACATGGGCATTCGACACGCCATTTAAGTGGACCAAACAAATTGCATCGCATTTTGGTGGTACTCGGCAAGGCATGGTCATCTCATGGCCCGGCCATATCAAAGACCCGGGTGGCATCCGCACTCAGTTCCATCACATCATCGATATCGTGCCGACAATCCTCGAAGCCACCGGCATTAAGGCCCCCGAGGAAGTCAACGGCATCAAGCAAGCCCCGATTGAAGGCGTGAGCATGCTTTACACGCTAGATGCAGGGAATGCCAACGCCCGCTCGGCGCGCGACACGCAGTACTTCGAAATGTTCGGCAACCGTGGCATCTATCACGATGGTTGGTATGCCTGCACCACACCACCTGAGCCAGTTTGGCTCCTTGGTGCCAATGCACTACCACCGATTAATGATTACAAATGGGAGCTCTACAACATCGCTGAGGACTACTCGCAAAACACCGATCTCGCGGCCAAAAATCCCGCCAAGCTCAAAGAGATGCAAGCCTTATTCCTAAGCGAAGCAAAGAAATATCAGGTTTTGCCTTTGGACAACTCGATCCTCCCACGCCTCGTGACGCCACGGCCCAGCGCCACCGCTGGCCAGACCGTCTTCACCTATACGGGTGAGAAGGCCGGCATTCCAGTGGGTAATGCGCCCAGCATCTTGGACAAGGACTACACCATTACCGCCGACATTACCGTTCCAAAAGGTGGCGCGGAAGGCATGATCGTCACTCTGGGTGGTCGCTTTGGCGGCTACGGCCTGTTCCTGCAGAAAGGCAAACCCGTCTTTGTGTACAACCTCCTCGATCTGGAGCGCACCCGCTGGGAAGGTGGCGTAGGCGCAATCATCGACAAAGACTTATTCGGCAAAGCGCTGAGTCCGGGCAAGCATACCATTGTGTTTGATTTCAAATACGACGGCCCCGGCCCTGGCAAGGGTGGCACAGGTGTGCTCTCAGTGGACGGCAAAGAAATCTCTCGCAAGACCGTCAAACACACCATTCCGATCCTGATGTCCATCGACGAAACCTTCGACGTGGGACTTGATACACGATCGGGAGTGGATGACAGCTACGCCTTGCCGTTCAAATTTACCGGCACGATCAACAAGCTAACTTTCAAACTCGGCCCATCGCAAATGACAGCGGCGGAACAGAAAGCTGCAGCCACAGCACTCAATAAAGCGACAGACTAAATCTTAAGCAGCAAAATAAATGGGCCGTCTCTTCGGAGGCGGCCCGTTGTTGTCGGGACCGACAGTCACCGATTTTGAGTTAGAAGTCTTGAATGGCTCTTTTCAGTCTGAACCGGCCCGATAGGTGTTACCGGCGAATGGCTTTTGATAGCCGAAAGCCGCGGTCGGTTTGCTCAGTCCACCCTCTGGAATTGCGTGCAGGGCGATTCAGCTCATACAGACAGATTCCGGACGCTATGTTCGTCAGTCAGCCGAGAATGCCGCGCAGCACCTCGGTCAGCGCCTTGCATTCCCCATCCGTGCCAACTGTGATGCGCAGGAACTGGTCGATGCGCGGCAGTTTGAAGTGGCGGACGATGATGTTTCGTTCGCGCAGCGCCTGCGCCAGTTGTGCCGCATCGTACTGCGGGTGGCGGGCGAAGATGAAATTGGCGGCGGAGGGCAGGACGTCGAAACCGAGTGACTTGAGTTCGGTGGTCAGTTTTTCGCGAGTGCTGATGACTGCCTGCCGGGCCTGCTCGAAATGCCCGGTATCGTCGAGCGCAGCGACCGCGCCGACGATGGCCAGGCGGTCGAGCGGATAGGAGTTGAAGCTGTTTTTGACCCGCTCCAGTCCTTCGATCAGATCCGGATGGCCGACCGCGAAGCCGACACGCAGGCCGGCCAGCGAACGGGATTTGGACAGCGTATGAACGACCAGCAGGTTGTCGTTGCGGTCGACCAGCGAAATGGCCGAAATTCCGCCGAAATCGACATAGGCTTCATCGACGACGACCAGCGAATCGGGATTGGCCTTGACGATTTTCTCGATGGCGTCGAGCGCCAGCAGGCGGCCGGTCGGGGCGTTCGGGTTGGGGAAGATGATGCCGCCGTTCGGTCGGCCGCAGTAATCGCCCGGGTCGATGCTGAAATCTTCGGCCAGCGGCACGGTGGCGTAGTCGACGCCGTAGAGTCCGCAATAAACCGGGTAGAAACTGTAGGTGATGTCCGGGAACAGTATCGGCCGCTCGTGCTTGAGCAGGGCCATGAAGACGTGGGCCAGCACTTCGTCCGAGCCGTTGCCGACGAAGACCTGCTGCGCAATTACGCCGTGCGTCCGGGCAATGGCGGCCTTGAGCAGATCGGCATTGGGGTCGGGGTATAGGCGCAGGCGCGCGGCGTCGGCGCCAAGTTCGGCCTGGATCGCCGCCAGTACCTTCGGCGAGGGCGGGTAGGGGTTCTCGTTGGTGTTGAGCTTGATCAGATTGGCAAGCTTGGGCTGCTCGCCCGGCATGTAGGGGGTGAGGGTGCCGACGACCCTGCTCCAGAAACGACTCATGGGATTTTCACGGAAAGCCTAAACGAGGGCGAAATGGTATCATGCCCCTCCATTCCAACGCCTTTTGCGGCCCAAGTCATGCGTCAAGCTGAAATCATCCGTAATACCCTGGAAACGCAGGTCACCGTGCGTCTCGATCTCGATGGCAACGGACAGGGGAAATTCGCCACCGGCGTCCCCTTCCTCGACCACATGCTCGACCAGATCGCCCGCCACGGGCTGATCGACCTCGACGTGCAGGCGGTCGGCGACCTCCATATCGACGCCCACCACACGGTCGAGGATATCGGTATCACCATCGGCCAGGCGCTGGCCAAGGCCTGGGGCGACAAGAAGGGACTGACCCGCTACGGCCACAGCTACGTGCCGCTGGACGAAGCCTTGTCGCGTGTCGTGATCGACCTTTCCGGGCGGCCCGGGCTCGAGTTCGACGTGCCCTTCACGCGGGCGATGATCGGCCAGTTCGACGTCGATCTGGTCAATGAATTCTTCCAGGGCCTGGTCAACCACGCCGGCATCACGCTGCACATCGACAACCTGCGCGGTGTCAATGCGCACCATCAGGCGGAGACGGTGTTCAAGGGCTTCGGTAGGGCATTGCGCATGGCAGCGACGCCCGATCCGCGCATGGCCGGCGCCATGCCGTCGACCAAGGGTTCGCTGTGAGCATTGCGGTTGTTGACTACGGCATGGGCAACCTGCGCTCGGTGTCGCAGGCGCTCGAACATGTTTCCGGCGGCAAGGAGGTCGTCGTCACCGCCGATCCGGCGGTCGTCGCGGCGGCCGAGCGCGTGGTCTTTCCAGGCCAGGGCGCGATGCCCGACTGCATGCGCGAGCTTGACGCGCGCGGCTTGCGCCCGGCGGTGCTGGCCGCTGCGCGCGACAAGCCTTTCCTCGGCATCTGCATCGGTTTGCAGATGCTGTTCGAGCACAGCGCCGAGGGCGATATCGCCGGTCTCGGTGTCTTCGCCGGCGACGTCAGACGTTTTCCCGATGAAAAGATGGTCAACCGCAGCGGTCAACGCCTGAAAGTGCCGCACATGGGCTGGAATCGCGTGCAGCAGAAATCCCATGCGCTGTGGGACGGCATTGCCGATGGCGCCCGCTTCTATTTTGTGCATAGCTACTGTGTGCAACCGGCTGATCCGTCGCTGGTGACAGGCACCACCGAGTACGGCATCCCCTTTACCTGTGCGGTGGGGCGGGATAATATCTTCGCCGTTCAGTTCCACCCCGAGAAAAGCGCTCAGGACGGCCTGCAGCTTCTGAAAAATTTTGTCGCGTGGCGTCCCTAAGACAACGCCTTCCGAGTTCATGCTGATTCAACTTCCATGCTGATTATTCCCGCCATCGATCTCAAGGACGGCCAGTGCGTCCGTCTCAAGCAGGGCCTGATGGATCAGGCCACCATCTTTTCCGACAGTCCGGCCGAAATGGCCCGCCACTGGGTTGATCAGGGCGCGCGCCGCCTGCATCTGGTCGATCTCAACGGCGCCTTTGCCGGCAAGCCGAAAAACGAATCGGCGATCAAGGCGATCCTGCGCGAGGTCGGTGACGACATTCCCGTCCAGCTGGGCGGCGGCATTCGCGACCTCGACACCATCGAACGCTGCCTCGACGACGGTCTGACCTACGTCATCATCGGCACCGCGGCGGTCAAGAACCCCGGCTTCCTGCACGACGCCTGTACGGCCTTTCCCGGCCACATCATCGTCGGACTCGACGCCAAGGATGGCAAGGTGGCAACCGATGGCTGGTCGAAGCTGACCGGCCACGATGTCATCGACCTCGGCAAAAAGTACGAGGATTACGGCGTCGAATCGATCATCTACACCGACATCGGCCGCGACGGCATGCTGTCCGGCATCAATATCGATGCCACCGTGCGCCTGGCGCAGGCGCTGACCATTCCGGTCATCGCGTCCGGCGGGCTTTCTTCGCTCGACGACATCCGGCAGCTCTGTGCGCTGGAATCCGAGGGTATCGTCGCGACCATCGCCGGCCGCGCCATCTACGACGGTTCGCTCGATTTCAGGGTCGCCCAGGAAGCCGCCGACGCCGGCAGCGCCTGATGCTGGCCAAGCGCATTATTCCCTGTCTGGACGTCACTGCCGGACGCGTCGTCAAGGGCACCAATTTCGTCGCCCTGCGCGACGCCGGCGACCCGATCGAAATCGCCCGCCGATACGACGAGCAGGGCGCCGACGAAGTGACCTTTCTCGACATCACGGCATCAAGCGACCAGCGCGATATCATCCTGCACATCGTCGAGGCCTGCGCCGCGCAGGTCTTCATTCCGCTGACCGTCGGTGGTGGCGTGCGCAAGGTCGAGGATGTTCGCCGTCTGCTCAATGCCGGTGCCGACAAGGTGTCGATGAATACTGCCGCGGTGAACGATCCCGATCTGGTTTTCAATGCATCGAGCAAGGTCGGTTCGCAGTGCATCGTCGTCGCCATCGATGCAAAGCAGACGGCGCCCGGCCGCTGGCACGTGTTTACGCATGGCGGGCGCAACGATACCGGCATCGATGCGGTCGACTGGGCAAAACGGGTCGAAATGCTCGGCGCCGGCGAAATCCTGCTGACCAGTATGGACCGCGACGGTACCAAGAACGGTTTCGATCTGGCGCTGACCCGCGCTGTCGCTGATGCGGTGAAAATTCCGGTCATCGCCTCCGGCGGCGTCGGCAACCTGCAGCATCTCGCCGACGGCGTCAGCGAGGGCCGGGCCGATGCGGTGCTGGCTGCCTCGATTTTCCATTTTGGCGAATACACGGTGCGCCAGGCCAAGGAATACATGGCGGCGCGCGGCATCGAAGTCCGGCTGTGAGCGACCTCGATAATTTCCAGTCCTGGCTGGAGGCGCTGAAATGGGACGTCAACGGCATGATTCCGGCTATCGCCCAGGATCAAGGCGGGCGTGTCGTGATGTTCGCCTATATGAACCGCGAGTCGCTGCAGGAAACCGTGCGCAGCGGCAACGCGGTATACTGGTCGCGTTCACGGCAGCGGCTGTGGCGCAAGGGCGAGGAGTCAGGGCATTTTCAGAAGATTCGCTCGATCCGCACCGACTGCGACGGCGATGTGTTGCTGCTGACGATTGAACAGGTCGGCGGGATTGCCTGTCACACTGGTCGTGCCAGTTGTTTTTTCAACGAATTGAACGGAGAGCGTTGGGTTCCCGTTGATCCGGTCCTGAAAGATCCAAAGGAAATTTACGCAAAATGAGTACGCAAGACATGCTGCACCGTCTCTCCGAGACGCTCATCGCACGGCGCAACGCCGACCCGACAACGTCCTACACGGCGCAGTTGTTCGCCAGCGGCCCTGACTCGATCCTGAAGAAGATCGGCGAGGAAAGTGCAGAGCTGATCATGGCAGCCAAGGATGGCAAGCGTCTGAAAATCGTCTGGGAATCCACCGACGTGATTTACCACGTCATGGTCCTGCTCGCATTCTATGGTCTCGGCATCGAGGATGTGCTCCAGGAAATGCGCCGTCGCGAGGGGATTTCCGGCATTGACGAGAAGGCCGCGCGGAGCGCCAAGTGAGCGACTGCATTTTCTGCAAGATCGTCGCCGGCAAGATTCCGGCCAGCAAGGTCTATGAAGACGAGGAGATGCTCGCCTTCAACGACATCAATCCGGCACGCCCGGTTCATGTTCTGGTGATTCCGAAGAAACACATCGCTTCGCTGGCGACGCTGGATGCTGAGGATACGCCGGTGCTCGGCAACATGCTCGCCCGGGCCAATGCGATCGCAACTGAGCAGGGCAGTCCGGACGGTTTTCGCATTATCATCAACACAGGGCGGGTCGGCCAGCAGGAAGTCCCGCACCTGCATGTACATATCGTGGGCGGACCGGACCCGGTCGGCCCCATGCTGAAACGCATCTAGGAGACAAACATGGGCAGTTTTTCAATCTGGCACTGGCTGATCGTACTGGTCATCGTGATGTTGGTCTTCGGCACCAAGAAGCTGCGCAACGTCGGGCAGGATCTTGGTGGCGCAGTCAAGGGCTTCAAGGACGGCATGAAGGACGCCACGGCGACCGACAAGCCGGCCGATGCTGCACCGACCGAGAAGGTGACCGGGCAGACCATCGACGTCGAAGTGAAGGAAAAGACCAAGTCCTGATCGGCAGGCCGGATCGGCGAGCCGCTTGAGCGGTTTCGCGTCTTGCGGCTGTCCAGCGGTCTAAACTCATGTTCGATATCGCCTTTTCCGAACTCATGATCATCGGCGTCGTCGCCCTGCTCGTCATCGGGCCGGAGAAGCTGCCGAAGGTGGCGCGCACGCTCGGCCATCTGCTCGGCCGTGCGCAACGCTACGTCAATGACGTCAAGTCGGACATCAATCGCGAAATCCAGCTTGATGAACTGAAGAAGCTGCAGACCGAGGTCACCGAGTCTGCCCGTTCGCTTGAGGACTCGGTACGCAAGGAATTCGACGCCGCCCGCTCGGCAGTCGAGGTGCCGGCCCAGGCGGCGGTTGCCGAACTGGAAGGCGCGGCGAAACAGTTGGCCGAGGCGCCTGCCGCTGTCGAACCCGTAGGCGCAGACAAGCAGGACAAGCCCCCCGCATGAGCGATACGGCGCCGGATTCCACACCGGAAGAGTCGTTCATCTCGCACCTGGTCGAGTTGCGCGACCGCCTGCTGCGCAGCGTGATTGCGATCGCCGTCATGATCGGTATCCTGGCCATCTATCCGGGCCCGGCGGCAATTTACGATTTTCTGGCAGCACCGCTGACTGCCGCGCTGCCGGAAGGCACGAACATGATTGCGATCGGTGTTATCACACCGTTCATGGTGCCGCTCAAGGTTACGGCCATGCTCGCTTTCGTGCTGGCGCTGCCGTTCATTCTCTACCAGGCTTGGAGCTTCATCGCGCCGGGCCTCTACGCGCACGAGAAGCGGCTCGGCATTCCGCTGATCGTTTCGAGCACGCTGCTCTTCATTATCGGCATGGCCTTCTGCTACTACTTCGTCTTCGGCCAGGTTTTCAGCTTCATTTCCAGCTTCGCGCCCAAGAGCATCACGCCGGCGCCGGACATCGAGGCCTACCTGTCGTTCGTGATGACCATGTTCCTCGCCTTCGGTTTCTCCTTCGAGGTCCCGGTGGCGCTGGTCGTCATGGTCAAGCTCGGCGTGGTTTCGGTTGATAAGCTTAAGGAGTGGCGCTCCTACTTTGTCGTCGGGGCCTTTGTCGTTGCCGCCGTGGTGACGCCACCGGACGTGGTCTCGCAGCTGTCGCTGGCGATTCCGATGTGTCTGCTCTATGAACTGGGTATTCTGGCGGCGCGTCTCGTTTCGCGCCAGGCACCGGCTGATGCGGTCGACCCCGTTGCGGAGACAGAAACGGATGCCGCAATGGATGCCGAAATGGACAGCGCAGAAGCGGAATTCCGCAAGCTCGCCGATAAGTAATCCGACTACCGGTCTCGCCGGTCCGGGCATCACTCAAGTTTCTCTGCGGCTTCTTGTCGTTCGCGCAATCACATTGCACGCTCGGCAACCAGATTGGCGTCTAATCCAGTTCGCCGCGCATGTCCGGGCGTTTGCCGATCAGGACCTTTTTGTCGACGATGTTCCGGTCGCGGCGCAGACGGAAGGACGTATTTTCGTCCGGCTTGAGGGCGGCGATCAGTTCGAGCATCGCCTGGGGATCCTTGACCTGCTTGCCGCCGACCATCAACAGCACATCGCCGGGCAGGATGCCGGCCACGTCGGCCGGGCTGCCGCGCACGACACCGGCGATCAGCGCGCCCTCGCTATCAGGGAGGCCGAACGACTCGGCCAGTTCGGGCGTGATTTCCTGCGCCTCGATGCCGACCCAGCCGCGCGTCACGGCGCCGTTCTGGATGATCTGCTCCATGATGCTCCTGGCGCTGGAAACCGGGATCGCGAAGCCGATGCCGAGCGAGCCGCCGGTTTGCGAATAGATGGCAGTATTGATGCCGACCAGGTGGCCTTTGGTGTCGACCAGCGCGCCCCCCGAGTTGCCTGGATTGACGGCGGCGTCGGTCTGGATGAAATTCTCGAAGGTGTTGATCCCGAGGTGCGAGCGGCCGAGCGCCGAGACGATCCCCATGGTGACCGTCTGGCCAACGCCGAACGGGTTGCCGATGGCCAGCACGACATCGCCGACGCTCAGGCTTTCCATCTGGCCGAAGGTCACTGCCGGCAGATTGTCGGCCTTGATCTGCAGGACGGCGAGATCCGATTCAGGATCGCTGCCGATGATCTTTGCCTTGTGGGTGCTGCCGTCGTTGAGCGCGACCTGGATGTCGCTGGCGGCGTCGACGACGTGAAAATTGGTCAGGATGTAGCCGTTGGTGCTGACCAGCACGCCCGAGCCGAGACCGGAGTTGCGTTGTGGCAGCAGGTCCTGACGATCGCCGAAGAAGTGGCGGAAAATCGGGTCGTCGAGCAGCGGGTGGCGCTGTTTCTTCACCGACTGCGTCGTGTAGATGTGCACTACGGCAGGCAGTGCCGCCCGCGCGGCGTCGCGATAGGAGTCGTTGCTGCGTGGCTCGTCGCCACCCGTCGTCGTGGTCGCCGGGGCCTCGCGAACGGTCAGCGGCGCGGGTCGCGCCGGCAGCCATTCCGGCTTCAAGGTGCTGGTAACGAACAGGATGGCGACCGCAACCGTTACCGTTTGTGCAAAAATCAGCCACAACCTGTGCATAAGAGACCGTGTCGATGAAACGAGAGCAACTGGTGGAGTATCTGGATGGGCTGCTGCAGCCCGCGAAGTTTCGCGATTATTGCCCAAACGGGCTGCAAGTGGAAGGAAGCACCGAGGTCCGGCACGTCGTCGCCGGCGTCACCGCCAGCCAGGCGTTGCTCGACGTTGCGGTGGCGCGTGGCGCCGATGCCGTCCTCGTCCATCACGGCTATTTCTGGAAGGGCGAGGATGGTCGTGTTACCGGCATTCGCCGCCAGCGCCTGAAAACCTTGCTTGGCAACGACATTAACCTGCTCGCCTATCACTTGCCGCTTGATGCGCATCCGGAGCTGGGCAACAACGCGCAGTTGGCGAGCCGCTTGGGCTGGTTGCCCGACGGGCGTTTCGGTGAGCAGGACATTGCCTGGCTGGGGACGACAGCCGCACCGACCACGGCCGGCGGGCTGGTTGCCCAGGTTGCCGCCAACCTGGCCCGCGAGCCGCTGTTGATCGGCGATCCAGGACGTCCAGTGCGCCGTATCGGCTGGTGCAGCGGCGGTGCGCAGGGCTATTTCGAGCAGGCGATCGCGCTCGGTGTCGATGCCTTTGTTTCCGGCGAGATTTCCGAACAGACGGTGCATCTGGCGCGCGAAAGCGGCGTCGCCTACCTGGCTTGCGGGCACCACGCGACCGAACGTTACGGGGTGGCGGCACTGGCCGCCCATCTGGCCGAAAAGTACGGCCTGCAGTGTGACTTCGTGGACCTCGACAACCCTGTCTAGTTCGCGTGCTGCAAGCCGTAGGCGTCCTCGAGAATGAGCATGAGCAGGACGATTTCTTCGATCACTTCGAGCGGAAAGCCGCTACGCTGCCCGTCGCGCGTGTCGTGAACCAGTTCGTCCAGGTAATCCATAGCGGCCTGTGTTCCCCAGGTGGTCTGTACGTGCCTGGCAACATGCGCGAAATCTTCGAGTGATTTCAAGCCGGAAACAGGCGTTTCGAGATCCTGCCAGGCGGGCACGTCAAGATTGAATTTCTGGCGTATGGCGGGCAACAGGCCGGTGTATTCCTTGCGCATGCCGCTACGCCGGTAGAGGTCGAGCAGCATCAGCCACGGCCGCGGATTTGTCGGCGAACTTTCGTCGATATGCCGGGCCAGCGTTTCCGCGGCGCCCTGGACGCGGCCGAAGGTCAGCATGATCTCGGCCAGGGCGACTGCGCTGTCGTCATGGTCGAACCTGACGTTAACTGCCTTGGCGTCATCCGGCGCCCTGGAGAATCCTTCGAGCTGGATGTCTACGCTCTGCGCGGCGACCGCCACGGCATCTTCGGAAAGGCAGGCTCTGGTGCGACTGCCGGTTCCGTTACCGCGGGCGCCGGGCGGACCAGATGACCGGTCACGGCGAGCGGCAGTTCTTCGTCAACCCGTCGTTCGCGGCGGCGCCCGAGAAGGTGGGCGATTGCGGCGGCGACCAGTCCGCCGCCAAGGGCGCTCAGCAGGACTTCGAGCCAGATATTGTCGCGGTCGGCGGGCGGTGGTTCGGGCGGTGCCGGCACGCTAACGGCGGCAGCCTGTGCGGCCTGCAATTTTTGTTGCAGCGCCAGTGCCTCGGTGGTCAGCGCCAGCGCCGTGTCGAGTGCTTCGATCTGCGTGTTGAGCGACTGGATCGTCGCTTCTACCTTGCGCATGCGCTCGTCGAGTTCCGCACGACTTCCCTTGGGCGGGGCGACGCTATTGCCGGGTTGGATTTCCGCCGGCGGCAAACCGATCAGGACGCGATCAGACTGGGCCGACTTAACCTTGGCGGCCGGTTTGGCGACCTTGGCCTTGACCTTGGGTAGGGGCGGTGGTGCAGGTGGCTCGCTGTGCGGCTTCGGCTGTTGCTGCGGCAGCGCATCGCGTTCGGTGGCGACACGCTGTTTGACATCGGGAATGATGACGGTCGTGCCGTCCGCGAGCGCCGGTCGCCGGCTCAATTGCGGGTTGGCGCGTTTGAGCGCGGCAAGCATCCGCCGTTGCTGCACCAGGTTGTCGGGGATCAATTTTTCGGCGATGCCTTCCAGCGTGTCGCCCTCGCTGGCGCGCAATTCCTGAATCGCAGCGCCGCGACTGCGAGTGCCGCCGGCTGCAATGTTGCCGCTGTTTCCGCTATTGCCGCCACTCGGGTCGGTACTGGCCAGGACCAGGGGCTCGTTCGGCATCAGCACGAAGTCGCGCTGCAGGTCGACGCCGCAACCGGCACGCAGGCCGATCATGAAAATCGGCTCGGAAACCCGCTTGCTGCCGGTGATGAGCAGGCGGTAGGCGCTACCGTCGCGCACCAGTTTGATCTTGGCGTTGGCGATGACCGGCAGGTCGGAGCCGCCCAGTTGGGCAAGGGTAAAGCAGGTTTCCTCGACGGATTCGCCGGCAGTGGCGTTGATCGGTACCTCGGCGCGCAGCGGCTCACCGATGCGCGAGTGCAAAACGATGTCGCCGAAGCCAATTGCCCAAGCCTGGGGCGCGCTCAGCAGCGCGAGGCTCAAGGCGTGCAAACGGAATTTTCTGGCGTTCATGATGCCTTATACCAATGCTTTTGCTTATATTCCATGACTGAAGTCTAGCAGGCGGCTGGTGTCGGCATCAGGAACTATTGCACACTGGCGAGCAAATTGGCTTTTCTACGAAAGGATGCGCATGACCTTTGTCTTTCCCCCGCACCAACTCGCTGCGTTGCCGGTCGCCGGCAGTGCAGATCTGTTTCCGGTCCGCCGCGTCTATTGTGTTGGCCGCAATTACGCCGACCATGCCCGCGAAATGGGCGCCATCGAACAGGCCGAAGGTCGCGAGCCACCGTTTTTCTTCATGAAGCCGGGCGATACGGTGGTCAGCGGCGCGGGCCAGCTTGATGTCGCCTACCCGCCGGTGACGCAGAACCTGCATCATGAGGTCGAACTGATCGTTGCGCTCGGCGCTGGTGGTGAGAACGTTGCGGTCGACGCGGCAAATGGCCTGATTTTCGGCTACGCCGTCGGCCTCGACCTGACGCGCCGCGACATCCAGGGCCGGGCCAAGGAAAAGGGTCATCCGTGGGACATGGGCAAGGGTTTCGACCAATCGGCGGTGGCCGGCGTGATCCAGCCCGTCGCGCAGGTCGGGCATCCGGTGCGCGGCCGCATCTGGCTCAAGGTCAACGGCGAGACCCGCCAGGATGGCGATCTCGCGGCGATGCTGTGGAAGGTGGCCGACATCATCGCCAACCTGTTGACGCTGGTCCGCCTCGAAGCCGGTGACCTGATCTATACCGGTACGCCGGCCGGGGTCGGGCCACTGCTGCGTGGTGACGTGCTGGAAGGCGGCGTCGATGGCGTCGGCACGCTGCGCGCCCGGATCGTCTGAGGTTCGTGCTGAAGCCTGGCGCTGAACCTTATTTGGGCCGCTTGTCGATGACGCGTTTCGCCTTGCCGATCGAGCGTTCGATGCCGCCCACTTCGACGATGTTGATCTTGGCGGAAATGCCGATGTAGGATTTGATGTGATGTTGCAGGTCGTTTGCCACGAAGTCCTTTTCGGGGCTGCTGGCGAACTGGAATTCCGGCTTCAACTCGACATTGACCTTCATCGCGTCGAGGTGGCCGTCGCGGCTGACTTCCAGCACGTAGTGCGGCGACAGCTTGGGCTGGCGGAGGATCAGTTCCTCGATCTGCGACGGGAAGACATTGACGCCGCGGATGATCAGCATGTCGTCCGAGCGTCCGGTAATCTTGCCGATGCGGCGCATCGCACGCGACGTTGGCGGCAGCAGGCAGGTCAGGTCGCGGGTGCGGTAGCGGATGACCGGCATCGCCTCCTTGGTCAGCGAGGTGAATACGAGTTCGCCCTGGCTGCCCTCGGGAAGCGCTTCGCCGGTCGCCGGATCGATGATTTCCGGGTAGAAATGGTCCTCCCAGATCACCGGGCCGTCCTTGGTTTCGTGGCATTCGCTGGCGACCCCAGGGCCGATGACCTCCGAGAGTCCGTAGAGGTCGATGGCGTCGATACCGAAGGCGGATTCGATTTCCTTGCGCATGGCGTTGGTCCACGGTTCGGCGCCGTGGATGCCGATGCGCAGTGCGGTACTCCGCGGGTCGATGCCCTGGCGCCGGAATTCGTCGGCGATGTTGAGCATGTAGGACGGCGTCACCATGATGATGGTTGGCTTGAAGTCGCAGATCAACTGCACCTGCTTTTCGGTCTGCCCGCCGGACATCGGGATCACCGTGCAGCCGAGCTTTTCGGCGCCGTAATGGGCGCCGAGGCCGCCGGTGAACAGCCCGTAACCGTAGGCGACGTGCACGATATCGCCTGGTCTTCCGCCGGCGGCATGGATCGAGCGGGCGATCAGGTCGGCCCACATGTCGATGTCGGTCTGCGTATAGCCGACGACGGTCGGTTTGCCGGTGGTGCCGCTGGACGCATGCACGCGCACGACCTTCTCGCGCGGCACGGCGAACATGCCGTAGGGGTAGTTGTCGCGCAGGTCCTGCTTGGTCGTGAACGGGAATTTGGACAGGTCGGCCAGCGATTTCAAGTCGTCCGGATGGACACCGACCGCGTCGAACTTGGCCTTGTAGTGCGGCACATTATTGTAGACGTGGTGCAGCGTCCATTTGAGGCGCTCGGTCTGCAGCGCGACGATCTCGTCGCGGCTGGCGGTTTCGATGGCGTGCAGGCCCTTGTTCATTGTTCTCTCCCTCCTGAACCGCGGATTTTCGCCCTGTCGCCAGGCTTGCTGCTTGAGCCAGATCAATTCGGGCGGTTTTTCCGGTTGACCGCAGCGCCCCCTGAAGCGCTGGCTGGCCACCATAATTATGAATTTTCGCGACAGGGTCCTTGCCTGTGTGTGCTAAAATTTCGCGCTCCAAGCAGGTAAAAAAAACAGGCGGGATCGCAGAGTGAACAAAGCTGCCGCCAATTGCTCGTAACTCAACTAAACGCAAGGAAAGCGCATGAAAATTCACGAATATCAGGGCAAACAACTCCTGAAGAAATTCGGTGTTACGGTTCCGCGCGGGATTCACTGCACCACCGTCGACGACGCGGTGAAGGCAGCCGAATCCCTGGGCGGCAGTGTCTGGGTGGTCAAGGCCCAGATTCACGCCGGCGGCCGTGGCAAGGGCGGTGGGGTCAAGGTGGCGAAGTCGCTCGATCAGGTTCGCGAGTACGCCGGCCAGATCCTTGGCATGCAACTGGTCACGCACCAGACCGGCCCGGCCGGTCAAAAGGTTCGTCACCTGTTGATCGAAGAAGGCGCCGACATCAAGCATGAATACTACGTCGCTGTGCTGACCGATCGTGCCACCCAGTCCGTCGCCATCATGGCCTCGTACGAAGGCGGCATGGACATCGAGGAAGTCGCCCACAAGACGCCGGAAAAGATCGTCAAGGTCTTCGTCAATCCGCTGGTCGGCCTGACCGACGAGCAGGCGCTGACCCTGGCCAAGGGCATGGGCATGCAGGAAGCCTCGATTGCGCAGTGTGTCGATACGCTGAAGAAGCTGTACACCTGCTACATGGAAACCGATGCCTCGCTGGCCGAAATCAATCCGCTGATCCACGAAGGCGACGGCACCGTCAAGGCGCTCGATGCCAAGTTCAACTTCGACTCCAACGCCCTCTACCGTCAGGAAGAGATCGTCGCGATGCGCGACCTGGACGAAGAAGATGCCGACGAAGTCGAAGCCTCCAAGTTCGATCTGGCCTACATCTCGCTCGACGGCAACATCGGTTGCCTGGTGAATGGCGCCGGTCTGGCCATGGCGACCATGGACACCATCAAGCTGTTCGGCGCCGAGCCGGCCAACTTCCTGGACGTCGGTGGCGGTGCGACGACCGAGAAGGTCACCGAAGCGTTCAAGATCATGCTCAAGAACCCCAAGGTCAAGGGCATCCTGGTCAATATCTTCGGCGGCATCATGAAGTGCGACACGATCGCCACCGGCGTCGTTGCCGCCGCCCGCGAAACCCACCTCAGCGTGCCGCTGGTCGTGCGCATGAAGGGTACCAACGAAGACATGGGCAAGCAGATCCTGAAAGATTCCGGTCTGCCGATCATCTCTGCCGATTCCATGGCCGAAGCCGCCACCAAGATCGTTGCTGCGGTCAAGTAAGGAGCTATTGAATGTCCATTTTCATCAATAAAGACACCAAGATCATCACCCAGGGCATCACCGGCAAGACCGGTCAGTTCCATACGGAAAAGTGCCAGGAATACGCGAACGGCAAGAACTGCTTCGTCGCCGGGGTGAACCCGAAGAAGGCCGGCGAAAGCATCTTCAACATCCCCATCTTCGGTACCGTCAAGGAAGCTGCCGCGCAAACCGGCGCCACCGTTTCGGTCATCTACGTGCCCCCTCCGGGCGCGGCCGCTGCGATCTGGGAAGCCGTTGAAGCCGATCTCGACCTCGCCATCTGCATCACCGAAGGCATTCCTGTTCGCGACATGCTGATCCTGCGCAACAAGATGAAGGAAAAGGAAGCGAAGGGCGGCAAGAAGACCCTGCTGCTCGGGCCGAACTGTCCTGGCCTGATCACCCCGGACGAAGTGAAGATCGGCATCATGCCGGGTCACATTCACCGCAAGGGCCGTATCGGCGTGGTTTCCCGCTCCGGCACCCTGACCTATGAAGCCGTGGGTCAGCTGACCGAAATCGGTCTGGGTCAATCTTCTGCGGTGGGTATCGGTGGCGACCCGATCAACGGTCTGAAGCACATCGACGTCATGAAGGCCTTCAACGACGATCCGGATACCGATGCGGTCATCATGATCGGTGAAATCGGCGGTCCTGACGAAGCCGAAGCCGCCATGTGGTGCAAGGACAACATGAAGAAGCCGATCGTCGGTTTCATCGCCGGTGTCACCGCCCCGGCCGGCAAGCGCATGGGCCATGCTGGTGCCCTGATTTCCGGTGGTGCAGACACCGCCGATGCCAAGCTCGCCATCATGGAAGAGTGCGGCTTCACGGTGACCCGCAACCCGTCCGAAATGGCCAAGCTGCTCAAGGCCTTGCTGTAGAATCCGGGCATTGCTCAAGTTTGAAAGGCGGGCTGCGGCCCGCCTTTTTCAATTATGGATCTCGATTTAACTTCCGCGACTTTCTGGATTGCCGTCGGCCAGATCATTCTGATCGACATCGTACTGTCCGGCGACAATGCGGTGGTCATCGCGCTGGCCTGTCGCAACCTGTCGCCGGAACAGCGCAAGACCGGCATCTTCTGGGGTGTTGCCGGCGCGATCAGCCTGCGCGTCGTGCTCACGGTGTTTGCCGCGCTGGTCATGAACCTGCCCTGGCTCAAGGCGATCGGCGGTTTGCTGCTGGTCTGGATCGCCGTCAAGCTGATGCTGCCGGAGGACGAGGAGGGTCATGACATCAAGTCATCAGCCAACCTGTGGGGTGCGGTCAAGACCATCGTCGTCGCCGACTTCGTCATGAGTCTCGACAACGTGATCGCCGTCGCCGGCGCCGCGCACGGCAGCCTGGTGCTGCTGCTGTTCGGGCTGGCGGTCAGCATTCCGCTGATCGTCTGGTCGAGCCAGTTGATCCTGCTCTGGATGGAACGCTGGCCGGCGATCGTCCTGCTCGGCGCCGGCCTGCTCGGCTACGTGTCGGGGCAGATGATCTTTTCCGATCCCGGCGTCATCGACCTGCTGCCGCAGATGCCCGACTGGTCGGCGCGGGCCGCCGGCATCGTCGGTGCGCTGCTCGTCGTCGCGGTGGGGCGCTGGCTGGAACAGCGGATCCTGGCGCGGCAGGATGTCACCCTCGTCTAAGGAGCTGAAAACATGGCGCTATTCCTCACAGAATATGACGTAAAACAGCTGTTGACCGTAACGATGGCCCTGGAGGGCGTCGAATCGGCGCATCGCGATCTGTCGCTCGGCCAGGGGCAGGACACGCCGCGCGCGCGCACCCGCCTGCCGCAAACGGTGCTGCACATCCTGCAGGGCGCCTTGCCGGCGCAGGGGGTCATCGGCTACAAGGCCTACACCACCAACCGCAGCGGCAACCGTTTTCTCGTGCATCTGTTCGATGCGGCCAGCGGCCGCCTGCAGGCGGTCATCGAAGCCGACTACATGGGCATGATCCGCACCGGTGCCGCGAGCGGGCTCGCCGCCCGGTTGCTGGCGCCGCCCGGGGCCAGGGTCGCCGGCGTTTTCGGCGCCGGCTGGCAGGCCGAGGGCCACGTCCGGGCGATCTGTGCCGCCTTGCCGCTGGAGAAGGTCAAGGTCTTCAGCCGCAATACGGAAAAGCTCCAGGCTTTCTGCCGGCGCCTGAGCGAAATGACCGGCGTCGCGGTGGTGCCGGCAGCCACTCCCGAGGAAACCGTGCGCGGCAGTGCGTTGCTCGGCACGGTGACGACGGCGACGCAGCCACTGTTCGATGCCGAATGGCTGGAGTCGGGAACACATATCAACGCAGCCGGTTCCAATGCGCTGATCCGTCAGGAGTTGTCGGAAGCGACGCTGCGACGCTGCGCGCTGGTCGCCGTCGATGCAGTGCCGACGGCGCTGGGCGAGGCCGGAGACCTGTTGCCGCTGCTCGAAAAAGGCCGGCTCCATGCCCGGCAATTGGTCGAACTCGGCGACATTGTCAGCGGCAGGCATCCCGGGCGGACCGCCGCCGAGCAGATCACCGTCTTCGAGTCGCAGGGCATGGCCATCCAGGATCTGGCCGTCGGCCTCAGGGTCGTGGCGGCGGCCCGCGAACGTGGGCTGGGAGTGGAATTGCCGCTACAGTGAGGAATACCTCACGGACGTCTGGCGGGTAAGCCGGCACAATCAGGCCATCTGATAGACGAATCCGTGACCCGATGACCCTGACTGAAGCACTTGATATGGCAGTAAGTACCGACCCGGGATTGGTCCGAGCACACAACGAGGACGCGGTCTTTGGCGATGCTGCGCTCGGCCTCGCCATTCTGGCTGACGGCATGGGCGGTTACAACGCTGGCGAGGTGGCCAGCGGCATGGCCACCACCTTGCTGGCTGGCAGCCTGGTCGGCACGCTCGACGAACGCGAGCCGCAGCAGTTCGACGCCGACGGGGTGCGCGTTGCCCATCGCCAGTTGCGCGACCGGATCGACGATGCCAACGCCGAAATTCACTTTGCCGGGAAAAATCAGCCAAAATTCAGCGGCATGGGCACGACGCTGGTCGTCGCATGGTTTTACGACAACCTGCTGACGGTCGCCCATATCGGCGATTCACGGCTCTACCGGTTGCGCGGAAATCGTTTTGATCGCCTGACGCGTGACCATTCCCTCTTACAAGAACAGCTCGACAGTGGCATCATTAGCGCCGACGCTGCGCGTTCTTCGCGAAGCAAGTTTCTGGTAACACGCGCACTCGGCATCGAACTGGTCGTCGAACCGGAAATTCGCGATTTTCCAGTGGAGCCGGGCGACGTTTATCTGCTATGTTCGGACGGGCTGAACGACATGGTCGATGATCTGGAGATCGGACTGACCTTGCGCGAGTTGCAGGAAAACCCGGCCGGTGCGGCGGATGAACTGGTAAAGATGGCAAACGATGGTGGCGGACGTGACAACGTCTCGGTAGTGGTGGTCAAGGTGCGTGGCGCGTTCCCGGCGCGTGCCGGCTGGTGGAAGAAAATCGTGGCGCACTTGGGGTAAGGCAGGAAAGGCAAGATGGCAAGACTGATACTTTCGATGGATGGACTGGTGCTCAAGGAGATTCCGCTCAACAAGGAACGCCTGACCATCGGCCGCCGGCCGCTCAACGACATTCAGATCGACAATCTCGCCATCTCCGGCGAGCACGCGGCCATCGTCACCATCCTCAACGATTCCTTCCTGGAAGACCTGAACAGCACCAACGGCACGCTGGTCAACGGCCAGCCGATCCAGAAGCATGTCCTCAAGAACAACGACATTGTCGAACTCGGCAAGTACAAGCTCAAGTTTTTGGCCGAAGAGCCGGTGACCTACACCGATAATGGCCCCGCGCTGCGCGCCGCCGGCCTGCCGGCCTATCCCGAGCCGGAACGCACCTTCGCCGATACGCAGGTCATGATTCCGCGCCCGCAGGCCGCGCCGGCGCCGCAGGCGCCCAAGGCGACGATCCGCCTGCTTAACGGGCCCAATGCCGGCAAGGTGCTTGAACTCGCCAAACTGGTGACAACGCTGGGCAAGCCCGGGGTGCAGGTCGCCGTCATCTCGCGGCGTCCCGAGGGCGTCTATGTCACCCACGTCGAAGGTGAAAAATTTCCGACCGTCAACGGCACGGCACTCGACGGCGAGGCTTTCCTGCTCGAAGACAAGGATGTTGTCGAAATTGCCGGTGTCCGGATGGAGCTGATCATCAGAGCCTGATACCCTGATCGCACATGGAGCCGGGATCGCAATCGCCTTAAAGAAAACCAATCATGAAACTGAAAGTCCTCGGCTGTAGCGGCGGTATCGGTGGCGAGCATCTGCGCACCACCTCGCTGCTCGTCGACGACGACGTGCTGATCGATGCCGGCACCGGGGTCGGGGATCTCCCGATAGACGAACTGGCGCGCATCGATCACGTTTTCCTGACCCACACCCATCTTGACCACATTGCCTGCCTGCCGCTGATGATCGATTCGGTGGCTGATCGCCGCAACAAGCCGCTGACGGTTTATGGCACGCCTGCAGTGCTCGACATTCTCCGGAAACACATTCTCAACTGGCTGATCTGGCCCGATTTTGCGGAGATTCCCTCGATCGAGAACCCATTCATGCGCTACCAGCCGATCGATTTGCTCAAGCCGGTGAGCATCGGCGGGCGGAACTTCACCCCGTTGCCGGTCGACCACACCATTCCGGCCGTCGGCTACCGTCTGGATTCCGGGGCTGGCAGTCTGGTATTTTCCGGCGACACCGGGCCGTGCGATGCCTTCTGGCAGGCAGTCAACGCCATCGACAACCTGCGTCATGTCATCATCGAATGCGCGTTTCCAGATTCCGAGGCACCGCTCGCCGTGCTCTCCAAGCATCTTTGCCCGAGCATGCTGGCATCAGAATTGCATAAGCTCGAGCACCCCTGCGAAATCCATATTACCCACCTGAAGCCGGGGCAAATGGAATTGACCATGGCCGAAATAGATCGATGTCTGAGCAAGTTCAGTCCCAGGATGTTGTGTAACAATCAGGTCTTCGAGTTTTAACCTGAACAGCCTTGTCTTGACGGGTAACAAAAAGGGAACATCGTGGGCCCCCTTGACGACCTCTTTCGCCGTTTCGAACACCTTAACGACGTCGGCGCTTCGCTGTCCAACGAGCGCGACCTCAACCGCCTGCTCGAAAAGATCGTCCTGGCTGCCAAGTCGATCACGCGCGCCGATGGCGGCACCCTCTACCTGCTGTCGGAAGACAGGCGCCACCTTCATTTCGAGATTGTCCGCACCGATTCGCTGAACATCGCCTTCGGCGGCACCAGCGGCAACCCGGTTTCCGGCAAGTTTCCCGATCTGCCGCTCTATCGCGACGACGGCTCGGACAACGACACGATGGTCGCCGCCTTCGCGGCGATTTCCGGGCAGACGGTCAACATCGCAGACGCCTACGTCGCCAAGGGCTTCGATTTTTCCGGCACGCGCCAGTTCGACGAGCGAACCGGCTACCGCTCCCAGTCCTTCCTGACCGTGCCGATGCGCAACCACGAAGGCGAAATCATCGGCGTGCTGCAACTGATCAACGCCAACATGCCGTCCCACGATGTCGTCGTGCCATTCTCGGAGGCCGACCAGCGGCTCGCCGAATCGCTCGCCTCGCAGGCCGCCGTCGCCCTGACCAACCGGCAGTTGCTGCGCCAGCTCGAGGTGCTGTTCGAGTCCTTCATCCAGCTCATCAACTCGGCCATCGACGACAAGTCGCCCTACACCGGCGAGCATTGCCAGCGCGTGCCCGAACTGACCATGATGCTGGCTGAAGCAGCCCACGAAACCACGGAAGGCCCGCTCGCCGATTTCGTTCTGACCGACCGCGACCGCTACGAACTGCGCATGGCCGCCTTGCTCCACGATTGCGGCAAGGTGACGACGCCGGTGCATGTCGTGAACAAGGCGACCAAGCTGCAAACGATCTTCGATCGCATCAAATTGATCGATACCCGCTTCGAGGTCATACGCCGCGATGCCGAGATCCGCATGCTGCGGCAGATCGTTGCTGGCGTTCCCCAC
>CAVUJN010000025.1:0-6826 GCA_963741765.1 uncultured beta proteobacterium
TGGCGGCGGCCATCTGCAACAGTGCAGTTACACCGGGTGGCAGGGGTCGGCGCCCGTGCAGCAGGTCGGGAAAGCGGCTGGGCTCGCGATAGAACTCAACGGCCAGCGCAATGCAATCGGTGCCGGCGGTTGACGGATCGCGCATCATGTCGTCAGGCGCTTCACGTCTGCATCACCGTACTGATAATAGTAGCCGTGGTAACCGTAAGAACCTTTCCGTGTATCCACCTTGGTCAGAACGCCCCCCACCAGCCGCGTACGTGTGCTGCGCAGACGCTTGACGGCGCCCTGCGCAAACTGCCGGCTGGTCACGCCACACTCCGCGACGAGAATCGTTGCCTCCACCAGGCTGCCGAGCAGCGGCGCATCGGCCAGGCCAAGCACCGGCGGCCCGTCGATGATCACCTGATCGAACTTTTCGGCGGCCAGATTAAGCAGGGCCACCATCTTGGCGCTACCCAGCAACTCGGCCGGATTCGGCGGTAGCGGGCCGGAGGCGATCAGGAACAGATGTGGGATCGAACAGCCACGGGTGATGGTGACCGGTTGCGCATCGCCCGCCAGATAATTGGTCAGGCCCAGGTCGTTGGCGACCCCCAGCTTCTTGTGCAGCGATGCCTTGCGCAGGTCGCAATCGATCAACAGAACGGTCTTGCCGGTCTGCGTGATATGGGTGGCCAGGCTCAGCGCCGTCGTGCTCTTGCCCTCGCCAACCGACGTGCTGGTCACCAGCAGCACTTTCGGCATGCCCTCAGGTGTCGAAAACTGCAGGGTCGTCCGTAACGAGCGGTGCGCTTCGGCAAAGGGCGAACGCAGGTCCGCGTTTTCGGCCAGGGAAAGTTCCTCGCCATGGTCGGCCCTGGTCAAGGGGATGATGCCGAGCACCGGCAAGCCGAGGAGTTTTTCCATGTCTTCCGGCAGCTTGATCGTGTCGTCCAGATATTCGAGCAGGAGCGCAAGGCCGACGCCAGTAGCCAGCCCGAGGGCGATGGCGATCATCAGGTTGAGCATCAGGTTTGGTTTGATCGGAAGACTCGGCACCTTCGCCTTGTCGATCACGGTGATGTTGTTGATGCCCACACCGCCGGCGACGCCGATTTCCTTGTAACGCTGCAGCAGGCTGTCGTAGAGCTGGCGGTTGGTATCCACCTCGCGCTTGTACAGGTTGTACTGAAAGCTGCTGTCCTGGCCGCCCAGGACCGTCTGCTTGCTTTCCTTCAGCTTGGCCGCAATCAGGTGTTCCTGAGCCAGCGCCGCCTCGTAATTGGCCTTGAGTCCGGCGAGCGCGCCCCTGGATTCCTGGTTGATCTTGGCCTGCAACTCCTTGATCTGGCTTTCCAGCTGCTGCATCTTGGGATACCCGGGTTTGTAGGTTTTCAGGCCTTCCTGGTAGTCGCCCTCCAGCTTGGACAGGCGGGTCTTGTATTCCGGGATCAACTTGCTGTCGACCACCGCCTGCAAAGTCATGGTATCGCCTGCTTTGGCCTGCTGGTACAGCGTCTCGGCACGAATCCGCTCGCCCTGGGCCTTGGCCAGCGCCGTCGTAAATTCGCCCAGTACCTGCGAATCGGGGCTCTGCTGCTTGTCGTCCGGCTTGACGATCCCCTCCTTGCGCATGAAGGCGTTCAGGTCTTTTTCGGAATCCTCAAGCTTTACCTTGATCTGCGCCAGACGTTCCTGCAGGAAGGTTCGCGCATACGAAGTGGCTTCCATGCGCCGTTCCAGGTTCAGATTGATGAACGCCACCGAAATCTCGTTTGCGATACGCGCGGCCATCTGCGGGTCAGGGCTGTCGAAATTTACGCGCACCAGTTGCGAATTGCGCACAGGTGTAACGGTAAGACTGCCCGGCAGGCCAGACATCAGGCCGGTTTCGGATTCCTTCGGCGCCTCATCTTCGGGTTTGTCGTCTTTCCCCTTGAAAATATCCAGCCAGCTTTTGTCTTTCGTCGCAGCCTGCAAAGGTGCCACCAGATTGAGTTGTTCGATCACGCGCTGGGCCAGCGCATCGCTCTTCAGCAGTTCGTACTGCGTCTGATAGAAGTTCTGGCTGTCGAAATAGGCCATTTCGTTCTGCATGGCGGCTGCGCCGAGCACAACTGCCTTGGACTCCTGTTGTTCAATCTGTAGCGTCAGGGTCGAACGGTAGATCTTGGTCGTCAGGAAGGTGGCCGTCATCATGGCCACCAGGACGATGGCAAAGGAGGTGAGCACGGTCCATCGGCGCCGGAGTATGACCTCAAAATATTCGCGCAACCGGTTCCGCCGCTCCTCCGGCAAGCCAAACAGGTGCTGCTGCTGATGCGCGGTACTCGGCAACTGGTTGGGGCGCTCGATCAGCGCGCCACCGTTCCCCGGCTTTATGTTGCCGGCGTCAGGGTGGTTAGCGGGATCGTTCGAAGGTTCGGTCACGGACTGGTTCGATAAAAGTCAAAGAAGGCCAGCCGGCAGGAACCTGGCAGCAGGCTGAAAACTACTGGCCGATCGTATACTGGCCGAAACTGATGAAACCGCGCAGGGTATCGGTTGCGCCCTTGAAAAAAGCCCGGGCGGCCGACTTTTCAACAGTTACCGTGTCGTTTCCCTTGATCAGCGGATCGGCCACTTCGCCGTCGCGGATGGCAAGCAGATTGTATGTAAATATCTCGCGTTCGCCGCTTGGCTTGTCCCGGAGGATATGCACCGTGGATGGGTCGGCGAGCGGGTCGAGGCCGCCCGCCATGGCCACCACCTGCAACAAGGTCGTTTTGCCGGTCAGCGGATAGGCGCCTATCCTCATCACGCTGCCATCGACCACCACGCGCTGGCTGACGAATTCCTTGACGAAAACGCTCACCTGCGGGTCCTGCAGCAGATTTTCCGAAAGCTTCGCAGCGAGCGCCGTTTCCAGTTCATTGGCCGTCAGCCCGCCGGCCTGCACCTGGCCGAGCAAGGGAAGCGTAATCAGCCCCTGGGCATTCACGCGCACCGATCGTGTCAGTTCCTGGACCTGAAACACGGAAATTTCGATCAGGTCCTGGGCGCCGATCCGGTATTCGTCCTGTTCGGCGGTAGATGGCATTGGCTTCGCCGCGACCGTGGAAGGCTTGGACTTCGGTTCAGCCGTGGATGGCGCAGCCAGGGGAGCAACCGGCGAAACGGCTAGCTGCGCATACAGTGGGGAGCCCCCGGCAAATGCCACGAGGCCGACCACGGTGACCCAGGCTTTCAAATTTTTCAGCAGTGCGTGACGCATGGCGAAACTCCTTCCTGCATGACCATCAACGGCGTTTGTCTCCCCCGAAAAGCCGGCCCAGAAATTCCCCTTTTTTGCCGGTTGACCGCAACACTTGGTCGGATTCGTTTTTGCAGGGCAGGATGGGGAGGGCTGAGGGAGCCAAATCAGTAAGTATACCGGCTGGCCGCGTGCGAACCAAATGCCGTTACGGCGACACCCAAACCAGACCCTCGTCCAGAAGGATCTCCCGACCAAGTGTCGCGGGCGCGAAGGCAAGTATCCAGTATCGACGCGAATCCTCCTCATAAACCGCAACCTTCGCCGAGGTGGGGATTTAAATCATTCAGGTTCTAAACAAAGCGGGCCTGATGGTCGGTCAGGACGACATTTCGGGTTGGCGTGGAATTCAGCCCCGCTAAAGATCGCGATAGAAATTCTCGTGAGGGCCAACGGACTCCAGATAAATCAGTTTGATTTCCTCAGCGAATGAGTACCCGAGCAAGTAGAGTTGCCCCTGGCTGTGGAATTTGACCACTAGCAAATTCGCCAGATCGCCTTTCTTCCGTTCGCCAAGGGTCGGATTGTCGGAAATTGCCTCTACCGCTGCATCGACATCAGCAGCAACGTTGTCGTGGAGTTTTTTGTATTGCCTGGCAAAGCGGCGCGTCTGCTCGACGCTATAACTCACCTCGCGCTGCTCCTGGGCATAAATGGTGTGGCGTACTCACGAGGCTCGGTCAGCGAAGCCAGACTTTCGGCAACAAAGCTCACCGGCAAGTCGGGGTTATCCAGGGCAGCTCTGCCGACTTTCGCCCAAAACTCAACCTGTCCAGCAATGGTTCGATGCTCGGCAACGGCATCAGCCTTGGCCTGATTGTAGAGTGTCTGGTCAATCCTGATTGATGTGGTGGCGGTCATGTTCGCATCCATTTGCTACAATTGTGGTAATCCTTATTTTAGTGTCAGGTATTTCGCCCGTCAAGCCCAGTACCTTTGCCTGGAAATGCCCTTGGTATAGCAAGGCAAAGTTGTCGTTTATGTGTCGGCAGTGTGCAATGAAAGGTGAAACCCCTTACGACATGGGCATCAACGGCGTTTGCCCCCACCGAAAAGCCGACCCAGAAATCCGCCTTTTTTGCCGGTCGACCGCAACACACGGTCGGCAGAGGACTGGCAGGGGATGGCAGGCATAGCCGAGGTAGCCAAGTCCACCAATATACCGGCCGGCCGCGTGCGAACCAGGTGCCATGACTCCTCCAGCCCTACCAAGCGTTCCGCCGCCTCGCGTCCTTCCGCCAGCAAAGGTGGGCGGCGCTTCACCCCGTGCGAATCGGTGGCCAGCACATGCACCCTGCCTTCTCCCAGCAGGCGCTCGCCCCAGTATTTCGGCCGCGAACCGAAACGCCCGGTCAGGCTGCCCGCAGTCACCTGCAGCCAGGCCCCCTGATCGACCAGCGCACAGAAGGTCGCGTAATGATCCTCGATCCACGACAGCCGCTCCGGGTGGGTGATCAGCGGCACGAAGCCGCTGGCCAGCAGGTTGAAAACAAAATCCTCGAAGCGTGGCGGCGCCACGTGATGCGGCGGCTCCAGCAGGAAATAACGGCTCCCCGCCAGGCTGGGCGCCGCGCCGCTGCGCAGCTTGGCCGGCAGTTCGGGGTCAACGTGCGCATCGGCGCCGGCCACCAGTTTCAGGGGAATGCCATAGGTGTCGAGCGCCTTCTGGAGATTCTCGATGCCCAGACGGATGCCGTCCCCGGTGTTGTCATAGACGCCCGGATAGATGTGCGGCGTGCAGGCTGTCGTCACGATGCCATCGGCCACCGCGATGCGCGCCATTTCGAGCGACGTTTCGAGATCGGGCGAGCCGTCGTCGATACCGGGGAGGAGGTGGCAGTGGAGGTCGATCATCCGGGTTTCATGGTCAAGTTAACGGCGCGCCGGTTTGTTCGTCACGCCGCCGCATCGGCTTCTGCCTCCGGCCACAGGGCGGGAAAGTAGAAGCGCAAGGCATGGAGTGGCAAGGCGAAGCGGACCTTGCCTTGCGGTGTGTCCGACTTGAGCAGGCCGCGCCGGATCAGGGCGGACAGCGCCGAGACAGCGGTGCGCTCGCCCAGGCCCGTCATGGTCTTGAATTCGCCGCGCTCCAGTTCCCCGCCGGTGAGGAAGAGATAATGCAACGGTCGCAGTGCTTCGCGGCGTACGCCGGAACGCTGGCTTTCCTCTTCGAATGTCAGGCAGGCGGCAATACGTCGTTCCATGGCGGAAATGTCCAGCAGGCCGCCCATGAACCCCACCTGATCGAGGCAAACGTCCAGGACATAATCGATCCACGCGACCAGGCCCAGCTCGCTGAGATTGCCCCGGCCATCCAGGTCGCCCCGGCGTGGCGAATCGGCGTCGGCCAGGCGGGCGTAATACAGGTTGACCGAACGGGCGAAGCCGCGCAGCGGCGACCACAGACCGTTGGTGTAGCCAAGGGCGCTGAGCACGGCATGGCTGTGCAGACGCATGACGCGGCCGTTGCCATCGATGAATGGATGGACCCAGCCCAAGCGTTGATGAGCGGCGGCCAAGGCGAGAAGCGCCGCTTCACCCCGGCGGATGGCGCCGTAGAACTGCCCCCAGCGCTCAAGCAGGGCAGGCAAGCTCCCGTGCGCGGGGGCGATGTGACGCCCCACCTGCACCTCGCGCTGGCGCAATTCGCCTGGGACGACGGACTCGCCCTCGCCAGTCACCAGGTCTTCCGGTGGCAGGCGGGAGAACAGTTCCCGGTGAATGTCACGGACCGCTGCGGCAGCGTAGAGTTGCCGGGCACCCGATTCCCCGCAGTAGCGTTGTTCGATAGCCGCTTCGGCGTCGATATGGGCGATAGCCAAACGTTGTCGCGTGGCGAGTTCCTTGTTGGCGGAGAAGTTGCTGGCCAGCGCCTGCTCGATTTCCAGCGGCCGGGTGTGTTGCCCCTCGATGCGGTTGGTGTAGTAGGAATTCATCCCGCGCAGCAGCTGGCGCAGCTCGCCGGCCACCGGCAGGCCGGCCAGTTGGGTTGCGGCGCGTGCCAGATCGTGGGCCTTGGCCAGCAGCGGCTCCTGTTTTGCGGACGCAGGGAGCAACGGCTCGAACTGATGGGGCGCATCATACATGGCGAACTCCTTTTGCCAACATTATGAATGCGTTAATGAATTGATTCAATTGTTTTAATTGACTGTTTTGCGCAATTATTTGCGTACATCGATGCGAACGTTTTCAGTGGCATGGCCCGAGTCGGAACGTCTTGCATTGTCGGAAAGGCCTTTCACAAAGCGCCGGGCAAGCTGCCAGGCGTTGGTGAACGGACTGAGCAGAAAATATACCGGAAACAATGCATCCGGCAGCGGCAGTGCCTCCCAGTCGCGGCGGTGGGTGGCGATGGTCGCCAGATGATACCGCCAGCAATCCAGCCCGTCGTTGAAGCGCGCCATGTAGCGGTTGCGCTTGAAAATCCCGGCCGGCGTGTTCATCCAGCGCTCCGGCCGGGTAATCGCCTGGGCGATGAAGCCGAAGTATTTCCCGGGGGCGTCGAATTCATCCAGCCAGGGCCGCACGGCTTGCGGAACTTCCCAGTTCGAG
>CAVUJN010000026.1:0-123031 GCA_963741765.1 uncultured beta proteobacterium
GCCGGCGCCTCGATGGCCATGTGCGATGTGCCGACCGTGGCTCCGGGCTGCATCACCGCCTGAACCGGCGCTCCCCCACGTTGTTCGAGCAGGATCAGGCTGCGCTCGAGGGGTGAACGCTCTATCGGCTGGTCTTCGCCAACCTGGTTTGCCTCAAGAATGCCCTGGGCATGCTCCTGCCCGAGTCGCGGCGATCCGCCGGCTTCGACGGTGCCATACCGGCCTTCGAGCACCCCGATGCGCACGACGCCGTCGACAATATCCTGCGTCGGCAGATAGGCGCGGGCGAGAAAATATCCCTGTTCGCGATAGATGCCGGTAATGCGCGCGGCGGCCTTGCGCAAATCGGAAAGACCGAGTTCCTGGCCGATCAGGTCGGACAGCCCCGCCTGCAATTGCTCCGGCGGCAACAGGCTGACGCCGTCGAGAACAAAACGCGAGACCCTGACCATGGCCTGCTCGGGGTCGGGTTTGCCGATCTCTTCCTCCGGCAGTGCAGGCAGCGTCGAGGAAGGCAGGGTCGGGACTACCGTGGGCGGCGTGGTCTGGTTCAATAGGCTACCGGCATTCGGGTGAAACATCGGCGGAACGTCGGCCAGCGTGCTCGAACCGCAGGCAGCGAGAAGACCCGCGAAGATCAGGCGGGCAGCAAACGGGTGTGGAAGAACGAGTGCTTTGCTCAAGGAACTGGCGACCAGGGCGAAAACCTGATTATGCATGTAAAAGATTATGAAAAATCTTTAACATATTGGTTATACGCTGAAATTCAGTGAATATACTGCCAAAAATGAGACATCGGGCGGCTCGATTACTGGCCGCGCAGGAACAGCTTGTCGAGTTCCGCGAGTGGTAGTTCGGTCCACGTCGGCCGTCCGTGGTTGCACTGGCCGGCGCGTTCGGTTTCTTCCATCTGGCGCAGCAGGGCGTTCATTTCCGGGATGGTGAGCAGGCGGCGGGCGCGCACGGCGCCGTGGCAGGCCATGGTGGCGAACAGTTCGTTACGGCGGGCGGTGGCCAACCGGGTGATGCCGTGTTCGCGCAATTCGGCGATCAGCGAGCGAACCAGCGCCACCGGGTCGCCGGACTGCAGCAGGGCGGGGACGCCGCGCACGCCGAGTTGCTGCGGGCCGAGCGGGGCGATCGAGAAGCCGAGTTCGGCCAGCGCCTCGGCGTGTTCCTCGACGGCGGCGATATCGAGCGCCTCGGCCGAAAAAACGGCCGGGATCAGCAGGGCCTGGGTGGCGATTTGCCGGTTGTCGAACGCGTTTTTCAGCCGTTCGTAAAGAATGCGCTCGTGCGCCGCGTGCATGTCAACCAGCACCAGGCCGCGTGTGTTCTGGGCCAGGATGTAGATGCCGTGCAACTGGGCGAGCGCGTAGCCGAGCGGCGGGCTGTCCGAGGCGCCGGATTCCTGGCGAAATTGCAATGCAGGCTCGGTCTGGCCGGTTGCCCCTTGCGGCGCAAACTGGGTGGCGCGGGCGACGGCGAGATAGGCGGCCGCCGCTGGTTCGCCGACGCCCAGGCTGGCCTGGTGGCGGAACGCTGGCGCGTAATTGAAATTTGCCGGCTTTTCGCCGTCGACCATAACGGTTGCGTCAGCAGCGAAAGGCGTGGCGTTTGACGTCGTCGCCACCGGCGTCGCCAGCGTGCGCTGGACGGCGTGAAAGACGAACTGATGCATGGCGCGCGAATCGCGGAAGCGCACTTCGGTCTTGGACGGGTGCACATTGACATCGACCAGCGCCGGGTCGATGTCAATGAACAGGCAGACGGCCGGCTGTCGGCTGCCGTGCAGCACGTCGCGATAGGCTTCGCGCAGCGCGTGGGCGATGACCTTGTCGCGCACGAAACGACCATTGACGAACACCTGCTGGCCGTCCTTCGCTTCGCCGGCGCGCGTCGGGTCGATGGCGAAGCCGGAAATGGTCAGCGGGCCGGCCTGGGCTTCGAGCCGGCGCGACGCGGCCAGAAAATCATTGCCGAGAATGTCGGCGATCCGCCGGACGCGGTCGGCCGGCGCCAGCTGGAACAGGTTGCGGCCGTTGTGGGTGAGGCTGAAGGCGACATCGGGCCGGGTCAGCGCCAGGCGCCGGACGGCGTCGGCGCAGTGGGCGAATTCGGTACCCTCGGCCTTGAGAAATTTACGGCGGGCCGGGGTGTTATAATACAGGTCGCGCATTTCGACGACGGTGCCGGCCATCAAGGCCGCCGGTTCGGGTTCGGCGCCCGGTTCAGCCTTGAGCTTCCAGGCGTGGCTGGCGCCAAATTCGCGACTGCTGATCGCGAGGCGGGCCACGGAAGCGACCGAGGCCAGCGCCTCGCCACGAAAGCCAAGACTGGCAACGCGCTCAAGGTCGTCAAGCGAGACGATTTTCGAGGTGGCATGGCGGGTCAGCGCCAGTGCGAGTTGCTCCCGGGCAATGCCGCAACCGTCGTCGGTGACGCGGATCAGCTTGACGCCACCTTCCTCAAGGTGCACCTGGATCGCCTTGCTACCGGCATCGAGGCTGTTTTCGAGCAGCTCCTTCAACACCGAGGCGGGTCGTTCGACCACTTCGCCAGCGGCGATCTGGCTGATCAGCAGGTCGGGGAGGCGGGCGATGGTGGGCATCGGTGGATTATACCTTGGGGTAAAATGACGCCTTTATCACGCCCGGCGCCTTACATGGAATACCTGACGCAGTTCATCGACATCGTGCTTCATCTCGACAAGCATCTGGCGCTCCTGGTGCAGCAATACGGGCTGTGGATCTACGGCATCCTGTTCGTCATCATATTTTCCGAAACGGGCTTCGTCGTGACCCCGTTCCTGCCCGGCGACTCGCTGCTCTTCGTGGCCGGTGCGCTGGCCGCGCTGGGCGAGGGCGGCATGGATATTTTCATGCTGATCACGGTGCTCACGGTGGCGGCGATCCTCGGCAATACCGTCAATTACCATATCGGACGCTATCTCGGACCCAAGGTGTTTCACTGGGAGAACTCGCGCTTCTTCAATCGCGCGGCCTTGCTCAAGACACACGCTTTCTACGAAGTGCACGGCGGCAAGACGCTGGTAATCTCGCGCTTTCTGCCCTTGTTCCGCACCTTTGCGCCTTTCGTGGCGGGTATCGGGGCAATGTCCTATGCAAAATTCGCGCTGTTCAATGTGGTCGGTGCCGTTGCCTGGGTCGCTTCGTTGTGCCTGGCCGGCTACTGGCTGGGTAACATGCCGTGGGTCAAGGCCAACCTGTCCATTATTATTGTCGGCATCATTGTCGTGTCGCTGGTGCCGGTCGCCATCGGCTGGCTGAAACACCGGGCCGCCTGATGCGCTGGCTGGTCATTCTCCTGATCTTGTCGCTGTCCGGAGGATGTGCGACGAAGATAGGGAAGGATGGCCGGACGCAATCTACGGTCAACGCCAAATATCTGGCCAAGACCGAAGTCAACCGCATCGCCGATACGGTGCGCGGCGAAGTGGTCGATGGCCTGATGCTGATCGCCGACAAACTTTACAAGCGCAATCCGCGCGAATGGAAGAAGGCCGGTGTCGTCAGCCGCGAAGCAGCGCTGGTGCGTCTGAAGCGGCGCAATGTGCAAAGCCTGCCGGAACTCGGCGGGCGACGCGAGGGACTGGCGGCGGCGCTCGCCTTCAGCGAAACCTACGAAGGCGATCGCGTCGCGGCGCTGATGTTCGGCTTGCTGACGATGACCGATGCCGCCTTCGAGTACAAGGACGAATTCTTCATTTTCGATTCGCTGAACGAACAAAAGCTCTACAACTGCGCGCGCAACATGGAAATTGCCGTCTGGAAGCTGAACGACGATCGCAACCGTGCCGGCGAACCCTTCCTGCTGGCGAACGAGCTCGACCCGGCCCATCGCAATCTTTCCTTCGAGCGCGAGTTCGGCCGCCAGATGGGGCTTCTCGACCTGATGGCGGCGATCGTCGCCGATCGCAACGGGCGCGGTATTTCGCGCGTCGGCCAGTCGGTCGTCTCTACCGTCTTTCTGCCTGTGGGCTTTCTTAAATGAAAAACATCGTCATCCTGATCTCCGGCCGCGGTTCCAACATGGAGGCGCTGATTGCCGCCCGCGATGACGGCACGCTGCCGGTCAACATCGCTGCCGTGATCAGCAACCGGCCCGATGCGGCGGGGCTGGAAACTGCCGAAAAGGCTGGCATCGTGGCGCATTACATTGACCACAAGGCCTTTGCTGACCGCGATGCCTTCGACGTCGCGCTCGCCGAATGCATCGACGGCTTCGCGCCTGATCTCGTCGTACTGGCCGGTTTCATGCGCATCCTGAGCGATGGCTTCGTCCGGCGCTACGCGGGCCGCCTGATGAACATCCATCCCTCGCTGCTGCCGGCCTTCCCCGGCCTCCACACGCATCGCAGGGCGCTTGCGGAAGGCGTGCGCATCCACGGCTGCACGGTGCATTTCGTGACGCCGGCGCTCGATCACGGTCCGGTCGTCATCCAGGCCGCCGTGCCGGTGCTCGACAGTGACGACGAAGCGACGCTCGCCGCCCGCGTGCTGCGCCAGGAGCACCGGATCTACGCGCAGGCCGTGCGCTGGTTTGTCGACGGTCGGCTGCACCTCGACAACGGCCGTGTGCGCCTGGCCGGCGAAGCGGACGGCGGCGCGGCACTGGTCGCGCCCGAGGTCACTTGAGCGGCGATGCCGGTCGCGCTGTTCGCTGCGCTACTCGGTTCGCTGGCCATTCATGCCGCCGCGCTGCTCGGGATGGATGTCGAACTGTTCGGCGGCGAGCCGGCACCCGAGCAGGCGCCGCTGCAGGCCGAGCTGCGGCCGCCACCGCCACCACCGCCCGCTGCCGCGCCGACTGCCGTGCCGAAGCCACCAGCGCCAACGGCCAAGCAGTCCTCGCGGCCGCCACGCCTGGCGAGTGCCAAACCTTCTCCGTTCAGTGTGCCGCCCGCGCCGGCGGCGCCGGAAGCGGCATCGGAAATCACCCCTGAAAGGCCGTCGACCGCAACGATGACTAGCAGCCAAGCCGCCACGCCGGTTCTGCCGGCAACCGGCACGATCCGTTTCGCCATCTACAAGGAATCACTCAATTTCCAGGTCGGACGCGCCGAGCATCGCTGGGATTTCAGCGAGGACGGTCACTATCGCCTGACCGGGGTCACCGAAACCAGTGGCCTGGTGTCGCTGTTCAAGCCGATCCGCATAACGACCGAAAGCGCCGGGAGGCTGGTTGCCGGCGGCCTGCAACCGGCACGCTACCGCAGCCTCAAGAACGGCAAGGATGCCAATGAAAATGCCGATTTCGACTGGGTAGCGGGGGAAGTCCATCTGTCGCGCGATGGCAGCGTGCGGCCGATCGCACCGGGAACGCAGGACATCCTGTCGCTCAACTACCAGCTCGCCTACATGGGCAGCCTGGCCGAAGGCGCCGTGGTCGGCGTGGTGACCGGCAAGAAATACGAACGCTATCAAATGGATTCGCTGGGCGAAGAGGCAATCGAACTGCCGGCCGGGCACTTTCGCACCCTGCACCTGCGCGCCCTGACCGACAACATGACGGAAGTGTGGATCGCGCTCGACCACAACCGCTTGCCGGTTAAAATCCGTTTCACGGATAAAAAAGGTGACAGCTTCGTGCAGGTCGCCACCGAACTAGGATCGCCATGAAAGCTCGTTTCACCCCCGCGCTGTTTGCCCATGCCGAAGCCGTTCTCGGGCAGTTGCTGCGTTTCGACTACCCGGCGGATTCCGTCGTTTCACGCTATTTTCGCGAGCATCGCGAGTTGGGTCATGCCGACCGTGCCTTCGTCGCTGAAACCGTGTTTGCCGTATTGCGGCGCGGGCGCAGCATCGAGGCGCGCTGCGCCGGCAAGTTGTCGGACCGGGCCCGCTTGCTGGTCGCGCTGGCCGTCACGCGCGGCTGGAGCCAGCGCGAGCTGGCGCCGGTACTCAAGACCAGCGAAGAAGCCTGGCTGGCAGCTGCCAAGTCGATGCCCGATAGTGAATTCAGGCCCGCGGTGCGCTGCGATCTGCCGGACTGGCTCTACGACCGGCTGGAAGCACAATTCGGCGCCGAGGAGGTCCTGCGTCTGGCGGAGGCGCTCAACCTGCCAGCACCGCTCGATCTTCGCGTCAACACCGTGAAGACGAATCGCGACGCGGTACTCGCCCAGTTTTCCAGCGAAGGCATCGCCGCCTTGCCCGGCAACCTCTCGCCGCTGGCCATACGCCTGCGCGAGAAGCCGGCGCTGGCCAAGCATCCTTTGTTCCTCTCCGGCGCTTTCGAGGTACAGGACGAGGGCAGCCAGTTGCTCGGCTACCTGCTGGAGCCGAAGCGCGGCGAGATGGTCGTCGATTTCTGCGCCGGTGCCGGTGGTAAGACACTGCTGCTCGGTGCCCTGATGAAGAATACTGGCCGTCTCTATGCCTACGATATTTCCGACAAGCGCCTCGCCAGGCTGAAGCCGCGCCTGGCGCGTTCCGGGCTGTCCAACGTGCATCCGGCGCGCATCGAGCATGAGCGCGATACCAAGATCAAGCGGCTGGCCGGCAAGGTCAACCGCGTGCTGGTCGATGCGCCATGTTCCGGTCTCGGCACGCTGCGCCGCAATCCGGATCTCAAATGGCGGCAGGGCGAGGCCTCGGTCGCCGAACTGGCGCTCAAGCAGGCGGCCATTCTCGAATCCGCGGCCAGGCTGGTGCGTCCCGGCGGGCGTGTCGTCTATGCTACTTGCAGCCTGCTGGCCGCCGAGAACGAGGCCATCGTCGATGCCTTTCTCGCCGCCCATCCCGAGTTTTCATTGACCCCGGCTTCCGGCGTGCTGGTGCGGCACGGCATCACACTCGAAGGCGATTTCCTGCGTTTGCTGCCACACGTTAACCATACCGATGGGTTCTTCGCGGCAGTTCTGGATAAAAAGTCATGATCGAAAAAAATCAGGCCCTGCAGTTGTTTCATGATCTGGTCGACGATCTCGGTGATCCGAATTTCGTCTGGCAACTGGTCGCGTTGGCCGCCAGCACCGGTGTCGCCTGGCTGCTTGCGCGCTGGTGGTTGCGGAACCACAGCACCAGTGCCGGACGCCTGCGCGATGCCAGCGCTCGGCTGGCCTTTCCGCTATCGGGACTGGTGCTGGTGGGTGCCACCAAACTGGTGCTCGAACATTTCATCCACATCAACCTGTTTCGCCTGGCGATCCCGCTGTTCGCGTCGCTGGTGCTGGTGCGCGGTGTCGTTTATGTGCTGCGCCAGGCGTTCCCGCGGGCGGCCTGGCTGGCGACCTGGGAACGGATCATCGCGACCCTGATCTGGGGCGGGCTCGCGCTGCACATTCTGGGCCTCCTCCCGTTCGTGATCGAGGCGCTGGAGCGCGTCTCCATTCCGTTTGGCGGCCTGAGCGGTTTGAATCTCTGGATCCTGTTGCGGGCGACGGTGACGGTCTTCCTGACCGTGGTCGTCGCGCTCTGGGTGTCGGGCCTGATCGAAGCGCGCCTGATGCGCCTGCAAGGGGTCGATTCCAACCTGCGCATCGTCGGCGTGCGCGTCACCAAGGCGCTGCTGACGGTGGCGGCATTCGTCACCGGGCTGTCGCTGGTCGGCATCGACATGACGGCCTTCTCGGTATTTACCGGCGCCCTCGGCGTCGGCCTCGGTCTGGGCATGCAGCGCATCGCCAGCAATTACGTGTCCGGCTTCGTCATCCTGCTTGACCATTCGATCCATCTCGGCGACATGATCCAGGTCGGGGCTGACAGCGGCCAGGTAACCAAGATCACGACCCGCTACACGGTGCTCAAGCATCCGACGGGTTCCGAATTCATTATTCCCAACGAGTCGCTGATCACCACCGTGGTGCAAAACCAGTCGTATTCCGACACCCGGCTACGCCTCGGAACGACGGTCGGCGTCGCCTACGATACTGACCTTGAACTGGCGATGCGTCTGATGCGCGAAGCGGCGCTGGCGCAACCGCGCGTGCTGACTGATTCTGCGCCACGCGTTTTCCTGACCGCCTTTGCCGACAGCAGCATCAATCTCGAACTCGGCTTCTGGATTGCAGATCCCGAGGAAGGCAAGCTCAATATCGTTTCCGACATCAACCTCGCCATCTGGCAGTCGTTCAAGGAACATGGCATCCAGATTCCCTTCCCGCAGCGCGAGGTGCGGGTGCTCAACGACAAATCGGCGGAAAACCCCGAATAGGTTTTCCGCCGATTTGCCGGACCGGGGTTGCGGCGCTTAAGTGGCCTGCAGCATGCGCCGCTCGAATGCGCGTTCGGCGCGTTCCTTGCGGTGCTTCTCGAAGTATTTCTGGGCGTGGGCAATGCGCATGCCGAGCCGGTCCAGCTTGAGAAATTTCTTGGCCTTGCTCTTCGTCTTCTCCATGGTGTCTCCTTTGTTGGCTGACGGTGGAGTCAATTTAGTCCGGGTGCCGGCGGGCGTCTGTTCGACTTGTTCGGTGCCTTTGTAACATTCGATGACGCCTGCCGATTGCCAGCAAGCGATCGTCAGGCGGCCGTACCGAGCACGATGCCCTGGCGGCGCAGGTCGTCCAGAAGATCGACACCGAAAGCGATGACCGGCGCCGGGTCGCTGCGCTGCAGTTCGGCGGCGATCTGCCGGCAGGCGGCTTCACCGGCGGTCGGCTGCGCGCCGAGCAACGCCAGCAGACGGGCGGTGACCGGGTTGGTCGCGACGAAACGGACGCGATCTTTGGCATCGCGATAGACCACGAGTTGCGTCGGCTGCGGCTTTCGCGGCCGGTAGCCGGGGCCGATGCGCTGTACCGGCCAGGCGAAGGCCAGCAGGCGCAGCGCCGGATTGAGCACGATCGGCTGCCGCATCAGGTCTCCGGCCGGCTGATGCGGAGGGTTCGGGCAATCCATCGTGTCGACGGCCAGTTCGATCCATTCATAATGCGCCAGTTCGGCAAACCACGCCGGGAGCGGCTGGCGGATGGCGCATTCGTTCAGATAACGGACGAATTCGCGGGGAATTTCGCGGAACCACGGCGAGGACGCTTTCCAGTCGCGGAAAAACGTGCGGTTGAGCCGGCGCCAGCGAATGTCGCCGAGCAACTTGCGGCAGAGCGGAAAACAGGCATCGAGCGCGCCGGTGATGTTGTTGAACAGCAATTCGTTGTACACGGCCATCCGCCTTGCCGGCACGCCGGCTGGGCGCGGCGTGTGGTGCGGGTCACGCAGATGGCGGCCGAAGGCATGCTGGAAGGCCTGAAAGTCGGGCAGGTTCATCAGGCGGCCTGCGGCTGGCGGGCGGCATTCTGCAGGCGGGCGATGGTCTCGACTTCGGCGCTCAAGCGGCCCAGGTCGGGAATGTTGAAGTCGCGCTCGAGGCAGGTTGGAACATCGCCAATGCGTTGATAGGCGGTGGCGAGCAGCGACCAGACGGGGTCGATGACGTCGGCGCCATGGGTGTCGATCAGCAAGCCATCCGCTTCGACATAATGGCCGGCGACATGAACGTAGCAGGTGCGTTCGAGGGGTAGCGCGTCGAGGAAGGCGAGCGGGTCGAAGCCGAAGTTCCGGCTGTTGACGTAGATGTTATTGACGTCGAGGTGCAGCAGGCAATCGGATTCGCGGACGATGGCGCTGATGAATTCGCTCTCGCTCATCTCGGCGTCCGGAGGCGCGACGTAGTATGAGGCGTTTTCGATGCCGATCCGCCGGCCAAGGATGTCCTGAGCACGAGCGATGCGGTCAACCGTCCATTTGACCGCTTTTTCGCTCAGCGGGATCGGCAGCAGGTCGTAGAGCTGGCTGTCGTCGGCGCACCAGGACAAATGCTCGGTGTACAGCATTATGCCGTGTTCGGCCATGAAGCTCCTGATCCGCAGCAGCAGTGCTTCGTCGAGCGGCGCCGGGCCGCCCAGCGAGAGCGACAGTCCGTGGCAGACGAAGGGATAGCGCTCGCTGAAATGCCGCAAATCCTTGGCCGATTTTCCGCCGACTCCGGCCCAGTTCTCCGGGGCGATTTCGAAGAAACGAATAACTTCGGGAACGCCGCGCTTCAGCGGCTCGATCAGTTCGCGGCGAAAGCCCAGGCCGGCGCCACTTGCGGCCTGGCGGGGCATCAGGTGTTGCGGCATGGGTCTCTCCTAGGGTGGGCGGTGAATGGCGGGCAGGGCAAGCCCTGCGCCGCACTTGCAAATGCAGGCTTACATCTTCTTTTCCATGGATGCTTTGGGGTCCGGCTTCTTGTCGGCGCCACACTTTGCCTCGGTGCCCTTCTTGTCGGCACCGCACTTCGCTTCAGCTTTCTTCGTCATCGATTGGCTTGGCAAACCGGGGGCGACCATCTATGACTTCTTGTCAGCACCACACTTGGCTTCGGCACCCTTCTTGTCGGCGCCGCAATTGGCATCCATTTTTTTACTGTCGGCCTGAGCCAGTTGGTACCCGGCCTCCAGCCTCGTGGCGGCGAACGGGTTGTCGCCGGCGGCATGCGCCAGCGGGCTCAGGGCGGCACTGGCAAAGGCGGAACCGATGGCCAGGGAAACGATTTCTTTCTTATTCATGATGATCTCCATTGAAGTTGAGGTCGATGCGTCAGTCGTCTGACCCATCCTGACACGCGTCGCCTTTCTTGCGTTGGCAGCGCTTGCCTGTGAGATTAGTCGGCAGGGTGGGGAAATTCTTACAGCTTGTTTTCAAATGTTCGAAAAACTGAATTCCTGTGTCCCGTGAGGTTCAAATAGAATTGAGATGATGGCGAGGTTTTGGCGGCACATTGCCGTGAGTGCTGTATTGTTCTGTTTTCTGGAACAGTAATTCAACTTGCTCCTTGTTTTATGAAGTACGCGGGTCGGCTATCCTCGCTAACGTGTCAAAACCCTAAATGGAGACTTCAATGAAATCATTCGCACTCTTGTCCGCTGCGTTGTTGCTGGGCATGACGCTGGTTGTCGGCGACGCTGAAGCCAAGCGCCTCGGGGGCGGCAAGTCCTTCGGCATGCAACGCCAGGCGGTCACCCCACAAAAATCGACCACGGCAGCGCCGACCGCACCCGCGGCGGGTCAGTCCGCTGCTGCAGGCGCCCAGCCCAAGCGTTCCTGGATGGGGCCGCTGGCTGGTCTCGCCGCCGGCCTGGGCCTGGCGGCGCTGGCTTCGCACCTCGGCTTGGGCGAAGAGTTCGCCTCGATGCTGATGATCGGCCTGCTGGTCATGGGCGCCGTGATGGTGATCGGGTTCATCATGCGCCGTCGGGCTGCGCAGCAGCAGGGTGGCGGAGGCATGCAATATGCCGGGGCCGGCGCCGGTCTGCCGCGCACGCGTCCTGTCGAACCGGGTTTCTCGGCACCGCTTGCTGGCGGGGGCGGGACAGTAGCCGCGGCTGCCACGGCTGCGCGTGGCAACATTCCGGCTGATTTCGATGCCGATGGTTTCATCCGCAACGCCAAGGTCAGCTTCATTCGACTGCAGGCGGCGAACGATGCCGGCGATCTGGAAGACATTCGCGAATTCACGACGCCGGAAATGTTCGGCGAGATCAAGATGAATTTCGACGAACGCGGCAAGACTGCCCAGCAGACCGATGTCGTCACGGTCAATGGCGAGGTGCTCGATGTTGCTGAAGAAGCCAACCGCTATGTCGTCAGCGTGCGCTTCACCGGGTTGATCCGTGAGGAATTCAATGCCGCGGCCGAACCGTTCGATGAGGTCTGGCACATGGCCAAGCCGCGCGATGGCAGCCGGGGCTGGACGCTGGCCGGTATCGAGCAGGTTCAGTAAGCAGCATTCATCCGTTCTTGGGGACTCCGTTGGAGTCCCCTTTTTTTGGCAAAAAAATCCCCGCCTCGAGGGCGGGGAACAGGAGGTCTCGAAACGGGTATTTCGAGGAGGGTAATTGAGAAACTGGGAAACTCAGCCCTTGCGGCGATTTTTCAGCCAGCGACGAGTCACGAAAATCGCGCCGCCGACGGCAACTGCTGCCACTATGGCCCTGATCGGTTCTGCCTGGCCGTCTACCAGCCAATCGATGCCCGCCACGCCGACGAAAACGCCGAGGCTTTCACTGATCGGCAGATTGTCGGCAAAGGCCATCACGCGGGCTTGCTGGCGTTTGTCGGCTGTGTATCAAGCGGAAACAAGCCGAACAGGTGTTGGCGGGCTACTTCGATAAACAGATTGATGTTCGTTGTACTCATGTCGCTACTTTCAAAGTTTGGGTGGTGCTTTTTATCCATGCGTGAATTTTATTGGCCCGGCGCCACATTGTCTGTAGCGCACGCGTTGCCGCGACGTAACGCTGTGTAACGGCGACTACTGCGTTGCCGGCCAGGCCAGCGTGAAACGGGCGCCGCCGAGCGGCGAAGCGTCGGCGCTTGCGGTGCCGCCGTGCAGTTCGAGCACGCGGCGGGTAATCGCCAGGCCGAGACCATAGCCGCCGGTGGCTCGGTCGCGCGAGCGGTCGAGCCGGGTGAAGGCCGAGAAGACGCTTTCGCGGTCATCTGGCGGAATGCCGATGCCGTCGTCGTCGACGTGGATCATGATGCGTCCGTCCTGCAATAGGGTGCTGACGACGATTTTCTTGCTGGCATATTTGAAGGCGTTGCGCAGCAGATTGCGCAGGGCATAGGGCATGGCCTTGCGGTCAACGTCGATATCGAGGTTTTCGGGCAGATTTTCAGTGTCGACCGTGATATTCAGGTCACGACCCAGCAGGCGGACGGTATCGACCTCGTCGTTCAGCCATTCTGCGAAGCGTACGCTGGCAAAGTGCGGTTCGGGTGCCTCGCGCTCGAAGCGTGCATAGGTCAGGCTGGTGTCGACCAGATGATCGAGTTCGTCAAGGTCGGCTTCCATCATTGCCCACAGGCGCGCACGTTCGGCGTCGTCGTCGGTGTCGGTGAGCATTTCGAGGGCGAAGCGCATGCGGGCCATCGGCGTGCGCAGTTCATGCGAAATTGCCGAGGACAGTTCGCGATGGGTGGCGAGCAGTTGCTGCACGCGTTCGGCCATGCTGTTCATGGTGTCGGACAGTGGTGCGAAGATCTGGCTGCGTGCCGGCGGCGAGCGTGCTTCGAAGTCACCGTCACCGAGGTCGCGGGCGGTCTGGCGCAGGGTTTCCAGGTCGCGCCAGATCGGGCGCACCCAGAACCAGAGGGCGATGCCGAAGATGACGCCGATCAGGCTCCAGGTCAGCAACCGCAGGCGTAGCTCGAGCGGCAACCGCTCGTTGATTTCCGGGTTGCGATTGGTGGCCAGCGGGCCAACCACGAGTACCTTGCTGCTGGTGCCGAGGCGCCGATACATGATGTCGCCATCATGGTCGATGGCGATGTCCCCGGCGTCCAGTTTGATGACCTGCTTCGGTGTCAGGGTGTGGTCGAGCGTAATGCGTTCGACGATACCCAGGCGGTAGGAGAACTTTTCGTCGATCTCCTTGACCTTCTGTTCCCATTCCCGGCGCGGAATGCGGTAGAGCTCATCCTCGATCAGCGTGATGGTGCCGCGCATGAAGCGGCGTGCGTAGTCGTCGGTGATACCCCGCTGCGCAGTGGAAATGATGAAGTCGGCGGTGAAGGCGATAGCGACGAACGAACCCATCGCCAACAGGTAAAAATTGAAGAACAGCTTGGAGAGACTGTAGCGACCACCGCGCCAGATGGGCAGCGAAACACGGAAAAGCGAGCGGGCAAGCCCCTGGCTTTTCGCGTGCCCGTCGCTGGACTCAGTTCCAGTCATGCTTGCTGAAAAGATAGCCCTTGCCGCGAACGGTCTTGATGCGCGTCGGGTTTTCGGGGTCGTCGTTCAGTTTCTTGCGCAGGCGCGAGATGCGGGCGTCGATCGAACGATCGAGTCCGTCGAAGCCGATGCCGCGCAGTTCCTGCAACAGATCGTCGCGTGAAAGCACGTTGCCGGCATGCGAGGCGAGCAGCCAGAGGAGATCGAATTCGGCCGTAGTCAGGTCGATCGCTTCGCTGCCCAATGAAGCGGTGCGCGTCGCCTGGCTGATCCGGAACTGGCCGAATACCATCTTTTCGGCTTCGCCGGCCGGGCTTTCGCCGGTCGCCGGAAGGCGGCGCAGCAGCGCCTTGATGCGGGCGAGCAGCAGGCGCGGCTGGACCGGCTTGGCGATGTAGTCGTCAGCACCCATCTCGAGGCCGAGAATCTGGTCGAAATCCTCGTCGCGTGCAGTCAGCATCAGGATCACGCCGCGATAATGCGGACGGACACTGCGGCAGACCTCGAAGCCATCCTTACCCGGGAGCATCACATCAAGAATGACCAGATCCGGCTGCTCGGCAATGATGCGCGCTTCGGCGGTATCGCCGCGTGGTTCGATGGTGACCTGCAGATCGTTCTTGGTCAGGTACTCGGCCGTCAGTTCGGCCAGGCGTTCGTCGTCTTCGACAAGGAGTATGCGTGTATTCATCCGGCAATCTTAACGGTGGGCCGTCCGGCGGTCCACTCTGTCGCACCGTGGTGGATTCCTGATGTTGCTGCGGTCGACCGCACCGGAGGGGACAATTCCCGTTTTACAGCGCCGCGCCAGTGCGCACCGCTTAGTCGCGGCCCTGACTATGACTTAGAATGGCGCCTGCCAGTTGTTCTTTCAAGGGACCAAATGTTATCCGGTATTTTCGATCTGCCGTGGTGGGGTTATGTACTTGTGCTGCTTGGATTGACGCACGTCACCATCGCTTCCGTCACCATTTTCCTGCACCGCCATCAGGCGCACCGTGCGCTTGATTTGTCGCCGTTGCCATCGCATTTCTTCCGCTTCTGGTTGTGGCTGACCACCGGCATGGGAACCAAGGAGTGGGCGGCAATCCACCGCAAGCATCACGCCAAGTGCGAAACGCCGGAAGACCCGCACAGTCCGCAGGTGCTGGGCATCAACCGGGTGTTATGGGGCGGGGTGTTTCTTTACGTCAAGGAAGCGCGCAACCCGGAAACATTGCGCCGTTATGGTCACGGTACGCCGGATGACTGGCTTGAGCGGCATGTCTATACACCGGGTCAGAAGGCCGGGATCATCATCATGCTGGCCATCGACGTTGCGCTCTTCGGTGCGCTGCCGGGCGCCCTGATCTGGATCGGGCAGGTGATCTGGATCCCGTTCTGGGCGGCGGGCGTCATCAACGGCCTCGGGCATTTCTGGGGCTACCGCAATTTCAATTGTGCCGATGCCTCGACCAATCTCTTTCCTGTTGGAATTCTTATCGGTGGTGAGGAGCTGCACAATAACCATCATTCCTTCGCGACCTCTGCGAAGTTATCGAACCGCTGGTACGAGTTCGATATCGGCTGGATGTACATTCAGTTCCTGGTGGCGTTGGGCATGGCCAGAGTAAAAAAACTGGCGCCGGTACCGAAGATTGTCGCGCCGCGCACAGAGGTCGATGGGGATACCCTGGAGGCAATCATCAACAACCGTTACGACGTGCTGGCGCGGTATGCCAATTTAATGAAGAAGTTGTTTCGGGAAGAACTGCTCAAGTTCCAGGACCGGGCCAATTACAAGGGGCTCAGGGGTTGGCTCGACGCAGATGCTCGTCAGATTCCCGACGATTGGCGAAAGCGCCTCGACGAAATGCTGGCGCGGAGCCACAACTTCGCCACCTTTTACGCCATGCGCGAGGAACTGACTGCGCTGTGGAACCGGACCAACGCCAGCCGCGAGCAGTTGATTGCCGACCTCCAGTCGTGGTGCCACAGGGCCGAGGCTTCAGGCATTCGCCAGTTGCAGGACATGTCGATCCGCATGCGCAGCTATGCCCTGGCGTGAGGTGCCCGTTCGGGCATGGTTGGCCGCGTTGGCGCTCGGGATGTTCGGTCTCGTGGCGGTGGGCATGGAGTTGCAGCACTTGTGGCGGCTGGCGCCCTGTCCGCTGTGCATTTTCCAGCGCCTGCTTTATCTGGTCATTGGCTTCGTTGCCCTGGTTGGCGTGCTGGCCCCCGCCGGAAAGCCGCTCTGGTCACTGCTGATTGCCGTTCTGGCGGGCGGTGGCGTGGCGGTCGCCGGTTACCAGACCTGGATGCAGGCTTTTCCGTATCTGGCCAGCGAGTGCAGCTATACCGACCCTAATGCCATTGAGCGCCTGGTCGACTGGCTGGGCATGCAATGGCCATCGCTGTTCCTGGCGACCGGCTTCTGTACCAGCCGCGAGTGGGCGTTCATCGGCCTGTCGATGGCCAACTGGTCGTTGCTGATTTTCGTCGGCATCCTCGGCTATGCCGCACTGCTATTCGCACGCAAGGATTGAGCTGTCGAAGCTTGTGGAGTGCCGTTACTGTTTGGGCCGGCGACAAAAAAACAAAACCCGCCGAAGGCGGGTTCGTAGAGTGCCACAGGGGTGAAGCAAATTACTTAAGCTTCACTTCCTTGTAGGCAACGTGCTTGCGTGCCTTCGGGTCGTACTTCATCATCTCCAGCTTTTCAGGCGTCGTGCGCTTGTTCTTGGAGGTGGTATAGAAGTGCCCGGTACCCGCTGTGGATTCCAGCTTGATCTTTTCGCGACCGCCTTTAGCCATTTTATCTATCCTTCCTTAATCAGACTTCGCCGCGTGCGCGCAGGTCAACGAGGACGGTGTCGATACCGTTCTTGTCGATGAGGCGCAGGCCGGCATTGGAAACGCGCAGGCGCACAAAGCGATTTTCGCTTTCGACCCAGAAGCGACGATACTGCAGATTCGGCAGGAAGCGACGCTTCGTTCTATTGTTGGCATGGGAAACCTTGTTCCCCACCATCGGGGCTTTGCCCGTAACTTGGCAGACTCGCGCCATGATTGGTGCTCCAGAATTCGCTAGAAGAAAGCCCGTGAGTATAGCGAAAAACACCTGCTGCGTTCAAGTGATTTTTGCATTTTCTACAAAAGGCCGCGCTCGGCAAACGACAGGGGCACCCCGGTGCCGGCGACGATGAAATGATCGAGCACCTTGACATCGACCAGCGCCAGAGCCGCTTTCAGGTTTTGAGTCAGCATTTCGTCGGCCGCCGATGGTTCGGCGATACCGGAGGGGTGATTGTGGGCGAGGATGACGGCCGCCGCGTTGTTGGCGAGTGCCGCCTTGACGACTTCGCGCGGATAGACGCTGGTTTGCGTCAGGGTGCCGGAAAAAAGTTCATCAGATTTGATCAGTCGGTTCTGCGCGTCAAGCCAGAGCGCCATGAATACCTCGTTCTGGCGTGTCGCCAGTTTCAGGCGTAGCCAGTCGCGTACCTTGCCGGGCGACGAAAACGAGTCGCGGGTCGACATTTCCCGGGCCAGCGCCCGCCGTGCCAGTTCAAAACTGGCTTTCAGTTGTGCCGCCTTGGCCATGCCGATGCCGGAAACGCTGGCCAGTTCCTCCAGTGACGCCTCGACCAGTGCGCTCAGGCTGCCCTCGAAGCGCAGCAGCAGTTCGCGGGCGAGGTCAACGGCGCTTTTCCCGCGCACGCCGACGCGCAGATAGATGGCCAGCAGTTCGGCGTCGGAAAGCGCTTCGGCGCCATGCGCCAGCAGTCGTTCGCGGGGTCGCTCGCCTTCGGGCCAGTCGGTGATCGCCATGGCAATTCCAGTAGAATGTCGGTGTTGCTCATTCTAATGGCAAGACAATGGAATTACAGGGAAAGCGCATCGTGCTCGGGGTCACCGGCGGCATCGCCGCCTACAAGGCGGCCGAGCTGGTTCGCCTGCTGGGCAGGCAGGGCGCCGAGGTGCAGGTCGCGATGACCGCAGGCGCGAGTCATTTCGTGACCGCGACGACCTTCCAGGCGCTGTCCGGCAAGCCGGTCTTCAGTGACCAGTGGGACGCGCGGATGCCGAACGCGATGGCGCACATCGACCTGTCGCGCTCGGCCGAACTGATCCTGGTCGCCCCTGCCTCCGCTGATTTTCTGGCACGCTGCGCCAATGGATTTGCCGATGATCTGCTGGCGACCATGGTGCTGGCGCGCGACTGTCCACTGATGCTGGCCCCGGCGATGAACCGCCAGATGTGGGAAAACCCGGCAACGCAGCGCAATGTCGTTCAATTGCGGGTTGATGGCGCATTCATTATCGGACCAGCCAGCGGCGAACAGGCTTGCGGTGAAGTCGGCGCTGGCCGCATGCTGGAGCCCGCCGAAATCCTTGAGGAGGTGATCGCCTTCTTCACGCCCAAGGTGCTGGCCGGAAAAAAAGTTCTGATCACCGCCGGCCCGACCTTCGAGGCGATAGACCCGGTGCGCGGCATCACCAACCTGTCGTCGGGACGCATGGGCTATGCCGTGGCACGCGCGGCACGCCAGGCCGGAGCCACGGTGACGCTGGTTTCCGGCCCGGTGAGTTTTGACGCACCTTTCGGCGTCGACCGCATCGCTGTCAGAAGCGCGCTCGACATGCATGGCGCCGTGCTGGAATGGGCTGCGGCAGCGGATATTTTCATCGCGGTTGCCGCGGTAGCCGACTACCGTGTCGCCAATGCCGCCGAACACAAGCTCAAGAAGGATGCGGGCGGAATTCCACCGATCGAGCTGGTCGAGAATCCGGACATCCTCGCCGAGGTCGCGGCGATGAAGAATGGCCCGTTCTGTGTCGGCTTCGCCGCCGAGAGCCGCAATCTCGAGGAATACGCGCAAGCAAAGCGGCAGCGGAAAGGCATCCCGCTGATTGCCGGAAACCTGATCCAGCATGGCTTCGGTGGCGACGACAACCGCCTCGTGCTGTTCGACGAGGACGGCATGCACCCGCTGACGCCGGCGCCGAAATCCGTGCTCGCCAGCCAGCTCGTTCAACATATTGCCGATCTTATGGGGAAAGACTGATGCACCGTATCGACGTCAAGATTCTCGATCCGCGCCTGCGCGAAAGTCCGCCGCATTACGCGACGCCCGGTTCGGCGGGGCTGGATCTGCGTGCCTGTCTCGATACGCCGCTGGAAATCGTTCCCGGGCAGACGACGCTGGTGCGGACCGGGATGGCCATCCACCTCGCCGATCCCGGGCTGGCGGCCATGATCCTGCCGCGCTCGGGCCTTGGTCACAAGCATGGCATCGTGCTCGGCAATCTGGTGGGCCTGATCGACAGCGATTATCAGGGCGAACTGATGGTCTCGGTGTGGAATCGCGGACACGAAAGTTTCACGCTCAATCCGCTCGAGCGCATCGCGCAACTGGTGGTCGTTCCGGTATTGCAGGTCGGCTTCAATGTGGTTGACGATTTTGCTGCCAGCGCTCGTGGCGCGGGTGGATTTGGCAGTACAGGAAAAGGCTGAGGAGAATAGAGATGAATCAATCGAAAATTCCGACTTTATTTGCACTTGTTATCTTGTCCGCGACGGCGCTTGCAGCTGACCCAGCCGGCGACAAGCGTGCCGAGGAGATCGTCGCCCAGCGCTGTTCTCTGTGCCACGGCAAGGGCGGCGAATCGGTAAGCCCGATCTATCCGCGTCTGGCCGGCCAGCACGGCGAATATGTCGCCCGCCAGCTGACCGATTTCAAGAGCGGCAAGCGCAAGAGCGAAACCATGAAACCGCAGGCGGAGACGCTTACGCCCGAGGAAATGGTCGCGCTGGGCGCTTATTTCGAAAAGCGCCAGGTTGGCGGTCGCAGCGTGCGGGATGCAGAACTGGTGGCGGTCGGCAAATACATCTTCAATCATGGCAACAGTTTTTCCGGTGTGCCGGCGTGCGCCTCCTGTCATGGCGACAATGCCCATGGCACGCCCCAGTTGCCGCGCCTGGCCGGCCAACACCCGCGCTACGTCGAGGATCAGCTCAAGCAGTTCAACAAGCGTGAGCGAACCAACGACAACGCCGTGATGCATACCGTGGCTTCCAAGCTCAGCGAGCTGGAAACGCATGCCGTGGCCGAATACGTTGCGACACTAGATTGAGTTCCGGAGAGAGTCCGGATGGCGCCGCGCGGTGAGGTGATCAGCCCGCGCTGACCTTCCGGAAGGGCAGGTGGGTGGCCGCCTCGGCGGCATAGTCGAGGATCGCCGGATATTGTTTCGCGAGGTGCTGTCCGATCAGGTGGCGCATGCGGGTATCCGCTATCCAGTGGCAGGAGCGCACCACGGTCGGCTCGAAGCCCCGTGCCACCTTGTGTTCGCCGCCAGCCCCCGGCTCGAATGTTGAGAGGCCTTCACGCAGGCAGTAGTCGATCCCCTGATAGAAACACAGCTCGAAATGAAGGCTATGGTAAGTGCCGGTCGTTCCCCAGTAACGCCCGTACAGTGTGTCGGCGCTGCGGAAGCAGATCGACAGGGCGACCGGCTCGCCGCCTTCGCGGGCGATGAAGGCGACCATCCGGCGGCCCAGCGCGCTGGCGAGATCGGCGAAGCATTGCGGGGTGAAGGCGGCGTAATTCCCGTATTTGTCGAAGGTCGAAGCGTACAGGCTATGCAGGGCGGGCCATTCGCCGGGCTCGATCTCGTCGCCATGCCTGACTTCAACGCTAAGGCCGCTTTCGGCGACGCGTCGCCGCTCCGCCCTGACCTTGCGCCGCCGCTCGGCAGAGAAGGCGCCGAGGAATCCGGCGAAGTCGCCATAACCATGGTCGCGCCAGTGGAATTGCACATTGTGGCTCACCACCAGGCCATTCGCGCGCAGTAATTCGACTTCATCGGCGACCGGAAAGGCGACATGCCAGGACGACAGCCGTTGTTCCGCCACCGTTTCCAGGGCCGCGTCGATCAGGCTTTGGCGTACGGCAGCGCCAGCGGATTCCGGCGCCGCCAGCAGTCGTGAGCCCGTTGCCGGCGTATGCGGCAGGCCGCTCAGCAGCTTGGGGAAGTAGGGCTTGCCGAGCTGGTTGTAGGCTGCCGCCCACGACCAGTCATGGATGAAGTCGCCGTGTGAATTGGTGCGCAGGTAGAGTGGCAGGATGCCATGCAGTGTGCTGTCTCCGCCCGTGGCCACCAGATGCTGCGCTTGCCAGCCACAGTCCGGCCCTGCCATGCCGTGCCGCTCCAGGATGGCGAGAAAGTCGGCATTGAGAAAGGGATGGCCGGTTGGGGATAGCCGTGCCCAGTCGGTGCGGGGAATGGCGCTGGCGGCGGATACAGTGGATAGTGCGGAAATGCTGATCGGGGACATTGCCAAGCTCGGTGTTGCAACCGACATCAGAGTCGCCGGGCCGCGATCGGTTCCGCCGGAAATTTTTTCAGCGCGCCAGGCCGGCCGCAAATCGACGTTTCTCGGCGGGCGACAACTGCTTGACCCGATACTCGGCTTTTGACGCTGCCGAGCGATCGGCGTGTGCTTCGCAGCCGAGCAGCCGGGCCGGCGGGTGCGAACGTGTATAGCGCGCGCCGGCCCCGTTCAGATGGGCCGTGTAGCGCGCTTCGACGTTGACGGTGATGCCGGTGTAGATGCTGCCGTCAGCGCATTCGATCAGGTAGAGATACCAGCGCTTCGGGAGCATTTCGGCGCGGTCGACGGCGGAAAGCGAGGGAAAATCGCTTACTTGCCGAGGGCGGCGAGGGCGGCTGCGTAGTCGGGTTCGTTGGCGATTTCACCAACCAGTTCGCTGTACAGGACGCGATCGCTTTCATCGAGAACGACCACGGCGCGTGCCGTCACGCCGGTCAGCGGGCCGGTCTTGATGGCGACGCCGTAGTCCGCCATGAACGCGCTGCCGCGCATCGTGGACAGAGTCTGCACATTGTCGAGTCCTTCGGCCCCGCAGAAGCGGGCCTGGGCAAACGGCAGGTCGGCGGAAATGCAGAGGATGACGGTGTTGGCAGCGTCGCTGGCGTGCTGGTTGAAATGGCGTACCGAGTTCGCACAGGTCGGCGTGTCGAGGCTCGGGAAGATGTTCAGGACCTTGCGTTTGCCGGCCATGCTGGCCAGCGTGACATCGGCCAGATCCTTGCCGACCAGCGAGAAGGCGGGGGCCTGGTCGCCCTTGGCGGGAAATTTTCCGCCGACTTCGATCGGGTTGCCACCGAGGGTTACGGTATTCGACATGCGAGTCTCCTTTGCGTTTGGGTGATGACCACCGGGAGTATGAACCCCGGCGGGTGGTTGGTAAATCCGGGCGGTGCCGGCGGTGCTCAGCCCATAGCCTTGAGATGCTGGATGATCTCGCCGGCCATCGGTTGCGCATCGCCATAGAGCATACGGCAGTTGTCCGTGTAGAACAGCGCGTTCTCGACGCCCGAGTAACCGGTGCCCTTGCCGCGCTTGATGACGATCACGTTCTGCGCCTGGTCGGCGTTGAGGATCGGCATGCCGTAGATCGGGCTGCTCTTGTCGGTGCGGGCGCTCGGATTGACGACGTCGTTGGCGCCGATGATCAGCGCCACATCGGCCTGGGCGAATTCGCCGTTGATTTCTTCCAGGTCGAAAATCTTGTCGTAGGGTACGCCGGCTTCGGCGAGCAGGACGTTCATGTGGCCCGGCATGCGTCCGGCAACCGGGTGTATGGCAAATTTGACCTCGACGCCTGCCTCTTCCAGAATCGAGGTCATTTCCCAGACCTTGTGCTGGGCGTGGGCCACCGCCATGCCGTAGCCGGGAACGATGATGACCTTGCTGGCGTAGCGCATCATCGCCGCGGCATCGAGCGCGCCGAGTTCCTTCATCGTGCCTTCGATCGCCTCGCTGCCCGCCGAACTGGCGACCATCGGCGTGAACAGGATGTTGGAGATCGGCCGGTTCATCGCCTTGGCCATCAACTGGGTAAGCAGCGTGCCGGCGGCGCCGACGACGATGCCGGCAATGATCAGTGCCGGGTTGCCCTGCACGTAACCTTCGAAGCCGACAGCCAGGCCGGTAAAGGCATTGAACAGCGAGATCACGACCGGCATGTCGGCGCCGCCGATCGGCAGCGTGACGATGACGCCGAGCGCCAGGGCGACAGCGAAGAAGAGCAGGATGAGCGCCGGCGAGGCCGGGGCCATGAGGACCATGATCATGCCGAGCAGCAAGGCGATTACCGCCAGCACCACATTGACCGTGTTCTGGGCCGGCAGGCGGTACGGCTTCTTGAGCAGGCCCTGCAGCTTGGCGAAGGCGATGCACGAGCCGGTGAACGAGACCGAGCCGATCAGCGCGCCGAGGGCACCGAGGGCCAGCGTGACGGTGCTGTGCGCTTCGCCGCGGGCGAATTCGATGGCCGCAATCGCCGCCGCTGCGCCGCCACCCATGCCGTTGTAGATGGCGACCATCTGGGGCATGTCGGTCATCTTGACCTTCTTGCCGGAAATCCAGGCTGCCGCACCGCCGACGCCGAGCGCGGCGAAGATCAGGGCGATATTTTTCAGGCCGGGAATCAGGAGCGTGCCGGCAATCGCCAGCACCATGCCGTAACCGGCCCAGACGATGCCGTCGCGGGCGGTGGCCGGCGAACTCATGCCCTTGAGGCCGAAGATGAAGAGCAGCGCGCCGATGAACCAGGCGCCTTGAACGTAGATGGGGAAGGTCATCGTGCGCCCTCCTTCTTCTTGAACATGGCGAGCATGCGTTCGGTCACCACGTAGCCGCCGGCGGCATTGGCGGCGCCGAGCGCGACGGCGAAGAAGCCGATGGCCTGTTCGAGGAAGGTGTCAGCCGAGCCTAGGGCAACCATGGCGCCGACGACGACCACGCCGTGGATGAAGTTGGAACCGGACATCAGCGGCGTGTGCAGGATGACCGGCACCTTGGCGATGATCTCGTAGCCGGTGAACGCGGCGAGCATGAAGATGTAAAGCGCGAGCATGCCGTCCATCAGGCGTCTCCCATGATCTGTTTGACATTGGTATTGACCGTGGCGCCATCCCTGCACAGCAGGGTGCCGGCGACGACTTCGTCAGTCCAGTCGATATGCAACTCGCCGTCCTTGATCCACGGCGAGATGAAGTTGTAGATATTCTTGGCGTAAAGCTCGGAGGCATGGGTCGGCATGCGCGACGCCAGATTGAGCGGGCCGTGGATGTTCACGTCGTTGGCGACGACATGCTCGCCGGGCTGCGTGAGCGCACAGTTGCCGCCTGATTCGGCTGCCATGTTGACAATGATTGCGCCATATTTCATGCGTTTTATCATGTCGACCGTAACGATTACCGGTGCTTTCTTGCCGGGAACGGCGGCGGTGGTAATCACGACGTCGGACTGGGCGACCGCCTTGGCCAGCTTCTCGGCCTGGGCGGCTTTTTCGTCAGCGGTCAGCTCGCGGGCATAGCCGCCGGCGCCGTCGGCCGAAACGCCGGTGTCGACGAACTTGGCGCCGAGCGACTCGATCTGTTCGCGCGCTGCCGAACGCACGTCGTAGGCTTCGACCATGGCGCCGAGGCGCTTGCAGGTGGCGATCGCCTGCAGGCCGGCGACGCCGGCGCCGATCACCAGTACGCGTGCCGGACGGATAGTGCCGGCGGCGGTGGTCAGCATCGGGAAGAATTTGGTGCAGCGGGCGGCGGCGATCAGGCCGCACTGGTAGCCGGCGCAGGAGGCCTGCGACGACAGCGCATCCATGCTCTGGGCACGCGAGATACGGGGCAGCAGTTCGAGCGAGAACGCACTGATCTTGCGGGCGTTCAGGGCGGCGAGGCGCTCCTTGTCCTCGAACGGCTTGAGCAGGCCGATCAGCACGCTGCCTTCGGGCATGGCGGCGATTTCCTCGGGCGAGGGCGGTGCCACGCGCAGGATCAGGTTGGCATCGCCATAGGCTTCGCTGATGCCGGTAACCATGCTGACCTCGGGGAAATCCTGGTCCAGAAAATGGCTCTGGATCGCGGCGCTTTGCTCCATGCGCAGGCTTGCGCCAAGCGCAGCGAATTTCTTGGCCGTTTCCGGGACCAGGGCAGTCCGGCTTTCGCCGGCTACGCGCTCCCGTACGACTGCTATGCACAACCGCATGCTGTTGTCTCCATTGTTAATGGTGCGTATTTTAGTGGTTTTTGATATAGCTTGTCAGCCAGCCGCAGGCGGCTCGGAAGACGGTACGCGATTGCAGAAGCGAAGCTCCTCGGGGTAGGGGAAGAAGTCCTCGACATGGCCGTCGCGGATTTTCTGCTGGGCAACCTGCCAGAATTTGGCGGCCAGCAAGTCGCGGTGGTACTTGTGGAAGGTCTTGCGCAAGGTTGGCGAGGCGAGCAGAAAAGTGCCGAACTCCTCCGGGAAAACGTCGTTTTTGGCGACCGGATACCAGACTTCGCCCGACATCTCGGTTTCGAAATCGGGTGCCGGCGGAATGTTGCGGAAATTGCAGTCCGTCATGTATTCGATTTCGTCGTAATCGTAGAACACTACGCGACCGAAGCGGGTGATGCCGAAATTTTTCCACAACATGTCGCCCGGGAAAATGTTGGCCTGCGCCATTTCGCGAATCGCGCTGCCGTATTCGCGGATCGCATGCTCCAGACCCTCGACGTTGTCGGTCCGCTCCATCCGCTCGAGGTGGATGTTCAGCGGCTCCATCCGGCGCTCGACGTAGATGTGCTTGATGATCAGCATTTCGCCCTTGATTTCGAAGCAGGAGGGGGCGAGATCGCGCAGTTCGTCGAGGACTTCCTGATTGAAGCGCTTGAACGGAAAGGCGGCGTTGGAGAATTCGATGGTGTCGGCCATCCGGCCGACGCGGTCCACCTGCTTGACCATCAGGAATTTCTGCTTGACCGTCGCCCGGTCCATATTCTTCGAGGAGCCGAAGACATCCTTGATGATCTTGAACACATAGGGGTACGAAGGCAGCGTGAACACCAGCATGACCATCCCGCGAATGCCGGGGGCCATGATGAACTTGTCTTCCGAATGGCGCAGGTGGTAGATGAAGTCGCGGAAGAACATCGTTTTGCCCTGCTTGCCGAGGCCAAGCATGATGTACAACTCGGAACGCGGCTTGTTGGGCAGGATCGAGCGCAGGAACTGCACGTAGCCCGACGGGACTTCCATGTCGACCATGAAATAAGCGCGTGACAGAGAAAACAGCACGCCGATTCGCCAGGCGTCGAGCAGGATGGTGTCGAGATAGAGCTTGCCGTTCTGGTCGTGCAGAACGGGGATCGCGAAGGGGTGTTCGGTCGGGCCGTTGATCGCCTTGCCGATGATGTAGGCCGCCTTGTTGCGATAGAAGGGCGAGCCGAGAACCTGGATCTGGAAATTGAAGTCCGGGGTCGGCATTTCCTTCAAATGGCCGAGAACAGCGTCGTAGAGGTCATTGATGTCACGTTCGAGGTCGGCAAATGGGCGTTCCCATTCGAAATCCGTGACGATTTCGCGTACCGAGGCGCGCAGGCCGCCGTTGATCGCGTAATAGCTGCGATAGGTCGGGGTGAGTTCGGGTTCGATGTTTTCGGTCGACAGGCTCGGACGGACAAAAATGAAATCGTTGCGGAAATAATCGCGGTGAAGAATCTTGGTCGTCACCGAATTGAAGAAGGTTTCGGCCAGTTCCGGCTGTTTGTGGTTGAGCAGCAGCCCGATGTAGAGCAGCTTGACCTGTTGCCAGGTGTTTTCGTCGAGGTTGCCGGCATCGAATTCGCTGCGCAGGCGCTCGACGCACTCCTCGACCCGGTCGTCGTAAAAGCGGATGCGTTCCTTGACTGCCTTATGGACACCCAGCCAGTCGCCTTGCTCGAAGCGGGCCTTGGCTTCCTGGCTGGTTTCGCGAAACAGCGTGTAATGCTTGTTGAAGCCCTGAATGGTCGCCAATGCAATCTGGTGGGCATTGGGACCGTAAAGGCCGATTGAAATCTTCATGGTCAAGGGTCCGGATCAAGGCAGAAAGTTTAGCATTTCCGAATAAATTAACATGCGCGCACATTGCCTTTTACACGCCCGCCGGCATTGACTGGGATGCGCTGGCCAAGGATACTCTGCGGCGCGCCGCTGATGCCAGCGGTGGATAAAGAGCCGACGCAGATTCGGTCCAAATTTGACGACAACATATCGCGAGGGTCTCATGGCTTCAGGAAAATCAAAAATCATTTACACGTTGACGGATGAGGCGCCGCTGCTAGCGACATGTGCTTTTCTGCCGATCATTCGAACCTTTACGGCACCGGCCGGCATCGACATCGTCAAGAGCGACATCTCTGTTTCTGCACGTATCCTGGCAGAATTCCCGGAGTATCTCAGTGACGAGCAAAAGGTGCCGAACACGCTGGCCGAACTTGGCAAGCTGACCCAGCTGCCCGACACCAATATCATCAAGCTGCCGAACATCAGTGCCTCGGTGCCACAACTGACCACTGCGATCAAAGAGTTGCAAACGCGCGGCTACAAGATCCCGGATTTCCCCGAAAACCCGAAGAGCGACGACGAAATGGCGATCAAGGCGCGCTACTCGAAGTGCCTGGGCAGCTCGGTAAATCCGGTGCTGCGCGAAGGCAATTCCGATCGCCGTGCCCCGCTGGCCGTCAAACGCTATGCGCGCAAGAACCCGCACTCGATGGGCAAATGGAGCATGGCATCGCGCACCCACGTCGCGCACATGATGCATGGCGACTTCTACCATGGCGAAAAGTCGCTGACCCTGGACAAGGCTTGTGAGGTCAGGATGGAACTGCTGACCAAGAGCGGCAAGACCCTGGTCCTGAAGCCGAAGGTCTCGTTGCTGGCCGGCGAAATCATCGATTCGATGTTCATGAGCAAGAAGGCGCTGTGCGACTTTTACGAGGCACAGCTGGAAGATGCCCGCGAAACCGGCGTGATGTTCTCGCTGCATGTCAAGGCAACGATGATGAAGGTCTCGCACCCGATCGTCTTTGGGCATTGCGTGCGGATTTTCTACAAGGAAGCCTTCGAGAAACACGCCAAGCTGTTCGAGGAACTGGGCGTCAATGTCAATAATGGCATGTCCAATCTTTATGCCAAGATTGCCACGTTGCCCGAGTCCCTGCGCGAAGAAATCGAGCGTGACCTGCACGCCTGTCACGAGCATCGTCCGGAACTGGCCATGGTTGACTCGGCCAAGGGCATCACCAATTTCCATTCGCCGAGCGACGTGATCGTCGATGCCTCGATGCCGGCCATGATCCGTATCGGCGGCAAGATGTGGGGCGCCGACGGTCGTCCGAAGGACACCAAGGCGGTCATGCCGGAATCGACCTTTGCCCGCATCTATCAGGAAATGATCAACTTTTGCAAGACCAACGGCAACTTCGATCCGGTGACCATGGGTTCCGTTCCCAACGTTGGCCTGATGGCCCAGCAGGCCGAGGAATACGGCTCGCACGACAAGACCTTCGAAATCGCGGAAGACGGCGTCGCCAACATCACCGATCTTGCCACCGGCGAAGTGCTGCTGACGCAGAACGTCGAGGCCGGGGACATCTGGCGCATGTGCCAGGTCAAGGATGCACCGATCCGCGACTGGGTCAAACTGGCCGTCAACCGTGCCCGCAATTCCGGCACGCCCGCCGTCTTCTGGCTCGACCCCTATCGTCCGCACGAAGCCGAGCTGATCAAGAAGGTCGAAACCTACCTCAAGGATCATGACACGACAGGCCTCGACATCCAGCACATGTCGCAGGTCCGCGCCATGCGCTACACGCTGGAGCGCGTCATGCGCGGCCTCGACACCATTTCGGTGACCGGCAACATCCTGCGCGACTACCTGACCGACCTGTTCCCGATCATGGAACTCGGTACCAGTGCCAAGATGCTCTCCATCGTTCCGTTGATGGCCGGCGGTGGCATGTATGAGACGGGCGCCGGCGGTTCGGCGCCGAAACACGTCAAGCAACTGGTCGAAGAAAATCACCTGCGCTGGGATTCGCTCGGCGAGTTCCTGGCGCTGGCCGTGTCGCTCGAAGAATTGGGTATCAAGACGGGTAACGAAAAAGCCAAGACTCTCGCCAAGACGCTGGACGATGCCACCGGCAAGCTGCTCGACAATAACAAGTCGCCATCGCCGCGCACTGGTGAACTGGACAATCGGGGCAGCCAGTTCTACCTGGCGATGTATTGGGCGCAGGCGCTGGCCGAGCAGGGCGACGACAAGGAACTGCAAGCGCATTTCGCGCCACTGGCCAGGGCCTTGACCGAGAACGAGCAGAAAATCACCGACGAGCTCAAGGCGGTGCAGGGCAAGGCGGCGGATATCGGCGGCTACTACCTGGCCGATTCCGAGAAGTGTAAGGCGGTGATGCGCCCCAGTGCAACCTTCAATACCGCGTTGAAGGCCGCGCGCAACTGATCCCGGAGGACTCGCCGGCCACGCTGCCGGCTGAACGAGAAAACGAAGGTCGTCAGGCCTTCGTTTTTTATTGGTGGGCTGTATCCGCGGAGAAGCGTGGCGGTCGCGCCTGATCGCTGGAAGGCATGCGGTGAAGCGAATGCCGTTGTTCCCGCCGAAGTTGTCTCAGCCTGGCTGACAGCTTTAGAGAATTATGATATAATGAAAGGTCGATTTGTTTGGTACGCTCATGACATCGCCTGTCAAGCCTTCCGTCATTGTGGCTCTGCGCGCGATTGCCGCGCTCACCATTGTCTGGCACCACTTTGCGCTCTACGCGCCCTTGAGCGAATGGGCTGCCCCATTGCTGGGTGACTTCTTGTCCTGGCTGGAAAAGTATGCCCGTGCCAGCCAGGTGTTCTTCGTCGTCAGCGGATTTGTCGCGGCGCAGACGATTGGCACCCGTGCCTGGCGCTTCAATCAACTGGGGCGTTTCGTCATCCAGCGCTACTGCCGGCTTGGATTGCCTTATCTGGCGATCGTCCTGGCGATTCTTCCCATTTATGGCTTCGCGCGCGGTTGGGTTCCGGACGATGTGCTTGGTCAACCGGTATCGCTCGCGCAGTTTCTCGCCCACCTGTTTTTCCTTCAGGACATTCTGGGGTACGAGGCCTTGTCGGCGGGGCTCTGGTTCGTCTGCATCAATTTCCAGCTCGGCTTCTTCTATGTTTTCGCGATGGTTTTGCAGCAAGGTTTCGGCAAGTGGGGTGGCAGTTTTTTTGCATTGCTGGCTTGGGGAAGCGCGCTCTACTCCTTGTTCCATTTCAATCTGGATCCCTCCGGCGACGCTTGGGCACTGTATTTCTTCCCGTACTTTTTCATGGGTATCCTGGTGCACAAGGCCGTTGTCCGTCGTTCGGGGCGCGAATTCTTTGCCCTCCAGGGCGTGATGCTTCTTGCCATGTTGTACGAGTGGCGCTGGCGCCTCTTGATTGCGATGTTCTTCGGGATGCTGCTGTTCGCTGCCGAACGTTCAGGTTTCGGGCACCGTTGGCTACGCAGCCGCTGGATTGAGGAACTGGGGAAAGTGTCGTACAGCCTGTTCCTGGTTCATTTTCCGGTGCTGGTGCTGGTCGGCGCACTGTGGGCGCGAATGGGCTGGAGTGCGCCAGAAATGGCGGTCGTCGGCCTGTTGGTAGCGTTCCTGGGCAGCCTGGTCACCGCCCGGGTTTTCCATCGCTGGGTGGAAATGCCCGCGGCGGCGTTTTCCAGGCGTTTCCGTGCACCACGCCTGGAGGGTGGGGAACGTCGCGGTGGGCAGCGAATGGCGTTCGAGCACTGACAGCGGTACCTGTTTTGCTCCATAATCCGCTTCACTGCCCATCGGGTGAGAGCGTGCCGGAAATGGCAGACCGCTCGGGTCATCCCCATAACAACGCAAGGAGTGAATATGTCAGCGCACATCAAGGTTCCGCAAGGCGGGTCAAAAATCGTTCCGGGACAACCTGTTCCGGATAACCCCATCATTCCCTTCATCGAAGGCGACGGCATCGGCATCGATATCACGCCGGTCATGATGAAGGTGATCGATGCTGCAGTCGACAAGGCTTATGGCGGGAAAAAGAAAATCCACTGGATGGAGGTGTTCGCCGGCGAGAAATCGACCCGTCTTTATGGGCCGGACGAGTGGTTTCCCCAGGAGACCTTCGACGCCCTCAAGGAATACTCGGTTTCGATCAAGGGCCCGATGACGACGCCGGTCGGCGGTGGCATCCGCTCGCTGAACGTGGCGCTGCGCCAGGAACTCGATCTCTATCAGTGCGTGCGTCCGGTGCAGTACTTCAAGGGCGTGCCGTCGCCGCTCAAGAACCCGGAACTGACCAATATGGTCATCTTCCGCGAGAATACCGAGGACATCTACGCCGGTGTCGAATGGGCAGCCAACAGCGACGCCTGCAAGAAGGTCATCGATTTCCTGCAGAAGGAAATGGGCGTCAAGAAAATCCGCTTTCCGGAAACTTCCGGCATCGGCATCAAGCCGATCTCGATCGAAGGCACCACGCGCCTGGTGCGCGCGGCGCTCAAGTACGTCATCGCCAACGACCGCAAGTCGCTGACCATCGTGCACAAGGGCAACATCATGAAATTCACGGAAGGCCTGTTCCGTGACACCGCCTACAAGGTTGCGCGCGAGGAATTCGGCGCCGAACTGGTCGACGGCGGCCCGTGGTGCAAATTCAAGAACCCGAACAGCGGGCGCGAAGTCATCGTCAAGGACTCGATCGCCGACGCCTTCCTGCAGCAGATCCTGCTGCGCCCGGCTGAGTACGACGTGATCGCCACCACCAACCTGAACGGCGACTACATTTCCGACGCGCTGGCCGCGCAGGTCGGCGGCATCGGCATCGCGCCGGGCGCCAACATCTCCGACCAGTATGCCTGCTTCGAGGCGACTCACGGCACGGCGCCGAAATACGCCGGGCTGGACAAGGTGAACCCGGGGTCGCTGATCCTCTCGGCCGAAATGATGTTGCGCCACCTCGGCTGGTTCGAAGCGGCTGATCTCGTCATCAAGGCAATGGAAGCGGCGATCGGCGCCAAGAAGGTGACCTATGACTTCGCCCGCTTGCTGGATGGCGCCGAAGAGTTGTCGTGTTCCGAGTTTGGTGACGCAATGATCGCCTGCATGTAAATCCGCCGGCTTTCAGAGCGAATGGAGCCCCCGCGTGGGGGCTTCTGCGTTTCTGGTCGCAATTTCTCCGCTGCCCTTTCACCGTGCCGGGCATGAGCCCGTCGGGGCTGCGGGGCCTGGCGGGGCAGGTGTAAGATGTCGAAACTTAGGCCTATCCGGGAACGACTATAAAACTCAAGCTGACTCCTGTCTGGATGAGCTGGTGACTCCCCAACCCATCGCTGTCTTCGATTCCGGCCTCGGCGGCCTGACGGTGTTGCGCGCCTTGCGTAGTCGACTGCCGCAGGAGGATTTTTTTTATTTTGCCGATACCCGCTTCCTGCCCTACGGCGACCGCCCTGAAGTTTTCCTGAAGGAGCGCGGCGTGCTGATCGCCGAGGCGCTGGCACGGCGCGGGGCCAAGGCGCTGGTCATCGCCTGCAATACGGCGACAGCGGCGGCCGCCGAAGCGATTCGCGCAGCCACCGCGTTGCCGGTCGTCGCGTTGGAACCGGGGGTCAAGCCGGCGGCGGCGCTGACCAAATCCGGCGTCATTGGTGTGTTGGCGACGACGCGCACCTTGCAGAGCGAACGCTTCCAGCGTCTGGTCGGCAATCATGCCAATCATTTGCGGGTGGTCGGGCAGGCCTGCCCGGGGCTGGCCGATGCGATCGAGGCCGAGGGGGCGGATGGCACGGCAGTCGCCGCCTTGCTCGATGGCTTCGTCACGCCATTGTCCGCCGCCGGTGCCGATGTCGTGGTGCTCGGGTGCACGCATTATGCGTGGGTCGCTGAGGCTATCGCGCGGCGCATGCCAGACGGTGTGACGCTGCTCGATACCGGCGAGCCCGTCGCCCGCCAGCTCGAACGGCTGCTGGCTGCCGGCGGCCTTCTCGGCGGTGGGCATGGCCATCTGACAGTGGCGACCAGCGGTTCGCCGGCTGCGGTGAGCGTTACGGTCGACCGGCTTTTTGAGGAAAAAATGCATGTCGAACACTGGGAACCGTGAGTCGGGCGCAGCGCAGAAGCCGCTCGCCGGACTGAAGGTCGTCGAACTCGGCACGCTGATCGCCGGCCCGTTCTGTACCCGCATCATGGGCGAATTCGGCGCCGAGGTGATCAAGGTCGAAGCGCCGGATGGCGGCGATCCCTTGCGCAAATGGCGCAAGTTGTACGAGGGCACCTCGCTGTGGTGGTACGTCCAGGCACGCAACAAGAAGTCGGTGACGGCTAACTTCAAACATCCCGAAGGCCTGGCCTTCGTGCGCAAGTTGATCGCCGGGGCCGACATCCTGGTCGAGAATTTCCGGCCCGGCGTGCTGGAAAAACTCGGCCTCGGCTGGGATCAGCTCAGGGCCGAGAATCCCGGTCTGGTCATGGTGCGCCTGTCCGGGTTCGGGCAGAGCGGGCCGTACAAGGACCAGCCCGGATTCGGCGCGGTGGGCGAATCGATGGGCGGCTTGCGTTACGTCACGGGTTTTCCGGACCGGCCGCCGGTACGCACCGGGATTTCGATCGGCGATTCGATCGCCGCGCTGTGGGGCGCCATCGGTGCATTGATGGCGCTGCGCCATAAGGAAGTGAATGGCGGCGCCGGGCAGGTGGTCGATGTTGCGCTCTATGAGGCGGTGTTCGCGATGATGGAGTCGCTGGTGCCGGAGTTCGACGTTTTTGGCTTCATCCGCGAGCGGACCGGCAACATCATGCCCGGCATTACGCCATCCAACACGCATACGACCCGGGACGGCAAGCACGTCACCATCGGCGCCAATGGCGATGCCATCTTCAGGCGCTTCATGCTGGCCATCGGCCGCGACGATCTGGCCAACGATCCGTCGCTTGCCGACAACGCCGGCCGCGACGCGCGGCGGGCCGAGATTTATGCGCTGATCGACGACTGGTGTTCCGGACTCGATGAAGCCGAGGTACTGGCAACGCTGGCGGCGGCGGAGGTCCCGTCGTCGCGGGTGTATTCTGCGGTCAACATGTTTGCCGATCCACAATTTCTCGCGCGGCAGATGATCGAGTCGGCAAAGCTGCCGGACGGCAAGTCATTCCGCATGCCCGGCATCGTCCCCAAACTGTCGGCGACACCGGGCGCCACCGAATGGCCCGGGCCGGCGCTCGGCGCCCATACCGACGAAGTTCTGGTCGCGCTGGGCTACGACGCAGCGCGCATCGCCGGCCTGCGCGCCGCCGGGGCGATCTGACTGCGCGCTATCGGTTCAAGTGCCGGCCTCCACCGCAGTAACGGCGCGCTTCAGCGAACTGCTCGAACGAATGATGAATTTTTCGAGTTCGACGATCAGGAAGAACACCACGCCGCCAGCGAACAGGTAAGGCCAGACGCGCAGCGGAATCGCTTCGTTGCCGAACACCGCCTGCAGCGGCGGCGCATAGGTGAACAGCAGTTGCAGCACGATCACCGCGCCGATTCCAATTGGCAGGTACTTGTTGCCCATGTGGCCCGTGATGGTCAACGCGGAATCGAGCAGGAAACGGCTGTTCAGCAGATAGAAGATTTGGCCGATGGTAATGGCGTTGACCGCAACGGTACGCGCCAGGTTATCCGAGGCGCCTTGTCCCTTCATCCAGAAGAAGGCCCACAGCGTGAAGGCGACCAATGCCAGCCCGACGAAAATGACGCGCCAGATGCCAAAGCCGGTCAGGATCGAACGATCGACCGCCCGCGGCGAGCGGCTCATCACGTCGTGCTCGTGTGGCTCGAAGCAGATCACCAGACCCAGCGCGACCGAAGTCACCATGTTGACCCAGAGCACCTGCGGCGCCGTGATCGGCAGCGTAAAGCCGAGGAAAATCGCCACGGCAATCACCATTGCCTGCGCGAAGTTGGTCGGGAACAGGAAGAGGATCGCCTTCTCGATGTTGTTGTAAACTGTCCGGCCTTCCTTGACGGCGGCGGTGATCGAGGCGAAGTTGTCGTCGGCGAGGATCATCTCGGCCGCCTCCTTGGTCACTTCGGTGCCCTTGATGCCCATCGCCACGCCGATGTCTGCCTTTTTGAGCGAAGGCGCGTCGTTGACGCCGTCGCCGGTCATCGCGACGATCTGCTTGTTGGCCTGGATCGCCTTGACCAGCCGCAGCTTGTGCTCTGGGCTGGCGCGCGCGAAGACGTTGACGTCACGCACCGCTTCCCGTAGCGCCGCCTCGTTCATTTCTTCGATTTCAGTGCCGGTAATCGCCGTCTTGCCATCGCCGATGCCGAGCATCTTGGCAATGGCGGCGGCGGTGATGCGATGGTCGCCGGTGATCATCGTGACGCGAATGCCGCCCGCGTGGCATTCTTTGACGGCCGCGATGGCCTCCTGGCGCGGCGGGTCGAGCAGGCCGATCAGGCCGACCAGCACCAGGTTCTGCGGCAGGTCGGCCGGACCCAGACTGCCGGCCTGCACGCCGGGGTTTTCCAGCCAGGCCAGTGCCAGCACGCGCTCGCCCTGCGCGGCAAATTTGTCCGCCACCTGCATGAAGTGCTTGCGGTCGAACGGCGCCGTCTGTCCGTCGCTCATCTGCTGGCGGTCGCAAGCTTCCATGATGACCTCCGGGGCGCCCTTGACGAACAGCATTTCCTTGCCGTCGGCGCTCCGGTGCAGCGTGGCCATGAACTTGTGCTCGGATTCGAACGGAATGGCATCGATGCGCGGATAGGCCTGCTGCTCGGCCTTGCGTTCCATGCCGAGCTTGTTGCCGAAGGGGTAGAGCGCGCCTTCGGTCGGGTCGCCCTCGACCTTCCAGACCCCTTCGGCCTGGAACAGTTCGGCATCGTTGCAGAGCATCGAGACGCGCCCCATCAGGTCCATCGTCGCGTCTTTGGCGGCGGGCTGGCCGTTTTGCCTGACCTCGCCTTCGGGCGCATAGCCGTTGCCGCTGATCTGGTATTCGGACTCGGCCGTGGCGGCGGACACCACCATCATTTCCATCAGCGTCAGGGTGCCGGTCTTGTCGGAGCAGATACGCGAAACCGAACCCAGGGTTTCGACGGCCGGCAGGCGGCGGATAATGGCGTTGCGTTGCGCCATGCGCTGCACGCCGATCGCCAGCGTGATCGTGATCAAGGCCGGCAAGCCTTCGGGGATCAGCGATACGGCGATGCCAACGATGGCCTGGAACAACTCGACGAAGGCCATGCCCATGACCCAATGGCCATAGGAAAACACGGCGACCGCGACCACGGCGACGACCGCGGTGATGGTATAGCCGAGTTTCTTGATCTGGCGCAGCAACGGCGTTTCAAGGGCACTGACATTGGCCAGCAACTGGTTGATCTTGCCGAGTTCGGTTTCGGCGCCGGTGGCCACGACGACGCCGCTGGCGCGGCCGGAGACGACCATGGTGCCGGAAAAAGCCATGCATTCGCGATCGCCGACGGTGGCCTTTTCGGGCACCGGATCAACGGTCTTTTCGGCCGGAACCGATTCGCCGGTCAGCGCGGCTTCCTCGGTACGCAAGTTCTTGACGTCGGTCAGGCGCAGGTCGGCAGGGATCTTGTCACCGGATTCGAGCAGCACCACATCACCCGGCACCAAGTCTTCGGCCGGGGTCATGCGGGTTTCGCCGCCGCGCAGCGTACGCGCTTCGGCAGACAGCATATTGCGGATCGAGTCGAGCGCCTTTTCAGCCTTGCCTTCCTGGAAGAAACCCAGCAGCCCGTTGAGAAGCACCACGGCGAAAATGATCCCGGCATCGAGCCACAGGCTCAGCATCAGCTTGGTGAAGCCGGCACCGAGCAGCACGTAAACGAGGATGTTGTTGAACTGGGCGAGAAAGCGGACGAACGGGCCGCGCGTCTTGCCTTCCGGCAGGCGGTTGGCGCCGTATTTCTGCAAACGGTTCTGCGCTTCGCCGGCATCCAGGCCGGTTTCGAGGCTGGTGGCAAGTTGTTTGGCTACCGTGTCGGCGGGTAGCGCATGCCAGGTCACATCATCGGCGGCGGTCGGGGGGGTGACGGTGGTGTCCATTTCATTGCTCCGTTCGGGCTCGGGTGGTGTCGGCGGAAGAAGCCGGACGTGCCAGAAAAGGCGAGATTCGGGCAAAACCACCGGCTTGTCAATCGCATCATGCGATGCTTTCAGGCCACTGGCATGGCCCTCAGCGCAGGCGGAAACGGACCGGCAGCAGCGCTTCGCGCGGCGCATCGGCAGGCAGCGAGCGCAGGGAGCGGACAGCCTTCAGCGCGGCATCGTCGAGGATTTTGTGGCCGCTGCCCTCTTCGACGCGGGCGGCGGTGACCTGCCCGCTTTGGTCGATGATGATGAGGACGAGGACTTCGCCTTCGAGGCCGTGGGCGATCGCTTCCTGCGGATAGAACAGGCCGTTGGCGTTGAGCTTGTTCAGGTGCCGGCTGACGGCCTGGGTCCAGTTCTTTGCCGCTTTAGGCGGTGCTTCGCGGGGGATGGGCTTCTTTTTTTCCGGTGGTGGCTTGGGCGCTTCCGGTTTGGGTTGTTCGGGCAGGGTCAGCGGTGGAGGAGGCGGCAACGGTGCGGCTTCCGGGGCCGGTGGCAGGCGCAGCGTCGCCACGAGCGGCGGCCGCGGGGGTGGTGGGCGGTGGCTCGGGGAAATCAGCGCCACGACAAAAGGCAGGAGATGCAGCAACAGTGACGCAATGACGGCCAGAAACAGGGGCGGGAAACGGTTCAGGAAACGGGGCGGGAAAGATGACCGGATTCGCCGATATCCTTTTTTTTCTGTCGTGCGAAAATGGGAGCTGGCCAAGGGAGATGAATGCGCTGATGAAGGCTGGTCGAGGAAGACAACTGCTCGCAATGATAATCGGGATAGGGCTGGCGTTGCCGGTTTATGCCCAGTTCTGGTCACGCGACCCGGCCGAGTTGCCGACGCCAACGGCCTTCGTGACCAATCTCGAACTGGGCGACATCGACCAGGCCAAGGCCTGGCTGGATGCCGGCCTGGACCCGGATTTCATGGGCAGCCGCATCGGCTCCGGGCTGATGATCGGCGCCTGGGAAGGCAACATCGACATGATGCGGCTGTACATTTCGCGCGGCGCTGACATCAACCGGATGAATGGCAACGGCGAGACGGCCATTATTCTTGCCGCCTGGCGCGGCAAACTCGAGGCAGTGAAATGGCTGGTCGATCGCGGGGCACGCATCAACGCACAGCCGCGCCAGTGGTCGCCGCTGCATTACGCAGTATTCGCCGGGCAGCGCGAGGTCGTCGATTACCTGATTGCCGAGGGTGCCGACATCAACGGGCTGAGCACCAATGGTTCCAGCGTGCTGATGATGGCGATCTACGAAGGGCGCGAGGACCTGGCGCGCATGCTGATCGAAAAGGGTGCCGAGCGCGGCCCGAGGAATGATTGGGGCGACGGTGCGTTGGAGTGGGCGATGCGCTATAACCAGCTGGGCATCGCGCGAATGATCACCAATCCGGAAGAATTCAACATCGCCGTCAGCAAGCCGAAGGAAACCTGGGGCGAGCCGACCCGTTCGCTGCGCATGTCGAAGCTGCTCGAAGAGCTGATGGATATGCGCGAAAAGCTGGTCGACCGTGGCGAATCGACCGAAGGCATCGACAAGCGGATCGCCCTCGAACGGGTACGCGTCATGCGCAGCGAGTCCGAGCGACCGGCGACACCGCAGCGGGCGGTGATCATGGAAATCACGGCCAGCCGCAAGGCGCCGCAGGAGCAGTCGGCCAGGATCATCCAGGACGGCAAGGGCAAGGATGGCAGCCAGAAGGTGCAGTCGAACGGCGCGCCGGCCAAGGACAAAAGCAAGGAAAAGCCCAAGGAGAAAACGAAGGAACCCCCCGCAAAGCCTTGATTACTGGTCGAGCGGGCGGTCGCGCACTTCGGGCAGGAACAGCAAGCCAACGGTCGAAGCCAGGATCAGCAGGGCGGTCGGATACCAGAGGCCGGCCAGCGGGTCGCCGAAGTGCAGGCCCAGCCAGGTGACCATGAGCGGCGACATGCCACCGATCCAGCCGGCAGCCAGATTGTGCGGCAACGCCACGGCGGTGTAGCGGGTACGTGCCGGAAAGAGTTCGGGCAGCGTCGCGGTCTGTGGTCCGGTGATGCAGGCCAGCGGCACGACGAGGACGAGCAGCAGGACGACGATCATCGTCGTGTCGGGAACCGGCAGCGAACCGTAGTGCAGCAATCCCTGAAAAACCGGGAAGATCGTGATTGCGCCGCTGATCAATCCAGCCAGCAGCACCGGGCGGCGGCCGATCTTGTCGGACAGCCAGCCACAGAACAGCGTCGCCGGAAACAGCGCGATGGTGGCGACGGTGACCAGTGCCCCGGCCTGGGCCGGCGGCAGGTTGACCACCGTTTTCAGGAAAACGCCGGTATAGACCTGGGCGGAAAAGAAGAGCAGCGAACCGCCGGCCGAGATGCAGAAGAACAGCAGGAGCATGCGGCCCAGCGTTTGCCGGTCGCTAAAGCATTCGCGCAGCGGCGCCTTGGACAGTCCGTTACTTTCGCGTAACTTGCTGAAGACCGGCGACTCATGAAGGTTCACGCGGCTACGGATCGAAATGGCGAGCAGAAGCGCTGAAACCAGGAAGGGCACACGCCAGCCCCAGGCCCGGAAATCGGCATCGCTGAGCAGCGATTGCAGGACGATGACCTGCAGGGTCGAAGCCATCATGCCGAGCGGCCCCATCAGCTGCAGGATGCTGGTGTACAGGCCGCGTTTGCCTTCCGGGGCATGCTCGGTCAGATAAACCGCCGCGCCGCCAATTTCGCCGCCCACCGAAAGCCCCTGCAGCATGCGCAGGAGCAGCAACAGGGCGGGCGCCAGCAGGCCGACCTGCTCATAGGTCGGCAGCAGGCCGACGAGTACCGTCGACAGGCCCATCACGATGATGGTGACGAGAAATATGGTGCGCCGTCCGTGGCGATCGCCGAGCGATCCGAACAGTGCGGCACCGAGCGGGCGGACGATCATGCCGACGCCGAAGGTGCCGAGGCTGGCGAGCAGCGCGGCGACCGGGTCGTCGGGCGGGAAGAAGAGCACGCTGAAATAGACGGCCAGCGACGCGAAGGTCAGGAAGTCGTACCACTCCAGAAAGGTGCCGAAGCACGCGGCGATCACCACCTTTTTCTGGATTGTCCTCTGGCTTTCTGGCGGCGTCATGGCAGTGTGGTTCGACGAAGGGCAGACATTATCGCCTGCCGGGTGCAATGCGCCAACCGACCGCTCAGCGCATCCAGCCGAGCACCAGCGGCAGCAGCAGGGCGGTCAGCGCGCCGTTGAGGCCCATCGCCAGCGCCGCGAAGGCGCCCGCCTGTTCGCTGACCTGAAAGGCGCGGGCGGTGCCGATGCCGTGCGAGGCGACCCCGATGGCGAAGCCGCGAATCGCCGGGTCGCGTATCTTGAGCGCATCGAAGATGTAACGTGCGCCGACAGCGCCGAGGATGCCGGTGATGATCACCAGTACGGCAGTCAGCGACGGAATGCCGCCGATGCGCTCGGCGATGCCCATGGCGATCGGCGTCGTCACCGACTTGGGGGCGAGCGACAACTGGGTCGGCAGGCTGGCGCCGAACAGGCGGGCGATGGCGATGGCCGACAGCGCGGCGGTCAGGCTGCCGGCGACCAGCCCGGCCAGTACCGGCAACAGCAGCGAACGCACGCGGCGGAACTGGGTGTAGAGCGGCACCGCCAACGCGACGGTGGCCGGGCCGAGCAGGAAATGCACGAATTGCGCGCCGGCGAAGTAGGTTTCGTAGCTCGTTGCGGTCAACGTCAATAAAAGCACCAAAAATGTCACCGCGAGCAGAACCGGGTTGGCCAGCGGGTTCATGCCGGAACGTCGGTAGAGCCAGAAGGCGGCCTGATAGGCGAGCAGCGTGACGGTCAGTCCGAGCAGCGGCGTCGCCGAAAGATAGACCCAGATATCGTTGAGCTGCGGCGTCATGACGCATCCCCCGGCGTCGTCTGGCCGCGCATGAAGAGCTTCATGACCAGCGCCGTCACCGCCAGCGTCAGCGCAGTGCTGATCAGCAGCGAGAGCAGTAACGGCAGCCATTCGTCGGCCACCCGGGTCAGGTGCACCATGACCCCGACACCGGCAGGGACGAAGAGCAGCGACAGGTGTTGCAGCAGATTCTGGCTGGTCGCCTGCAATTTGTGCCCCGGCCCGCCACGCATGACCAGTGCCAGAAACAGGAGAAGCATGCCGAGTACCGGTCCGGGAACCGGCAGGCTTAGCCAGCGGGCGACAACCTCGCCGAGCAGTTGAAAAACCAGCAGTTGGGTCAGAGCAGCGATCATCCTTGTCTCCTAAAAAGAAAACGGCACCCGCAGGTGCCGCTCTCAGAACCAGCTTCCTGCGCGGATGCTATTCCATTGCTTCGTATAGCGGCAGGGTCAGGAACTCCGGATATTCCGGGGTCAGCGACATTTTGTCGAAGATTTCGGCGGCCTGATCGTAGGTCGCAGTGTCTTCGCCCTGGGCGGCGACGGTGGATTTCACCTTTGCCAGTTCCTCGGCGATCATCGGGCGCACCATGTCTTCGGTGACCTTGCGGCCGTCGTCGAGGATGCCCTTCGATGAAACAACCCACTGCCAGACCTGCGAACGGGAGATTTCGGCGGTCGCCGCGTCTTCCATCAGGTTGTGGATCGGCACGCAACCATTACCGGCCAGCCAGCTGCCCAGATAGTGGATGCCGACGTTGATGTTGTTGCGCAGGCCGGCTTCGGTGATCGGGGTTTCCGGACGGAAGTCGAGCCACTGGGCCGGACCGTATTTGCCTTCGACCTGCTTGCCGAACTGGTTGGGCTTGTCGCCGAGCACCTTGACGAATTCTTCCATGGCGATCGGCACCAGGCCCGGGTGGGCGACCCACCCGCCGTCGTAGCCATCGTTGGCGTCACGGGTCTTGTCGTGGCGGATGCCGGCCAGTGCCTTTTCGTTGGCGACCGGATCGTTCTTGATCGGGATCAGGGCCGACATGCCGCCCATCGCCGGCGCGCCGCGCTTGTGGCAGGCCTGCACCAGCGCCAGCGCGTAGGAGCGCATGAACGGCACTTCCATGGTGATGGCGCCGCGTTGTGCCAGACAGAAATCCGTGTTTTTCTTGAACTTCTTGATGCACGAAAAGATGTAGTCCCAGCGTCCGGCGTTGAGGCCGGCCGAGTGGTTGCGCAGTTCGTAGAGGATTTCTTCCATCTCGAAGGTGGCGAGGATGGTTTCGACCAGCACCGTCGCCTTGATGGTGCCCTGCGGCATGCCGATGTGGTCCTGGGCCATGACGAAGATGTCGTTCCACAGGCGGGCTTCGAGGTGGCTTTCCATCTTCGGCAAGTAGAAGAAGGGACCGGCGCCGCGCGCGACCTGCTCCTTGGCGTTGTGGAAGAAAACCACGGCGAAGTCGAAAATGCCGCCGCCGACGCGCTGACCGTCAACGGTCACGTGCTTCTCGTCGAGGTGCCAGCCGCGCGGACGAATCTGCAGCGTGGCGATCTTGTCGTTGAGCTTGTATTCCTTGCCGGCTTCGTTCTTGAACGACAGTTCGCGGCGAATCGCCTTGTACAGGTTGATCTGGCCCTGGATCTGGTTATCCCAGTTCGGCGAATTGGAATCCTCGAAGTCGGCCATGTAGGAATCGGCACCCGAGTTGAAGGCGTTGATGATCATCTTGGCTTCGACCGGGCCGGTGATTTCGACACGGCGGCAGTGCAGGGCCGGCGGTACCGGCGCAACCTTCCAGTCGCCTTCACGGATGGCCTTGGTTTCCGGCAGGAAGTCCGGCATTTCGCCGCCGTCGATGCGCGCCTGACGCGCGACGCGGGCCTTGAGCAGTTCCTGACGGCGCGCTTCGAAAGCGCGGTGCAGCTTGGCGACAAGGGCCAGCGCATCGTGGGTGAGGACGGTTTCGAAACCCGGCTTGATCGGGCCGGTGATTTGTACGCCTTGGGGCAGGTTAAGTTTCATGGTAGCTCCTTTGAAAGAGGGTTAGAAATAGGTCTTGATGAAGTAGATGACGGTCAGGCTGGCGCCGACCGTGATCACTAGCCGCTTGAGCCAGATCGCTGACAGGCGGCGGGCGAAATTGGCGCCGAGATAGCCGCCGGCCATGGCGGCGACAAGAATCACGAGGGTATGCGGCCAGCTGATGGCGCCGGCGATGATGAAGGTGGTGGATGAAACGAAGTAGTTGACGCCGGACGTCAGGTTCTTGAGTGCGTTGATCTCCTGAATATCCTCGAAGCCCTGTATGGACAGCGCGGCGAGGGTAAGAATTCCCATGCCGGCACCGAAAAATCCGCCATAAATGGCGACGACAAGCTGGAAGAAGGCGCCACCGGGGCCGCCCGGGTTACGCTGGCTGACATCGCCGCCGAGCTTTCCTTTGGTCCAGCTGACCAGCCGCGACACCTGACCGCTGAAAGCGAACAATACCGTGGCAGTCAGCAGCAGCCAGGGAATCAGCCGGGAAAATGCCGCGTTGGAGGTTGCCAGCAGCAACAGCCCGCCGGCGATGCCGCCGATCAGGGAAACGGCAACCAGCAGCAATGCCCACTTGCCGTGGCGCAGGGCCTCGCGGCGGTAGGCCCAGGCGCTGACCAGGCTGGCCGGACAGAGTCCGACAGTATTGCTGGCATTGGCCATCACCGGTGGCACGCCGGCCGCGAGCAGGGCCGGGAAGGAGAAGAACGTGCCGCCGCCGGCAATGGCGTTCATGCCGCCGGCCATGAAGCCGCCGCCAGCGACGAGCAGGATCTCGGCGGTTTGCATGATCAGCGGGGTGTGCGTGGTGAATTCAGCATGGAGTAGATTCTATCGGTACTTGGGAGATAAAATAAGGCCCGGTTTTGGCGAATATTCTTTTACTAAAAGTACAAAATAGTGGATACCTTCAAGCAAATTTCAGCTTTCGTGAATGTCGCGACCCGCGGCAGCCTGTCAGCGGCGGCGCGTGACGAGGCGGTGACCCCGGCGATCATCGGCCGCCGCATCGACGCGCTGGAAGCCCGCCTCGGCGTGCGTCTGATGGTGCGCACGACGCGCAAGCTGACGCTGACTTTCGAGGGGCAGGCTTTCCTCGAGGATTGCCAGCGCGTGCTGAACGATCTGGCCAATGCCGAGGCGGCGGTGTCGCTTGGCGGGATCCGGGCCAGCGGCCAGTTGCGCGTCTCGGCGCCGGCCGGCTTCGGGCGCAGTCACGTGGCGCCGCTGGTCGACCGCTACATGCGGGGCAACCCCGAAGTTACAGTCAACCTAGACCTTTCGGATCGCCTGGTCGATCTGGTCAATGAGCACATCGATTGCGCCATCCGCATCGGCGAATTGACCGACTCCAGTCTGGTCAGCGTGCGCCTCGGCGAAATGCGCCGCATGGTGGTGGCCAGCCCGGCCTATCTTGTCGCGCACGGTGTTCCACGTTCCCCGGATGATCTGGCGCGCTTCAATTGCCTGTCGCTCGGCCAGCAGCGCGGCTGGGTTTTCCGCGACCCGGCCAATGGCGAAGTCGATACGCGGAAAGTCAGCGGTACGTTCGAGTGCAACGACGGCGCGGTGCTGCATGAATGGGCGCTGGCCGGGCTCGGGTTGGCCTGGCGTTCGCTGTGGGAAGTAGGGCTCGATCTCAAGGAAGGCCGGCTGACTTCAGTGCTCGATGCCTGGCAGGCGCCGCCGATGGGCATCTACGCGGTCTTTCCGCAGCGTCGTCACTTGCCGTTGCGGGTGCGCCTGTTCATCGACCTGCTGAAGGAAACCTACGGCGAGGCGAGTTACTGGGAGTTGCGTTGATTCGGGGCGGCGGTGAAATTTGCCGTTAATTCCGCGTCGACCGCAACGGAGACGGCACGCCAGGCTGCAAGCTTCTGCACAAAGCCCAGCGCCGCGTGGGCTGGGCTGGTCAACGGCAGACGTGTCTGTCGCAGGTTCCTGGTAGCGGGCGTCGGCATGACGTGGCGGCGGAACAACTTTTCCGCAGTCCCGCCGTTGAAAAAGATGTGGCCGATCAGGCGGTGTGCGGCAAAAAAGCCGGCCAGGTCGTTGGCTACGACAGAGTCTTTCGCAATCGCCGAATCGAGGCTGCCCGGCCGCTGGCAGGAAGCAAGCACGTCCCAGACGGCGACCTGTGCGTCATTCAGGGCCTTGACCCGGGCCAGGTAATCCTGCGTGCTGTCGAATGCGAACAGGCTGCCCATGAGCGGCCAGAACGCGTTGCGCGGATGGGCGTAATACTGGCTCGCGGCGAGCGAAGCCTGCCCCGGCATGCTGCCAAGGATCAGGATGCGGGCGCCGGGTGTGGCAATAGGCGGGAAGCTGCGGGCACGGTCGGGCATTATTCGGGTGATTGGAAATTACTGAACAACGGGGCTAGAACAGCCATCAGAATTTTTGTCATGAAACGGATTGACCAAGCCTGGCCTCGAATTGATCGATGGTTCCCGGTCTGCCGAAAAGGAATCCCTGGAAGGCCTTGCAGCCGCACGTGATCAGCGTATCCCGCTGGGCCGTGGTCTCGACTCCCTCGGCGATGATTGTCAGATTGAAAAAGTGGCCCAGGGCGATGATGGTTTCCGCAATCGCCGCGTCGTTCGGGTTGCTGTTGATGTCACGGACGAAGCTGCGGTCGATCTTGATCTGGTCGAGAGGGAGTTGTTTCAGGTAGCTCAGGGATGAATAGCCAGTGCCGAAATCGTCCAGCACCAGTCCGACGCCGAGTTTTTCCTTAAGCGGACGCATGTGTTCGATGGTGTCGCCGATATCTTCGAGGAGCAGCGATTCGGTAATTTCAAGTTTCAATCGGCTGCCCGGGGCGCCAGATTCGGCGATGGCGCGCGCCACGCTGTTGACGAAATCGTTGTCGCGAAATTGCAGCGCGCTGACGTTGACGGCCAGCGTCAGATGGGCGGTGTCGGGATTTTTCTGCCACAGCGCAAGCTGCCGGCATGCTTCTTTCAGTACCCAGTTCCCGATTGGCAGGATCAGCCGGCTTTCTTCGGCAATACGGATGAATTCGTCCGGTCCGACAAGGCCGCGGTTGGGGTGCTGCCAGCGGATCAAGGCTTCAGCCCCGAAAACCCTGCCGCTGTCGTCGAACTGGGCCTGAAAATGGAGTTCGAACTGTCCCGCCTGCAATGCACCCCGCAGTTCGCGCTCGACAGTGGCGCGTTGCTCAATCTCGGATTGCATTGACGGGTCGAAGAATCGCAGGGCATTCTTGCCTGCAGCCTTGGCCTTGTACATGGCCATATCTGCCGATTTGAGCAGGCTCTCGACCGTTTCTCCGGCGCCCATGAACGGTATGGCGCCGATGCTGGCGGTGCAGTGGTAGGACACATCGCCGAACTGATAAGGCTTATCGAGTGTGTCCAGCATCATCTGGGCGATCAGCTTGATCTGGGCGACTGCGCCGTGGATGTCGAGGCTCAACTCTTCGAGCAAAATCACGAATTCGTCGCCGCCCTGGCGGGCGACCGTGTCGTTGGCCCGCACCGAGGCGCTCAGACGCTCGGCAACCTGACGTAGCAGGAGGTCGCCAACGGCGTGGCCCATGGAATCGTTGAGCATTTTGAAGTTGTCGAGGTCGATGAACAGCAGGGCCGCGTAACGGCGGTGGCGGGCACCCGAAAGCAGTGCCTTTTCCAGTCGCTCGTTGAGCAGGCGTCGATTTGGCAAGTGGGTCAGCGGATCGTAGAAAGCCAGGAACTGGATCTGTTCTTCGGCCTCCTTGCGTTGGGTAAGGTCGAGGAAAGATGCGACAAAATGGGTGGTTTCACCTTGGGCATTGCGGACGGCAGAGATGCTCAGCCATTCCGGGAAGACTTCGCCATTTTTGCGGCGATTCCAGATTTCCCCCCGCCAGTTCCCATGCGTCTTCAATGCCGCCCACATTTCCAGGTAGAAGCCATCTTCATGGTGGCCTGATTTGAGCAGAACGGGCGTCTGGCCGATGACCTCCTCGGCACCATAGCCGGTAATCTCGGTAAAGGCGCGGTTGACCCGGAGGATGCGCGTGGCGGCATCGGTAACGACCATGGCTTCCTGGGTCTCAAACGCAATGGCCGAGATGCGCGTCAGTTCGTCAGCCTTGCGCGATGCGGAAATATCATGGAAGACGACAACCGCGCCTTCATTGTTTCGATTGTGCAGCGGCGTTACCGAATAGCGCACCGGGAAACCTTCACCACCCTTACGGAAAAACCATTCTTCTCCCTGCCGCTTGTGGCCGTCGCGCAACGTCAGATAGATCGGGCATTCGCCCTGGGGATAAGCCGTGCCGTCAGGACGGTGGTGATGGAATAGCTGGTGCTGGTTCGCGCCGATCACCTCCTGGTGGGTCAGGGCCAGCAATTCGAGGGCTTTTGGATTGACGAAGCTGCACCCTCCCTGGCGGTCGATTACGTACAACCCTTCACCAAGGCTGTCGAGCATCGCTGCACGCTCACGCAAGGCGGCAGCGACCTGGCGTTTCGAACGGACCAGATAAACCACGGCCAGAAGCATCAGGATCAGTACTGTGCCCAGGCTGGAAATGGCTTCGGCAGGATATTTCGCGATAATGTCGCGCAGGCCGAAATAGGCCAGACGATTCGGGTGGGCATCCAGTTCAAGCAGAATCAATTCGAGTCCGCCGTAGTTGGCGGGGGGCGAGAAGCCGTAAAACTTCCCGGCAACCGCAGCCGGGTCGTCCGGCTTGATTTGCAACAGGGCCATGGCCACCGCCTTGAGCAGCGGCTCGGAAACATTGCCGGAGGCCAGGAATGGCCACTCGGGATAGAGTGCGGTCGAGCGCAGCAAGGGAAAGTTTGGGTCGCGTTGCGGGTTGATCACCTTGATGGCGGCCGGGTCCAGTTGCCCTTCGTCAACCAGCGATTCGATCAGACCGGTGCGGACAAAGCCGACATCCACCTGATTGTCCAGGACCTGCCTGACTACCAGGTCTTGTGGCAGTCCGGTGAAAACCATGCTGCCCACGTCGTCGGGCAGATGGATGCCGACTTTTGACAAGGCCCATTGCTGGACCCGAAAGGCGCCGAGCGAGTTCGGCAGTGCGGTGGCGACCCGCTTGCCCCGGATGTCGGCAAGTTCGCGGATGTCATCACGCCCGGCACGGGTCAGGATGACGCCGCCGAACCGCGATACCGGATGCCCGCCGGCCAGCGGCATCAGGGTTGCTACCGCAGACAGGCCAAGGCGCGTGCGCAGAACGATATAGTTTTCCGGTTGCGTCAATACAAAATCGAGATGACCTGCTTCAACTGCACGATTCAGGTCGTCGAGTTGCAACGGAACAAGTTCGAAGTGCGTGCCTTCAACATGGCGACTCAGATGCTCGGCAAGCGGTGTCCATTGCTGCCGTGTAGCTTCGACGTCGCGAAATGCGAGAACGCCAATCCGCGCAATCGGATCACTGCTTGCACTGGCCGGCGTGGCAAGCCAGAGTGCTGCGATGAACCATAAACGCAATACTGCAATCAGCGTGTCTGCTGTTTGCGAAAATGCCTGCAATTGCTGCTCCTGAAGTTGCCATTGACGGCGCCGAAATGACGCGTGCCTGAACACTTTATCAGCGTGTGGGCATTTTAAGGCAGGCTGCTGCAGGCATTATTCCGGAATTGCGAGGCTTCCCGTGTTTCCGAGCAATAGAAAAGGCCGGCGCCTTGTGAGCGCCGGCCTTGATGCTACCGGATCTGGCAGCAGTTGAAACTTAGTGGAACTGTTCTTCTTCGGTCGAGCCGGTGAGGGCCTTGACTGAGGACGAACCGCCCTGGATGACGGTGGTGACGTCGTCGAAGTAACCGGCACCGACTTCCTGCTGGTGCGAAACGAAGGTGTAACCTTGCTCGCGGGCCGCGAATTCCGGCTCCTGAACCATATTGACGTAGTGCTTCATGCCTTCGCCATTGGCGTAAGCATGGGCGAACTGGAAGGTATTGAACCAGTTGATATGGATACCGGCCAGCGTGATGAACTGGTACTTGTAACCGAGCGCGGCGAGGTCTTCCTGGAAGGAAGCGATCTGCGAGTCGTTGAGGTTCTTCTTCCAGTTGAAGGACGGCGAGCAGTTGTAGGACAGCAGCTTGCCCGGGTTGGCGGCGAGAACCGCCTGGGCGAATTCACGGGCAAACCCGATATCCGGCACGCCGGTTTCGCACCAGACGAGGTCGGCGTACGGGGCGTAAGCGATGCCACGGGAAATGGACTGCTCCAGACCATTCTTGACGCGGTAGAACCCTTCCTGGGTACGCTCGCCGGTCAGGAACGGCTTGTCGTTCTCGTCGTAGTCGGAGGTCAGCAGGTTGGCGGCTTCGGCATCGGTACGGGCCAGGATCAGCGTCGGCACGCCCATGACGTCGGCGGCGAAACGTGCGGAGATCAGCTTCTCGCAGGCTTCGCGGGTCGGGACGAGAACCTTGCCACCCATGTGGCCGCACTTCTTGACGGCAGCCAGCTGGTCTTCGAAGTGAACACCGGCGGCGCCGGCGGCGATCATGTTCTTCATCAGTTCGAAGGCGTTCAGGACGCCGCCGAAGCCGGCTTCCGCATCGGCGACGATCGGCAGGAAGTAGTCGACGAATTCCTTGCTGCCCGGCTCGATGCCACGCGACCACTGGATTTCATCGGCGCGCTTGAAGGTGTTGTTGATGCGGCGAACCATGGTCGGCACTGAGTCGTAGGCATACAGCGACTGGTCCGGGTACATGGTTTCGGAGGTGTTGCCGTCGGCGGCAACTTGCCAGCCGGACAGATAGACGGCTTCGAGGCCAGCCTTGGCCTGCTGCATGGCCTGACCGGCGGTGATCGCGCCGAAGGCATTCACGTAGCCCTTTTTGGCGCCGCCGTTGACCTTCGCCCACAGCTTTTCAGCGCCGCGTTGGGCCAGTGTATGTTCGATTTGCACGGAGCCGCGCAGACGGACGACGTCGGCAGCGGAGTAACCGCGCTTGACGCCTTTCCAGCGGGGGTTTTCAGCCCAGTCTTTTTCCAGGGCGGCGATTTGCTGTTCGCGAGTGCTCATTGTGAATTCCTCAAGAGTTTGGTTTCGGTTACGACGATGCGCCGGAGTTTTTGCTCCAGCGCGATCCGACAAGTATAGAGAAATTCTTAAATAGCAGCAATAGTCTTATATAAGACATAAGACAATATTTTATGAAATAAAAACAAACCTATACAGCATTCATTTCACAATACGAAACGCAGTTTAGGCTTGTGAAATGATTTTGCATCCTTCAGCACAAAGGCTTGCTGCTGACCAGCACGCCATCCTCGTCGGCGTAGAGGAATTCGCCAGGGTTGAACGTGACGCCGCCGAAGGTGACGGCGATATCGCGGTCGCCGACGCCCTTCTTGATGCTTTTTCGCGGGTGCGTGCTCAGCGCGCAGACGCCAATGTCGATGCCATTGATGTCGGCGGAGTCGCGGATGCAGCCATAGACAACGGTGCCTTCCCAGCCATTTTTATGGGCCAGGATGGCGAGCTGGTCGCCGACCAGGGCGCAGCGCAGCGAGCCGCCACCATCGATGACCAGCACTTTTCCCGTACCGTTTTCGGCGAAGGCTTCGCGCACCAGCGAGTTGTCCTCGAACACCTTGAGCGTGACGATCTCGCCGAAAAAGCGCTTGCGATTTCCGTAGCGGCGAAACATCGGGGTGACGATGCGAACGCTCTTGCCGAGCTCGGCTTCGAATTCGTCGCAAAGGTCGGGGGTCTTGAAGGTCATGGTGGGCTCCCTGGCAGAAAAAAAGCCATGCATCGCATGGCTTGTTGGAATGAAGGTGGAATTCTATACGACGGCTTCGGCCTTTTCTTCCTCGAAATCGAGCCTGATTTTTCCGTCTTTATCGAGGTCGACCGTGACATGCCCGCCGTTCGCCAGTTTGCCGAACAGCAGTTCGTCGGCCAGCGCCGAGCGGATGGTGTCCTGAATCAGGCGGCCCATCGGGCGGGCGCCCATCAGCGGATCGAAGCCCTTGGCGGCGAGCATTTCCTTGACCGCATCGCTGAAGTGCGCCTCAACCTTCTTCTCGTGGAGTTGCTCTTCGAGCTGTATCAGGAACTTGTCGACGACACGAATGATGACGTCGTGATCGAGCGGTGCGAAGGAAATCGTGGCGTCGAGGCGGTTGCGGAATTCTGGCGTGAACAGGCGCTTGATTTCGGCCATTTCATCGCCGCTCTGCTTCGAGCTGGTGAAGCCCATGCTGGACTTCTGCAGGTCGGCGGCGCCGGCGTTGGTCGTCATGATAATGACGACGTTGCGGAAATCGGCCTTGCGTCCGTTGTTGTCGGTCAAAGTGCCGTGGTCCATGACCTGCAACAGGATATTGAAGATGTCCGGATGCGCCTTCTCGATTTCGTCGAGCAGCAGCACGCAATAGGGTTTCTTGGTCACCGCTTCGGTCAGCAGGCCGCCCTGGTCGAAGCCGACATAGCCCGGCGGGGCGCCGATCAGCCGAGAAACGGCATGGCGCTCCATGTACTCGCTCATGTCGAAGCGTGTCAGTTCGATGCCGAGGGCATAGGCTAGCTGCCTGGCGACTTCGGTTTTGCCGACGCCGGTCGGGCCGCTGAACAGGAAAGAGCCGATCGGCTTGTCCGGATGCCCGAGCCCGGAACGGGACATCTTGATCGCCCTGGCCAATGCGTCGATCGCCTTGTCCTGGCCGAAGACGACGGCCTTCAGGTCGCGGTCGAGATTCTTCAGCGCGCCGCGGTCGTCGAGCGTGACATGCTGCGACGGAATGCGGGCAATCTTGGCGACGATCTCCTCGATGTCGGTCTTGTTGATGACTTTTTTCTGCTTCGATTTCGGCAGGATACGCTGCGCTGCACCAGCCTCGTCGATGACGTCGATCGCCTTGTCCGGCAGATGGCGGTCGGTGATGTAGCGGGCCGACAGTTCGGCGGCCGAGGAAATGGCCGTGGCCGAGTACTTGATGCCGTGGTGCGCCTCGAAACGGGCTTTAAGGCCTTTGAGGATATTCACGGTTTCGGCGACCGACGGTTCATTCACGTCAATCTTCTGGAAGCGGCGGGAAAGCGCGCTGTCCTTCTCGAAAATGCCGCGGAATTCGGTGTAGGTGGTGGCGCCGATGCACTTCAGGGCGCCGGACGAAAGCGCCGGCTTGAGCAGGTTGGAGGCGTCCAGCGTGCCGCCGGAGGCCGAGCCGGCGCCGATCAGCGTATGGATTTCATCGATGAACAGGATGGCGTTCGGGTTGTCCCCTAGTTGCTTGATGACGCCCTTGAGGCGCTGCTCGAAATCGCCGCGATACTTGGTGCCGGCCAGCAGCGAACCCATGTCCAGCGAGTAGACATTGGCCTTGGCGAGAATTTCCGGGATGTTGCATTCGACAATGCGCCGCGCCAGGCCTTCGGCGATCGCGGTCTTGCCGACACCGGCCTCGCCAACCAGCAAGGGGTTGTTCTTGCGCCGCCGGCACAGCGTCTGGATGACGCGCTCCAGTTCGCGTTCGCGGCCGATCAGCGGATCGATCTTCCCCTGCAGCGCCAGCGCGTTGAGGTTGATCGTGTATTGCTCGAGTGGTCCGGCTTGCTCCTTCTCGCCTTCGGTTTCCACCTCACCCTCGGTGGGTGTCTTTTGCTGCGGCACCTTGCTGATACCGTGCGAAATGAAATTCACGACATCGAGGCGGGTGATCCCCTGCTTCTGCAGGAAGTAGACCGCGTGTGAATCCTTTTCGCCATAGATGGCAACGAGCACATTGGCGCCGTTGACTTCCTTCTTGCCGGAGGACTGGACGTGCAGGATGGCCCGCTGGATGACGCGCTGGAAACCGAGCGTCGGCTGGGTGTCGATGTCGTCTTCGCCGGAAACGACGGGCGTGTGTTCGTTGATGAAATTGGTCAGGTCCTTGCGTAGCGCATCAGGCTTTCCGCCACAGGAACGCAGAGCCTCCGCCGCCGACGGGTTGTCGATCAACGCGAGGAGCAGGTGCTCCACCGTGATGAACTCGTGGCGCTTCTGCCGTGCTTCGACAAAAGCCATGTGCAGGCTAACTTCAAGTTCCTGAGCGATCATTCATTTTCCTCCATGATGCAAGCCAGCGGGTGCTGGTACTGGCGGGCGAAAGCGCCAACCTGTTCGACCTTGGTCGCCGCGATGTCGCGCGGGAAAACCCCGCACACGCCACGGCCCTCGTTGTGCACTTTGAGCATGATTTGCGTTGCTTGTTCAGTACTCATGGAAAAAAAACGCTGAAGCACGACGATCACGAACTCCATCGGGGTGTAATCGTCGTTCAGTAACAGCACCTTGTACATCTTTGGAGGCATCGTCTTGGCACGTTGTGCTTCGAGAAGACTCCCATCCTGAGACTTTGTGGCCATGTTTCGGATTCTATACAGTCCAATTCATTGTGCAACACCCCGAGCGAGGTAAAACTGCTCGTAAACCGCTGAAATTTCGACGACTTATGTTGCGGCGCGTCATTAAAAGTTGTTGACGGGGCTTCCTGACGGGGGTAGAAAGCGCTTGTGTTTGGATTCACGTTGCATCGGGTTTGCCGCTGGCACCGGGTCGCTGATCTCAAACAGGGAGTCGGGGAGACCCGGAAATTTTTTTCGTTTCTTGTATGAAAGTTGCAAATATGGCACTCGGTACCGTCAAGTGGTTCAATGATTCCAAGGGTTTTGGCTTTATCACGCCGGATGATGGCAGCGAAGATCTCTTCGCACACTTTTCCGCCATCAACATGAGCGGATTCAAGACACTCAAAGAAGGTCAAAAGGTTTCCTTCGATGTCGTTCAAGGCCCCAAGGGCAAGCAGGCTTCGAACATCCAGGCCGCCTGAACAACAGACGAACAGGATATCAACGGCCCGCCTGATTCAGGCGGGCTTTTTTATGTTGCCGGCCCCGCCGGTGGAGATATCCCTTGCGGATTCGAGCGCAAATTATCAGGTCAGGTCGCCGCGATCCAGTGCCCCGATTTCCCGCCCGATTTCTCCAGCAGGTGCAGGTTTTCGATGTGCATGCCGCGGTCGACTGCCTTGCACATGTCGTAAATGGTCAGCAGACCCACCGAGGTGGCGGTCAATGCCTCCATCTCGACCCCTGTCCGGCCATGACATTCGGCACTCACCCGGCAGTGAACAGCGTTTCTCACTTTGTCGATGGTGAAATCCGCGGTGACACGGGTCAGCGCGATCGGGTGGCACAGGGGAATCAGGTCGCCGGTTCGCTTCGCGGCCTGAATTGCGGCAATCCGGGCAATGCCCAGCACATCCCCTTTCTTGGCCGAACCTGACTGGATCAACGCCAGGGTTTCCGGTTTCATGAAGATGCTGCCCTCAGCGCGGGCAACGCGTGCGGTCTCGGCCTTGCTGCCGACGTCAACCATGTGGGCCTGTCCGGCATTGTCAAAATGAGTGAGGGTGTGATCGTTCATGATTTGTTACGTTTGGTTACGGCCGGCACGCAAAGGGCTGCAAGCGACTGAGCTATCATAGCACCATGCGTTTCACCCCTCGTTTTCTCGCTGGATTACTGGCCTGCACCTTGGTCGGGCAGACGTTGCGTGCCGACGATTTGCCGGAGCTTGGCGATGTCGCCAGCCAGGAATTGTCGCTTTCGGCGGAAAAGAAGATCGGCCAGCAGATCATGGACGAAATCCGCTGGCGTGAGCCGAGTTATCTTGACGATCCGGATATCGAGACCTATCTCAACCAGCTCGGTGGCCGCTTGGTCGCAGCCAGCAACGATCCCGGCCTCGGTTTCTATTTTTTTGCCCTCAATGATCAGAGCATCAATGCCTTCGCGCTGCCTGGCGGCTTCATCGGCGTTCATACCGGCTTGATTCTCTCGGCGCAGTCTGAATCCGAACTGGCCGGGGTGTTGGGGCACGAAGTTTCGCATGTTACGCAACGCCATATTGCACGCCAGGTCTTTCAGTCGAAGAAACTGTCGATGGCCTCGATGGTCGCGATGGGGCTGGCATTGCTGGCGGCTCGTTCAAGTCCGCAGGCGGCGATGGCTGGAATTTCCGCCTCGCAGGCCGGGGCGATCTCGGCGCAACTGGCCTATTCGCGGGATTTTGAACGCGAGGCCGACCGTCTCGGTTTCGATACACTGCGTTCGGCTGGCTTCGATCCCGCCGGGATGCCGGGTTTTTTCGAACGCTTGCAGAGTTCGTCGCGCTATCTTGAAAACAACGCGACCGCCTATCTGCGCACCCACCCGCTGACGGTCGAGCGTTTGTCGGACATGCAGAACCGGCAGCTGGCGGCGGCTTATCGCCAGGTTGCCGACAGTCAGGACTTTACGCTTGTCCGTGCCCGGATTCGCGCCTTGCAGGGGCGTCCGGCGGACGCGGTCAAGGACTTCGAAACCCTGTTGCGCGACAAGAAATATGTTTCGGAAGGCAGCGCGCGCTATGGCCTGGCGGTGGCGCTTGCGCGCAACAGCAATTGGTCTGCAGCCGCGCAGGAACTGCTGGCGGTACGCAAGCTCAAGGTGTCGTCGGCGATGGTCGAGCGCCTGCTGGCCGAGGTAAAGATTTCTGGCGGCGATGTAGATGACGGTCTGGCCATCTACCGCGAGGCGATGGCACGCTATCCGCTCAATCTTTCGGTGCTTTACGGCTATGGCAATGCCTTGATCGCCGGAAAGCGATATGGCGACGCGCTCAAGTTTTCTGCGACGCAGTTGCAGAGCTATCCTCAGGATGTGCGTTTCTACAAGATGCGTGCTGAAGCGAATGCCGGCTTGGGGCACCGCTCGCAGCAACATCTGGCGCTGGCGGAAATGACCCTGCTCAAGGGGCAGACCGCGGGGGCGATCGAGCAATTGCAACTGGCCCAGCAGGCGGGAGACGCCAATTTCTACGAGCTGTCGGTCATCGACGGTCGCCTGCGCGAATTGAAGAAGCGCCAGATCGAAGAGATGAGGGAGAAGGAAAAGGAGCGACGCTTTTAGCGTTAGAATTCATGACTCTCATATCGGGTGACACACCATGGAATTTAATCGCGACCTCGATGCCAAGGGGCTCAACTGCCCCTTGCCGATTCTGCGAACCAAGAAGATGCTTTCTGAAATGGAATCCGGCCAGGTGCTGCGGGTGCAGGCGACCGATCCCGGCTCGCTGAAGGATTTCGCCGCTTTCTCCAAGCAGACGGCGAACGAACTACTCGGGCAGCAGGAAGTAAATGGCGTCTTCGAGTTTTACCTGAAGCGCAAATAGGCCCGGATTTCCACGCATTTTTCGAAGATCGGCAGGCGCCTCAGGGCGCGCCTGCCGCTTGGCGTTTCGAGGATCTGGTCAACTGCCTGACGATCACGGATGCCGCTGAAATCGAACCCGTACTCGCCGAACTCGAAGCCGGCGCCCTGTGGTGTGTCGCGGCGCTCGATTTCGAACTCGGCTACCTGCTCGAACCGGCGACTGCGCTAGTCGGCTGGTCGCCGTGCTCCGAGCGGCCGCTGGCCCGCTTCTGGCGCTTTCGGCAGCGTATCGCCATGGATGCCGGGGCGGCTACGGATTGGCTTGTCGCGCATGGGGCGGAGCAGCCGGCCGGGGTTGGCGGCATCGTTTCGGCGGTAGACGAAAACCGGCACGCTGGCGCGGTCGACCGCATCCGTGATTACATTTTTGCCGGAGATTGCTATCAGGCCAATTTCACCTTTCCGCTGACCTGCGAATGGTTTGGCAATCCGCTGGCTGTCTACGCCCGGCTGCGTGAGCGCCAGCCGGTTCGCTACGGCGGCTTCCTGGGCGCGGCAGACAGCGGAATCGTTTCGCTTTCTCCTGAGCTTTTTCTGGAACGGACGGGTGACCGACTGGTTACGCGGCCGATGAAGGGCACCTTGCCGCGCGACCAGCCGGCAGACCGCCTGTTAGCCTCGGCCAAGGATCGCGCCGAGAACCTGATGATCGTCGATCTGCTGCGCAACGACCTCGGGCGCATTGCGGCAAAAGGCAGCGTCAAGGTCAACTCCTTGTTCGCCATCGAGGACTATCCGACCGTCTGGCAGATGGTTTCGGAGGTGTCGGCGAGTATTCCCGGAGTCGGATTGGGCGAAATCCTGCGTGCGCTATTTCCTTGCGGTTCGATCACCGGCGCGCCGAAGATCCGCGCCACGCAGATTCTGGGCGAACTGGAAAGCGAGCCGCGCGGCCTGTACACCGGCGCCTTTGGCTGGATCGCGCCGGGTGGCGATTTGCGGCTCAATGTAGCCATTCGCACGCTGGAACTGGCGGCTGGCCATCGCGGCCTTCTGGGCATCGGCAGCGGCATCGTTGCTGATTCGCATGCGGCTGCGGAATGGCAGGAATGCCTGCTCAAGGCCAAGTTTCTGCGCGATTGCGATCCGGGGCTGAAGCTGATCGAAACCCTCCGTCGCGATGGCGGCATGTATCCGATGTGGGCCGGACATCTGGAGCGCCTGCGGCACTCTGCGGCGTATTTCGGTTTTCCGCTTGACGAGCAGTTGCTGTTCAGGGAATTGGGTTTGCAGCCATACAAAGGCACTTGGCGGGTTCGCGTCACGCTGGATAAAGCGGGCGCCATCGAGGTGCAGTCATCCGTATTGGAGACGCCGCCGCCCAAGCCGCAACAGGCGGTGCTGGCCGGATTGAGGATCGATTCGAACGATCCGTTGCGGCGCCACAAGACGACCGCGCGCCCGCTTTACGACGCTGCTTTGCGCAGTTTGCCGGCTGATTCCCCGATATTCGACCTGGTTTTTCTCAACGAGCGGGGCGAAGTGGCGGAAGGCGCGCGCAGCAATGTGTTCGTCGAACGCAATGGCGTACTGCTGACGCCGCCCTTGGCTAGCGGCGCCTTGCCCGGTGTGTTGCGGGCGCAACTGCTGGCCAGCGGGCGGGCGCGCGAGGCGGTGCTGTGGCCCGAGGATCTCGTAGCTGGCTTCTTTCTCGGTAACGCGCTGCGCGGCCTGATGGCCGTTACGTTGCGGTCAACGGCGTAAATTGGCCGGTTTTTGCGGTTGACCGCAACGGCCGTTATTTGCGCAGCTTGCGCAGATAAATGCCGATCAGTGAGAAGAGGGCGCCGCCGAGAGCATAGAGAAAGGTGCGGCCGGCGATGTTCTGGTATTCCAGGAGCACCGGCAGGTCTTCCTGCAGGCGATAGCGGACGGTCGTCTGGAAATTCCATGCAGCGTAACGGGCCTCGATGACCCCGTTGCCGCGCTGCCAGCTCAGGGTGCCGTAATCGAGGGCGATTTCGCCGCTATCGGTCAGCGGCGTCAGCGACATCAACTGGCCATCCTGGCGTGCCTCGCCGATTTTTCCGTAGGGAATCGCACAGCTTGTTTCCGGTGTGCAGACGGCGACGATCGGGAATTCGGGCAGCCATTCGCCGCCCTTTTGCCAGGGCCAGGCGTAGATCAGTGCCAGCGCCCAGATCCAGACCAGAACGCAATAAATCATCATTGCCTTGAAGATGCTTACGAACAGCAGCCGATTGTCTTTGGCCATCGCGGATTCAGTCGCCAAGCTTGGCCAGTTGCGGCCTGAGTTGATCCAGCGTGGCGCTGAAATCGGCGACGCGCTGCTTTTCCTGCTCGACAACGGCAGCCGGGGCGCGGGCAACGAAACCTTCGTTCGACAGCTTGCCCTGCGCGATGGCGATCTGCTTTTCCAGTTTCTCGATTTCCTTCTTCAGTCGCTCGCGTTCGGCTGCGATGTCGATTTCGACCTTGAGCATCAGCCGCGTTTCGCCGACCACGGCGACCGGCGCCATCGCATCGGACGGCATGTCGGCGACGATCTGGACTTCTGAGAGCTTGCCCAGCGCCTGCAGGATCGGTGCGAACTCGGCGATTTCCTCACCGCCACCGGCGACCAGCAGCGGCATGCGCTGGGCGGGCGAGACGTTCATTTCGCCGCGCAGGTTGCGGCAGGCGTAGGCCAGTGCCTTGAGCCGCTCGACTTTGGCTTCCGAGGCCGGGTCAAGGCGCGAGAGATCGGCGCGCGGGTAGGCGGCCATCATGATCGAATCGTGCGACTTGCGGCCGGCGATCGGCGCCACGGTTTGCCAAAGTTCTTCGGTGACGAAGGGAATCAGCGGGTGAGCCAGACGCAGCACGGCTTCCAGTACGCGGATCAGGGTCCGGCGGGCGCCGCGTTGCTGCGCTTCGTCGCCGGCCTGGATTTCCACTTTGGCGATTTCCAGATACCAGTCGCAGAACTCGTCCCAGACGAATTTGTAAATGGCCTGAGCGATCAGGTCGAAACGGTAGTCCGTAAAATGCTGCTCGACTTCCTGCTCGACGCGCTGCAGTTGGCTGACGATCCAGCGGTCGGCAAAGCTGAACTTGAGGCGTGGTTCGCCGGCCGGCACGACGCAGACGCCGCCGGCATTTTGCTCATGGTCAAGCGCCAGATCGTGGCCTTCGACGTTCATCAGCACGAAGCGCGTGGCGTTCCATAGCTTGTTGCAGAAATTGCGGTAGCCATCGCAGCGATTCAGGTCGAACTTGATGTCGCGGCCGGGCGAAGCGAGGCTGGCAAAGGTGAAACGCAGTGCGTCGGTGCCGAAGGGCTGGATGCCGTCCGGGAACTCCTTCTTGGTCTTCTTGGCGATGCTTTCCGCCTGTTTTGGGTTCATCAGGCCGGTCGTCCGCTTTTCGATCAGCGCGTCGAGGCCGATGCCGTCGATCAGGTCGATCGGGTCGAGCACATTGCCCTTCGACTTCGACATCTTCTGGCCTTCGCCATCGCGGATCAGGCCGTGCACATAGACGTGCTTGAACGGGATCTGGCCGGTGATCTGCTTGGTCATCATGACCATGCGGGCGACCCAGAAGAAAATGATGTCAAAGCCGGTGACCAGCACGGTCAACGGCAAATATTGCTGCAAAATCGGGTTGACCGCGTCGACCGCCTCGTCGCCGGTCCAATCGAGCGTCGAGAACGGCCACAGGGCGGAGGAGAACCAGGTGTCGAGGACATCTTCGTCACGCTTGAGCGCGCCGGTGTAGCCCTGTTTGGCAGCTTCGGCCTTGGCTTCTTCCTCGCTGTGCGCGACGAAAATCGCGCCATTGTCGCCGTACCAGGCGGGAATCTGGTGGCCCCACCACAGTTGGCGGGAAATGCACCAGTCCTGGATGTTGTTCAGCCACTGGTTGTAGGTATTGACCCAGTTTTCGGGATAGAACTTGATCTCGCCGGAATGCACGACGTCGAGTGCCTTCTCGGTGATCGACTTGCCATCGTCGCCTGGCTTGGACATGGCGACGAACCACTGGTCGGTGAGCATCGGCTCGATGACGACATTGGTCCGGTCGCCGCGCGGCACCTTAAGCTTGTGCTTGTCGGTCTTGACCAAGATACCGAGGGCTTCGAGGTCGGCGACGACAGCCTTGCGGGCGTCGAAGCGGTCGAGGCCGCGATATTTCTCAGGGGCGTTCTCGTTGATCTTGGCGTCGAGCGTCAGGATCGAAATCATCGGCAGGCCATGGCGCTGGCCAACCGCGTAGTCGTTGAAGTCGTGCGCCGGCGTGACCTTGACGCAACCCGTGCCAAATTCGAGATCGACGTAGCTGTCGGCGATGATCGGGATTTCGCGGTCGGTCAGCGGCAGCTTCACCATCTTGCCGATCATGTGCCTGTAGCGCTCGTCTTCCGGGTGGACCATCACGGCGGTGTCGCCAAGCATGGTTTCCGGGCGCGTCGTGGCGACGACCAGGCTATCCGAGCCGTCAGCCAGCGGATAGCGGATGTGCCACATGAAGCCTTCTTCTTCCTCCTGCACGACTTCGAGGTCGGAAACGGCAGTGTGCAGCTTCGGGTCCCAGTTGACCAGACGCTTGCCGCGGTAGATCAGGCCTTCATTGAACAGGCGAACGAAAGTTTCGGTAACTACCTTGTTGAGGCCGGCATCCATCGTGAAGCGCTCGCGCTTCCAGTCCGGGCTGGTGCCCATGCGGCGCATCTGTTTGGTGATGGTGTTACCGGAGTATTCCTTCCATTCCCAGACCTTTTCCAGGAACTTCTCGCGGCCAAGGTCGTGGCGCGAAATGCCTTGTGCGTCCAGCTGGCGTTCGACGACGATCTGCGTCGCGATGCCGGCGTGGTCGGTGCCCGGCTGCCACAGCGTGTTGTGGCCGCGCATCCGGTAGTAGCGCGTGAGGGCGTCCATCAGCGTCTGATTGAAGCCGTGGCCCATGTGCAGCGTGCCGGTGACGTTGGGCGGCGGCAGCAGGATGCAGAAATTATCCGATTTGTTGCGGTCGACCCCGGCGGCGAAGTAATTTTTTTCTTCCCATTCGGGATACCAGCGGCGTTCAATCTCGGCGGGTTCGAAGGCTTTGGCGAGTTCCATGGGCTAGTCGGAAAGGGGGAAAACCCGCGATTATACCGGAGCGCCGCGCCGCTCCCGGCGCCATCTCAGTCGCGTCAACCGAGCAGTGCGCGAATATCCGGTTCAGCCAGAATGTCACGTATCGTCGCTTCGACGATTTTAGGAAGTTCGGCGGCGAGACGTTCGTGTACGCGCCGGGCGAGTTCATGAGCGACGTCGCCGAGTATTTCGCCGTCGACGGTCACCGAGGCCACCTGTTCCCGTGCCGCTTCTGGTTCGTCGCGCGCTTGGAGCGTTGCAACGGGCAGGTCAATGTCGAGCAGGACCGGGATCTCGGATTCCGGGTCGATGGCATCGATCAGCACCGGAACATCGTCGAGTTCGCTGCTGGTCTGGCGCCGCCGCTGCATCAGGGCATCGGCCCGGGCGAAAATGGAACTCGACATCGCGTCTGACCTAACGGTCGCTGAGGTCGAAATAGCGAACCTCGTAGCCGCGATCCTTGTAGAACCTGACCCGTTCGCGCGCGCTGTCGCGGTCCGCCGCTTCCTGGCCGACCACCTCGATCAGGCTGTGGAATCGGGAAAAGCCGGGCGGAACTTCGTGGCTCAGGTTCATCAGGCGATCGTCTTGCGGCACTTTTTCGAGATTTCCGGTGATCAGGACCGGCGTTTCGCCGGCGAGCGGAGAGTCGCCGCGGCAGTGCGGAACGAAGCTGAGCGCCGGGTGGGTCCACAGCATGCGATCGACGCCGCTGGCGACATCAGCGTCCGGTGCATAGACCAGAACTGGCTTGTTCTTGGCATAAGCCCCGCCGAGCAGTGCGCAGGCCGCGGCAATCTTGTCCGCAGCGCCGTGATAGAAAAAAACCTCGGTCAATTGAGTTTGCCGGCGCGTTGCATCAGGTAATGCGTGAGCAGCGGCACCGGGCGCCCCGTCGCCCCCTTGTCGGCGCCGGATTTCCAGGCGGTGCCGGCAATGTCGAGATGGGCCCAGGTGAATTTTTTGGTGAAGCGCGACAGGAAGCAGGCGGCGGTAATGGCGCCACCCCAGCGGCCGCCGATATTGCCCATGTCGGCAAACGGACTTTTCAGCAATTCCTGATAGTCGTCCCACAGCGGCATGTGCCAGGCGCGGTCATGTGCTTCGTTGCCGGCATCGAGCAGGGCGCGGGCCAGGCTGTCCTTGTTGGCGAACAGGCCGCTGGCGACGGCGCCGAGCGCGACGACGCAGGCGCCGGTCAGGGTGGCGACGTCGATCACGGTATCGGGTTCGAAGCGTTCGGCGTAGGTCAGTGCGTCGCAAAGGATCAGGCGACCTTCGGCATCGGTGTTGAGGATCTCGATGGTCTGGCCCGACATCGAGGTGACGATGTCGCCGGGCCGGCTGGCGTTGCCGCCGGGCATGTTCTCGGTCGCCGGAACGATGACTGTGACGTTGATCGGCAGGGCCATGCGGGCCACGGCCTTCATGGTGCCGAGCACGCTGGCGGCGCCGCACATGTCGTACTTCATCTCGTCCATCTCGGCAGCCGGCTTGAGTGATATGCCGCCGGTGTCGAAAGTGACACCCTTGCCAACCAGGACGATCGGCTTTGCTCCGGCTTTGGCGCCCTTGTAGGTCAGGATGATCAGTTTCGGCGGTTGGTGGGCGCCGCGGGCGACCGAAAGCAAGGAATGCATGCCAAGCTTTTCCATGTCTGCGCGATCAAGAATCTCGCAGCCCAGCTTGAATTCCCTGGCCAGCGCCTGCGCCTGCTCCGCCAGATAGGTCGGGCTGCAGACGTTGGCCGGCAGGTTGCCGAGATCCTTGGACAACGCAGCGCCTTCGCCAATCGCGATGCCCTGGGCCAGCGCTTTTTCGGCCTGTGCCAGTTCGTTGCGCCGCTCGACGCCGAAGGTCAGCTTGCGCAGCGGCCGGCGGACATCATCCTTTTTGCTCTTGAAGCGGTCGAAACGGTACGTGGCTTCGAGCGCAATCATCGCGGCCTGGCGCACCCGCCAGCCGATGTCACGTTTTCTGACCGGGATTTCGGTGAGAAATATCGAGGCTTCGAGGGCGCCGGTCTCGTTCAGCATCTTGACTGCCGTGCGCACTGCGGCACCGAACGCCTTCTCGTGAAACTCCTTTTCCTTGCCGAGGCCGATCAGCAGGACACGGTCGCACAGCGTTCCCGGAACATTGTGCAGCAGCAGCGTGCTGCCTGCCTTGCCATCCATGTCGCCGCGCCGGAGGATTTCGGAAATATGGCCGCTGGCGGCCCGATCGAGCAACTCGGCGGGCAGGGTGAATTTCCGCGTTTCAAAGACCCCGACGACGACGCAGGCACTGCGCTGCTTCTCCGGGTTACCGCTTTTTATGCTAAATTCCACAGGCTGCTCCAGTTCATGGAAATATCAGTATTCGTGGGATTATCCACGCATTTTTTTGGTTTAGTCAAAGCATGGTATTCGAGCGCGCCGCCCGGCGCGAATTCGCTCACGCAGCCGCCGGTATCAGTATCGCCTTGTTGGCTATCCTGACCTCCACGCAATTGATTCGCCTGCTCAAGGATGCGGCGGGCGGTCGCATTGCCGCCGAGGCGGTGGCCTCACTGCTCGGTTTCGCGGCCCTGAACTTCATGCCGATTCTGCTCTCGCTGACGCTGTTCGTGTCGATTCTGCTGACCCTTTCCCGCGTCTTTCGTGACTCCGAGATGGTGGTCTGGTACTCCTGCGGGCAGCCGTTGACCGCCTGGATTCGTCCCGTGCTCCGCTTCGCCTTGCCGATTGTGCTGGCGATCGCCGTTCTGGCGGGTTTTCTCTCGCCATGGGCAAACTACAATACCGCCGAATACAAGCAGCAACTTTCGGCGCGCAGCGATGTGTCGCAGGTGGCGCCAGGGGCTTTTCGGGAAGCCAAACGCGGCAAGCGCGTTTTCTTCGTCGAGTCGGTTGCCGAGGATGCATCGCAGGTCGGGAATATTTTCGTGGCCACTGTGCAGGAAGGCAAGCTGGGTGTCGTGATGTCCGATACCGGCTACCTTGAATTTGCACCCAACGGCGACAAGTTCGTCGTTCTGCAAAATGGGCGCCGCTACGAAGTCGAACCGGGAACACCGGCCTTCAAGGTCATGGAGTTCGAACGCTACAAGGTTCGGACCGAGGATGGCGAGGCCAAGCCGTCGGATCGTTCGCCAAACCGCTTGCCGATGACCGAACTGGTCCTTGAAGACAGCAACCAGGCGCGCGGCGAACTGGTGTGGCGGATCGGCATGCCGGTATCGGCGATCATTCTGGCGTTGCTGGCGATTCCCCTGTCCTACGTCAACCCGCGAGCCGGGCGCTCGGCCAGTATGCTGATCGCCATTCTCGTCTATGCGATCTACAGCAACATGATTTCGGTCAGTCAGGCCTGGGTGGCACAGGGCAAACTGTCATTCGGCATCGGGGTATGGGCAGCGCATGCACTGATGCTCATCCCGCTGCTGCTGTTGTTCTACAAGCGAATGGCCGTGACCATGCCGTGGCAGCGGAGAGCCTCCTGATGTTCCGCTTGCGCCTCTACCAACGCTACCTGATGCGCGAGACCTTCGCTGCGGTTTTTCTCGTTCTGGCGGCATTTCTCGCGTTATTCAGTTTCTTTGACCTGATCAACGAACTACGCAGTGTCGGCAAGGGTGGCTATCAACTGGGGCATGCGGTCGTATTCGTCGCACTGAGCCTGCCGGGGATCGTCTACGAGCTGATTCCGATCGCGGCGCTGATCGGTGCTTTGTACGCGCTGTCGACACTGGCACGGCATTCGGAAATCACCGTTCTGCGGGCCTCGGGCTTGGCGACTCGCGACCTGCTGTTGACATTGTTCCGGGTGGCCGCCCTGCTGGCCCTGCTGACCATGGTGGTCGGTGAGGGTCTGGTACCCCTCTCGGAGCGAACTGGTCAGGAATTGAGGTTGCGGGCGCTGAGCAAAGTCATTGCACAGGGTTTCGAAACCGGTCTCTGGGTCAAGGATGGGCGGAGTTTCATCAATATTCGCGAGGCGACACCCGATGCCCGGTTGCACGGCTTGCGCGTCTACAAGTTCAATGTCGCAAATGCGCTGGAGTCGGTAACCGATGTTAACGAGGCGCAGTATCAGCCGCCGGATCAATGGCTGCTCAAGGGCGTCGTGCGTACTGTTCTGGAGGGCGAAACGGCCCGTGTCGAGCGTTACGAAACGCTGCCGTGGAAGTCTGCGGTCAACCCGGATTTGCTGTCGGTTTTGATGGTGTCGCCGGAAAAGATGTCATTGGCCGGGCTGCTCAACTACACGAGGCATCTGTCGGCCAATCGTCAGCAAACAGAGCGTTACGAGATCGCCATCTGGAAAAAACTGGTATATCCGCTGGCCTCGTTCGTCATGGTTGCGCTGGCCCTGCCTTTTGGCTATTCGCACAACCGGGTCGGTGGCGTGAGTCTCAAGATATTCGCAGGAGTCATGCTGGGCATCCTTTTTTACGCGCTCAACGGCCTGTTCTCCAATCTCGGTGTAATAAACTCATGGCCACCCTTTGCCAGCGCGACCGCGCCCTCGGCGCTGTTCCTGCTGACGGCAATCGTAATGCTATGGTGGGCCGAACGCCGCTGAGGCGAGCAGCCCTACTTTTTATCGGCGAATACGATACGTGTGCCGGCGATTCGGTCGTGCAGGAATTGCCCATTCTTGTCGAAAAGAGCCCAGACGATGCCGACACCAAAAAACAAAACGCTAGGCCATGCGGCCAGATAGCGCAGGATCGCCTGTACCGGGCGCAGGCTTCTGCCATCTTCGTTGGTCAGAATGAGTTTCCAGGTCTTCATCGGCAGCGTTTGCCCGCCATTCAGCCAGAACCAGACGAAGTAAAACATCAGCAGCAGAATCACGTGCACCAATAACAGTCGGGGTGCCATTACCAGGCCAAAGCCGTGGAGCAGGATCTGCGGCAGGAGAAAGCCGATCAACAGTACGGCGAAGATGACCAGTCCTTCATAGAGCATGCTGGCGAGCCGCCGCGCCAAGCCCGGGGTTGTCATAGGCATCAATTCTGACCAGGTTGTACTGCGGATATGCCTTCGCCGCTTGCGGCAAATTGCCCCTGATCCGCCGCTTGCGGCGGGTCGAAAGCGGGCGGTGGCTCGACGACTGGTGGTGACAGAAGGGCCGATGATTTGCCACCCTTCCGGACTCGCTCCCTATCTTCGGGGGTCAGGTTGGAATAGGCTTCCCATTTCTGTTTGACCACTTGTTTCTGTTCCGACGGGAGTTGGTTGAATTCCTTGTAACTGTCCCTGATTCTGGCGCGTTGCGCCGGCGTCAGGCTGGCCCACTCGCGCATGCGGGCTTTTACGCGCTCCTGCTCATCCTGCGTCATCAGGGGATAACGTTCGGCAATACCCAGCCACTTCCGGCGGCGGATGTTGTCGAGTTCATCCCATGCGGACGCCAGGGGCGCCAGAACAGACTTTTGCTGCCCATTGAGCAGGCTCCATCCGGGTTGCGGCGGGGTGCCGATGACGACGGTGGTTGACGGCTGGGCTGCCAGCGGGCCTGCCAGGGCCAGGCCGAGGATTACTCCGCCGATGTGTCGTCTTTTAACCATTCGAAGAAGTCGTTATCCATAAAAGCTTCGGGAGGCAGATCGTCGGCAAGCAGTGCGCTGTCCACTTCTTCAATTGCCGTGACGTACTTTACGCTATCCATGTAGAAAGAAATCCACATTCCGAGCAAAAGCGCCAAAGCGGCAAGTAGCTGCCGAACATGGCGGTTGCCGGCCGTGAATCGGAACAGGGATACGCCATGGCCTGCCGTAACCATCGCCGGCATTGCCTGTTTCTGGCGCGACAGCGCCAGATGGCGCGCGGCCTCCAGGCGCCTGGCCGACGGTGGTGGGAAGTTTTTCAGGCCATGATTCAGCGCCTGCCGAACTCGCGATGCATAGCGTTCTTCGTTCATAAAAAGATCCCCCGTGCCGACAGGGCGGCCGCCAACGCGTGGGTGGCGCGCGAGCAATGAGTTTTGACGCTGCCCTCTGAGCAGCCCATCGCCGCTGCGGTCTCAGCGACGTCCATGTCTTCCCAGTAACGCATCAGGAAAGCTTCCCGTTGACGTGCCGGCAGTTTTTTGATTTCGTCGTCAATCGCGTTCAGGGTTTGTGCCTGCAGCAGCTTGCTTTCGGGCGTATGCGGGCCATTCGGTCCTTCATCGGCGGCAATTGTTTCCAGCGGATCGTGCTCGTCGTCATCGTTGGGCGAGAAGGTAGACAAAACGGTTGTCCACATCGAACGGACCTTGCTGCGTCGATAAAAATCGCGAATCGTATTCTGCAGGATGCGTTGGAAAAGCATGGGGAACTCTTCGGCTGGACGATCACCGTATTTTTCCGCCAGTTTGAGCATGCTGTCCTGCACGATGTCGAGTGCGCCTTGCTCCTCGCGCACGGCGAACATGGCCTGCTTGAACGCGCGACGCTCAACTGATTCGAGAAAGTAAGCCAGTTCGTTGGGTGAAGCCAGGATTGTCTCTTTCGGGAAAAGCCTTGAAATGCTTGTGGTTATCGAGCAACGCCTTGACCGAACAGAGGCGCTGCATTAAGGTTACACGTTTTTCAGACAACAGTTTTATTGGGCCCAAGAATGATGATCAGCGGTGCAGAAATTGTAATCAGGTGCCTGCAGGAAGAAAAGGTCGAATGTGTTTTCGGTTACCCCGGCGGGTCCGTTCTACACATTTATGATGCCCTCTTCAAGCAGGATCAAGTCAAGCACGTGCTGGTCCGCCACGAGCAGGCGGCGGTTCATGCTGCGGACGCTTATTCACGGTCCTCGCAGAAGGTCGGTGTCGCCCTCGTGACGTCAGGCCCCGGCGTGACCAATACGGTAACTGGCATCGCCACCGCACACATGGATTCCATTCCCATAGTTGTCATCACCGGTCAGGTGCCGACCCAGTACATCGGGCAGGATGCCTTCCAGGAGTGCGATACGGTCGGTATCACCAGACCTTGCGTCAAGCACAATTTCCTGGTCAAGGACGTCAAGGACCTGGCGATTACGCTGAAGAAGGCATTCCACATTGCGGCAACCGGCCGCCCCGGCCCGGTCGTCGTCGACATTCCCAAGGATGTTACCGCACAGGTTTGCGAGTTCGACTATCCGAAGTCGATCCAGATGCGCTCCTACAATCCGGTCGTCAAGGGCCACCTCGGCCAGATCAAGAAGGCCGTGCAGATGCTGCAGGAAGCGAAGCGTCCCATCATCTACACCGGCGGCGGGGTCATCCTTTCCGATGCGGCGCCTCAGTTGACGGAACTCGTGCGCAAGCTGAATTTCCCGGTGACCAATACGCTGATGGGTCTTGGCGCCTATCCGGCAACGGATAGGCAGTTTGTCGGCATGCTCGGCATGCATGGGACATATGAGGCCAACAATGCGATGCACTATGCGGACGTGATACTGGCGATTGGTGCCCGTTTCGACGACCGCGTGATCGGCAACCCGGAGCACTTCGGCGAGGAAAAGCGTCGCGTGATCCACATCGATATCGATCCGTCCTCGATTTCCAAGCGGGTCAAGGTGGACGTGCCCATCGTCGGCAGCGTGACCGACGTGCTGGAAGAAATGCTCAAACTGGTGGCTGGCGGCTTCAAGGCCGATCCGGAAGTCGCCAACTGGTGGAAGCAGATCGACGAATGGCGTGGCCGCGACAGCCTGCGCTACAAGCAGGATCAGCTGATCATGCCGCAGTACGTCGTCGAGAAGCTCTACGAGGTGACCGGTGGCGATGCCTTCATCACTTCCGATGTCGGCCAGCACCAGATGTTCGCCGCGCAGTATTACAAGTTCGATAAACCGCGACGCTGGATCAATTCCGGTGGCCTCGGCACCATGGGTGTCGGCCTGCCCTACGGCATGGGTGTCCTGCTGGCCCATCCGGGCGCGCAGGTTGCCTGTATTACAGGTGAAGGCTCGATCCAGATGTGCATCCAGGAATTGTCCACCTGCAAACAGTATGGCCTGCCGGTCAAGATCATCAACCTGAACAACGGCATGCTGGGCATGGTCCGGCAGTGGCAGGAGATGTTCTATTCCAAGCGTTATTCGGAGTCTTACGTCACGTCGCTGCCGGATTTCGTGAAGCTTGCCGAGTCATATGGTCACGTCGGCATGCGCATCGAGAAGCCCGAAGATGTCGAGCCCGCGCTGCGCAAGGCATTCACCGAGCACAAGGACGATCTGGTCTTCATGGATTTCATCATCGATCCTGCAGCCAACGTATTCCCGATGGTGGCGGCAGGCAAGGGCCTGACTGAAATGATCCTCGCCGAAGATCTGTAGGCGGGGGGAGAAAATATTATGCGACACATTATTTCCATCCTGATCGAAAACGAATCGGGTGCGCTTTCCCGGGTGGCCGGCTTGTTCTCGGCACGCGGCTACAACATCGAATCACTGACCGTGGCGCCGACAGAGGATCCTTCGCTGTCGCGAATGACCATTCTGACGCGAGGCTCGGACGAGGTGCTCGAGCAGATCACCAAGCAGCTAAACAAGCTGGTCGATGTGGTCAAGGTAGTCGATCTTTCCGAAGCCGCGCACGTCGAGCGCGAACTGATGCTGATCAAGGTGCGCGCCACGGGCAAGGACCGCGAGGAGATGAAGCGGATGGCCGACATCTTTCGTGGGCGCATCATCGATGTCTCTGAATCGACTTATGTCATCGAGTTGACCGGCGCAAGTTCGAAGCTCGACTCGTTCATCGCTGCGCTCGATGCCGGCCTGATTCTCGAAACCGTTCGTACCGGTGTCTGCGGCATTGGCCGCGGCGATCGTGTTCTTAAAGTTTAACTATCTGTAAATAAAGAGGATTTCATGAAAGTTTATTACGACAAGGACGCCGATCTCTCCTTGATCAAGGGCAAGAAGATTACCATCGTTGGTTATGGCTCCCAAGGGCATGCCCACGCGCAGAACCTGAAGGATTCAGGTTGCAAGGTGACCGTTGCCCTGCGCAAGAATGGCGCTTCCTGGAAGAAGGCCGAAGCGGCCGGCCTCAAGGTCGAGGAAATCGCCAAGGCAGTCAAGGGTGCCGATGTGGTCATGATGCTGTTGCCGGACGAGAACATCCCGCAGGTGTACAACGAGGAAGTCGCGCCGAACCTGAAGAAGGGTGCGGCACTGGCCTTCGCGCATGGTTTCAATGTGCATTACAACCAGGTGGTGCCGCGTGACGATGTGGACGTGATCATGGTTGCGCCGAAGGGTCCCGGCCACACCGTTCGCTCCGAATATCTGAAAGGTGGTGGCGTGCCGTCCCTGATCGCCGTCTATCAGGACACGACCGGCAAGGCCAAGGATATTGCGCTGTCCTATGCGGCGGCCAACGGCGGCACCAAGGGTGGCGTCATCGAGACCAATTTCCGCGAAGAGACCGAGACCGATCTTTTCGGCGAACAGGCCGTGCTTTGCGGCGGCGCGGTCGAACTGGTCAAGATGGGCTTCGAGACCCTGACCGAAGCAGGTTACGCACCGGAAATGGCCTATTTCGAGTGCCTGCACGAGTTGAAGCTGATTGTCAACCTGATGTACGAAGGCGGCATCGCCAACATGAACTACTCGATTTCAAACAATGCCGAGTTCGGTGAGTACGTTACTGGTTCCGAGGTGATCAACGAGCAGTCCCGTGCTGCCATGCGCAATGCACTGAAGCGCATCCAGAACGGCGATTATGCCAAGATGTTCATCCTCGAAGGGCGCACCAACTACCCGGCAATGACTGCCCGTCGTCGTCTGAATGCCGTGCATCCGATCGAGACCGTCGGCGAGAAGTTGCGCGACATGATGCCGTGGATCAAGAAGAACAAACTGGTCGACCAGTCCAAGAACTGATTGTGAATCCCGCCAGGCAGGATGCCGTTCGCGGCATCCATGGCAAATGATTCGGCACTCGCTGCGGGCGGTGTGGGTTACCGCACCGCCCGTTTTCCTGATGGCGATCGGCACGGGTGAAAGCGTGTATCCTTGCCCTTCTGCCGTGACCGGATTTTCTCGACGATGATCGAACGCAAGCCGCGCAAGACGCTGTTCAACCCGGAACTCAAGCGCCGGGGCATCTATGTGTTGCCCAACCTGTTTACGACGGCGGCGCTTTTTGCCGGTTTCTTTGCCATCGTTCAGGCGATGCAGGGCGATTTCGAGCGGGCTGCGATGGCTATTTTCATCGCCATGGTGCTCGACGGCCTCGATGGGCGCGTGGCGCGCATGACCAATACCCAGTCGGCTTTCGGCGCCGAATACGATTCGCTTTCAGACATGGTCAGCTTCGGCGCCGCACCGGCGCTGGTGATTTATGAATGGGCGCTGCGCGACCTTGGACGGCTCGGCTGGATCGCGGCATTCATATACTGCGCCGGGGCGGCTTTGCGCCTGGCACGCTTCAATACGACGCTGGAAGTCATGGACAAGCGCTATTTCCAGGGCTTGCCTTCGCCTGCCGCGGCGGCGCTGGTGGCCGGTCTGGTCTGGGTGATGATCGCGACTGGTGTCTCGGGGAGCGATGTGCGCTGGTTGGCTTGCGTGCTGACAGTCTTTGCCGGCGTGACGATGATTTCCAATATCCGGTATTACAGTTTCAAGGACGTCAATCTCAAGAAGAGCGTCCCCTTCTTCGTGATCGCCGGCATTGCGCTGGGCTTCGCACTGGTGGCCTATAGCCCCGAAATTGCCCTGTTCGGATTCTTTGTCCTTTATGGCTTGTCTGGTTACGTGCTGGCTGCGGTCGGCATTTTAAAACGCAAGAGCGTTTGAGGTTTCGGAGCGGAACATGAAGCAACATCTGGTTATTTTCGATACGACCCTGCGTGACGGCGAGCAAAGTCCGGGCGCATCGATGACGAAGGAAGAGAAAATCCGCGTTGCCCGCCAGCTCGAGAAAATGCGGGTTGATGTGATCGAGGCGGGTTTTGCCGCCGCGTCGCCCGGCGATTTCGGGGCGATCCAGGCGATCGCCCAGACGATCAAGGAGTTGACCGTCTGTTCGCTGGCACGCGCCAACGAGAACGATATCCGCCGTGCGGGTGAGGCGATCCGGCCGGCAAACTCGGGGCGGATTCATACCTTCATCGCGACTTCGCCCATCCATATGGAAAAGAAGTTGCGCATGACGCCCGATCAGGTCGTCGAGCAGGCGGTCAAGGCCATCGGCTGGGCTCGGGAATACACCGATGATGTCGAGTTCTCGGCAGAGGATGCGGGGCGTTCGGAGATCGATTTTCTGGTGCGGATTTTCGAAGCGGTTATCAAGGCCGGAGCGACGACGATCAATGTGCCCGATACCGTCGGTTACAACATACCGTTCCAGTATGCCGACATGGTGCGCCAGTTAATCGAGCGCGTGCCTGACTCGGATAAGGTGGTGTGGTCGGTTCATTGTCATAACGATCTTGGCCTGGCGGTCTCGAATTCACTGGCAGCGGTGCTGGCCGGCGCGCGCCAGGTCGAATGCACGATCAATGGTCTCGGCGAGCGTGCCGGCAACGCTTCGCTCGAAGAGGTGGTGATGGCGGTCCGCACGCGCGGCGACGTGTTTCCGGTCGCGACGCGCATTGATACGACACAGATCGTGCCGGCCTCCAAGCTGGTTTCGCAGATTACCGGCTACCCGGTGCAGCCGAACAAGGCGGTGGTGGGCGCCAACGCCTTTGCCCATGAATCGGGGATTCATCAGGATGGCGTACTCAAGCATCGCGAGACCTACGAAATCATGCGCGCCGAGGACGTCGGCTGGGCGCAGAACAGACTGGTCCTCGGCAAGCATTCGGGGCGCAATGCCTTCAAGAACCGCTTGCAGGAACTGGGTATCGAACTGGAGAGCGATGAGGTGCTCAACGCCGCTTTCGCGCGCTTCAAGGAACTGGCCGACCGCAAGCACGAAATTTTCGACGAAGATCTGCACGCGCTTGTTTCCGATGAGGTGGTGACACCTGAGCAGGAGCATTACAAACTGGTTTATTCGCACGTCTGCTCGGAAACCGGCGAAATGCCGTACGCCAAGGTCATCCTGAACGTCGGCGGCAGCGAAAGGAAAGGCGAGGCCGGCGGTGGCGGCCCGGTCGATGCTACCTTCAAGGCGATCGAAAGCGTGGCCGGCAGCGGGGCGGAACTCCTGCTCTATTCGGTCAATGCCATCACTACCGGTACCGATGCCCAGGGCGAGGTGACGACGCGCCTTGCGAAAGGCGGGCGCATCGTCAATGGCAATGGCGCCGATACCGACATCGTCATCGCCTCGGCGCGTTCCTATCTGAACGCCCTGAACAAACTGCATTCGACGCCAGACAAGGTGCGGGCGCAAGGCGGCGTCTGATTTCTCGAATTCCGCCTGAAGGCCGCTTCAGCTTGCTGCAGCGGCCTTTTCTTCTGGTGCTTCGCGGGTGGCACGGATGTACAGGATTACCGATACGAACAGTATCGTGGCGAGCAGGGTTTCGACAATCGCCAGTCGTTGCGCCATGCCGCTGTCGCTGGTTGCGCGGACCAGGCCTTCGAGCAGGTATAGCTGCACCAGCAGCGACGTCCATTTGTAGGTGTAGCGCTTGCCGCGCAGGATGCCGAACAGCGGCACAAGCAGCACGATCGATTTGAGGACGAGCCATGTGCCGCCCGGCTTGAGCGGCGCCCACCAGAGTTCCCAGCCGAGACCGAGAAAGATCAGCGCGATCAGACTGGCGCTGGCAGCGAACTGGTAGTTTCTGGCCGTCACGGTCGACTCAGTTTCAGGGCAATATTTGCGAGCCGTTTGCCTTGGGCAAAGGCCAACCGGCTTTCGGCATCGGAAAGCACAGGGTTGCCGTTGGCACCGGCAACATGGCTGGCACCATAGGGCGTCCCGCCGTGCTGGGTGTGGCTGAGGTCGGGTTCGGTGAATGGCAGGCCCATGACCAGCATGCCGTGATGGATGAGCGGCAGGGTCATCGAGAGCAGGGTGGATTCGTTGCCGCCGTGCTGGCTGCTGCTGGAGGTGAAGGCACAGGCCGGCTTGCCGACCAGCGTGCCATTCTGCCAGGCGGCGATGGTGCCGTCCCAGAAATACTTCATGGGCGCCGCCATGTTGCCGAAGCGGACCGGGCTGCCCAGCGCGAGGCCAATGCATTCGTCGAGATCGGCGGGTTCGACGTAGGGTGGGCCGGAGTCGGGAACGGCGTTCTCGGCAGCTTCGCAGACTGTTGAAACACGTGGCACGGTGCGCAAGCGAGCGTGTGCGCCGGGTACCGATTCGATGCCGCGGGCGATCCGCTCGGCAAGGGCGCGTACCGAGCCACGATGACTATAATAGAGGACGAGGATGTCGTGCATGGTCGGCTATTATACGGCCCCATGCAGACCCACTCACGAGATCGGCAGTCAAAGTCCAAACCGGGCGTGCCGGCGACGATTTTGCGGCGTTTCCGAAGCGAGAACATGATGCAGACCAGTTCTGCACTGGCGTTTACGACGCTGCTGGCGCTGGTTCCGCTGGTAACGCTCGTCCTGTCGGTTGCCGATGTGGTTCCCTATCTTGATCTTCTGTTGTCCAGACTTGAGCAGCTGATCCGCGAGTCGTTGCTGCCGGGCGGTGCAGCGAGCGCCATTAGCGGCAATATCGGCCGTTTTTCGCATCGGGCGCAGCGCCTGACCGGCGTTGGTATCGCCTTTCTGAGCATTACGGCGTTCATGCTGATGTTTACCATCGAACGCACTTTCAATCATCTCTGGCAGGTCAAGCCTCGCCCGTGGTTGTCCCGTTTGAAGCTCTATGCTCTCGCGATACTGGTGTGGCCATTCGTCCTGGCGGCAGTGGCGGCAGCGATATCGTTTGCTGTCACCGCCTCCCTCGGATTTGTCGAAGACGGGGTCTGGGTTCGCCGAATCGCGTTGAAGTTCATTTCAATCACGGTTCTGGGGCTATTTTTTTCGTTTCTCTACTATGCCGTGCCGAATGCGCCGGTCGCGCGGCGTGGCGCCTTGCTGGGCGGGTTGTTTGCAACCCTGGCGTTTGCGCTGATGCAGAAGCTGTTCGAGTGGTTTCTCGCAAGTTCGGCAATCCTGAGCAGCGTCTATGGTGCCTTCGCAGCAGTTCCCGTTTTTCTTGTCTGGCTGCACGTCAGCTGGGCAGTCGTCCTTTTCGGCGGTTTGATTGCCGCTACGACTTCTCGTCCGGTTCGACGCTGAAAACCTCGATGCTTGAGGTCTGCTCGGTAAGGGCTGCCGTGCGCACTTCGCGAATTCCGAAATTTTCCTGTTCGATCAACAGGATCAGGCTGCCTTCGTGTCCGCTGATCTTGCCGGTCGGCGTAACCAGCGCCGGCAGTTCGCGCCAGGGTGGCATCTCGGGAAGGATCAGCGCTGAGAGATTTCCGTTTTCGAGTTCAAGCGGCCGTATGACCTCGGCAGCGATTGCGTGCGAAGCCAGTTGCTGCATGCCGAGTTCGATGTGTTCCGGGTTTTCGGAGAACGCCCAGCGCACGATGCCGACATGCCAGGTCGGCGTCGCCTCGGAACGCTCGCCAATTGGCTTGACGGCAACGATGTCGCCAACCCGCAGATGCGATGTCTGGCCCGCCATGTGCATCAACGAATAGCCCTCGGGACTTTCGTTGGTGACCATCCATTCACTGATCTGGCCTGGCCGCTCGGGATAGCGGATCAGTTGCCAGAGTGGCTCGAGTCCGGCGCACAAATTGACGCGGTATGACTGGCGGCGGCGCGGATAGCGGCGCTTTGCCGGTTGCCCCCAGATCTGTGCGAGGCGGCGCAAGACGCCGTGCCCTGCCGGCGTATCTGCGAAGGCCGGGAGACCGAGGCTGCTTGCCGGCGCACCTTGAATCAGGGCGGCCAGCCGACCGCGCGTGTTGCGCGCGACCAGGTCGCAGGCAAAATAGAGCGCGAGGATGTCGTTGGGCGGCATGCGTCGTTCCAATGCCTGGGCCGGGAGGTCCTGCTCGAGATTGAGCCAGAAGACGCCGCCACGATCGAGCGGTGGCGTTTCGAAAATATCGACCGTCTTGACCGATGAGCTGATGTAATCCGCAATGAATTCAAGTTCGTTCGAACAGAATGACGCCGGCTGGGCGATTGCCGCCAGAAGGATGTGCATGTAGGACTGCTGGATGCTTGGTTCGCCGTCGGGCCCCGGGGTTTCGGCAAGCCCAAGGCGGCGGGAGGTGCGGTAGGCGGCATGCAATTTCTGCCAGATACCGACGCCGGTGGGCGCGGCTACCAGATGACTGATGCGGATGTGCCAGCCAATGCAGCGCACGAGCAGACGCAAGGTATTTTGCGGTCCATGTGGCGGTCGTGTGCCACGCGGGTCGAACAGTTGCGAAAGGGTGTTGAAGTACTCCTGGGCCAGCGTTTCCAGCAACTCCTGAATGATGCCGATGCGATGCCGGAACTTGCGCGAGACCGGCAGCCTGACTTTGTGCAGCGCTGGCAGTTCGGCAGTGACGACACGTTCCACGTGCTTGAACAGGAGATCGAGAAGCTTGGTGCGCTGCCCGGCCGAGGTTGCCGATTCGCGCAGCACCAGCAACTGCTGATGAATCTCTTCGGCATCGCTTGAACCCGTCCGGCCGTGCGCGATGGCAAGCCATTCCAGGATGGATTTGGCGCTCCCCTCGATTGGGGGCAGGAAAGGAAAGTGCGAGTCATCGGACATGGTTAACGGGCAGAATAAACAATTTATGTTGATTTCGCCATGCCGGAATGACAAGTGGTATGCGGCCTCGCTGGAACGGTCGGTCGTCGATGGCAAATCGCGATTATGTGACTCCAAGTGGATTGATTTTTCGTGGTTTAGCGCTATAATCTCCGGTCTTTTTTCCAGCAACGAAAGAATTTCCATGGTTGTCATCCGTCTTGCCCGCAGCGGCGCCAAGAAGCGTCCTTTTTACAACATGGTCGTGGCCGATTCCCGCAATCGCCGCGATGGCCGCTTCGTCGAGCGTATCGGTTTCTACAACCCAGTGGCTTCCGGCAATGCAGAAGCGCTGCGTGTCGCCGTCGATCGCCTGAACTACTGGCAGCAGAATGGTGCCCAGATGTCGCCGACGGTTGCCCGCCTGGTCAAGCAGCACGCCGCCCAGCAGGCTGCGTAAGCAATTTTATTTTGGCTGGCGACGACATCGTCGTTTTGGGGCGGCTGGCCGACCCCTACGGGATGCAGGGCTGGCTGAGGTTGTACCCATTTGGCGACGATCCGCTGGCTTGGGGCAAGATGCCGGTCTGGTGGCTTGGGCGGGAAGCCGGGCCGTGGCGCGAATGCAGGCTGAAAGGTCTGAAGGTGCATGGCGAAGGCTTGGTGGTGTTGCTTGATGGTGTTCCCGATCGCACTGCTGCCGAAGCGCTGAAGGGGTTTCTGGTCGGAGCGCCGCGTACTACGTTGCCCAAGACCGATGAAGACGAGTTTTACTGGGCCGATCTGGTCGGCCTTGAAGTCATCAATTCTGGTGGCGAGCGACTGGGCAAGGTGGCCGGGTTGATTGAGACGGGTGCCAACGCCGTGTTGCGTGTGGTTGGCGATGACGACAGCGAACGCCTGCTGCCATTTGTTTCGGCGGTGGTTTTGGCGGTCGAGAAGGATGCGGGACTGATCCGCGTGGAGTGGGGGAGCGACTGGTGAGTCGCCGGGGCAGCGACTGGTGATCCGGTTTGACTGCGTTACCCTGTTCCCGGAGATGTTCTCGGCGCTGACGGAAAGTGGCATTACCCGCCGGGCGCTGGAAGAGCAGCGCTGGGTGTGGCAGGGCTGGAATCCACGTGATTTCGCCGACAATGCCTGGCGGCGGGTGGATGATCGCCCCTTCGGTGGCGGGCCGGGCATGGTGATGCAGGCGGCGCCGCTGGAAAAGGCGATTGCAGCTGCCAAAGCAGGGCAGCGTGAAGCGGGTCTGGTGGCCAGCAGGGTCATCTGTCTTTCGCCGCAGGGCGCGCCGCTCACCCATGAACGGGTGATGCAGCTGGCGACGGGCGAGGTGGGGCTGATCCTGCTTTGCGGTCGCTATGAAGGGATTGACGAGCGTCTGATCGAGCGCTGTGTCGATGAAGAGATTTCGATCGGAGATTTTGTGCTCTCCGGTGGCGAGTTGCCGGCGATGGTGCTGATTGATGCCGTCGTCCGCCAGTTGCCGGGAGTGCTCGGAGATGCCGCTTCGGCGGTGGAAGATTCGTTTGTCGGTGGTTTGCTGGATTGTCCGCACTACACCCGCCCGGAGGTTTATGAGGGCGATGCGGTGCCGGAAGTGTTGATGTCCGGCGACCACAAAAGAATTCGTCGCTGGCGGCTGAAACAGTCGCTGGCGCGAACCCGGAGGCGCCGTCCGGAGCTTTTTGCTGAATGGCTGGCGCACCGCGTGTTGAGCGCGGAGGAAACGCAACTCCTCACGGAAATTTCCGGAGCGGAGCAATGCGGTGAGTAGGTATTTATAAATTTAAGGATCTCACATGAACCTGATTGAACAATTGGATCAAGAAGAAATTGCCCGTCTGGGCAAGACCCTCCCCGACTTCGCGCCGGGCGACACCGTCGTCGTCCAGGTCAAGGTCAAGGAAGGCAATCGCGAGCGTCTGCAGGCTTACGAGGGTGTTGTCATCGCCAAACGTAATCGCGGCCTGAATTCGGCTTTCACCGTGCGCAAAATTTCGTCTGGTGAAGGCGTCGAGCGGACTTTCCAGTCGCATTCCCCGCTGGTCGTTTCTGTTGAAGTGAAGCGTCGCGGCGATGTCCGCCGCGCCAAGCTGTACTACCTGCGCGAGCGTTCGGGCAAGTCGGCGCGGATCAAGGAAAAGCTGACGCGCAAGAAGGTTGCCGTCGCCGTGTAAGCGAATTTACGGCATTGAAAAAGGGCGCTGCGGCGCCCTTTTTTTTGTGCGCCCAGCATGGGCGCGATCTTGGAGGTGGAAGTCCTCCCGCGAGCTGACCACAGCGAGCGAAGTGAAGTGCAACTGCGTGAGGGTGACCGAGCGTGGGAAGGAAGCATGGAGCGTAATCCGTGTGCTGATGAACAAGAATCGGATATGAGGCAGTGCCGAGCAGGGCGAGTGGGCTCGTAACCGCGAAGCTCTTGTGGTCAAGGCGAGGTGCTGTAGATCCGGCAGTGGTGCGGAGAAGGATCGTGTTCTTACCTGGGGAGATCTCGCCTCATGCCTGAAAGGGCGACGTGGCAACACGGAGCGAGAAGTCAGCAGCGGCATAGTCGCTCCCGGTTTGGCCAAGCGCCAAAGGAAGAGGAGATGCAGCCTATAGATCCGGAGATCGATTGTCTCAGATGTTCCTGATCGGAAGCTGGCCGGCACGGTGGCAAGGGTGAAGCCCTTCTGACGTACGGCAGCGAGAAACCTCATCCGCCGATCAAGATAATCGTAAGTTCGGTCATACGCCGGAACTCATGCCAGCGCACCGACGCCACATTTTCGATCCGTCGTTCCTGACCCCGCAAGCCAGCTGGTGCTGGGACGCTCGGCCAGGAATCACGGCCGCCCCATGAATCACAGATATATCCGTGTGCGCCCAGCATGGGCGCGATCTTGGCGGTGGAAGTCCTGCCGCGAGCTGACCACAGCGAGCGAAGTGAATTGCCACTGCGTGAGGGTGACCGAGCGTGGGAAGGAAACATGGCGCATACTCCGTGTGCTGATGAACAAGAATCGGATCTGATCCAGTGCCGAGCCGGGCGAGTGGGCTCGTCACCGCGAAGCTCTTGTGGTCAAGGCGAGGTGCTGTAGATCCGGCAGTGGTGCGGAGAATGATCGTGTTCTTACCTGGGGAGATCTCGCCTCATGCCTGAAAGGGCGACGTGGCAACACGGAGCGAGAAGTCAGCAGCGGCCATAGTAGCTGCCGGTATGGGGCGAAGGGCCAAACGTGAAGGAGTGTTTTACGCCATGTCGATGCGTGAAGTCGTGCGTCAGATGCCCGAGAAATCGGGGCGGGGGCCAGTAGTGGGCGGTGAAGCCGCACGCGCAAGCACCAGCGACGAAGCGACACGCCCGCGACATGAAACGGGAAGCACAGGGTCAGCGTTGCTGAGAGCGGCGCTGACGAGAGAGAACCTGCAACAAGCGTGGAAACGGGTGAAAGCCAACAAAGGCGCAGCAGGCGTGGATGGCCGGGACATACCCGAGACAGCCCGCCATCTGCAAACTGCGTGGCCGGAGATTCGTGCTCAATTAGTGCAGGGGACGTACCGGCCCAGTCCGGTACGACGGGTGACGATCCCGAAACCAGACGGTGGTGAGCGTGAGCTTGGCATCCCGACGGTGACGGATCGGCTGATTCAGCAAGCTCTGCTGCAAGTATTGCAGCCGATGCTGGACCCGACCTTCAGCGAATACAGCTACGGTTTCCGACCGGGGCGCAGCGCACAAGAAGCGGTCGTTCGTGCGCAAGCCTATGTTCAGTCGGGACGCCGAATCGTGGTGGATGTTGATCTGGAGAAATTCTTTGATCGGGTCAATCACGACATCCTGATTGGGCGTTTACAGAAGCGGATCGGTGATGCCGGGGTAATCCGGCTGATCCGGGCGTATCTGAACAGCGGAATCATGCGGGATGGCGTCGTCGTGTCGCGGCATCAGGGCACCCCGCAAGGCGGGCCACTGTCGCCGCTGCTGGCGAATGTGTTGCTGGATGAAGTCGACAAGGAACTGGAACGCTGGGGTCATTGCTTCGTGCGCTACGCCGATGATGCGAATGTGTATGTTCGCAGCCAGCGAGCGGGTGAGCGGGTGATGGCCTTGCTGCGGAAGATGTACGCGAAGCTGCACCTGACGGTCAATGAGGCCAAAAGTGCAGTAGCCCGTGTATTCGGTCGCAAGTTTCTCGGTTTCAGCTTCTGGGTGGCCCCGAAAGGGGAGATCAAATGCAAGGTGGCGGCCAAGCCGCTGGCGACCTATAAACAGCGGATCAGGCAACTGACCCGTCGTTCAGGCGGTCGCAGTATGGCGGAAGTCGTTGAAAAGCTACGGCCCTATGTGCTGGGCTGGAAAGCCTACTTTCGGTTATCGCAAACGCCAAAAGTCTGGCGAGTGCTAGACGAGTGGATGCGCCATCGGTTAAGGGCGATTCAGCTCAAGCACTGGAAACGTGGCCCGACGATGTATCGGGAATTAAAAGCGTTGGGCGCCTCGGAAACGGTGGCGCAGCGGGTGGCTGGAAATTCACGCTGTTGGTGGCGTAATAGTGACCGATTGCTAAAAACGGTACTGACCATTGCTTACTTTGATCGACTCAGGGTGCCTCGTCTCTCATAACCCCAACTTCTCGAACCGCCCGGTGCGGACCCGCATGCCGGGTGGTGTGGCAGGGGTGCAGCCTATCAAGGCGGCCCCCTATGCCGATCTTTTTGGCCTGATTCCGGCGTTGACCGCAACGCTCGGATAAAGCCGATCCTCAACCCAGGGTCTTGTCCTTCTCGATCAGCGCATACGCCGAATGGTTGTGGATGGACTCGAAGTTTTCCGATTCGACGACGTAGGCGTCGATCCGGCCTTCGGCATTGAGGCGGGCAGCGACGTCGCGCACCATGTCTTCGACGAACTTCGGATTGTCGTAGGCGCGCTCGGTGACGAACTTCTCGTCGGGGCGCTTGAGTAGCCCGAACAGCTCACATGAAGCCTCGGTTTCCACCAGTTGCACCAGTTCCTCGATCCAGACAAAGTCGTTTGTGCGCGCGGTGACGGTGACGTGCGAGCGCTGGTTGTGGGCGCCGTATTCCGAAATCTTCTTGGAGCAGGGGCAGAGGCTGGTGACCGGCACGACGACCTTGACCGAGGTGACGATCTTGTCGCCCGAAATGTCTCCGATGAAGGTGACGTCATAATCCATCAGGCTCTGGACGCCGGATACCGGCGCCGTCTTGTTGATGAAATAAGGGAAATTCATCTCGATGTGGCCGGTTTCGGCTTCGAGTTTGACGATCATGTCGCGCAGCATGATCGGGAAATTCTCGACCGAAATCTCGCGTTCGTGGCTGTTCAGGATTTCCACGAAGCGCGACATGTGGGTCCCCTTGAAATTGTGCGGCAGGCCGACGTACATGTTGAACAGGGCGATGGTGTGCTGGATCCCGGACGACTTGTCCTGGACCATGATCGGGTGACGGATGGCCTTGATGCCCACCTTGTTGATCGCGATGTGGCGGGTATCCACCGAACTCTGAACGTCGGGGATCGGGCAGTTGGGGTTGTTCATGTGCTGTTCTATCCAGTAGTTATAGTGATTTGGCGCGGGCGCGCACCGTGCGAACGATGCCATCGCTGTCGAGACCGAGTTCGGCGAGAAGCTGGCCCTGTTCGCCATGATCGATGAAGCGGTCGGGCAGGCCGAGGCGCAGCAGCGGCACCTTGATCCCACGTTCGCCGAGCACGCGTTCGATCTCCGAACCGGCACCGCCAATGACGGCACTTTCTTCGATGCTGACCAGCAGCGAATGGTTCCCCGCCAATTCAACAATCAGTTCGGCATCGATCGGCTTGACGAAGCGCATGTTGACCACCGTGGCGTCGAGTTCGTCGCCGGCGGCAAGTGCCGGGGTGAGCAGGCTGCCGAAGGCGAGCAGGGCGATGCCCTTGCCGTGGCGGCGGATTTCGCCCTTGCCCAGCGGCAGGGTGTCAAGGCTTGTTGCCGGCACGCTGCCGGTGCCGCCGCCGCGTGGATAGCGGACCATGCTCGGGCCATCCAGCGCGTAGGCGGTGGATAGCATCGAGCGGCATTCCGCTTCGTCGGCCGGCGTCATGACGACCATGTTGGGTATGCAGGTCACGAAAGAGAGGTCGAAGGTGCCGTGGTGCGTCGGGCCGTCGGCGCCAACCAGGCCGCCACGGTCGACCGCGAAAACGACCGGCAAATTCTGCAGTGCGACGTCGTGGATCAACTGGTCGTATGCGCGCTGCAGGAAAGTCGAGTAAATGGCGACGACCGGCTTCAGGCCTTCGCAGGCGAGACCGGCGGCGAAGGTGACGGCGTGCTGCTCGGCGATACCGACATCGTAGTAGCGGTCCGGGTGCTCCTTGGCGAAACGCACCAGGCCGGAGCCCTCGCGCATGGCCGGCGTGATGCCGACCAGCCGGGAGTCGGCCTTGGCCATGTCGCACAGCCAGTCGCCGAAGACCTGCGTATAGGTTAGCTTGCCCGGCCCCTTGGCAGACTTGATCCCTTCGCCGGGTGCGAATTTTGCGACGCCGTGGTAGAGAATCGGGTCCGCTTCGGCCAGCTTGTAGCCCTGGCCCTTCTTGGTGATGACGTGCAGGAACTTCGGTCCCTTGAGCTTCTTCAGGTTCTCCAGCGTCGGGATCAGCACGTCGAGGTCGTGGCCGTCGATCGGCCCGAAGTAATGGAAGCCGAATTCCTCGAACAGCGTGCCGGGGGCGATCATGCCCTTGACGTGCTCCTCGGCGCGGCGCGCCAGTTCGAGCAGCGGTGGCGCCAGCTCCAGCATGTGGCGCGCGCCTTCGCGGGCGGCGTTGAAGGTCTTGCCGGACATCAGGCGGGTAAGAATGTTGTTCAGTGCCCCGACCGGTGGCGAGATCGACATTTCGTTGTCGTTGAGGATGACCAGCATGTCTGCATCGGCGACGCCGGCGTTGTTCATCGCTTCGAACGCCATGCCCGCCGACATCGCGCCGTCGCCGATGATGGCGATCGCCTTGCGTGCCTCGCCCTTTTGCTTGGCGGCCAGCGCCATGCCGAGGGCGGCCGAGATCGAGGTTGAGGAGTGGCCGACGCCGAAGGTGTCATAAGGGCTCTCGCTGCGCTTGGGGAAGCCGGAAATGCCGCCGTGCATGCGTAGCCGGCTCATGCCGTCGCGGCGTCCGGTCAGGATCTTGTGGGCGTAGCACTGGTGGCCGACATCCCAGACCAGCCTGTCTTCCGGCGTATTGAAGACCGCATGCAGGGCGATGCTGAGTTCGACAGTGCCGAGGTTGGATGACAGATGGCCACCGGTCTGCGCCACGGAGTCGATCAGGAAGGCGCGCAGTTCGGTCGCCAGTTGCGGCAATTGCTTGCGCTCCAATCGGCGCAGATCGGCCGGACTGTTGATGGTTTCAAGCAAGGGGCTGCTCATTTCAGAATTGCCGATGGCAGATGAAATCGGCCAGTTCGGTCAGGCGGGCGGCGCGCTTGCCGAAAGGGGCGAGCGCCGCGAGGGCGTCGCTGCGCAGTTGATCGGCATAGGCGCGCGCTGCATCGAGGCCGAGCAGGCTGACATAGGTCGGCTTTTCGGCGGCCTCGTCCTTGCCGGCGGTCTTGCCGAGCGTGGCGGTGCTTGCCGTGCAGTCGAGGATGTCGTCGACGACCTGGAAGAGCAGGCCGGCGCGCTTGGCAAAACGGTCGAGGTTGGCGCGTTCGTCGTCAGAGAGCGGGTTGCCGGCCAACGCGCCGAGCAGCACGGCGGCGCGGATCAGGGCGCCGGTTTTCAAGGCGTGCATCAACTCCAGCTCGGGCTGGTTGAGCGGCTTGCCGACTGCGGCGAGATCGATGGCCTGGCCGCCGGCCATGCCGCGCGAACCACTGGCGCGGGCGAGCAGGGCGATCATTTCGAGCTGCTGCTGTGGTTCGCCAAGCGGCTGGCCGGCCAGCAGTTCGAAAGCCAGTGTCTGCAGGCTGTCGCCGACCAGCAGGGCGGTCGCCTCGTCGAATTCGACATGACAGGTCGGCCGGCCGCGGCGCAGCACGTCGTCGTCCATGCACGGCAGGTCGTCATGGACCAGCGAGTAGGCGTGAATCAGTTCGACGGCGCAGGCCACGATATCAAGACGCTCCGGGGCCGCCCCGGTCAATTCGCCGGCGGCGCAGGCGAGCAGCGGCCGCACGCGCTTGCCGCCGCCCAGCGTGGCGTAGCGCATGGCGTCATGCAGACGCGCCGGGATGCTGTCGGCAGCCGGTAGATGACTGGCGAGTGCTGTTTCGACGCGGTCCTGCGTGGCAGCCATCCATTCGGCAAATGCAGGAGAGATCACTCAGCCTCCTGGCTGCTGTCGCCGAGGGAAATTTCTTGCAGACTGTGGTCGATATTCTTGATCTGACCATTTTCAAACAGGCGAATCTGCTGTTCGGCATCGGACAGCTGTGCCTGGCAATGTTTCATCAGCGCCATGCCGCGGCGGTAGGCGGCAATCGAGGCTTCGAGTTCGAGCTTGCCATCTTCCATGCTGTGCACGAGGTTTTCGAGTTCCGCCAGCGCGGCCTCGAATTTCATGTTGCCGACAGGTGCTTGATCCATATTGATCGGGTTCGGGGAAACGCGTGAAAATACCCTATCTGGGGGCTTCAGGTCAAATTCAGGGCAGGGTAGAATGGATCCTTTACCCTGCTGGAGCGTGGAATGTCCGACGTGGCGACCTTGTCCCGTTTGGCCCCCGCAGTTTCCCAACTGCCGGTTGACTGGTACTTCGACGAAAAGATCTTCGAATTGGAGAAGAAGCTCATCTTCGATGCCGGCCCCGGTTACGTTGGCCATCAGTTGATGACGCCTGAAACGGCAGATTATCGGTCGCTCGAGTGGCGCGACCACGGCCAGTTGCTGCTCAATGGTGGCAGCGATGGTTTCTGGCAGATGTCGAACGTCTGCCGCCACCGTCAGGCGATCATGCTGCAGGGCTCTGGCCGCCTGCAGGGGAATATCGTCTGCCCGATCCACCGCTGGACCTACGATACCGGCGGCAAGCTGATCGGCGCGCCGCATTTTCCGCAAAATCCCTGTCTGAACCTGAACAAGGTCAGGCTGGAAGACTGGAACGGCCTGTTGTTCAAGGGGCCGCGTTCGGCCGGGGCCGATCTGGCCGGCATGAAGATGGCGAGCGCGCTCGATTTTGCCGGCTACAAGCTCGACCACGTCGAGATGCACGAGTGCAACTACAACTGGAAGACCTTCATCGAGGTCTATCTCGAGGACTACCACGTTGCGCCGTATCACCCGGGGCTGGGCAATTTCGTCACCTGCGACGACCTGACCTGGCAGTTCGGCGACTGGTACTCGGTGCAGCGGGTCGGCATCACGGCACTGAAAAAATCAGGTTCCAAGGCCTACGAACGCTGGCAGAAGGCGGTGCTCGACATCTATGGCCTGGAGGGCAAGACCCCCGAACATGGCGCGATCTGGCTGACCTACTTCCCCAACATCATGGTCGAGTGGTATCCGCACGTGCTGGTCGTGTCGACACTGATTCCGCAGGACGTGAACAAGACGCTCAATGTCGTCGAGTTCTACTACCCCGAGGAAATCGTCGATTTCGAGCGCGATTTCATCGCCGCCGAGCGCGCCGCCTACATGGAAACCGCGATCGAGGACGACGAGATCGGCGAACGCATGGATCGCGGCCGTTATGCCCTGATGAAGGAAGGGCGCAACGAGGTCGGCCCTTACCAGAGCCCGATGGAAGACGGCATGCAGCACTTCCATGAGTTCTATCGCCGGATCATGCAGGGGCGAATCTAGACCGCTGCCGCAGGGCGCCGGGCGTTCAGTAGATTCCGTAGCCCGCCAATTTTTCGAGCCACCCACCGATGCAATCCCTCTGGATGCTGGTTGCCAGCCTGCTGTTTGCCTGCATGGGCGTCTGCGTCAAGCTTGCTGCAGAGACCCATTCGCCGGTCGAAATCACCTTCTATCGCAGCTTCATTTCGCTGTTCATCATGTTTGCAGTGGTGCGCCTGCGCGGCGTCTCGCTGGCGACGCCGCACTGGCGCTGGCAGGTCAGCCGCGGGATCGTCGGTTTTTCGGCGCTGTTCGCCTATTTCTACGCGATTACACAATTGCCGCTGGCAACGGCGGTGACACTCAACTACACATCGGCGATCTTCCTTGCGCTCTATCTGGCGCTGGCCGGCATGCGGATGACCGCCGGCATGCTTGGTGCCTTGGTGCTCGGACTGCTCGGCGTTGCGCTACTGCTCCGGCCGACGCTGCATGCCGACCAGCTGGACGCCGGCCTGATCGGTCTCGCCTCGGGCGTGCTCGCGGGCATGGCCTACTTCAGCGTGCGTGAACTGGGCGCCCGGGGCGAACCGGAAACGCGTACCGTGTTCTATTTTTCTCTGGTTTCTTCAGTCTGCGCCGGTTTCTGGCTGCTGTTCGGCGAGTTGCATCCGGTTGACCTGTACAGCGGCCTGCTACTGCTCGGCGTCGCCGCCTTTGCGACGGCCGCCCAACTGGCCATGACGCGCGCCTATACACGCGGCAAAACGCTGCTGTCGGCCGCGCTGGCCTACAGCACGGTGATATTTTCCAGCCTGTTCGGCGTGCTGTTCTGGGGCGAAGTCCTGCATGCGTCGTCGTGGCTGGCCGTCGGTCTGATCATCCTGTCCGGCATTGCGGCGACGCATTTTTCCCGCGCCAGCCCGGTCGAACAGGATTAAACTGGCAGCAACCAACACCGGAGATTCGCAATGATCGTCATCGACCAAAAACCCCACCGCGTCAGCGTTTCCGTATTCGGGGAGTTCGCGCTGGCCGATTACCGGGAGTTCGAGGAGGCCGTCAATTACAAGGTCAGGTTCGAGGGTCCGGTCAACCTGTTATTCGACCTTGGCCAGATGGCCGGCCTGACCATCGACGTTGCCTGGGAGGATATCAAGTTCGCGCGCGCCCATGCCAATGACTTCAAGCGCATCGCGGTGGTGACCGACAGCCAGTGGGTAACGTGGAGCGCGTGGTTGTCGCAGACCTTCGTCAATGCCGATGTCGAGGTCTTTGACAATGCGGACGAAGCGGCCGCCTGGCTGGATTCGAAGGCTTGAGCTACACGACGCTGGTCGACGCGGCGACGCTGGCCGCCCATCTGGACGATCCGGACTGGCTGGTCGTTGATGTTCGTCATCAGTTGTCCGACACCGGTTACGGCGAACGGGTCTATGGCGAAGCGCATATTCCGGGAGCTGCCTTCCTGCATTGCGACCGCGACCTGTCCGGCCCGATGAACGGCAGCAACGGTCGTCATCCCATGCCCGATTCCCAAAAACTGGCCGTCCGTCTGGGCGAGATCGGTGTGGGACCCCAGACTCAGGTCGTTGTTTACGATGACACGCAAGGCATGATTGCCGGTCGCCTGTGGCTCCTGATGCGCTGGCTCGGGCATGATCGGGTGGCGCTGCTCGATGGCGGGCTGCAGGCCTGGCAGGCGGCGGGTCAGCCGTTGACCGCGAGCCTGGCGGTGCCGCATCCGGCAAAATTCGTGGCCAGCGTTCGTGATTGCCTGGTCGATGCCGGTTACGTGCAGGCCTTCCTCGCCACCTCGCGCATGCACCTCATCGATGCGCGCGGCGCGGATCGCTTCCGCGGCGAGAACGAAACCATCGACCCGGTCGCCGGCCACATCCCCGGTGCGGTCAACCGCTTTTTTGGCGACAATTTGCGCGCCGACGGTTGTTTCAAGCCGGCCGCCGAATTGCGTGCCGAATGGCTGGCGGTACTGGCCGGATCGCCGCCGGAGCAGGTCGTGCATATGTGCGGTTCCGGCGTTTCGGCCTGTCTCGGCATGCTGGCGATGGAGATTGCCGGGTTGCCCGGATCGCGCCTGTACGCCGGTTCATGGAGCGAATGGTGCGCCGATCCGCAAAGGCCGATGGCGTAACTCCGTCTAACCGGCGGAGTTTCTGGAGCAAGCTTGTTTCAGGTCAACGCAATTTCCGGATGCCCGTGTCGTAATGATTAATACGAGTCACCAACAGACTGGAGCACCATCATGTTGACGCTACAAGACTGTATCGAACTGTCCGATCTGACCGAAGAAGAAGTACTCGCCATTGCCGAACATGAAAATATCCCGGAAATGGTGGCTGTGGAACTGGGCAGCTATCTCGTGCATGGGCCGGACGGCGAGAAGCGTATCAAGCGCATGATCGTCGATGACATCAAACATGCTCAGGAAACCGGCAATCTGAAACATGCCGTCGTGCTCAAGAGCGTTCTCAAGCATTACCTTGAGTGTCACGCCGCCGCTGCGTGATTCGCCGCTGCCAAGTCCTTGTTTTTTCCTGGCTGGCCGGTAAATTGGATACGCTTTAATTTCCTCAGCGAGGAGGGACCCGTTGCAAACCGAATTCCGTGATGCATTGCTTGAAGACCTTGAACAACTCATTCGCCTGCACGACCGCGAGCTCGATGCGCAAACGCTGGGCGCGCTGAAGGCGGTCGATTTTCCGGCCGGCCTGGCCCTCGCGCCAGACAATGAAATGGCCGAACTGGCCCACGCCAATATGGCGCAGGCGCTCGCCGGGTTGCCCGAAGACTTGTCGCAACAGGGGCTCGATGAGCTGGCCGCCGATTACGCGGCGATCTATCTCAACAACAGCCTGAGTGCTTCGCCCTACGAGTCGGTGTGGCTCGACGACGACCATCTGGCCTGCCAGCAGCCGATGTTCGAACTACGCGAAATCTATGCCGCGGCAGGCTTCCAGGCGGCTGACTGGCGCAGCCGCTACGACGACCATCTGGTGCTGCAACTGCACTATCTGCACCATGTTTTGCAAAACGCTACGGTCGACGGCGAAAAACTGGCAAATTTCATCGACGAGCATGTCGGCTACTGGTTTCCCGATTTCGCGTCACGCGTCGCCATGGGCTGCAATACACCGTTTTACTCGGCGCTGGCCGAGCTGACGCACGTCTGGCTGTTGCATTTGCGCAACCTGCTGGATGAAATTTACGATTGCCCGATACCGGCGCGCGAGGAAGTGGCGGCGCGGATCCATCGCAAGCTGTCGCTCGACAAAGCCGAGATCGCGCCGATCCGTTTCATGCCGGGGGCGCAGGGACCGAGCTGGTAGTTTGCAACCGGGCCAGCGCCCAGGCGACGTGTTCGCGAACCAGCGGCGACGGATGGTCGGCGCGGCTGGCCAGTGCAGTGCGGGTTTCGTCCGAACTTCGTGCATTGCCCAGCGCCACGGCAATATTGCGCAACCAGCGCTCATGGCCGATGCGGCGGATCGGATTGCCCGCCAGCCGCTCGTTGAATTCCGCCTCGCTCCAGGCGAACAACGCTGCCAGGCGCGCCTCGTCGAGCCCGTGGCGTGGTGCGAACTCGGGGTCGCCAGGCTGCGCGAAGCGGTTCCACGGGCAGCATAACTGGCAGTCGTCGCAGCCGTAGATGCGGTTGCCGATCAGTGGCCGGAATTCCTCGGGAATGGCGCCGGCCAGTTCGATGGTCAGGTAGGAAATACAGCGCCGCGCATCGACCTGGTAAGGCGCAATGATGGCCCCGGTCGGGCAGGCGTCGAGGCAGGCGTTGCAGGTGCCACAGTGATCGTCGAGCGGCGCGTCGGGCGTTAGCGGCAAATCACAGTAGATTTCGCCGAGAAAACGCCAGGAACCTTGCTGCGAAAGCAGCAGCGTATGCTTGCCGCGCCAGCCGAGACCCGCCTGTTGCGCAAAATGCACTTCCATGACCGGCGCCGAATCGGAAAATACGCGATAGCCGAACGGCCCGGCCAGTACGCTGATCGCGTCGGCCAGCCGTTGCAGCCGGTTGCGCACGACCTTGTGATAGTCGCGGCCCTGCGCGTAGCGCGAGATCGCTGCCTGATCAGGCTGGTCGGCAATTTTTCCGTGCGGCAGATAGTCGACCGCAACGGAGATCACGGTCACCGTTCCGGCGTGCAGTCGCTCCGGGTTGGCGCGCAATTCGGCATGGCGGGCCATATAATCCATTTCGCCGTGGTGGCCGGCGGCCAGCCAGTCGCGCAGGTGGCTGGCGGCGCCGGCGGTGTCGGCGCGGGCGAAGCCGACCGCCGCGAAGCCCATTTCCCGGCCAGCCTGGCGGATCGCTTCCTTCAGTCCTGCCTCATCCAGCGTGGAGTCACTATCGTGCATAACCCCGATGTTACCGCCGTTTTCCCCTTGCCCGACGAGGCCGCAACGCAGCGCCTGGGCCAATTGCTGGCGCCGGCGATGCATCCGGGCCTGGTGGTTTTCCTCGAAGGCGATCTCGGCGCCGGAAAGACGACGCTGGTGCGCGCGCTGATCCGGGCGCTTGGTCATTCGGGACCGGTAAAAAGTCCGACTTATTCTCTGGTTGAAGTTTACGTAGTTTCGAGCTTATACTTATATCACTTTGATTTTTATCGTTTCGAGTCACCTCAGGAGTTTCTCGATGCGGGCTTTGATGAATACTTCAATGAAAATGCAGTCTGTCTGGTCGAATGGCCGGAGCGCGCTGAAGGCTGCGTTCCGCCACCGGACCTGCGGCTCCGCCTTCATCATGCCGGGTCCGGACGTGTCCTCGAGGCCTTGGCAACAACACCGGAAGGGGCGCAATGCATAAAATCCGTGAACATAGCATTGGGCGCCGACAACTCCTGCGTTACGCCGGTGCCACGCTGATTTTTGCCGTTTCGCCGCTGGCCGGCGCCGTGACGAGGCGGCCAGAGGTGATGTCGGTCCGGGTATGGCCGGCGGCCGACTACACGCGAGTCACACTCGAGTGCGACACGCAACTCAAATACACCCATTTCATGATCGAGGATCCGGATCGCCTGGTCGTCGACATCGAGGGCGTTGAATTCAATGGCGTGCTCGATAGTCTGGCGCGCAAGGTAGCTGCGGACGATCCCAACATCAAGCTATTGCGCGCCGGACGCTACAAGCCGGGCGTTGTCCGCCTGGTCATGGAACTCAAGTCCAAGGTGACGCCGCAGGTATTCGAACTCAAGCCGGTCGGCGAGTACGGGCACCGGCTGGTACTCGATGTTTATCCGCTCAATCCGCCCGACCCGCTGATGGCCTTGCTCGAAGGGCGCAAGGAGGCCGTCGAGCCGCTGAAACTCGATCCCGAGCCGGCCAGGGCGGAATTGCCCAATAAGAAGAGCCAGACGGCTTCCGCGCCCGAGGCGCCGGAAATACGCACTACCCGCAAGTCGGGAAAGCCGATCGTCAACCGGATGGTGACGATCACACTCGATCCCGGGCACGGCGGCGAGGATCCGGGAGCGATCGGGCGGCGCGGCACCTACGAGAAAAACATCACGCTGGCGGTTGCCAAACGCCTCAAGGCGCGCATCGATGCCGAGCCGAACATGCGCGCCGTGCTGACGCGCGATTCCGATTTCTTCGTGCCCTTGCAAATGCGCGTCCAGAAAGCGCGGCGCGTACAGTCCGACCTCTTCCTGTCGATCCACGCCGACGCCTGGGTCAAGCCTGATGCGCGTGGTTCGTCGGTGTTCGTGCTTTCCGAGCGCGGCGCATCGAGTACCCAGGCGCGTATGCTGGCGAAGCGCGAGAACGATGCCGACCTGGTCGGTGGCGTCAATCTCAGCGCCAAGGATCTTTTCCTTGCCCGCACCCTGCTTGACCTCTCACAGACAGCAACGATCAGCGACAGCCTGAAGCTGGGCAAATATCTGCTCGGCGAACTCGGCTCGGTGAATACGTTGCACAAGGCCCATGTCGAGCAGGCAGGCTTTGCCGTGCTCAAGGCGCCGGACATTCCATCGGCGCTGATCGAAACGGCCTTCATCTCCAATCCGGACGAGGAGCGTCGCCTCAACGACGACGCCTATCAGGGCAAACTGGCCGATGCCATCGTCCGCGGTGTGCGCGAGTTCTTCATCAAGCATCCGCCGGGTCCGAAGTCCAGGCTCGCCAGCATTACCTGATCGCCAGCAAGGCAGCGTTTCCCTTGGTTGAAGTGGGCAAAAAAAAGCCCGCATCAGGTGACTGGTGCGGGCTTAAATCCATCCAGATGACTGGAGGAGGAGACAAGTCCATTATAGGCATGCGATTGGTGCACTGCAACAATTAATTTGCAATTTGCCGAAATTGGTGTCGCGCTGTCGCAAAAAGGCGAAAGCCCCTTGAGGGGGAGCAAGGGGCTTTCAAGGCGGCCGGGTTTGGGAGGGGGGAGGTCGGGCCGCCTAGGCTGAGGGGGTCAGCACATGTGCACAAGATAGTGATAGTGGACCACCGACTCAAGTAACGGATTGCAACAGTTTGTAGGCGCCGTGTACTGCCAGCAGTTTTGCCGGGTCTGGCTTACCCGTCTGCTTTGGCTGCAAGCTGCCCGGCGGCCGCCAGCGCATCATGGCAGGCGACCCGATTGCGTCCGTTCTGCTTGGCCCAGTAGAGCGCGGCATCGGCGCGGTCGATGGTGGCCGTCGGCGTGTCGTGTGGCTGCAGATGACAGATACCGATACTGATGGTTACGCGCCCGGCATTGGGAAAAACGTGACGTTCGACTGCCTCGCGAAAGCGCTCGAAAACGCGCTGGGCATTGGCTTGGCTCGTCGGTTGCAGCACGGCGACGAACTCCTCGCCGCCGAAGCGGAACAACTGGTCGTCGAAACGGAAGGATTCGCGCATTAGCTGCCCGAACCTGACCAGAACATGGTCACCGGCCAGGTGGCCCCAGGTGTCGTTGATCTGCTTGAAGTGATCGATGTCGCAGACGGCGAGCCAGTGGCTGTTGTTGCCGGATTGGCGGCGCCGGACCGGACCGGCAAGGTTTTGCTGGGCATCGTCGGCGGCAGCCTTGCCCAGCACCTCGAACAGATGTTTGTCGAAAGTCTTGCGATTGGCGAGCCCGGTCAGCGTATCGGCCTCACCGTATTCAAGCAACGAAATAAGGTGGCCGAAATATTCCACCAGTCCCATCAGGAGGACGCGGCGGTCAGCCGGGAAGTCGCCGGGCAGCGTAATGTCGATCAGGTAGATTGGCTTATCGTCCCGGAGGACTGGAAAAACCAGGCGGTCGGCACCATCACCCGGCGTCTCGCGGACGATGGCGCGCTCGTTGACGCAACGCTGTAGCAGTGGATGGTCTTCGATCGGGCGGCAATAGCTGCGTTCCGGCAGATAGGCGTTGTGCGAGAACTGCCTTCCGGATTCCAGTCCGGCACAGGCAAAGATGATCATACAGCCGGCGCACGGGTAGCAGCGGTAGACGGTCAGGGCGGATGGGGCGAAGATGTGCTGCATCGCATCGACCATTGCCGAGTTGATCTCGGTGCGGTCGCGCTTTGATGAAATACGGATGATGTGCTCGATAAGCTGGAGCATGGACCTTGTCCATTCTGTCGGAAGCAGGAAGGCGACTCTAACAAATTTCGCTGCCGAATGTGCGCGTACGACCTGGAGGATATCGTTGCCGGCGTCCGGAACAAGCGGCATGGGTCACAAGTCGTTATAATTCCACATTTTTTTCGGGCATCAGATGCGGGTTTTTCGCAGTTATTTACGCCCGGTTCCGGGGCCGACGGCAATCGCCATCGGCAATTTCGACGGTGTGCACCGGGGCCATGGCGCTTTGCTGGAGCGCCTGCGCGATGTCGCGCGCGAATCGCGCCTGCTGCCGACCATCCTGACCTTCGAACCGCACCCGCGCGAGTTTTTCAGCCCGGCTTCGGCGCCGGCGCGCCTGACCACCTTGCGTGAGAAGCTCGAACTACTCGCCGCCGCCGGGGTCGAGCAAGCCATGATCTGCCGCTTCAATGCCGGGTTTGCGGCATTGTCGGCCGACCAGTTCATCGAACGCGTGCTGGTGGGTGGGCTGCGCGCCCGCCATCTGATCATCGGTGACGACTTTCGCTTCGGCAAGGGGCGTGCCGGAGATTTTTCGCTGTTGCAGCAGGCAGGTGTCGCCCATGGTTTTGCCGTCGAGGCGATGGGCAGTGTCACGGTCGACGGCGAGAGGGTGTCGAGTTCCGGCGTTCGGACAGCACTGGCGGTGGGCGACATGGAGCACGCGGCGCGCCTGCTCGGCCGGCCTTACATCATCGACGGCCAGGTCGCGCACGGGCAGAAGCTCGGCCGCCAGCTCGGCTTCGCCACCGCCAACCTGCGCATCAAGCACAATCCGCTGCCGATGACCGGCGTCTTCGCCGTCGAGGTCAGTGGCGTGGATGATCGACCGCTGCATGGCGTGGCCAATCTCGGGATCCGGCCGACCGTCGGCGGCACGCGGCCGCTGCTCGAAGTACATCTCTTCGATTTCGACCGCGACATCTACGGCGCACACATCTCCGTTCGTTTCGTGCACAAATTGCGTAACGAACAACGCTTTCCCAAATTTCGACGCCCTCAAGGCGCAGATCGCGGCCGATGCTGCGGCGGCGCGGGCCTTCTTTACGCTGTGAGCATGCAAAATGGCTGATTACAAAGATACCCTGAACCTGCCTGACACGCCGTTCCCGATGCGCGGCGACCTGCCCAAACGCGAGCCGCAATGGGTCGGGCAATGGCAGCAGACCAAACTTTATCAACGCATCCGCGAGATCAGCGCCGGCCGCCCGCGCTTCGTGCTGCACGATGGCCCACCGTATGCCAATGGCGATATCCATATTGGCCATGCGGTTAACAAGATATTGAAGGACATCATCGTTCGCTCGAAGACACTGTCCGGCTTCGACGCGCCCTACGTGCCCGGCTGGGACTGCCATGGTTTGCCGATCGAGCATCAGATCGAAAAGCAGCATGGCAAGAGCATTCCCGCCGACAAGGTGCGTGAATTGTCGCGTGCCTATGCCGCCGAACAGGTCGAACGCCAGAAGAAGGATTTCATCCGCCTCGGCGTATTGGGCGACTGGGGCAACCCGTACCTGACCATGAGCTTCAAGGCCGAAGCCGACGAAATGCGGGCGCTCGGCAAGATTCTCGACCAGGGCTACCTGTATCAGGGCCTGAAACCGGTCAACTGGTGCCTGGACTGCAGTTCGGCGCTGGCCGAGGCCGAGGTCGAGTACGAGGACAAGGCCTCGCCGGCCATCGACGTGGCCTTCGAGGTCCATGAGAACCACGCCGACAAGCTGGCCGCCGCCTTCGGCCTGACCCACCTGCGCGGCCCGGCTTTCGCGGTGATCTGGACGACGACCCCGTGGACCTTGCCGGCCAACGAGGCGGTCAGTGTGCACCCGGAACTGACCTACGACCTGATCGAGACCGAAAAGGGCGGGTTGATCCTGGTTCGCGAACTGGCCGAAGACTGCCTCAAACGTTATGGCCTGAGCGGTGAAACCGTCGCCTCCTGCGTCGGTAGCAAGCTTGATCAGATCCTGCTCAGGCACCCTTTTCAGCCGCGCGACGTTGCGCTCATTTGTGGCACGCATGTCACCACCGAGGCCGGTACCGGCCTGGTGCATACCGCGCCGGCGCACGGCGCAGACGACTTCATCATCGGCAAGAAATACGGCCTGCCAGTCAACAACCCGGTCGGCAACGACGGCCGCTTCCTCGGCAACACGCCGGCGCTGTCGGTCGGCGAGCTGGCCGGCAAGACAGTCTGGGAAGCCAACCCGCTGGTGCTGCAGGAGCTTGAATGTTGCGGTCAACTGCTCAAAACCGAGAAAATTCAGCACAGCTACCCGCATTGCTGGCGCCACAAGACGCCGATCATCTTCCGCGCAACGACGCAGTGGTTCATCGGCATGGATCACAAAAAGGACGAAAACGCCTCGACGCTGCGCTGGATCGCCGAACGTGCCGTCGATGAAACGCAGTTCTTCCCGGCCTGGGGCCGCGCCCGGCTCGAGGCGATGATGCGTACCCGGCCGGATTGGTGCGTCTCGCGCCAGCGCAACTGGGGCGTGCCGATTCCCTTCTTCCTGCACAAGGAGACGGCGCTGCCGCACCCGCGCACCGCCGAGCTGATCGAGCAGGTTGCCTTGCGCGTCGAGAAGGAAGGCATCGAAGCCTGGTTCAGGCTCGATGCCGCCGAACTGCTGGGCGCCGAAGCGGATCAGTACGTCAAGATGAAGGACACGCTCGACGTCTGGTTCGATTCCGGAACCACGCACTGGCACGTGCTGCGCGGCTCGCATGCCGGCGAGCTGGCTTACCCGGCCGATCTCTATCTCGAAGGTTCGGACCAGCATCGCGGCTGGTTCCAGAGCTCGCTGCTGTCCGGCTGCGCCATAGACGGCCGCGCACCGTACAAGGCGCTGCTGACGCACGGTTTCGTGGTTGACGGCAAGGGCCACAAGATGTCCAAGTCCAAGGGCAACGTCATCGCGCCGCAGCAGGTTTCCGACAAGATGGGTGCCGACATCCTGCGTTTGTGGACCGCTTCTACCGATTACTCCGGCGAGCTGTCGATTTCCGACGAAATCCTCAAGCGCGTCGTCGAAGGCTACCGCCGCATCCGCAACACGCTGCGCTTCCTGCTCGCCAACGTTTCCGATTTCGATGCGGCCAGAGACATGCTCCCGGTCGGTGACTGGCTGGAAATCGACCGCTACGCGCTCGCCTTGACCCGCGAGCTGCAGGAAAGCTGCCGCGCCGACTACGACAAATACGAATTCCATCGCGTCGTTCAGGCGCTGCAGACCTTCTGCTCCGAAGATCTCGGCGGCTTCTATCTCGACATCCTGAAGGACCGCCTTTACACCACGGCGCCCAAGTCGGTGGCCCGCCGTTCGGCGCAGTCGGCACTGTGGCACATCACGCAGACCTTCGTCCGCCTGCTGGCGCCGATCACCTCGTTTACCGCCGAGGAAGTCTGGCAGGTGCTGACCGGCGACAGCGCGCAATCGGTGATGTTCCAGGTCTGGCACGAATTGCCCAAGCCGGCTGATGAGGGCGACCTGCTGGCCAAATGGGCGCTGGTCCGCGACGTGCGTGCCGATGTGACCAAGGCGCTCGAAGCACAGCGCGAAGCAGGCAGGATTGGCTCGGCCTTGCAGGCTGCCGTGGAAATTCGCTGCGGCGGCGAAAAGTACGATGCGCTGGCGTCCCTGGGGGACGATTTGAGATTGGTGCTGATTTGCTCTTCGACCGCAGTCATCAAGGATGACACCGAACAAGTCGTCGCCACGCCGCTGGAACATTCCAAGTGCGAACGTTGCTGGCACGTGCGCGAGGATGTCGGCGCCGATGCGGCCCACCCCGGGCTGTGCGGACGCTGCGTCAGCAACCTGTTCGGCGAGGGCGAGGCGCGGGCGTTTGCATGAGCGGTGTAAGATGGAACTGGGCTGAAGATTGGAGATGGTGATGCAGGCACTTAGAAAAATCATGGATGTTTCCGGGTCGTCTCTAACCGTTGAGTTACCCCCGGATTGGATTGGGTTGGATAAGGCGGAGGTCATCGTTTTTCCTGTTGGACAGGGGGATTTGGCCGAAATTACACAGCCGGCGATGACGATGGAAGAGCTCGTCAAGCGTTTTTCCGGAGCCATTCCCGACTTTCCTGATCGCTTGCCGCAGGGCGAATACGAGGTTCGTCGGAGCTTTGACGACTGATGTATCTACTCGATTCGAATGTATGTATTGCCCTGATGCGAAGGACGTCAACGAAGGTGGCCGGGCATTTTCTGAAACATCGTTTGTCAGATGTTTCGACCGCTTCCATTGTCGCTGCAGAGTTGATGGCCGGGGCCTGTCTCAGTCAGGCACGAGAGCGCAATCTTGAGGTGACGAGGGATTTTCTCGCTTCGTTGCGCCAGTATCCATTCGATAACGCATGTCTTGAACACTATGGGGAGTTACGTGCCCGATTGACCCGTGCAGGCCAACTCATCGGCCCCAACGATCTCCTCATCGCTGCCACGGCATTGGCGCACGGGGCAATTCTCGTTACCCACAATACCGCTGAATTCTCACGCGTGCCCGGCCTGTTGATCGAAGACTGGGAAGCATAAAGATGAGCGGCAGCAAACCGTGGTTCGGCATCGCCGGGCTGGTCATCGTCCTCGACCAGTTCACCAAGTGGGTGGTACTGAACCACATCCGCTTGGGCGAAGCGATCTACGTCGCGCCGTTCTGGAACTGGGTGCTGACCTACAATCCTGGGGCTGCCTTCAGCTTCCTGGCCGACCAGCCAGGCTGGCAGCGCTGGTTCTTCACCGCTCTGGCGCTGGCAGTATCCGGCTGGATTGCGTTGGAATTGCGCAGGAATGCCCATGACAGGTTGCTGGCGCTGGCGCTGGCGCTGGTTATGGGCGGCGCACTGGGCAATATGATCGACCGCATCCGCTTTGGCGCGGTTGTCGATTTCATTCAATGGCACGCTGCCGGGTGGTACTGGCCGGCCTTCAACGTCGCCGATTCGGCGATCACGGTCGGGGCGATTTTGCTGGCCTATTCGACGTTGACCGCAACAGACAAGAAAGCGATTCAAAAATGAGCGAAGCGGTCCGTTCCGACAGCTACCTGACCCTGCATTACCGGATTTCCGCGCTCGATGGCGATGAATTCCTGTCCACATTCGACATGAGCCCGGCCACCCTGCAGATGGGCAGCGGCCAGCTCGCCGAAAACCTGGAAAACGTGCTGATCGGCCTGCCGGCGCATGAACATTTCGTCTTCGAACTGGAACCGGAGCAGGCCTTCGGGCAGCACAATCCGCGCCTCGTCGAGCGCATCGCCCGCAGCGGCCTGCCGGCCGAAATGGAACTCAAGGAGAATTCCGTCGTCGAATTCACCGCCCCGAACGGCGGCACCTTCACCGGTTTTTTGCGCGAACTCGACCCTACGCACGCGCTCTTCGACTTCAATCACCCGATGGCCGGAAAGACGATCCGCTTCGAGGTGAAAATTATCGGAATCATGTAAATGCAAATCCTCCTCGCCAACCCCCGCGGCTTCTGCGCCGGTGTCGAGCGCGCCATCACCATCGTCGAGCGCGCGCTGGAAAAATTCGGCGCGCCGATCTATGTCCGCCACGAGGTCGTGCACAACAAGTTCGTCTGCGACGACCTGCGCGCCAAGGGCGCCGTGTTCATCGAGGAACTGGACGAGGCGCCAGCCGGCAGCACGGTTATCTTCAGCGCCCACGGCGTCTCGAAGGCGGTACGCGCCGAAGCCGAGCAGCGCGGCCTCAAGGTCTTCGACGCGACATGCCCGCTGGTGACCAAGGTGCATGTCGAGGTCGCCAAGATGCGCGCCCAGGAGCGCGAGGTCGTGATGATCGGCCACAAGGGGCATCCGGAGGTCGAAGGGACGATGGGGCAGAGCCGCGACGGCATGTACCTCGTCGAGACGCCGGAAGACGTCAGGAGCCTGAAGGTCGGCACGCCGGGCAGCCTTTCCTTCGTCACCCAGACCACGCTCTCGGTCGACGATGCCTCGGTCGTCATCGCCGCGCTCAAGGAACAGTTCCCGGAGATTCAGGGGCCGAAGAAGGACGATATCTGCTACGCCACGCAGAATCGCCAGGATGCCGTCAAGACGCTGGCCGGGCAATGCGACCTGGTCATCGTCGTCGGCAGCCCGAACAGTTCCAACTCGCGGCGCCTCAAGGAAGTGGCGATTGCGCGTGGCGTGGATGGCTATCTGGTCGACGGGCCGGAGGAAATCGATCCGGCCTGGCTGCACGGCAAGCAGCGTATCGGGGTGACCGCCGGTGCCTCCGCCCCGGAAATCCTCGTCCAGCGCGTGGTCGAACGCATCAGGGAACTGACGGGCGCAGAAGTCGGGCAACTGGCCGGGGTGGAAGAGGGTGTTTCGTTCCCGTTGCCGAAGGGGTTGGCCTGACTAATTCTTCAGTGCTTGCGAAGCGGCGTTCGAAAACGCCCGCGTGGCGCTAAGCTCCGTTTCCCGGAGGAGTTGCGTCCGCCAGTAACGATGCCATTGCTAGTGGAGACATGGCTTCAATCTCCTCGGCGATCCGGTAGCTTTCGTGGCCGGGGTAAATCACGATCTTGCGCGCTGGCTTCAGGTCTGCGCAGGCACTGTGGAATCCGCGCTCAAGTTTTGGCGACAGGCTGCGCTTGATTTCGATAGCCCAAAGCTTGCCATCCGGCCATTCGAGCAGCAAGTCGATTTCTGCGCCGCCACTGCTGCGGTAGAAGTGGCCGTGGACGCCTGGCGGCGAACAGCTGAGCAGGTTTTCCACGACAAATCCCTCCCAACTGGGTCCAACGACCGGGTGTGCCAGCAGGGTCTCCTTGTCGGCAATGGCCAGCAATGAGTGAACGAGGCCGGAATCGCGTACATAGACCTTCGGTGACTTGATCAGCCGTTTGCCCAGGTTGGCGTGCCAGGGTGGAAGTCGGCGAACCAGCAGGAGATCGACCATCAGATCCAGGTAGGTTGCGGCGGTTTTTCCATCCACGCCAAGATTGCGCGCAAACTGAGCCGTGTTGAGGATTCCGCCCTGATGGTGCGCCAGCATGACCCAGAAACGGCGTAGCGTCTCGGCGGCGATGCGCGGTCCGAACTGCGGGATTTCCCGTTCCAGGTAGGTTCGGATAAAATCCTGTCGCCAGCGCAGACTCCGGGCCTCGCTAGGCGCGAGAAGACTCTCCGGAAAGCCTCCGCGAACCCAAAGTTTGTCGGGGCCTTGGTCGCCAGTCTCGTTGAGATTGAAGGGGGTGAGTTCCAGATAAGCAATTCTTCCCGCCAGGCTTTCGCCCGATTGCTTGAGCAAATCCAGCGAAGCAGATCCCAGCAGAAGATACTGCCCCGACCTCCGCCCTGCACGCCGGTTTCGGTCGATCAGGCCGCGCAGCGTTGGGAACAGGCCGGGCGCGCGATGGACTTCGTCCAGAATCACCAATTTCTCGAGGTGGTCAGCCAGATACAGCTCGGCGTTTTCAAGTTTTGTACGGTCCTGTTCGGACTCAAGATCGAGATATAAGAAAGGGAGACCGCTGGCTGCGGCAGCCTCCAGGGCCAGCGTGGTCTTGCCGGCCTGACGAGGGCCGAGCAGGGCTGTCGCCGGAGAATAGGCAAGTGTTTCGACGAGAAGAGGGGTTAGCGCGCGAACAATCATCATTGCAATGATGGATCATAATTCGTAATTTGCAAGGATAAACTCGGGTTTTAGCAACCTCAAGGCCTCTAATTCAACCTGCTCGCTGGTCACCAAAGTGCACGTCTAGGTAGGCAAGATGCGCAACCAGGCGCGCGAGGTGGTCATGATCGGCCACAAGGGGGCATCCGGCGGGCGAAGGGACGATGGGGCAGAGCCGCGACGGCATGTGCCTCGTCGAGACGCCGGAAGACGTCAGGAGCCTGAAGGTCGGCACGCCGGACAGCCTTTCCTTCGTCACCCAGACCACGCTCTCGGTCGACGATGCCTCGGTCGTCATCGCCGCGCTCAAGGAACAGTTCCCGGAGATTCAGGGGCCGAAGAAGGACGACATCTGCTACGGCGCGCAGAATCGCCAGGATGCCGTCAAGTCGCTGGCCGGGCAATGCGACCTGGTCATCGTCGTCGGCAGCCCCAACAGTTCGAACTCGCGGCGCCTCAAGGAAGTCGCCGTGGCGCGTGGCATCGATGGCTACCTGGTCGACGGGCCGGAGGAAATCGATCCGGCCTGGCTGCCCGGCAAACAGCGCATCGGGGTAACCGCCGGTGCTTCGGCGCCCGAAATTCTGGTCCAGCGGGTGGTCAACCGCATCAGGCAACTGACGGGGGCGGAAGTAGGGCAACTGGCTGGTGTGGATGAAGGGGTTTCGTTTCCGCTGCCGAAGGGGCTGGCGTAATTTGCTTCCGGTCAAGAACCGCCGTGAGTAGCCCAGAATCCTGCCGGGGTAACGATTGGATAACGACCGTCCAGCGCCAGAAAATCCTTGTCGACCGTGATCAAATAGTCCGCCCCGGCCAACTGCTGGGCAGACAGTAGCGTGCCTAGCACCGGCTGGTCATCGGTATCGCGCAATTCGGCTTCGTGATCTTCCAGCGGTTCGATTAGCTCGGCCTGAATTGACAGAATATCGACCAGATCGTCGATTTCGCCAATTGTCAGACCGTGCGGGCTGTCCAGGCGCGGAAGCACGCGTTTCAGTTCGTCCAGGATCAACGCCGACAGAATGACCTCGATCGATCCATGCCGCCATGCCGCCATGATTTTTCCCGGGACGCTGGCCGGGTAGGCGATACCGGATAGCAGGACATTCGTGTCGAGCACCACGCGCAAGGTGGCCATTCCCGATTCAGCGAGTCGGTGGCGATGCGCGATCTGTAGCACGCTCAACGGCGACCGCAGCATCGATTTCCTGCAGGCCACCTGCCTCCGGAACCTCCTTAAAGCCCATTTCGATTCGCTGGCAAAGCGCTTCGAAGCGTTCCTGCATGCGGCGGATACGCTCGAACAAGCGCGCATCGACCAAGGCCGCCACGAGCTTCCCGTCCTTGTTGATGACGACGCTGTCGTGCCGGTACTGAACCTGGTTCAGCATCTCGCCGAGGTTTTGTCTGAAGGCGACGGCGCTGGTTTGGGTAATCATCACTTTTTCTCCATAATGATCATACTGGTTATTATGGTTTAGAGGGTGATCGCTGTCAATTTGCTTGGGAAAGCAGAAGATCGGCGTCACCGCCGGCGCATTTGTGCCGGAAATTCTGCTCAAAAGGGTGGTTGACCGTATCAGTCAGTTGACTGGCGCCGAAGTAGTTCAGGCGACAGGTGTCAAGGAAGCGGTTACTTTCCCAGTCCTGCGAGAACCGCTTTCCTCCGGCGTCTAGTCTCGTGGAGGCTCGAATTTAAGATGCGATATACGTAACCATCTATCCGTGACTCGCAACCGTTTATCGTTGAATTCTTGATTCATGGCGGGCGGCCGGTATTATCGTCACATGAATCATTGGAGCAAGCTATGAGAGTCCGTTATGGTGGATTCACACTGATCGAATTGATGGTGACGATTGTCATAGTGGCTATCCTGCTTGCTTTGGCGGTTCCGTCGTTCACTTCGACAATTTCCAGGAGTCGTGTGGCGTCTGGCGCAAGTTCGCTTTCCGTTGCTTTCTCAACGGCGAGGAGCGAAGCGGTCAAGCGCGGGAGGAATGTCACTATCTGCAAGAGTGCCGACGTGACGGCGACCCCGCCGGCCTGTACTACGTCCGGTGACTGGTCGCAAGGCTGGATTGTCTTTGATGCGACGGTTTCCCCGATCGTGCCAATCAAGGTCTTCGAAGCCATGAGTAGCGGGGTCACCGCAGCTGGTGGTGCCGAAGTTGTCTCGTCAGTGACGTTTGCTCCGAATGGTGCAACGACTCTGGCGGGGGCGGGTAGCGACAATCCGAATCGGGCGATTACAGTGTGCAAGCCAGGGGTTAACAGTCGTGTGGTGACGCTCTCTGCCTCGGGTCGGGTCAGCGTCTTGGAGGGGGCGGTATGTACTTGAATCACAGCTCGTGCGCAAACGGCCACCGTGGTTTCAGCATGGTCGAAGTGCTGGTCACCATGGTCATCATCGCCTTCGGACTGCTGGGCGTTGCGGGCTTGCTGACTACCGGGCTACGAAACAATCAAAGTTCGGAATTGCGCTCCCAGGCCAGCATCCTTGCCTACGATATGGCAGAACGCATGCGGGCCAATCATCCGGCCGTGGTCAATGGGGACTATGCGACAACCGCCTCGCCTAACGGGATTGCTCTCAGCGACAGGACCGCATGGAATGCAGCATTGGCTGCAAAACTGCCGTCCGGCACCGGAACCATAACGACGTCTACAGCGAGCAACCTCGTTCTATACCAGATCAAGATTCAGTGGGCCGATTCCAAGGTCTCCAGCACGAGTGACAGCAACCGCGACACCCTCTCAGGTGCTGCGCCGTCTGCCGGGACCAGCGAGTTTATCTTGAGAGGGGAATTGTGATGCGCGGGCGCCAACACGGTTTCAGCCTGGTTGAACTGCTGGTCGCATTGACGATCGGGCTGTTCCTGGTTGCCGGTATCCTCTATATCTATCTGAGCACCCGAGTCAGCTATTCGACCAATGACGCAGCGGCAAGAGTGCAGGAAGACGCCCGTTTTGCCATGGAGCGATTGACTAGGGATATCCGAATGGCGGGCTATACTGGATGTGCTAACAGTCTTGATATCTTGCCCAATATGGTTTCAGGCAGCGGAGTGACGAACTTTCTACAGGGCGACGGCATCCGTGTTTTTGCCAACGGAACCGGATGGACCAATCCCACTAGCAGCCCGGTAATCACGCGTGTGGCAGGAACCGATGTGATTCAGCTCAGGGGCGTTAGTCAATGTTCGGCCCGTTTGTCGGCAAACATGGGTACCGCAGCAGCGAATATTCCGATTGTCGCGAACACATGTGCTTGGGGCAACAATAGTGCGTTGGTTATCAGTGACTGCACCAGTGTTGACATCTTTAAGGCCGCGAGTGTTAGTGGTAGTGCCATTGCTCATGCGGGTTTGTCAAAGGCCTACAACTCGGACGCATTGGTTTGGCAATATTCGGAGACGACCTATTTCATAGGCCTGCACCCGACTACCGGGCAGCCGATGCTTTATCAAATTAGTGCCGATGGTGTCGCCAGTGCCATCAGCGACGTCGTTGGCAACGTTTACGACATGCGGTTTGTGCTCAATCTCGATACTGATGGCGATGGCGATGTCGATACGGCTGCCGTTTCTCCTGCCTCCGTGGCGACCTGGAGCCAAGTGATCAGCGTCGGCTTGGCGTTTGATGTGCGCAGTGAGGATGCAAACTCGGGAACGACTCCCGCCAGTTACACCTATGACGGCGCAACGGTGACAGACAAGCGGTTACGACGCAATTATTCGACAACGGTTGGCATTCGCAACCGTTTGCCATAATCCTTGGGCGTGATAGTCATGAAGCCATACAATTCCTTTGAGCAGCGGCACCGCGGAATGGTGCTGGTCGTTTCGCTGATCATTCTGGTCATCGTCACTTTGCTTGCCGTCAGCGCGATGCGCGTCACGATGCTGGAAGAGCGGATGGCGGGCAACACGCGCGATCGGCAACTAGCTTTCGAATCGACTGAGTATGCCTTGCGTGAAGCGCAAAATTTTCTGTCGGCGCCGGTGCTTCCTGGCTTTACTCCCTCGGGCGGGACGGACGGCGGTTTGCTGTCCACTGATATAAATACGGTAAGGGAAGACGCATACTGGACTTCCCGTAACTGGAAGACTGACTTTATTGCAGCCACGAAAGCCTCTGGAAAATTGCCCGGTCAGTTGCAGCCGCGCTATGCGATCGAAGAATATCAGGCCATACCGTGCAAGAGTGACTCGCTTAAGTGGCCGCCCCCGCAACCCAGGAATGTCTATCGCGTCACCGCGGGCGGGACCGGGCGTACCACGGATTCGGAAGTCGTCTTGCAGATATGGTATGACCGCGGATGCAGCAACTGATGTCGGGTGTCAATTGAATTGCCTTGTGGGAGTCGTCATGAACCGGTTTATTAAATTCAGTGCTGTTGCTGTCGCTAGCTCGATGCTGGTAGCCACATCCTTTGCCGGGGTCATCGCCCAGGACCCGCTGTTCATCAGCGCCCAGGCCGATCCGCGCGTACTTTTCCTGTTGTCGCGGGATCACCAGCTTTTCATCAAGGCCTACACCGATTATTCGGATCTCGATGGTGACGGCAAGCTCGATATCACTTTTCAGGGGAATATCGAATACGACGGCTATTTCAATCCGCGAAAGTGCTATACCTATAACAATAATCGCTTCGAGCCTACCGCTGCGGCGACGGTGCAAAACTTGCCTGTCACCTTGTCGGATGGTACGAACGTCAACAAGGATCAATACGCATGCGATGGTCAATGGAGCGGCAACCTGCTGAATTGGGCGAGCATGACGCGCATGGACATCGTGCGCAAGGTGCTCTACGGGGGCTACCGCTCGACCGACACTGAGGCCGAGACGGTTCTTGAGCGGGCGTTCCTGCCTGTCGATGTGCATGCGTTCTCCAAGATATTGTCGAACGCCAACATGGCGAAGTTCACCCCTTCACCATATAGCGGCAAGACGACGCTCAGTTTCTGTAACGTAACCTTGGATTCTTCCAACAGTTATTCAAGGGATTCGACAGTGGCGCCAACCATCCGTGTCGCCGACGGGAGCTATCCGCAATGGGCTGCCGGCGAAGTAACGCAATGCGGTACGGGAGGGGGAACGCAGCCGGCAGCGGTCATGGCGAACCTCAATGCGCGGGTTCTGGTATGCAACGATGGCGGTGGCGTAGATACGACCGCCGGGCCCGGCCCGCGCTGCAAGCAATATCCAAAGACGGGTACTGCCAAAAAACCGATCGGCCTGATCCAGCAGTATGGCGATGCCGATGCGACACTTGGCCTGCGCTTCGGCCTGATGAGCGGCAGTTGGGCAAAGAACAAGTCGGGTGGTGTCCTGCGCCGCAATATCGGGCTGTCTGCCAATAATTCGGGAAAATATCCCAATAACTATAACTGCGCGACGGCAAATGAAGGGCGGTCGTCCGGGGACGAAGTCGATTTCTGTACCGGGCAGTTTGTCAACAATCAGGATAGGGCACTTGGTACAGGTACCTATGCGCTACCTGCAACGGGTGGAATCATCGGGACCTTGAACCGGTTCCGGATCAGCAGTTACAAGATGAATGACCACAAATACCAGAACGCGGATTTCAACAGTTCCGGTTTAACCTGCAATAGCCCCGGTATCGATAATATCGTTGATGGGCGGTGTGTTGACTGGGGCAACCCGATTTCTGAAATGTACATGGAGGCCTTGCGCTATTTGCGGGCGGAAGACGGAAGCGGTGCGACGGCCTCATCGGCGTTCTCTGCCGATGACTCGGTGAACATTCAGGGTTTGCCGGCCAGCGTCGCCTGGCAGGATCCGTTGCCAACAACGGAATGGTGCGCCAAATCCAATATTGTGATCCTGTCGACCGGCCTTAATTCGTTCGATACCGATCAAACCGCGCACGACCTCGGCTGGCCGAAATCGACGGCGACGCTGACCGACGAGGTGGCGGGTAGCGGGTACGAGAATCTCTCTGGTTCGTACTTGATCGGCAGCAATTCCGGCACCTCCACCTTCGATGCGGTATGTACAGGGAAGACGTTGGGTGATTTTTCGCAGTTCTCCGGAATTTGTCCCGAACTGCCCAACTTGAGTGGCAGTTACCATATCGCCGGTCTGGCGCTCGGTACCTCGCAGTATGACCTCCGCCCGGGATTTCAGAGCAAGCGCCAGATGCTGTGGGGTACGACAAAACCCGATCTGGCGTTACGCCAACCGCTGACAACCTTTGCGGTGGCGCTTGCCGAAAACCTTCCAGAATTCACGATTCCGGTTGGTTCGAGCGCGATAACGATTCTCCCCGGCTGTCAATCTAACTCCACTGGCAACGCTGCGCTCAACAGTGGCGGCTGGCGTACCTGCAGCATGACCGACCTCAAGGTTGAACCCAACTCAAACGATGCGGCGGGTGCTTTCACGATCAGTTGGGAGGATTCGGCCTGGGGCAACGACTATGATATGGACGGTATCTCGAACATCCGCTACTGCGTGGGAAGCGCCTGTAACGTCTATGCCGGAAATAACAATATGCCCACCACGCCTGCATCCAATACGCTCTATGTGAAAGCCGCGACGATGCAGGCGAATGCCGGGTATGCACTGAAATTCGGCTATACCATCACCGGCTCATCGGCGGATGGCGCTTCGTTTCCGGTGCTGCGCCCGGGTAACAAAAACTATAACTATGACGCCAGCTACGAAACCACCCCACCTTCGGGTTCGAGTTGGACGACGCCACAGTGGGTTGCTTACACCCCGGGTGTGTCTGCCGCCAAATTGTTGAAGAATCCGCTGTGGTATGCGGCGAAGTATGCGGCGTGGCCAAACTGGGACGTCAAGATCAACGACGCCAACAGGTCTGCTGGATCGGATGGCAATCCCGACAACTTTTTCCAGGTCAGGAACCCTGCCGGGCTTGAGCGGGCGATAGGCACGGTGCTCAAGGAGTCGCTGGCGGAACCTTCGTCATCGTCAGCCATTGCCACGAACTCGACGCGCCTCGATGCGGATACTTTCGTCTATCAGGCGCGGTTCAAGGCGACGGACTGGAGCGGTCAGGTTCTTGCGTATCCGATTCTGGACGGTAATCCTGCCGCTACGCCACCCGTTCTGCCAGGCAGCTTGGGCACATTGGCATGGGATGCGGCCAGTTCAACAAAAATCCCGGTTTCTTCTTCGAGACGGGTCTATAGCTTTGATCGTTCGGCAAGCGTTAAGGGCGTTGATTTTGCATGGTCCAGCCTTTCGGCAAAGCAGAAGGCGGCGCTGGATAATGCCAATGTTGCAACCACGTCTTCGCCGGTTCTTGATTTTCTGCGCGGAGATCCGGCGCAGGAACTTCGGGATACGAATGCCGATGGTGTTTACGACACCGGGGTATTCCGTCCCCGACTAACGTCGGTTTTCGGAGACATCGTGAATTCGGACCCGCTGTTTGTGGGGAGCCAAAACTTCTCTTACAACACGATCCCGTCAGCGACCTTGCCGGGTTCGGACACCTACATAGCGCAGGCAATCAAGAAGGTCGATTTATCGACAAACGCCACCAGGAACCCGCTGGTTCTGATCAATGCCAATGACGGCATGATGCATGCCATCGACGCCAGAAACGGCAACGAGGTATTCACCTACGTCCCAAGCTGGCTCATTTGTGCCGACGAAACAACCGGTACCGGTTGTAACAGCGGGTCTAACTCGAGTCCGTTGCGCAGCCTCACCGATCCAAACTATCAGCACCGCTATCTGCTTGACGGAAGTCTGGCGATTGGCGACGCGTATATCGACAAGGACGGCTCCGGTACTGGTGATACACTTTCGTGGAAGACGGTCATCGTTGGTGCTGCAGCGGCTGGTGGCAAGGGTATCTTCGCGCTCGACATCACGAAGAGTTACGACGGTAGCTCAATGACGACCCCCGCTTCGACTTTGGTGAATACGCAAACAGCATATTCCGGATTGACTTCCGGCTCCGTTGCAATGTGGGAGTTCACCGACAAAAACTATGGTGGGGCCAACGCCAATGGCGACGCTGACCTTGGTTATACCTACGGACTGCCGGTTATCGGGCGGGCTGCAAATGGCGACTGGGTGGCCATCTTCGGGAACGGCTATAGTTCAGCATATGGCAAGGCGGTGCTCTATGTGGTCCGTCTGGCGGATGGCGTTCTGCTCAAGAAAATTGATGTCGGCGATGGCTCTACCGCCGCAAGTCCAAATGGCCTATCGTCGCCAGCAGCGATTTTCAACCCCGGCACAGGAGCGTTCGGTGAAGTCTATGCTGGTGACCTCAAGGGAAATCTCTGGAAGTTCAATCTGAGCGATGCCAACCCAGCTAATTGGGGTATCGAGCATGGATCGGGAACGCCATTGTTTGTTGCGCGCGACGACAGCGGGGCGCGCCAGCCTATTACCGGGGCGCTGGATATCGGCTTCCACCCGAGTGGTGGCAACATGGTCTATTTCGGCACCGGGAAGTACTTCGAAAAGAACGACAATGCCAATACTGATCTCCAGACGATATACGGCATTTGGGATACGACTGTTACCAGTGACTCCATAGCGGATGCCAGTACCGATACCGGTGCCGAAAAGGCGATTGTTCTGCAAAAACACGATCTGCTTGCAGAGGTTTCCGTTACCGCAAATGGGACTACCAACAACTACAGGGTTACAGATACTGTTGCCAATATCCCCACCACAAAGCGTGGCTGGTACATGAACCTGCAGGTCGTTGGAGGGGCGCTGAAAGGGGAGCGGGTCGTGACGACACCCATCCTGCGCAACAAACGTGTCATCTACACGACGCTGATTCCGAGTGTTTCGCCTTGCGAGTTCGGTGGGACGAGTTGGATCATGGAGTTTGACCCAATAACCGGCAATCGCCTTGCAGACTCTGTCTTTGACGTGAATGGTGACGGGTCGTTCAGCAGCGCTGATTTCGTTACGGTGAATATCGGGGGAACGAGCGTGTCGGTTCCGGCCAATGGCGTTCAATCGACCGAAGGGATCATCAAGGCGCCGGCGATCATCTCGGGCGGTGGCAAGGAATACAAGGTCGGTAGTGGCACTACCGGCAAGATACTGGTCGTCGCCGAGAAGGGTTCGACGAACCGGCCGCGTGCCTCCTGGCGTCAGGTCAAATAATGGAAAGGTCGAGCATGACTTACAATTCCACGACAAAAAGCGGGTTTACCCTGATCGAGTTGATGATTGCGGTCGCGATCGTCGCTTTGCTCGCGGCGATCGCGTACCCCTCCTATCAGGAGCAGATCAAGCGCTCGCGTCGTGCGGATGCGAAAACAGTCGTGATGGAGAATGCACAGTTCATGGAGCGGTTCTACACGCAAAACGGCACCTATTTGGGTGCGACATTGCCAATCTTGGAGGCACCAAAGGACGGCGGTACGAAATTTTATGATCTTGCCTTCGCAGGCGGGCAGCCGACCGCGACAACTTTCGTTGTGGTGGCTACGCCAAAGAATGCGATGACCGGAGATGTTTGTGGAGCATTCACCATCGATCAGGCGGGGGCAAAAAATACATCAGGCGGTACTAGATCCGCTGATGAATGCTGGAGCCGCTAGGCTCGGAGAGAATGCCACACAATTCTTGTTTTTCCGGAATGGTTTCGCGGCGCTAGTATTCGCGTTTCTGCTGTCACTGTCGTTGCATGTTGTTGCTTTTGCGGTGTGGGGCATTGGGGATGCACGGTCGCCATCAGGCGTTGGTCGATTACGTGCACAACCATTGGCGGTTTTTTTGACTGCCTCGGCAAGAACTGTAGCTGTCCAGAGTAATGACTCCAAAGTTGTTCCGGTAGATGCGAAGGGCAAGACGGAACCTCGTTCAGGGCAGGGTGATATTCCGGCGCTGGTGCTGGTTCCTTCTGAGGCGCTCACGGAGATGCCGTATGCCCTCGGAGAAATCGAAGTTGGCTTTCCTGAAGTCGAGGAGCCAAGTACAGGTTTGGTTCGCTTGAGGCTGACGATCAGCGCATCAGGCTTGGTGATGTCGGTTGACCTGCTGGAGACTGATTTGCCACCTGAATATGTGGAAAAGGCGACTTCGGCATTTGCCGGCCAGAGATTCTCGCCAGGCAAAATCGGGCAGCTGGAAGTACCGACTGCTATCGAGGTTGAAGTTGCTTTCAATCCCAACGGGATTTTATAGTCGCGAGAGGTGGGGGTGTCCGCCAACTTGAAGGGCATCATCACAATTCATCCAGGCACCGATGTGGCTTGCTCAATTTCGGTTGAGTGCTTTATAATCGCACTCTTTAGTTTTTCCGGAATCCCAAATCATGGCCAATAGCGCACAAGCCCGCAAGCGCGCCCGTCAAGCTGACAAGCAGCGCTCCCACAACGCCAGCCTGCGTTCGACCCTGCGTACCGCAATCAAGCGTGTGCGTCAGGCGATCGACACTGGCGACAAAGCCGCTGCTCAGGGCGTCTATCAGCAGTCCGTTGTGGTTCTCGACCGCATCGCCGACAAGAAGATCGTCCACAAGAACAAGGCGTCCCGTACCAAGAGCCGCCTGTCCGCCCAGATCAAGGCGCTCGCTGCTGCCTGATTCCTGAACGGCACAAAATTAAAAGGCACCTGCGGGTGCTTTTTTGTGTGTGCTGGGCGGGGACTGATGGTGCCGGCGGCGAATCGGCCCTGGGCATGCTCAATCCCTGTTTTTTTCCGGTTGCTCTCCAGAGGCGCCAAGCACTTCGAGGGCGCGTTCGATGACGATCCGATCGATCTGGTCCTTGTCGCGCATTGTCTGCTTGGTTCTCAGCAGCCCTTCAAGGCTGATGGTTCTGACCGGGATGCCATCAAGGTCGATTATCTCCACATAGCGACACAGTGTGTCGTATGTCTCGCCGTTGGCATTGAGCATGATATCGACGACGAAGGCATCGGCAACGCGAATGTTTTCACCCTCGGCGAACCATTCGGGCTGCAGATCCTTGGCGGCTTCATCGGGCAGAACCATCAAGGCATCCCGAATTCGCCTGCCGCTTTCTGCCGTTCCTGGTACCAGGATGTCTATGTCCGTCGTTGCCCTCAGATAGCCATGCGCGGCGAGCGCGTAGCCGCCGATCAGAAGGTAATCGGCGCCGTGCTGGTTCAGTGACCGGAGCAGCAGTTTGAGGTCTTCGAGAGTGGCGGGGCGACTGAACTCGTTGGTCATCGGTGGGCGCCGGCCAACTTGCCCATCCCCAGGGAAAGATGTTCTGCTTCGTGCAGATTGGCTTCCTCGTGCGAGCGAAAGCGATAGACCCCCTTGGGGATGAATGTGGTCTTTGCGAGGCTCGCGACAGTTTCATTGAAGCGTGCGCCCTCGGCCAGAAGTTCGCCGTTGGCGTGGAAAGCGAGGGGGCGTTCGCGTCGGGTTCCGACTTGTTTCATGGGGTCGCGTTGGTCGCGGGTATCTTTACTTCCGGTCGTCCAGCGAGCAGACGCCGTCGATGATCTGCAGGTCGTTGTCCTGCGCGAAGTTGAGCATGAAGCGGTAGGCCATCGGCTCGATTTCTCCGAGGCGGCCATCGACGAAGACGGCCTTTTCGCCGTTATAGTCACCGGGGCCGACGTAGGGAGAATACTTCATGCGGCGTTCGGCGCCGAAGGCCGACATGACGCCACACAGGCGTTCTGCCCAGTCGCTGGGGCGAAACTTGCGTCCTTGCGTCGTCAGGCCGACGATGACGAAGGTGGTCGATTCTTGGGTTGTCATTGTTCCACTCTGCTGTGGCGGCGTTGCCGCCTGTTTTCGCTGCATTTTAGCAGAAGCGCCGAAGCTGCGGCGTGATTGCCGCCGGGATGGGCGGCCCGGTCATCTCCGGGGTGGTTTCGATTGTGTTGGCCGGATCGTGAACTGCCGGCTTTTATGGTGTTTCACGTTCTATACAAGGCACCGATTTTCACTTAACATTCACCTTTCTGCAGCCCTTTCCGATGGTGTCCGGTGGTTGGGGTCGCGGTGGTTCCGGCGGCACTGGCCGCCGTTTTCGTTTTTTGGGGTTGGCTCATGTCGCATGTGATGAATACCTACGCCCGGTTGCCCGTGACCTTCAGTCATGGCCAGGGAAGCCGGATTACCGATACCGAGGGCAAGGAGTATCTGGATGCGTTGTCCGGGATTGCCGTGTTAACGCTTGGTCACGGCCATCCCCGGCTGGTCTCGGCGATTGCGGCGCAGGCCGGGCGCCTGCTGCATACCTCGAACCTTTACCGCATCCGCGAACAGGAACAGCTATCCGACCGGCTGGCCGAACTCTCCGGCATGCAGGAGGTTTTCTTCTGCAACTCCGGCTGTGAAGCCAACGAGGCGGCAATCAAGCTGGCGCGTTATTACGGTCACAAGAAGGGCATCGACACGCCAACCATCATCGTCATGGAAAAAGCGTTCCATGGGCGGACGATGGCGACGCTTTCGGCCACCGGCAACCGCAAGGCACAGGCGGGCTTCGAGCCGCTGGTTTCGGGCTTCGTCCGCGTGCCTTATGACGACCTCGATGCGATCCGGGTGGTCGCCGAACACAACAAGAATGTTGTCGCCGTGATGCTGGAGATCATTCAGGGCGAGGGCGGCATCCACCTCGCGTCGCTTGAGTTCCAGAAAGGCTTGCGCCAGTTGTGCGATGAGCTGGGCTGGCTGCTGATCTGCGACGAAGTGCAGTGCGGCATGGCGCGCACCGGCAAGTGGTTCGGCTATCAGCATGCCGGCATTCAGCCGGATGTGGCGACGCTGGCCAAGGGGCTCGGTTCGGGCGTGCCGATCGGTGCCTGCATGGCGGGCGGCAAGGCAGCCGGGTTGTTCGGTCCGGGCAACCACGGTTCGACTTTCGGTGGCAATCCGCTGGCCTGCACCGCCGCGCTGACCACCATCGAAACCATCGAGCAGGATGGACTGATGGCCAACGCCGAACGGGTCGGCGCGCTGATTCGCCAGTTGATGGGCGAGGCGCTCGCCGGAACCAGGGGCGTCGTCGAGATTCGCGGCCATGGCCTGATGATCGGCATCGAACTCGATCGCCCATGCGGCGAACTGGTCGGCAAGGCGCTGGCTGCCGGCCTGCTGATCAACGTGACTGCCGACAAGGTGGTCCGTCTGTTGCCGCCGCTGATCTTCAGCGAAAATGAGGCCAAAGAGCTGGTTGACCGCAGCGCTCCCCTAATCAAGGAATTTCTGGCAGCCTAAATCATGGCGATCAAACACTTTCTGCAATTCAAGGATTTCACGCGCGACGAGCTCGAGTACGTTTTCGAGCGCACGCGCTGGATCAAGAATCAGTTCAAGTCGTATGAGAAGTACTGGCCGCTGGTTGACCGGACCCTGGTCATGATCTTCGAGAAGGCCAGCACGCGCACGCGCCTGTCGTTCGAGGCGGGCATGCACCAGCTGGGCGGCACGGCGATCTATCTGAACACCCGTGATTCGCAGCTCGGGCGCGGCGAACCGGTCGAGGACGCGGCGCAGGTGATTTCGCGGATGAGCGATATCGTCATGATTCGCACCTTCGAGCAGGACATCATCGAACGCTTTGCCGCGAATTCGCGCGTGCCGGTGATCAATGGACTGACCAACGAATACCATCCGTGCCAGATTCTGGCCGACATCTACACCTACATCGAGCACCGCGGCAGCATACAGGGCAAGACGATGGCCTGGGTCGGCGACGGCAACAACATGTGCCATACGTGGCTGCAGGCTGCGCAGGTGCTGGATTTCAAGGTCAACTTGTCGACCCCGCCGGGCTATGCCTTGCAGCCGGAACTGATTGCCGGCGTCGACGCGGCGCATTTCGAAGTCTTCGCCGATCCGATGGATGCCTGCCGGGACGCCGATCTGGTGACCACCGACGTCTGGACCTCGATGGGCTTCGAGGCCGAGAACGAGGCGCGGATCAAGGCGTTCGCCGACTGGTGCGTCGATGGCGACATGATGCGTGTCGCCGACAGCGAGGCGATTTTCATGCACTGTCTGCCGGCGCATCGCGGCGAGGAAGTAACGGCCGAGGTGATCGACGGCCCGCAATCGGTAGTTTGGGATGAGGCGGAGAACCGGCTTCACGTACAAAAGGCCCTGATCGAGTTTCTCCTTCTCGGCAGGATTCAAACACAATAAGGGAACGAAAATGAGCGACATCAAGAAGGTTGTGCTGGCCTATTCCGGCGGTCTGGATACCTCGGTCATCCTCAAGTGGCTGCAGGATGTTTACAAGTGCGAGGTCGTCACCTTCACCGCCGACCTCGGCCAGGGCGAAGAACTCGAGCCAGCGCGCGCCAAGGCGCTGAAGGCGGGAATCAAGCCGAAGAACATCTACATCGACGATCTGCGCGAGGAGTTCGTGCGCGATTTCGTGTTTCCGATGTTCCGCGCCAATACCGTCTATGAAGGCGAGTACCTGCTCGGCACTTCGATCGCCCGGCCGCTGATCGCCAAGCGCCTGATCGACATCGTCAATGAAACTGGCGCCGATGCCATCTGTCATGGCGCGACGGGCAAGGGCAACGACCAGGTGCGCTTCGAGCTCGGCGCCTATGCGTTGAAGCCGGGCATCAAGGTCATCGCCCCGTGGCGCGAATGGGACCTGCTGTCGCGCGAGAAGCTGATGGCCTATGCCGAAACGCACGGCATCGAGATCGACATGAAGCACAAGAAGGGCGGCTCGCCGTATTCGATGGACGCCAACCTGCTGCATATTTCCTACGAAGGCCGCCATCTCGAAGATCCGGCAGCCGAGGCCGAAGAATCGATGTGGCGGTGGACGGTGTCGCCGGAAAAAGCGCCGAACAAGGCTGAGTACCTCGACCTCGACTTCGTCAAGGGTGACGTGGTGGCGGTGAATGGCAAGAAAATGAAGGCGCATGACGTACTGGCCCTGTTGAACCAGATTGGTGGCAAGCATGGCGTCGGCCGTCTCGACCTCGTCGAGAATCGCTACGTCGGCATGAAGTCGCGCGGCTGCTACGAAACCCCGGGCGGCACGATCCTGCTGCGCGCCCACCGCGCCATCGAATCGGTGACGCTCGACCGCGAAGTGGCCCACCTCAAGGACGACCTGATGCCGCGCTACGCCAGCCTGGTTTATAACGGCTACTGGTGGAGCCCGGAGCGCAAGGCGCTGCAGGTGCTGATCGACCATACGCAGGAAAGCGTCAATGGGATGGTTCGCCTGAAGCTGTACAAGGGCAACGTGATCATCGTCGGTCGCGACTCGAATACCGATTCGCTGTTCGATTCGACCATCGCAACCTTCGAGGACGACGCCGGTGCCTACGACCAGCGCGATGCCGGCGGCTTCATCAAGCTGAACGCGTTGCGCATGCGCATCGCCGCCAACCTGGCCGCGCGCAAGACCGGCAAGGCGGGGGGCCGGAAAGCTGCCGCCAAGCCAGCCGTCAAGAAGGCTCCGGCCAGAAAACCCACGGCAGTTAAAAAGGGCTAGGCAATGGAAGCCGGCACCCTTTTCGGTTTTACCGAGGAACAGCTTGCGAATTTCGGCGCAACCTGGGGGGTGGGCGCGTTCATGCTGTTCATGCTGTTCATCGTCGGCGAGATTGCCTGGAAATCGAAAGCCGGCAAGACGGGCACGATGATTCTCTTCTTCGTCCTGTCGTTCGGCATGGTCGGATTCATCGCCAAGGCAATCATTCAGAAACTCTGGGGGATCTAATGTCGCAATACGACAATGTTTCAGTGCTAAAGAAGGCCAACGTTTACTTCGACGGCAAGTGCGTCAGCCATACGGTGGTGCTGGCCGACGGTACGAAGAAAACGGTCGGCGTCATCATGCCGTCGAGCCTGACCTTCAATACCGGCGCGCCGGAAATCATGGAAGGCGTCGGTGGTGCCTGCCGCGTCAGGCTCAAGGGCGAAAGCGACTGGAAGACCTACGGCGATGGCCAGTCGTTCAACGTGCCCGGAAATTCCTCGTTCGAGATTGCCTGCGACGAGCCGTATCATTACGTTTGCCACTTTGGATAAGCAAAATGCCGAGCTTTGACTTCACTTCCGAAGCCGACATGGTGGCGTTGAAGAACGCCATCGATGTTACGTCACGCCAGATCGACAACCGCTACGACTTCAAGGGCACCAGCGCCAAGGTCGAGTTGAACGAGAAGGACAAGCTCATCACCTTGCACGGCGATTCCGATTTCCAGCTCGACCAGATCAAGGACCTGCTTTTCCCGGCCATGGAAAAGAAGGAAAAGGAAAGCGTCAAGCGCCTCGATCACCAGAAGGTGATCAGCGTTTCCGGCAACAAGGTCAAGCAGGAAATGAAGATCAGGGACGGTATCGACAGCGATCTGGCCAAGAAGATCGTCAAACTGGTCAAGGACGGCAAACTCAAGGTGCAGGCCTCGATCCAGGGCGATACCGTGCGCATCCAGGGCGCCAAGCGCGATGACCTGCAGGGGTGCATTGCCCTGATCACCAAGTCGATTACCGATTTCCCGATCAAGTACGGAAATTTCCGCGACTAAACGATTCGGCGCGGTCAACCGCGAAAAATCGTCAAAAATCAAGGCGGCTAGAGCTTGAAGATACCGCCGGGCAGCGGGCAGGCAAGTTGCAGGCGGCTGATCGTCGGCAGCAGATCGAGGCGGGTGTCCTTTTTGAGGCGTTGCGCGCGTGCCCGCATTTCATCAATCGGGATTTCGAGCGGCGTGCCGGCGGTCGCGAAGGCGATGGTGTTGCCGCTGTCGCACGAAGGAAAGACTGCGACACGCTTGTCAAAAGCCTCTTCAAGGCGGGCGACGCTGGCGGCGAAGCCCTTGCTGCGCCCGAGCAGATTGACGCAGAACAGGCCATTGTCACTGAGCCGGGCGCGACAGGCCAGGTAGAAGGGCAGGGTGTCGAGCCTGCCGGCGCGGGCGTCGGGGTCGAAGCCATCGACCAGGATGTAATCGTAGCGGCGCTGACCGGCCGGCATGAAGTCGGCGGCGTCGTCGATAACTACGGCCAGGCGCAACGGGTCGTCCGGCAACCTGAAATACTGGCGGGCGATGGCTTCGACCTGCGGGTTGATCTCGACGACCGTGCTGCGGCAATCCGGAAAATTGCGGAAAACGAATTTCGCCAGCGATCCGGCGCCCAGCCCGACCAGCAGGGCGCTGCGCGGCCAGCCTGCTTCCCCGCGCAACAGCAGTCCGGCCATCATTTCGCGCGTGTAGGCCAGTTCCAGCGACCACGGACGCGCGACGCGCATGGCACCCTGCACCCAGTCCGAGCCGAAGTGCAGATAGCGCACGCCATTTTCTTCACTGATATCGATGGCGTGGCGAGGGGTCTTTTTGATCGGCATGTTAAACTCTGCGCTCCATTCTAGACTGACCTCCTCCATGTCCGGCAACACTTTTGGCACCCTGTTTTCCGTTACCTCGTTTGGCGAATCGCATGGTCCGGCAATCGGTTGCGTGGTCGATGGTTGTCCGCCCGGGCTGGCGCTGTGCGAAGCCGATATCCAGGGCGAACTGGACCGGCGCAAGCCGGGCACGTCGCGCCATGTCACGCAGCGCCGCGAGTCGGATACCGTCGAAATTCTCTCGGGCGTCTTCGAGGGCAGGACCACCGGCACGCCGATCGCGCTGCTGATCCGCAACCAGGACCAGCGCAGCAAGGATTACGGCAACATCGCCGAGACCTTTCGTCCCGGACACGCGGACTACACGTATACCCAAAAATACGGCTTTCGCGATTACCGCGGCGGTGGCCGCTCCTCGGCGCGCGAGACGGCCGTGCGCGTCGCCGCCGGGGCGATTGCCCGCAAGTGGCTGGCGGAGCGCTACGGTGTGAGCATTCGCGGCTGGATGAGCGCCCTCGGACCGATCGACATCCCGTTCGTGTCCGCCGCCGACATCGATGGCAATGCGTTTTTCGCACCCAACGCCGGCTTGGTGCCCGAGTTGGAAAGCTATATGGATAGCCTGCGCAAGTCGCTCGATTCGGTCGGGGCGAAGATTACCGTTGCCGCGACCGGCGTGCCGCCGGGCTGGGGCGAGCCGGTTTATGACCGGCTGGATGCCGAGATCGCCTACGCGATGATGGGTATCAACGCGGTCAAGGGCGTCGAAATCGGTGCCGGATTTGCCTCGGTGGCGCAAAAGGGCAGCGAGCACAGCGATGAAATGATCCCGGAAGGCTTCGTCACCAACCACGCCGGCGGTATTCTCGGCGGCATTTCGACCGGCCAGGAGATCGTCGTCAACGTCGCGATCAAGCCGACTTCGTCGATTGCACAGCCGCGGCGTTCGATCGACAGCCAGGGCCGGGCCATCGAAGTCGCTACCCAGGGGCGGCATGATCCCTGCGTCGGAATTCGCGCGACGCCGATCGCCGAATCGATGCTGGCATTGGTCCTGATCGAACACGCCTTGCGCCAGCGCGCGCAATGTGGCGATGTCGTGTGCCAAACACCGCGCATTCCGGGAAAAATCACGTAAAATCCAAGGTTTTTTTGTCGCTGATATTGCGGACGAGTTGCAAAGGGAGAACAACATGCAAGTGGAACATCATGACCTCCACCACGATTTTCCGGAGATGAACGACGCCATCAATGCGTTGAAGGGCGGCAATGCCCATTTTGCCAAGCTGTTTGACAGCTACCATCGCCTGACCGGAAAGGTCGAGGACCTCGAAGAACATGACATGCCGGTGGCTGATTTCACGCTTGAAGACATGAAGAAGCAGCGCGTCAAGCTCAAGGACGAGCTCTATCACATGCTGCTCGCCTATCGCGCCGGCCAGCAAGCCGCAAAGGCCTGATCCGCGCCTTTTCCCGACGCTGCATCCGGTAAAATCACCGGATGCATGCACTGCCTTACTGGCGCCTCTCGGGCTATTATTTTTTCTATTTCGCCTTCATCGGCGCGTTTTCGCCCTATTTCGGGCTCTATCTCCAATCCCTGAATTTTTCGGCCTGGGACATCGGCCTGCTGATGTCGCAGATGCAATTGATGCGTCTCTTCGGCCCCAACCTCTGGGGCTGGCTGGCCGATCGCTTCGGACGGCGCATGGCCATCATCCGGGTTGCCGGCATGCTTTCGCTGGCCGGGTTTACCGCCTTTTTCTGGCTCGACCGCCTCCCGGGAATGCTGGTCGCAATGGCCGTTCTGGCCTTTTTCTGGAGTGCCGCGCTGCCGCTGGTCGAAACCCTGACCTTCGATCACCTGCGCGACGAGCGTGGGCGCTACAGCCGCATCAGACTGTGGGGGTCGGTCGGCTTCATCGTCGCCGTGCTGGGAACCGGCGCAGTGCTCGATGTGCTGCCGCTCAACGGCTTGCTCTGGGTATGCTGGGGCATCCTGGCCGGCATTCTGCTGCTGGCCACGGCGCTGCCCGATGCGCCGGTCGCCGCGCATCCGCATGACAGTCTGCCGGTTGCCAACATTCTTCGCCAGCCACGCGTGCGGGCGCTGCTCGCCGCCTGTTTCGCGATGTCGGCGGCACATGGCGCCCTCTACGTTTTCTACTCCATCCACCTGGCCGCCAACGGTTACAGCAAGGCCGAGGTCGGCGGCCTGTGGTCGCTTGGCGTGCTGGCCGAAATCGTGGTGTTCATGCTGATGGCGCGGCTGAGCTCGCGCTATTCCTTGCGCACCATCCTGCTGGCCAGTTTTGCCGCCGCCGTGCTGCGCTTCCTGCTGATCGGCTGGGGGGTCGAATCGCCGGCCATCGTCGTGCTGGCCCAGTTGCTGCACGGGCTGACCTTCGGCGCCTACCACGCTTCGGCCATCGCCGCGATCAACCACTGGTTTCCCGGGCGGGCGCAGGGTCGCGGCCAGGCGTTGTATTCGAGTATTTCGTTCGGGGCCGGCGGCTTGCTCGGCGGCCTAATCAGCGGCTGGACCTGGGATGGCATCGGTGCCGGCTGGACCTATACGCTGGCGTCCCTTTTTGCCGCAGCCGGCTTTGCGCTGGTCTGGCGCTGGGTGGGGGAGGATGCCGCGGTCAACGGCGCGTCGGGGCCAAAAACGGCTTATCCTGTGCAATAATTCAACGTTTTACAGATCACTTGACCCCCATGTCGAAGACACTTTACGACAAGCTTTGGGAGAACCACGTCGTGCATCAGGAAGCTGATGGCACGGCGCTTCTCTATATCGATCGTCACCTGGTGCACGAAGTGACCAGCCCGCAGGCTTTCGAGGGGCTGAAGCTGGCCGCGCGCAAGCCGTGGCGGGTTTCGTCGATCGTCGCCACGGCCGACCACAATACGCCTACCGATCACTGGGACGAGGGAATCAAGGATCCGGTTTCGCGACAGCAGGTCGAGACGCTGGACGCCAATATCCGCGAAGTCGGCGCGCTGGCCTATTTTCCGTTCAAGGACCCGAAGCAGGGCATCGTGCACGTGGTCGGGCCGGAAAACGGTGCGACGCTGCCGGGCATGACGGTCGTCTGCGGCGATTCGCACACCTCGACGCATGGCGCCTTCGCCTGCCTGGCGCACGGTATCGGGACCTCGGAAGTCGAGCATGTGCTGGCGACCCAGTGCCTGCTGCAGAAGAAGTCGAAGTCCATGCTGATCGCCGTCGAGGGCAAGCTCGGCAAGGGCGTGACCGCCAAGGACGTGGCGCTGGCCATCATCGGCACCATTGGCACGGCGGGTGGCAACGGTTACGCCATCGAGTTTGGCGGCAGTGCCATTCGCAGTCTCTCCATGGAAGGCCGCATGACCCTCTGCAACATGGCCATCGAAGGCGGTGCGCGGATGGGCTTCGTTGCGGTCGAACGACAAAACCATCGATTATTTGAAAGACCGTCCTTTCTCGCCCAAGGGCGAAATCTGGGACAAGGCAGTGGCCTACTGGCGCACGCTGCATTCCGATACCGGCGCGCAGTTCGATCGCGTGATCACCTTGAAGGCTGAAGATATTCGCCCGCAGGTGACCTGGGGGACCTCGCCGGAAATGGTCGTCGCCATCGATGCGGCCGTTCCCGACCCGGCTAAGGAAACCGATCCGGTCAAGCGCGAGGGCATGGAGCGCGCGCTGCACTACATGGGGCTGAATCCGAATACGCCGATCAGTCAGATTGCCATTGACAAGGTATTCATCGGTTCCTGCACCAATTCCCGCATCGAAGATCTGCGTGCGGCTGCATCGGTGCTCAAGGGACGCCATGTTGCAGCCAATATCAAACTGGCGCTGGCGGTGCCGGGTTCGGGCCTGGTCAAACGCCAGGCAGAGGCCGAGGGGCTGGACAAGGTTTTCGTCGCCGCCGGTTTTGAATGGCGCGAGCCGGGCTGTTCGATGTGCCTGGCGATGAACGCCGACCGCCTTGAGCCGGGCGAGCGTTGCGCCTCGACCTCGAACCGAAATTTCGAGGGACGTCAGGGTCCGGGCGGGCGCACCCACCTGGTCAGCCCGGCGATGGCGGCAGCAGCGGCGATTGCCGGACGTTTTGCCGATGTGCGTGAAGTATTGTAAGGAGAGTGCCATGAAGA